>CAWBQP010000053.1:0-122986 GCA_963790735.1 uncultured Alphaproteobacteria bacterium | reverse complement strand
TCTGGCTGCTCCTCGCGTTCACGGCCGTTCTCTACCTCACCGTCTTCGTCTACTACTCCTCGCTCCCGGTTGCCTTCCGCTCCTGGTCCCCACTGTGTGGGCGGGGCTGCGGTTCAGCCCGTTGCCCGTGGCGCTGCACAGCCTGCTCGTGTGCACCACCGTGATCACGTTCACCCTGGAGGAACGCGGGGCGTTCGCAGATGTCGGGACCTGGCACGATGAGGTGCTGGTCGCCCAGCCGTTCATCGGACTCGTCTTCGCGCTTGGCACGTTGCTGTCGCTCGGCCGCAGCGAACGACTCGCTCTCACCAGCACCCTGTCCTCCGCGCGGGTCGCCTCGGAGAGCCAGGCCCAGCTGATGTCCACGGTCATCGACACCATGCACGACGGGGTGACCGTGATCGACGAGCGCGGGCAGGTGCACCAGCGAAACCCTGCGGGCGCCGAGATGATCCGCAGCGCGCCAGACACCCTCAACCACGTCATGGACTCCAAGTTCGCGTTGACCGTTGACGGACATCGGATGAGCACTGAGGACTTCCCCTGGGTCCGGGCCTTCGCAGGTGAGAACGTGGTCAACCAGGACATGGTCCTCGTCTTCGACGACGGTTCACCGAACCGCACGCTCTCGGTCAGCGCCCGACGCCTCCCAACGGTGACCGAGGACGGTCTGCGGCTCGCGGTGCTGATCTACCACGACGTCACCGACGACCGGGCGCAGCGCTCGGAGCTCGAGTCGTTCGCCAGGGTCGTCGCGCACGACCTACTGGGACCGCTCGGTGTGGTCGACGGCTGGACCGAGATGCTCGCCCTCGACCTCGACGAGAAACAGGGACTGACCACTGGGGAGGCGGCCCCCAACCTGGACCGGATCCAGACTGCCACCGAGGGCATGCGCCAGCTGATCGGCGACCTGCTCGAGTCATCGACCTCGCGCGACCAGCAGCTTCGCTCCACGGTGATCGACCTGGGGGGGGTGGTGCGTTCCATCGCCGACCAGCGATCGATCGTGACCAGCGGCGAGCCACCCCGGTTCGAGATCCAGCCCCTGCCCAAGGTGTACGCCGACGCCGCCATGGTCAGGCAGCTCCTGGACAACCTGATCGGCAACGCGGTCAAGTACGTGGCACCTGGCGACGTGGCCCACGTGAGGGTCACCGGCAGGTATGTCGGCGGGCTGGTCGAGGTCACGGTCGCCGACGAGGGCATCGGCATCCCGGCCGGCCAGCGCGACCAGATCTTCGAGCCGTTCCACCGGGCCCAGCAGCAGAGGCGTACGACGGCCACGGCATCGGCCTGTCGGTGTGCAAGCGGATCGTCGAACGCCACGGCGGACGGATCTACGCACGACCGCCGCTCGGTGAGCGTGGCGTCAGGATCGTGTTCAGCCTGCCCGCCGTGGGCGGGGACCAGTGAGCCCGCGTCCCACCTGAACCCGTCGGCGTCAGTGTCCGTCGGCGTGAGCCGCGTCGCGGATCTCACCGACCAGCTCCTCGATCACGTCCTCCAGCGTGGCCACCCCGACGACGGTGTCGTTGTCGGCGGCACGCGTGCCATGTGCGCGCCCTCGGCCTGCAGGGTCTGCAGCGACTTGACCAGCGTGTCCGAGGCGCGCACGCCCGCGAACGGCCGGATCCACTTGTCCTCGACCATGCGGGCACGCCCGTGCGGGTCGGACTGGAGCACGTCCTTGATGTGCAGGTAGCCGACCAGCTGACCGTCCTCCCCACCACCGGAACTGGGAGTAACCGGTGTTGGCGCAGGCCAGCTCCACGTCGGACGCGCGAGAGCCTCTCGCGACTGTCTCGAGCTGGTCCAGCGGCAGCAGCCCGTCCGCGACCGTGCGTGAGGTGAACCCGAGCGCCCCGGCCAGGCGTTCGTACTCGCTGTGGTCGAGCATCCCTTCGTCGTGCGACTCGTCCACCATCGCCTCGACCTCCTCGAGGGTGAACGTGGAGATCACGTCATTTCGTGGCTCGACCTTGAGCATCCGGACGATCTTGTTCGCCAAGGCGTCGAGCCCGTAGACGATCGGCTTGAGCACGGTCACGATCGCCACCATCGGCGGGCCGAGGACCATCGCCGCGCGCTCTGGCCCGGCGAGCGCGAGGTTCTTGGGCACCATCTCGCCCAGCACGACGTGCAGGTAGACCACGAAGGTCATCGCGATGGCGAAGGCAACCGGGTGCAGCCAGGTTTCCGGGAGGTTCACCGCGTCAGCCGCAGGCTCGATCAGGTGGGCCAGCGCCGGCTCGGCGACGGCACCGAGGCCCAGGGAGCAGACGGTGATGCCGAACTGGGCGGCGGCGATCATCTGTGACAGGTTCTCCATCGCCCGGAGCGTCGTCCGCGCGACGCGGGAGCCCGCGGCGGCCTTCGGCTCCACCTTGGTACGGCGTGCCGACACGAGTGCGAACTCCGCACCGACGAAGAACGCGTTGCCCAGCAGGAGCACCAGCCCGAGCCACAGTGCCGCCTGGGTGCTCACTGGACCTCACCGGCCTGCGGGACCAACCGCTTGATCGAGATCCGGTCGACCCGCAGGCCATCCATCCGCTCCACCCGCAGGCGCGCGTGCTCCTGCACCGGTTCCTCGTCGTCGTCGTCATCGTCGCGGAAGACCGTCGGCAGGGGCACCAGCACCTCGTCGCCGCGGGACGGGATCCGGCCGAGCTCACGGACCAGCAGCCCGGCCACCGTGTCGTAGGCCTCGTCCTCAGGGAGCTGCAGTCCGGTGGCGTCGGCGACCTCGTCCGGTCGGAGCAGGCCGGAGACGATCCACGAGCCGTCGGGTCGCTGCCGCAGCCGGTAGCCGTAGCGGTCGTGCTCGTCGGAGATGTCGCCCACGATCTCCTCGACGACGTCCTCGAGGGTTACCACGCCGGCGGTCCCGCCGTACTCGTCGGACACGATCGCCATCTGGAAGCCCTCTCCGCGCAGCAGGGACAGCAGCGGATCGAGGCGCAGCGACTCCGGCACGACGGTGGCGTCCACCATCACCTCGCGCACGAGGGTGTGTGCACGTTCGGAGCGGTGCACCGCCACGGCCTGCTTGACGTGCACCGAGCCCACCACGTTGTCTGAGGTGCCCTTGATGACCGGGAACTTCGAGAAGCCGGTCGTGCTGGAGAGCTCGATGACCTCGGTGACCGGGTCGGTGGCGTCGACACAGGCCATCTGCACGCGCGGCGTCATGATCTCGCCGGCGGTGCGCGGTCCGAACGCGACCGAGCGTTGCACGAGGTGGGCGGTCTCGGAGTCCAGCGTGCCTTCGCTCGCCGAACGGCCAGCCAGCGAGGCCAGCTCGTCGGAGGAACGGGCCAGCGGAGCTCCTCCTGCGGCTCGACACCGAACGCTCGCACGAGCGCGTTGGCCGAGCCGTTGAGCAGCTTGATCGGGTAGGTCATCGCGGTGGTGAAGCCGCGGATGAACATCTGCGTGCGGCGCGCGATCGGGAAGGGCACCGCGATGCCGAGCTTCTTGGGCACCAGCTCGCCGAAGATCATCGTCGCGACCGTCGCCAGCGTCAGTCCCAGGGTCACGGAGATGCCGGGGACTGCGCCCTCCGGGACCCCGACGGCCGTCAGGGGAGTCTCGAGCAAGGACGCGATCGCGGGCTCGGCGAGGACCCCGATGATCAGGTTGGTCAGGGTGACGCCGATCTGTGCGCCAGAGAGCTGGGTGGACAGCGACCGCAGGGCCAGCCGCACGCCCTCGGCCTGCCGGTCGCCCTCGCTGGCCGCCTTCTCCACGGCGGCACGGTCGACAGCGACCAGGGCATACTCGGCCGCCCCGAAGACCCCGCACGCGAGCACCAGGCCCAGCGAGATCCCGAGAAGCAGCCATTCCATGTCCCCATTGTGGCGGGTCGTGCACCAACCGCTTACCAGTGGCCGTCCGACCCTCGGTTCTGCGGCTTACCCGCAGGCCGGGAACCGTGGGAGGGTCCGAGAACGTTGGAGCGGGAAAGGGGTGAGGCAGGTGTTGAGGTTCTCCGGTGTTGCGGTGAGCCATGCCGGCCTGGTGCGCAGCAACAACGAGGACTCGGGGTTCCTGGGTCCGACCTGCATGCTCGTGGCGGACGGCGTCGGTGGCGCGGCCGCGGGCGAGATCGCATCTGCGACCACCGCATACGTCGTCTCGGCGCTCGCGCTCGCAGACCCCAAGGCTGACCCCGTGCTCACGCTGGAGGCGGGCATGCTGCTCGCGCAGCGGCAGATCATGGCCGGCAGCCGGCAGGACGAGGCCCGGGCCGGGATGGCGACGACACTGACGGCCGTCGTCACCGATGGTGAGCGGTTCGGCATCGCCCACGTCGGCGACTCGCGCGGTTTCGTCTTCCGCGACGGTCGCCTCACGCGGATCACCCGTGACCACACCTACGTGCAGCGTCTGGTCGACGAGGGGAACCTGCAGGAGCACGAAGTGCCCTGGCACCCGTGGCGCAACGTGGTCACGCGCAGTGTCGACGGCACTGTCGACGAGGTCGGTGACGTCAGGCCCCTGCGCCTCGAGGTGGGCGACCGGGTGTTGCTCGCCAGCGACGGCCTTACCGACCTCGTCTCCGACCTGCGCATCGAGGCCGTGCTGAGCCGCTACGACGACGACGCTGCGGTTGAGTCCCTGCTGAACGCCGCGCTCGAGGCCGGCGGGCGCGACAACATCACCTGCCTGTTGGCCACGGTGGCCGAGGGACCCGACGTGGTGACCGACGGGATGCTTCTCGGCGCGCTCCGCAACCCGCGCAACGTGGTGGACGCCGCCGCGGTACGGATGCCGCACAGCGCCTGACCGGGAAGTCTGCGTGCGAGAATCCGCCAATGAGCGACCTGGATCGTCCGCGTCTCGAGGGTTCGGTCGCTGTTCGCGACGGTCGCAGGCTGTCCTTCGCGGAGTTCGGTCACCCGCGAGGTGCCGCGCTGGTGTGGATGCACGGCACACCCGGTGCCCGCAGGCAGATCCCGGTCGAGGCACGGGCCTTCGCCGTGGAGCATGACCTCCGGATCATCGGCGTCGACCGCCCGGGGATCGGTTCGTCCACGCCGCACCTCTACCCCGACATCCTCGACTGGACCCACGACCTCGTCGAGCTGTGCGACGTCCTCGACATCGACACCCTCCGGCTGATCGGGCTCTCCGGTGGTGGTCCCTACGCGCTCGCGGCGGGCGCTGCGTTGCCCGACCGGGTGCACGGCGTGGGTGTGCTCGGCGGAGTGGCGCCGACCACGGGGCCGGACGCCATCAGCGGCGGGCTGGTGACCCTCGCGCCGTACGTCGCCCCGATGCTCTCCCTGACCAGGGTGCCGCTCGGCTTCCTGATGGCCCAGGTCATCCGGCTCGTCCGACCGATCGCCGGCCCGATCATCGACGGCTACGCCGCGGTCCAGCCGCGCGGTGACAAGGAGCTGCTGGCCCGTCCGGAGTTCCGGGCGATGTTTCTCGACGACCTGCTCAACGGCGCCCGGTTCCAGGTCAGCGCACCGCTCTCGGACATCATCTTGTTCACCCGCCCGTGGGGCTTCGAGGCCGCCGATGTCCAGGTGCCGGTGCACTGGTGGCACGGCGACTCCGACCACATCGTCCCGCACGCGCACGGCGTGCAGATGACCGAGCGGCTGCCGCACGCCCGGTTCACCACGATCGACGGGGAGTCCCACCTCGGCGGCCTGGGCGTCGCGACGGAGGTCCTGACCCAGCTGATGGAGCTCGGACCACGCTCAACAGTCCACTCATCTGCGACATAACCGACACGCCCGGGACGCAGTTGGTGCGTTCGGCTGGCATCGGGCCCTCCCATCAGCCACAATGGGCTCACAAGTTCACACGCAGCACTTCTGAGTCATGCGCACGACCGTGGCTTGCTTCAACTCTCGAGACCGCTGGGGAAGGCGTATCTCGACGCCGAAGCAAGAGGAGGTCCGTCGTGACTCGAACCGCTGCGCGTGGAGTTCTCTACATCCACTCGGCGCCGTCCGCGCTCTGCCCGCACGTCGAATGGGCCCTGGGCGGCGTACTCGGCCTTGCCCCACAGGTGGAGTGGTCACCTCAGCCCGCCCAGTCCGGCAGCTACCGGGCGGAGTACTCCTGGATGGGTGACCCTGGCACGGGTGCGGCGATCACCTCCGCGTTGCGGGGCTGGAACCACCTGCGCTTCGAGGTGACCGAGGAGCCTACGTCCGGCACCGAGGGCGCCCGGTTCTGCGCCACCCCCGCCCTCGGCGTCTTCCACGCCGTCACCGGACTGCACGGCGACATCATGATCCCCGAGGACCGGCTCAAGGCCGCTGTGGTCAAGGCATCCCTGGGCGAGACGACCCTGGAGCTGGAGATCGACAAGCTCCTCGGCAAGCCGTGGGACGACGAGCTGGAGACGTTCCGGCACGCCGGCGACGGTGTCGCCGTGCGCTGGCTGCACCAGGTCGTTTGAGCGCCTGCGCCCGAGCCTGCGAGGGCGCAGAGAGCGCGAAAGGTTGAGGAGCGTCGGCTCGGACCCGCCGCGAAGCTAGGGGGCCGAGCGACGCGTCTCGAAACCAAGCCGCTCCTCGAGGTAGCTGACCAGGTCGCCGACCTTCACGAAGTCCTTGGCGTCCTCGTCCTCGATGCGTACGTCGAGGCGGACCCGGGTGCCCTCCAGGATCTCCACCATCGCCAGGGAGTCGATCCGCAGGTCGTCGACGAAGGTGCGATCGGGCTGGACGTCCTCGACCGGTCGACCCGTCACGAGACGGATGATCTCGGCCAGCTCGGCCAGGACATCGGAGTGGCCCGTAGGGGGCTCGTCGGCTGGCACGGACATGCCCGAAGAGTAGTCAGCGACCCGGAAGTGGGCTGCTCCAGCACCCCCTCCCGAGGCCACATCGGCCCCAACAGCCCCATTGCAGCGGGGAATTCCGGGGCTTTCGGCCTGTCCCGCCCAGAATGCGGGAGGCGGGGGGCAGAATTGAAACGAGTTCTGGTTGACTCTCGTCCTGTTGTCCGACCACTTGCCCAGGAGTGCGCATGGAACAGTTCACAGACACGTCGGTCGAACTCCAGCGCATCACCATCCACGGCCACGAGCGCGTCTTCGTGAAGATGGGCCAGGGGCCGGTGCTCCTGTTGCTGCACGGTCTGGGCTGCGACCACACCACCTGGCTGCCGGTCATGCACGATCTGGCGAAGCACTTCACCGTGATCGCGCCCGACCTGCTGGGCCACGGCGACAGCGCCAAGCCGCGTGCCGACTACTCGGTCGGCGGCTACGCCAACGGCATGCGCGACCTGCTGACGGTGCTGAACATCGACAAAGTCACCGTGGTCGGGCACAGCTTCGGCGGTGGCATCGCGATGCAGTTCGCCTACCAGTTCCCCGAGCGCACCGAGCGGATGATCCTCGTAGCACCCGGGGGGCTCGGCCCGGAGGTCTCACCGTTCATCCGTGCGGTCACGCTGCCGGGCTTCCACCAGGCGATGGGGGTGGCCACCATCCCGGGCATCCGCCACCTCGGGAAGGCCGGGCTGCGCGCCCTCTCGCGTTCGAAGCTCACCGCCACCCGTGACCTCGGCGAGGTCGCCGAGATCTACGAGTCGTTCAAGGACCCGCGAGCACGGGCCGCGATCCGCCACGTGGTGCGTGCCGTGGTCGACATGAGGGGCCAGATCGTCACCATGGTCGACCGGGCCTACCTCACCCAGGCGATGCCGATGCTGGTGGTGTGGGGCGCCGACGACGTCGTCATCCCCGCCACGCACGCCGAGAACGTCGCTCGGATCGCTCCCGGCGCTGTCGTGGAGGTGCTCCCCAACAGCGGCCACTTCCCGCACAAGGACCACCCGGACCGCTTCGTGAGGATCGTGCAGAGCTTCGTGAAGGCGACCCAGCCGGCGTCGTACCACCGCGGGCACTGGCGTCAGCTGCTCCGCAACGGACCCAGCGAGCCGACCAACCGTGCCGAGGCCGGCGGTCCGCCGCTCGCCCCGGTGGCCCAGCTGCCCAAGCGCGGCGCCTAGCCCCAGTCCGTCCGGCTCAGACCGGGCGCTGGCCGATCCGCTTCTCCTCAGCGGTGAGCATCCGCCCCGTCGCGACGATGATGATCAGCCCGAGCGCGACCAGGATCGCGCCGACCGCCTTGAACAGCCAATCGAGGTCCTCGATGGCCGGCCACGCCAGAGCGAAGCAGATCACGCCCAGCACGAGCGGGATGATGCCGCGCCGGATCGCGCCTCGCCAGGCGGGGGTCATGCGTCGCCGCCCTCCTGCTTGACGTCGGCGACGGCGGTCGGGTCATCGATGCGGTACTTCTTGAACGCCTCGGCGACAGCCTCGGCCTTCACCTCGCCCCGGTCGGCCAGGGCACGCAGCGCTGTGACGACGACGCTCTCGGCGTCGACCTGGAAGAAGCGCCGCGCTGCCGGGCGGGTGTCGGCGAACCCGAACCCGTCAGTGCCGAGGACGTGGTAGTCCTTCGGCACCCACTGCGCGATCTGCCGGGGTACGGCGCGCATGTAGTCGCTCACCGCCACCACGGGACCGTCGACGTTCTCCAGCTTGCTGGTGATGTAGGGAACCTTGGCCTTCTCCTCGGGGTGGTTCAGCGACCAGATCTCGGCCTCGACGGCATCTCGGGTGAGCTCGTTCCACGACGTCACCGACCACAGGTCGGCCGCGATGCCCCAGTCGTCGGCCAGCAGCTGCTGTGCCTTCTGGATCCACGGGAACCCGACACCGGACGCGAGGAGCTGGATGCGCGGAGCATCGCCGTTGCCGGACACCTCGACGGGCCCGGCGAAGTGGTAGATGCCCTTGAGCAGGCCCTCCACGTCGATGTTGTCGGGCTCCTTGGGCATGATCATCGGCTCGTTGTAGACCGTGATGTAGAAGATGACGTTCTCACCCTGGGGGTGCTCGTCGCTCACGGTGTACATCCGCCGCAGGCCCTCCTGCATGACGTGCGCGACCTCGTGGGCGAACGCCGGGTCGTAGTGCACGACGGCAGGGTTGGTCGCGGCGAGCAGGGGTGAGTGTCCGTCGGCGTGCTGGAGCCCTTCACCGGTGAGCGTCGTTCGGCCCGCAGTGGCGCCGATCAGGAAGCCACGCGCGAGCTGGTCGGCCATCGCCCAGATCGAGTCGCCTGTGCGCTGGAACCCGAACATCGAGTAGAAGATGTAGAACGGGATCATCACCTCGCCGTGGGTGGAGTACGCCGACCCGGCGGCGGTCGCGGAGGCCATCGCCCCGGCTTCGGAGATCCCCTCGTGCAACAGCTGGCCCTTGACGTCCTCGCGCCACTTGAGCAGCAGCTTGCGGTCGACGGACTCGTAGACCTGGCCGCCCGGGTTGTAGACCTTGGCGCTGGGGAACATGGAGTCCATGCCGAACGTGCGGTACTCGTCCGGTGCGATCGGCACGATGCGCTGGCCGATCTCCTTGTCCTTCATCCAGTCGCGGAGCAGGCGCACGACCGCCATTGTGGTGGCGATCTTGGCCTTGCCCGAGCCCTGCTTGAGGTCGTCGTAGAGCTCGTCGCCAGGAACCTTCAGAGGCTTGGCCCGGACGATCCGCTTGGGCAGGAACCCACCGAGCTGCTTGCGCCGGTCCAGCATGTACTGGATCTCCGGGGACTCCTTGCCGGGGTGGAAGAACGGAGCCCCGCCGGTGGCCTCGTAGGCCTCGTCGATGTCCTTGTCGCTCAGCGGCAGGTAGAGCCGGTCACGGAACTTCTTGAAGTCGTCGAGCTTGAGCTTCTTCATCTGGTGGGTGGCGTTCTTGCCCTCCAGGGAGTCGATCGTCCATCCCTTCACGGTGTGCGCCAGGATCACGGTCGGCTGGCCGACGTGCTTGGTGGCGGCGTCGAAGGCGGCGTACACCTTGCGGTAGTCGTGGCCGCCGCGCGGCAGCTTCTCGATCTGCCGGTCGGTCATGTGCTCGACCATCTTGCGCAGCCGCGGGTCGGCGCCGAAGAAGTGCTCGCGGTTGTAGGCGCCGTCCTCGACCGAGTACGTCTGGAACTGGCCGTCGGGGGTGCTGTTCATCGCGTTGACCAGGACGCCGTCGACGTCGCGCGCCAGCAGCGCGTCCCACTCGCGGCCCCAGATGACCTTGATCACGTTCCAGCCGGCACCGCGGAACTGCGACTCGAGCTCCTGGATGATCTTGCCGTTGCCGCGCACCGGCCCGTCGAGCTGCTGCAGGTTGCAGTTGATGACCCAGGTGAGGTTGTCGAGCTCCTCGCGGGCGGCGACACCGATGGCACCCAGCGACTCGGGCTCGGCCATCTCGCCGTCGCCGAGGAATGCCCACACGTGCTGCTGCGAGGTGTCCTTGATGCCGCGGTTGGCCATGTAGCGGTTGAACCTGGCCTGGTAGATCGAGTTGATCCCGGTCAGCCCCATCGAGACCGTCGGGAACTCCCAGAACTCCGGCATCAGCCGCGGGTGCGGGTACGACGGCAGTCCCTTGCCGACACCGTGCTGCACCTCCTGCCGGAAGTGCAGCAGCTGCTCCTCGTTGAGCCGCCCCTCGAGGTAGGCGCGGGCGTAGATGCCGGGGGAGCCGTGTCCCTGGATGTAGACCTGGTCGCCACCGCCCGGCGCGTCCTTGCCGCGGAAGAAGTGGTTGAACCCGACCTCGTAGAGGCTCGCCGCCGACTGGTAGGTCGCGATGTGCCCGCCGACCTCGAGGCCGGGACGGTTGGCGTCGGAGACCATCACCGCCGCGTTCCAGCGGATGAAGGCGCGGATACGGCGCTCGGTCTCCTCGTCGCCGGGGAACCACGGCTCGCGCTCGGGAGGGATCGTGTTGATGTAGTCGGTGCTGCGCAGCGCTGGCACACCGACCTGCTGCTCGCGCGCGCGCTCGAGCAGGCGGAGCATCAGGTAGCGCGCACGGTCACGGCCGCGGTCGCCGACGAGTGCGTCGAACGAGTCCAGCCAGTCCTGCGTCTCTTCAGGATCGATGTCGGGGAGCTGGGTCGGCAGTCCCTCGTGGATCACTGACATCCGCCGGGTCGCGGCAGGCTTCTGCGTGGTGTCTTCGGTGTCGCTCACCCATTCATCGTGTCACTTCTCGGAAGCGGGGGAAATTTACTCATCGGTACGCCCACCAGCCTTCCCGACGTACGCCGTGCCGGCGGTGGTGTCGAGGCCGTGTCGGGATTGCCTGACAGGTGCGAAGGAGGTGCGGTAGACAGGGCCGGCGACCCCTCGGTTGGTGGACGAGGGACGCGTGGGGTTGCGCCTGACCTGCAGACCTAGTGGACTACGGGCACCGGGGACCCGGCTGAGCGCGGGGTTACCCGCAATCTGAACGAGTGAATGGGAGGCAAAAACAGGTGAGCCCGCACGCAGACCGCGCGGACATCCAGCTGGGTGAGCGGTTGGGGCTGAAGCCCGGCACGGTCGTTCAGGAGCTCGGCTGGGATGACGATGTCGACGACTCGATCCGTGCGGCGATCGAGGACGGCATCGACTCCGACCTCGTTGACGGGGACTACGGCGACGTGGTCGACGTCGTACTCCTGTGGTGGCGTGACGACGACGGCGACCTGGTCGACGCGCTGGTGGACTCCCTGACCGATCTAGTGCGCGGGGGCGCAATCTGGCTGCTGACCCCCAAGGTCGATCGGTCGGGCGATATCAAGTCGCCCATCACACCTCCCTCGCCCCCCTCCCTCCGGGCCACCATAGCCTCAAAGGCGCCCAGGGGTAGAGGGGAGAGGGAGACTTCCTGACTCGCCAGTCAGTCGGTGGCGATGGCCCGCAGCACGTCCAACCGGGCGGCTCGACGCGCCGGGAAGGCCGCTGCCAGCACCCCGCACAGGGCCGCCCCGAGGACGATCACCACCAGCTGGACGACCGGCACCGACGTCACCTGGAGCCCCTCGTCGCGCAGGCTCGCCATCAGCGCGACCCCGAAGACGACGCCCATCACGACGCCGAGAAGGGCGCCGAACACCGCGATGACGATGGCTTCCAGGCGCACCATCCGGCGCAGCTGTCGGCGGCTCAGGCCGATGGCGCGCAGCAGCCCGACCTCGCGCGTCCGCTCGATCACGGACAGCGCGAGCGTGTTGACGATGCCGAGCACCGCGATGACGAGCGCAAGCACGAGCATCGCGTAGACGAGCACGAGAAGCTGGTTGAACTGGTCGCGCTGCTCGGCCGCGAAACCGGCCTGGTCCTTGACGGTCACGGTCGGCACGTCGCCGATGGCGTCCTCGACGTCCCCCTTCAGCGTGCTGACGCTGACGCCGGGATCCTTGTCGACGAAGAGCAGGCTGTCCGCGGCGCGGTAGCCGCCGTCGGCGAGGGCTCCCAGGGTGAGCGTGTAGGGCGTTCCGAGCACGGGGTTGTTCTTCTCGACGACACCTGCGACGCGGAACGACCGAGTGCCGGCGGGCATCTTCATCGTGACGGTGTCCCCGATAGCCAGGTGGTCGCGGTCGGCACGCCCCTCGCCCACCAGGACGCCGCCGTCGGTCAGGTCGCCGGGACGGCCGGACACCATGGGCACCCGCACCGCGTCGTCGAGACGCTCGGGGTTGACCGCCGTCACCTGCTCGTACTTCCCCTTGATCTTCGGGGTCGCGTAGCGGAGCCGGGTCACGGACGCGACCCCCTTGGTCTTCTCGATGCGGTCGGCAAGCGACGGCGAGAAGCGTTCACCGACCACGTTCGAGACGACCAGGTCCCCCTGGAAGTTGTCGGCGATCGTCTTGTCCAGGCTGGCCTTGGACGACGCACCCACGATCGCCATGGTGGAGACGAGCGCGAGGCCGACCATCAGGGCGGAGGCCGTCGCCGCCGTGCGCCGCGGGTTGCGCAGGGCGTTCTCGCCGGCCAGCCGGCCGACGGAGCCGAACGTGCGCTGGTAGATCGCGCTCATGGCGGCCAGGAACGGCCGGCCCAGCACGGGACTGGCGACGGTGGCGCCGAGCAGTGCCACGAGGATGCCGCCGCCGACCCAGTAGCCCGGCTTCGGGACCCCGGTGAAGAGCCCCGTCAGCATCAGCGCGACACCGGCGACGAGCATCACGGTGCCGACCGCGAACCGGACGCGCATCGTGGCCTCCGGCATCGCCACGTCGTCGCGCAGCGCCGCGACCGGCGCCACCCGAGAGGCCCGGCGGGCCGGGAGGTACGCCGCGACCGACGTGACGACGATGCCGATGGCGTAGGAGATCAGCACGGTCGAGGCCTGGAAGACCAGCGGCTGACCGGACAGGTCGAGCCCGAACGTCGCGAAGACCGCGCGGATGCCGATCGCCAGCAGCACGCCGATCCCGAGCCCGATGGTGGCGCCGACGAATCCGAGCACGAGCGCCTCGAGCTGGACCGAGCGCGTCACCTGCCTTCGGCTCGCGCCGAGCGCCCGCAGCAGCGCCAGCTCCCGGCTGCGCTGGGCGACCAGGATCGAGAAGGTGTTGACGATCAGGAACGCACCGACGACCAGCGCGATGCCCGCGAAGATCAGCAGGAAGATGCTGATGAACTTGACCGCCTCCTGCACCGGGGCGGCATCGTCCTCCGCGGCCTGGTCGCCGGTCTTCGCGGTGTAGCCGGCCGGCAGCAGGTCCTTGACCTGGTCGCGCAGCTGCGACTGGGAGACGCCGTCCTTGGCGGTCACCCACGCGTCGCTGTAGGCGTCCTTCCCGTCGAGGAAGAGCTTCTGCGCGGTCGCGGTGTCGAAGATCGTGATCGTCGCCCCGTTGGTCGAGCCGCCGTTGCGGAAGTCGGCCAGTCCGACGAGCTTGGGTCGCAGCGAGTCCCGGGCGCCCGAGGAGGTGAGCCTGATCCGGTCGCCGACGTGGTAGCCGGCACTCTTCGCCGTACGCGCGTCGAGGGCGACCTCGTCCGGCCCCTTCGGCGGCGTCCCCGAGACGATGCTCAGGCCCTCGACACCGTGGCCGGCCGGGGCGGTGTTGTAGTTGACCGCGATGCCGGGCGGGCCGTTGCCGCCGACGAGCTTGCCGTGCTGGTCGACGACGAAGACGCCCAGCGAGCTGATGTTGCCGTCGGCACGAGCGGCGCCGTCGGCGGTCGCCAGCTTCCGGACGAGCGCCGCAGACACGGTCTTGTCCGTCGGCGTGCCGTCCTGGGTCTGGGCGCCCTTGGGCGTCACGACGACGTCCCCGACCGAGGACGCGAAGATCGCGGTGAAGCTGCGGCTGAGCGTGTCGGTGAAGATCAGCGTGCCGGCGACGAACGCGACGCCGAGCACGATCGCGAACGTGCTGAGCAGCAGTCGGAGCTTGCGTGCCAGCAGGCTCTTCCAGGTTGCCTTCAGCATCAGCCGGCGACCTCGTCCGCCGCGACCGAGTCGAGCTGTCGGGCGTCCATGCGGGTCATCCGCTCCAGTACCACCTCGCGATCCGGCTCACGCAGCTCGTCGACGACCTTGCCGTCGGCCAGGAACAGCACCCGGTCGGTGAACGCGGCGGCCACCGGGTCGTGGGTGACCATCACGACCGTCTGGTCGAACTCGTCGACGGAGCGGCGCAGCAGCGCGAGCACCTCGGCGCCCGATCGCGAGTCGAGGTTGCCGGTCGGCTCGTCGGCGAAGACGATCGACGGCCTGCTGGCGAGCGCGCGCGCGACCGCGACGCGCTGCTGCTGGCCGCCGGAGAGCTGGTTGGGCCGGTGGTCGAGCCGGTCGCGCAGGTTCACGGTGTCGACGACGGTGTCGTACCAGTCCTTGTCCGGCTTCCGGCCCGCGATCGACAGCGGGAGGGTGATGTTCTCCTGCGCGGTGAGCGTCGGCACCAGGTTGAACGACTGGAACACGAAGCCCACCTCGTCGCGGCGCAGCCTGGTCAGCTCCTTGTCCTTGAGCCGGTTCAGCTCGGTCTCCCCGATGAAGACGCTGCCGCTCGTGGGCTTGTCGAGCGCCGCGCAGCAGTGCATGAGGGTCGACTTGCCGGAGCCCGATGGGCCCATGACCGCGGTGAACTCGCCTGCGAAGAGCTCCACCGAGACGCCGTCCAGCGCCCGCACCTCGGCGTCGCCGGAGCCGTAGGTCTTGGTCAGGTCGACGGTGCGCGCTGCGGCCCGCCTACTGGCGGCCGACTGGCGGACTGGCTGGTCGGCTCGTTGGTCGGCTCGTTGGTCGACTGGTCGGTCGACTGGGCGTCGCTCACTTCGGTGGTTCCTCCCCGCTCCTGGTGGCCTCCCGAGCGCAGCCACCGCACGGCTCCAAACCTAGTTGTCGACCCGGACACCACGACACCGGATATTCACTGGCCGTGTCCCTGACCACACCCTGAGCGACCCCTGACGTACCTTGCGAGACCATGAGCGTGGTGCAGCGTGCCTGGGAGCAGATGCCGCCCGCCGAGGTGGCGCGCCTGGCCGCGGCGCCGTTCACCTACCTGCCCGTCGGGGCGACGCGTACGTCGACGTACCCGGCGGGCTTCCACCACCTGGAGCACAGCACAGACCTGGGGGCCGGCGACGGCGCGCTTCGAGCGGGCCCGCCAGGCGCTGATGACCTGGCAGATGCATCTCGGCGCCGGGCTGCGAGTGACCAGCTCCGAGCTCGTGGGCCGCCGAGGGCGTCGTCGTTCGATGCGGGCTCGGCCCGCTGCGGATCCCGTGCCGAGTCGTGTGGGTGCGCGACGAGCCCGACAGGTGCGGCTTCGCCTACGGCACGCTCCCCGGGCATCCCGAGTCCGGCGAGGAGGCGTTCCTGGTCCTGCGCGACGAGGGCACGGTGCGTCTGCGGATCTCCGCCTACTCCCGGCCGGGGAAGCTGACCACCCGGCTCGCGGGACCTCTGGGAAGGCGGTTCCAGCAGCTGATGACTCGGCGCTACGCGGACGCCCTGCGCCGGGAGCTCGAGGCGCCTCGCGCGTTAGAACACCTGTTCGAAAGAAGGTGTAGGCTGGCGGCATGACGGTCGACTTCCAGGCGTCGTTGTTCGACACGGTCGGCGTCGCCCGAGAGCCGCGGCGTGCGGCTCGGTGAGCTGGGCGAGACGGTGCGGCGCCACCGGCTGACCAGGGGCGCGTGGGTCGACGTTCGCCCCGCGCTGGGTGAGCGGGTCCGACGACCTGTTCGCACGGCTGGTGACCGACGTCGACTGGCAGGCGGAGCGCCGCACGATGTGGGACAACGTCGTGGACGTGCCACGGCTGCTGAGGTTCTACGGCGAGCGCGACCCGCTGCCCGACCCGGTGCTGCGACGAGGCCCGCGAGGCGCTGAGCCGCCACTACGCGAGCGAGCTCGGCGAGCCGTTCGTCAGCGCCGGCATGTGCCTGTACCGCGACGGCCGCGACAGCGTGGCCTGGCACGGCGACACGATCGGCCGCAGCCGCACCGAGGACACCATGGTCGCGATCGTGTCGCTCGGTGAGTCGCGCCGGCTCTCGCTGCGCCCGCGCACCGGGGGTGAGTCGATCTCGTTCCCGGTCGGGCACGGCGACCTGCTGGTGATGGGTGGCTCCTGCCAGCGCACCTGGGAGCACGCGGTGCTCAAGACCGCCCGGCCCGTGGGCCCGCGGATCAGCATCCAGTTCCGGCCGCGCGACGTGCGCTGACGGCCGCGGACACGCAGAAAGGCCCCGGCCGAAGCCGGGGCCTTTCTGCGTGCTGAGGTGTCGAGCGGACGATCAGAAGTCCATGCCGCCCATGCCGCCCGACGGGTCCGGCATGGCCGGGGTCTTCTCGGGCTTGTCGGCGATGACTGCCTCGGTGGTGAGGAAGAGCGCCGCGATGGAGGCGGCGTTCTGCAGCGCCGAGCGGGTGACCTTGGCCGGGTCGATGATGCCCTCGGCTGACCATGTCGACGTACTCGCCGGTGGCGGCGTTCAGACCGTGGCCGGCCTTCAGGCCGCGGACCTTCTCGGCCACCACGCCACCCTCCTGGCCGGCGTTGATCGCGATCTGCTTGAGCGGGGCCTCGGTCGCGACGCGGACGATGGCAGCACCCGTGGCCTCGTCACCCTCGAGGTCGAGCTTCTCGAACGCCGCGTCGGCAGGCCTGCACGAGCGCGACGCCACCGCCGGCGACGATGCCCTCCTCGACGGCCGCCTTCGCGTTGCGAACGGCGTCCTCGATGCGGTGCTTGCGCTCCTTGAGCTCCACCTCGGTGGCAGCGCCGACCTTGATGACCGCGACGCCGCCGGCCAGCTTGGCCAGCCGCTCCTGCAGCTTCTCGCGGTCGTAGTCGGAGTCGCTGTTCTCGATCTCGGCGCGGATCTGGTTGACCCGACCGTTGATCTGGTCGGTGTCACCGGCACCCTCGACGATGGTCGTCTCGTCCTTGGTGACGACCACCTTGCGGGCCTGGCCGAGCAGCTCGACGCCGGTCGACTCCAGCTTGAGGCCGACCTCCTCGGAGATGACCTGGCCGCCGGTCAGGATCGCGATGTCCTGCAGCATGGCCTTGCGGCGGTCGCCGAAGCCGGGCGCCTTGACGGCGACCGACTTGAAGGTGCCGCGGATCTTGTTGACCACCAGCGTGGACAGCGCCTCGCCGTCGACGTCCTCGGAGAGGATCAGCAGCGGCTTGCCGCTCTGCATGACCTTCTCGAGCAGCGGCAGCAGGTCCTTGACGTTGGAGACCTTCTGGTTGGCGATCAGGATGTACGGCTCGTCGAGAACCGTCTCCATGCGCTCGGTGTCGGTGACGAAGTACGCCGAGATGTAGCCCTTGTCGAAGCGCATGCCCTCGGTGAGCTCGAGGTCGAGCCCGAAGGTGTTCGACTCCTCGACGGTGATGACGCCTTCCTTGCCGACCTTGTCCATCGCCTCGGCGATGATCTCGCCGACCGAGGTGTCGGCGGCGGAGATGGAGGCCGTGGAAGCGATCTGCTCCTTGGTCTCGACGTCCTTGGCCATGCCGAGCAGCTGCTCGGAGACGGCCTCGACGGCCTTCTCGATGCCGCGCTTGAGCGCCATCGGGTTCGCGCCGGCCGCGACGTTGCGCAGCCCCTCGCGCACCATGGCCTGGGCGAGCACGGTCGCGGTGGTGGTGCCGTCACCAGCGACGTCGTCGGTCTTCTTGGCGACCTCCTTGACGAGCTCGGCACCGATCTTCTCGTAGGGGTCCTCGAGCTCGATCTCCTTGGCGATGGAGACACCGTCGTTGGTGATCGTGGGGGCGCCCCACTTCTTCTCGAGGACGACGTTGCGGCCCTTGGGGCCGAGGGTCACCTTGACGGCGTCGGCGAGCGTGTTCATGCCACGCTCGAGACCGCGCCGGGCTTCCTCGTTGAAAGCAATCAGCTTCGGCATAGCTCCTGCGATTCCTCTGCGCTGAAGTCCGGTACTGGGCTCGGCCGACGTGCCCGAGACCCGCTGTCACTCTCAGGGCGAGAGTGCTAGCCCATTCTTAGCACTCGCCCCTAGTGAGTGCAAGGCGGGGACGGCACGGCTCGACCGGGGCTGCGTCCGGTGACCGCTCGGCACCGCGGTCGCGCGGTGAGGTCTAGACCCCCGCCCGGGCGAGCGGCACCGGCCATTGACCGGTGTTTCTGAACGGGCCTAACCTGATCGGACCTCGTGGGTGCGACGGGGTTTCGGCCGGAGAACGCGCAAGCGCTCTCCGGCCTCCCGTTTGTCCTACTGCTCGTCCTGGTCCGGCGGGAAGCCGCCGGTGGCGACCGGGCCCCACCGCTCGAGCGTGATCCGGATCAGCGACTTGTTCTGCCGGCGCATCGCGTCGCGGTACTCGTCCCAGTCGCGGGTGCTCCCCGCTGATGCACCGGAAGTAGTCGACGAGCGGCTCGACGGCATCGGGCATGTCGATGACCTCGGCGGTGCCGTCGACCTGCACGTAGGGGCCGTCCCAGTCGTCGGAGTGGACGAGCACCGACACGGCCGGGTCCCGGCGCGCGTTGTTCGCCTTCGCCCGCTGCGGGTACGTCGAGACGACGACCCGTCCCTCGTCGTCCACGCCGCACGTCACGGAGACATCTGCGGGCGACCGTCGCGGCGGCGGGTGACGAGCGTGGCGTGGTGGCGGGGCCGGACGAACTCGAGGAGCTCGTCGCGTGAGACGCGGTCCGCGGTGGCGAGCTTGCGCGACATGCTGCCGACAGCCTACGGGTAAAGGTCTGATGCACCCGCCCCGCGACCGGGCCGGCCGACGCACACTGGGCACATGAAGGCCTGGATCCTCGCGGCTGTCGTCGCCGCCGCACTCGTCCTGGTGGGCGTGCCCACCGTCGCGCTGGCGGTCGCGCTCCCACGGCGCGGCGACACGTCCGTCGGCCCAGGCCGCAGCCGAAGCAGCACCACGGCAACGGGCCGGACGGATCACGGTTGGGCAGCACGCACCAGGGCTGGGGCGCCGCACGGCTTCCACCACGGGGACGGCCGCCACTTCAAGATGCACAAGCTCACCGCGAAGCAGCGCGACGCGCTGGCCGACCGGCTGGATCAGCGCGCCACACAGCTGCACAAGGCGGCAACGTGCCTGCGTCAGAACAGCGACGCAGGCCAAGTGCTTCAAGCGCTCCTTCAGCCCCCCGCAACCGCGGGGATGACCGAGACCTGCGCGCCTTCGGGCGTGCTGGTGTCGAGAGCCTCGAGGAACCGCACGTCGTCGTTGCCGACGTAGACGTTCACGAACCGGCGGATCGAGCCCTCGTCGTCGAGGATGCGCCCCTTGATGCCCGGGTAGCTCGCCTCGAGCGAGTCGAGCACCTCGGACAGGGTGCCGCCGTCGGCCTGCACCTCGGACTCGCCGTTGGTGTAGGTGCGCAGGATGGTCGGGATCCGGACGCTGACGCTCATGACTCTCCTTGACGCGATCGACGCGATGACGCGGGACTCGTGGGGCAGGCTACCGGCCGGGCCGCGGCGTCACACCAGCCCGGCACTCGTGAATGCCTCGTAGCTGGGCTCGATCGTCGCGGCGGGACCGACCCGGTCCGCGACCGCGTCGAGGGTCTTCAGCCCGTCGCCGGTGTTGAACACGACGGTCTCCGCGTCGGGGTCGAGCTGACCGGTCTCGACGAGCTTCTTCAGCGTCGCGACGTGACGCCGCCGGCGGTCTCCGCGAAGATGCCCTCGGTGCGCGCCAGCAGCGTGATGCCGTCGCGGATCTCGTCGTCGGTGACGTCCTCGACCGCACCGCCGGTGCGGCGCACGACGTCGAGGACGTAGGGGCCGTCGGCGGGGTTCCCGATCGCGAGCGACTTCGCGATGGTGTCCGGCCGCACGGGGCGTACGACGTCGTGGCCGGCCTTGAACGCCGCCGACACCGGCGAGCAGCCCTCGGCCTGGGCGCCGAACATCTTGTAGGGGGTCTCCTCGACCAGCCCGAGCCGAGCGAGCTCGGTGAAGCCCTTGTCGACCTTGGTCAGCTGCGAGCCGGACGCGACCGGGATCACGACCTGCTGCGGCAGCCGCCACCCGAGCTGCTCGGCGATCTCGAAGCCCAGCGTCTTGGAGCCCTCGGAGTAGTAGGGCCGCACGTTGACGTTCACGAACGCCCAGCCGTCCTCCTCGCCGGCGATCTCCGAGGCGAGCCGGTTGACGTCGTCGTAGTTGCCCTTCACGGCGACGAGCGTGCCGCCGTACACCGCGGTGGTGATGACCTTCGGGCGCTCGAGGTCGTGCGGGATGAAGACCACGGTCTTCATCCCGGCGCGGGCGCCGGCGGCCGCGACGGCGTTCGCGAGGTTGCCGGTCGACGGGCAGGCGAAGACCGTGCTGCCGAGCTCGCGCGCCGCCGAGAGCGCCATCGGCGACCACGCGGTCCTTGAACGAGTGGGTCGGGTTGCCGGAGTCGTCCTTGACCCAGAGCTTCTTGATGCCGAGCTCGCGCGCCAGGTTGTCGGCCCGGATCAGCCGGGTGAACCCGGGCTCCATGTTCGGGCTCTGCGGTGATGTCGCCCGGCACCGGAAGCAGCGACTGGTAGCGCCAGATGTTCTTGGGCCCGCTCTCGATCTGCTCGCGGGTGACGTGCGGGAAGTCGTAGCCGATCTCGAGCGGGCCGAAGCACTCCTGGCACGCGTAGAACGGGCCGAGCGTCTGGGTCGCGCCGCACTCGCGACAGACGAGGTTCGACGGCGTTGCCGAAGGCGCCGTCGCGCAGCTGTGCGTGGTGCCGGCCCGAAGAACCGATGTGCTCAAGGAGGGCCTCCTTCTCATCTTCCCCGGGGACCGGCTCTCGGCGCGGGACGGAATTAGCACCGTTGGCACCGCGGGTGGTGACGTGCACCGTGGAGATGCGGTGACGGGTTGCCGGGGCTTCAGCGGGCCGTGTCCCTCTGCCCCTCTCGATGAGCGGTTTCCACTCTAAGGAGCCGTCTCAGCATGTGCACATCGCGCCCACGATGCGAGATGCGCGCTCAGGCGCTGCCGGACGCGCGTCGGCCGGCGTCCGCGGCGAACGCCTCGAGGAAGTCCATCACCCCGTCGGGACCGTCGACGACGACGTCGGCGAGCTCGTGGAGGGCGTCCTGCTCGTCCGACTCGAGCAGACCAGCAGCGTCGGCAGGCCCGTCCTCGGCCATCGACCGTCACCGCCTCGAACGCCTCGACGTCCCCGAGGTCGTCGCCGACGAACAGCACCCCGCCCGCCGTCGTGCTCCTCGCGGGCCGTGCGCACCGCGAGCCCCTTGTGCATGCCGGGCGCGCGGACCTCGAGCACCTGCCGGCCGGGCTCGAGGTGCAGGCCGTGCGCGCTCGGCGGCCTCGCCGAGCCGCTCCTCGAGCCGGGCGAACGTCGCCTTGCGTCGTCGAGCCGACGGGTGTGGACCGCGATCGCGAGTCCCTTCTCCTCGACGTGCGCGTCCTCGGCGTCCTCGGCGGCAGCAGGTCGGGCAGCTCCTCGCGGAACGCCTGCAGTCCCTCGGGCGGCTCGGGCGAGGTGAACGTCCGGTCGCGCGAGTCCCAGGTCTCGTGGCCGTACTGCCCCATGACGGCCAGGTCGGCCTCCGGCGGCAGCCCGTCGGCGATGTCCTCGAGGTGACCGAGGTCGCACCACCTGACGGGCGGGCCGGCCGGTGATGATCACGACGGCCCGCACCTGTCGCGCGAGCTCGCTCAGCATCGTCGGTGCCTCGGGGTGGATCGTCGCCGACTCGGGGTCCGCGACGATCGGCGAGAGCGTGCCGTCGAAGTCGAGCCCGACGACCACCTCGCCGGCGACGGCGACCAGGTCGTCGTACCGCTGCTGGGCGTGGTCGCCGTGGAAGTGCACCGGGCCAGCCAACCAGCCCGGCGGCGGCTCAGACGTAGTCGGCCGTGAGGATGACCGTCAGCCGGTCGCCGCGCATGGGCGGGATCGTCGGCTTGATGCGCGCGATGCCAGGCCGGTGCGCCGTCCAGCAGCGGGTTGTTGGGCGAGACGATTCCTCTGGGCATGGCGAAGGGCGGATCGAGGAGCCGACCCCGCGCGTCGAAGTGGAGGATCCACGGGCCGAACTCGTCTCCCATCCAGAGGTCGTGGCGGCGACCCCGTTGCAGCGACTCGGGGTCGATGTCCGCGCCGGTGAGCAGTCGGTCGGTCGTCGCCTCGTTGACGATCGGGAACCCGATCTGGCGGTGGGGATCGCGGAAGGAGACGAAGCCGCCGACGCGAACGGTGCCGGATCCGCCGCGGGCGGTCTTGAAGAACGGGCGGACGGCGTAGGCGCGGATCAGGAAGTCGGGCGAGTTCGCCTTGGACCCGAAGCCGTTGTCCGCCATCGCGAGGTACTCACCCCGACGGCTGCCCTCGACGATCGCGGAGAACCCGGCAACCGGCTGACCTGCCAGTGGGAAGGTGATGCCGTTGACATTCCCGGGCGGCATGAACTGGCCGGAGACGGGAGGGCCGGCGATCGTGTCCGCCGGCAGGACGGCGCGACCGATCAGGGTGGGGCCCGGCCGAGTGGAGGCGGGTGAGTCGGACGTGGCGCGAGCGCCGACCATCGTCGTCGTGGCGGCGAGGGTGAGCACGGTGGCCGCGGCGAGTGCGAGCCGCCGCGAGCCTTCCCGAGTGTGGCGGGTCTTCATGGCTGCTCCAGATGTCGTGCAGGACATGCCTGGAAATGCGGGAGCCGCCGAGATTCTGGGGCGCTTCGTCGAGTGCCTCGTGCGCGGGCAGCAGCATGTGAGCTGCTGGCACTTTCAGAGTCGACCTCGGGCGCGGCGGTGTCAAGACGACCTTGGCACAGGCTCGCGCGGTGCTCAGAGAGCCGAGCGGCGCAGCTCGAGGTGGCGTCGCTCCGGGTCGTTGTCACAGGCGGCGATGGCCCGGTCCAGCTCGTCGCGCGCCTCGGCGTACCGGCCGGCGCGGCGGAGCAGCTCCGCGCGTACGCCGGGGAGCCGGTGGCCCGGCAGGTCGAGTCCGTCGACCAGCGCGAGCCCGGCGAGCGGCCCGTCCGCCTCCGCGACGGCGACGGCCCGGTTGAGGCGGACCACGGGCGAGCCGGTGAGGTCCTCGAGCTCGCGGTAGCGGTCGGCGATCCGGGTCCAGTCGGTGTTGGCCGCGGCAGGGGCGATCGCGTGCTCGGCGGCGATCAGGGCCTGGAGCAGGTACGGCGAGGCAGGGGCGTCGGTGAGTGGCCGGAGCAGCTCCAGGGCCTCGTCGACCTCGTCGGGATGCCACAGCCCGCGGTCCTGCTCGGCGAGCAGCACCACCTCGCCGTCGCGCACCCGTGCGTCCCGGCGGGAGTGCTGCAGCAGGACCAGAGCGAGCAGCGCATCGATCTCGGTGTGCTCGGGCAGCAGCTCGCGCAGCACCCGGACCAGCCGGATCGCCTCCGCGCTGAGGTCGGTGCGGACCACGGCCGGTCCGGACGCAGGGGCGTAGCCGGCGGTGAACGTCAGGTAGGCGATGTCGGCGGCGAGCCGCACCCGCACGTCGAGCTCCGCGCCGCGCGGGACCTCGAACCGCTCGTGCGCCAGGCTCTTGCGGGCCCGGGTGAGCCGGGCGGCCATGGTCGGCGTACTCACGAGGAACAGGCGTCCGATGTCGGCGGTCGAGACGCCCAGCACGAGTCGCAACGTCAGCGCCGCCGCCGCCTCGGCCGGCAGCGAGGGGTGGGCGCACAGCAGCACCAGCCGCAGCCGCTCGTCGCGCACCACCTCCCCGGATCGGCCATGACGCGTTGCGCCTCCTCCTGCAGGTCGGACTCGACGGCGAGCAGCGGCAGCCTGCGGGCCGCCATCGCCTCGGCCCGCAGCCGGTCGAGGATCCGGCGCCGGGCGGCGGTCAGCAGCCAGGCCGGCGGGTTGCGCGGTACGCCGTCGCGCGGCCAGGTGCGCGCCGCCGACTCGAACGCGTCGCCGAGACCGTCCTCGGCGAGGTCGAGGCGACGGAACTGCGCGACCAGCAGGGCCAGCAGGCGGCCCCACTCGTCGCGCCACAGCTCCTCGAGGCCGGCTATGGCAGCTCCTTCTCGATCGCGATCGCCGGCAGGACTTCGACCACGTAGTCCCAGGTCAGCAGCCGGCACAGATCGGCCACGTCGGCGGCGGTCGGCAGGTCCAGCACGTAGAAGCCGGTGAGATGCTCCACGCTCTCGGCGAACGGCCCCTCGGTGACCATCCGCCCCCCGCGGACCCGGGCCCCGTGCCCCGGAGCCGCGAGCGCCTCGCCGGCGACGACCGCTCCGCCTCGGTCACGGACAGCGCGGTCGAACGCCGCGTGCCCGTCGAGCACGGCCTGGCGCTGCGCCGCGGTGGCGTCGTGCCAGGCCGAGGGGTCCTCCTCCGAGAGGAGGACCAGGAACCGCACGGCCGCCCGCTACATCTCGAGGCAGCGCCGGACCTCGAGGCCGCTCTCGCCCTCGGCGAGGATGCCGACGCACTGGAGCAGGTCGTCGAGGTTGTCGCTCTCGCACGGTGTAGTAGCCGGTGAGCTGCTCCACGGTCTCGGCGTACGGACCGTCGGTGATCGCGACGGAGTCGCCGGTACGACGGACGGTGCGGGCCTCGGTGGACTGGGCCAGCTCGGCGCCGCCGGTGACCTTGTGCCCGCGCTCGGCGAGCGCCGCCGCGAACTCCTGGTGCTTGCCGTACACGCGGGCGCGTTCGGCCTCGTCGGCCTTGGCCCACTCGGTCTCGTTGCCGGGGAGCAGCACGATGTACTCGGTCATGGTCGGGTCCTCTCGGTGTCTGGTGGTGAGTCTGACACCCAGATGACGGACGAGGGAGGGCCAAATCGACAGCGCGCGACCCCACGTTCTCGATCTCGTCGCCCGCCGGTCATGTCCACGTGGCCGGCGCGACCCCGGACGCTGGTTCAAACGGGGGAGATGGCCACGAACCGCAGGCTCCTGGTCGGCACCGGCACCGTCCTCGGGGGCGCCGCCGTGCTCGGTGGCGCCCTCGGGATCGGCGCCCGCGCCATGCTCCGCCGGCAGGCCGCCGCCGCCCGCGGGCTGATCGGCCACCCGCTGGGCGAGGACGCGCCCGTGGCCGACCGGGTGTTCAAGAAGAGCTACGGCGCCGGGTCGAGCTGGTCGTCCTCGGCGACTCCATCGCCGCCGGCCTGGGCGCCGAGCTGCCGGACAAGACGCTGGGTGCCCGGCTCGCCAAGGGGATCGCCAAGCAGGCGCACCGATCGGTGCGGCTGACCACCCTGGCCCGGGTGGGCTCCGAGACCAGCGGGCTGGCCGACCAGCTGGCGATGCTGCCCGCCGACGTGCGTCCCGAGGTGGCCGTGATCGTCGTCGGCGGCAACGACGTGACGCACCGGGTGCCGGTGGCCGAGTCGATCCGGCACCTCGTCGCCTGCATCGACGGGCTGCAGGAGCTCGGGTGCGCGGTGGTCGTCGGCACCTGCCCTGACCTGGGCGCGCTGCGCCCGGTGCCGCAGCCGCTGCGAGCGCTGGGCTCGCGCGCGTCCCGTCAGCTCGCGAACGCCCAACGGGACGCGGCCCTGCAGCGCGGAGCCCGGGCGGTGTCGCTGGCCCACGTGGTCGGCCCGTTCTTCATCACCAACCCCGACGAGATGTTCAGCCTGGACCGGTTCCACCCGAGCGCGCACGGCTACAAACGCACCGCGAAGGCGATGCTGCCGTCGGTGCTGGCGGCGATCGGCGTCCAGGACGAGGTGCCGTTCGGGCACCACGCGCCGCCCGACACTCGGGCACCATCGAGTCCATGAGGAGTGAGACGAGCACGTGGGCGGCACGCGCGACGGAACACGTGACCGGCGCAGCGTCCGGCGGTGCGCTCGATCGCTCCCTCCGCGTGACGCTGAACTTCCACCCAGACCGTCTCCGCGACGGTGCCACGGTCCTGGAGTGGCTCGCCCGCGACGGCGTCTGGCGGTCCCAGTTCGAGACCGGCACCAGCAACGGCGGCCTCACGGCGCACCCGGGGGCGACGGTGGCGCTGGGAGCAACGCATGTTCGAGGGCCGGTACGACGACGGCCCGCCGCGCGACCGCCCGCGTACGGCGCGCTGAACCACCGGCATGGCGCATCGGCGGCGCCCCCGGTTCGGCTCCGCGCACCTGCGGTTCCGCCCGCATGTCCTCGACCGCACCACGTTCTGCTTACCCGGACTCCGTCTTCGAGCCCAGCGCCTCGACCGCGGCCCACTTCGACCTGTTCCCGCTCGTCGCGCTGTCCGACGCCGGACTCGGCGGTCGGCCGCCGAAGGGACTCCTCGACGGCTACGTCGAGGCGCACGTCCACGGCACGATAGACCTGGCCCGGGACGTCGAGGCGCTGGTCCTCGACCCCTGTTTCCGTGGGTCGCCGTCGACACCGCCAGGTCGACGTGCGGTGGAGTGGCACGAGGGCCGCGCCTGCTTGTGCAGACCTCGCGATCATCGGCAGTTCCGTGGTCCGAGCATCGTCGTGGTCGGCCGCCGCGTCGCACGCGAGGGAGTGGCTGGACGCCGCCGATCGGCAGGGGAGCGGGCACCGGAACCGAGGATCCTCAGGACCTGAAGAAGGTCTGGCACCACGTCGCCAGGTTCGGGACGCCGACCGAGGACTGAGCGACCGCCGACCGGCCTCAGTCCAGGTCGAGCTCCATCCAGACGTTGTCGGGGCCTCCGAGCGGGTCGGGCTCGGTGCCGGTCACCCGGAAGCCCCGCGACGCGTAGAACGCTCCCGCGTCGGTGTTCCCGTCGAGGTGCGCCAGCCGCACCCGGCCCGGTCCTCGGGCCACCTCGAGGACGGCGTGCATCAGCGCGCCGCCGACCCCAATACCGTGCCGGTCGGGGAGGACGTAGAGCTTCCAGAGCACGAGCGCGTCGTCGTCGAGGGAGTACGACGCCATCCCCACCACCTGCCCGTCGCCGTCCTCGGCCACGAGCGTTCGACCGTCCCGGATCGAGGGCAGCAGGGACTCGGCCGACCACCATCGCTCCAGCCCGGAGCGGACGTACTCGGGCCCCGCGACCGGGTCGTACGTCGCCGGCCAGGTGCGGTGCCCGATCTCTCGCACCGCGTCGAGATCGGGCTCCTCGGCCCGCCGTACCGTCACCACGCCGGGAGCCTACCGGGAGGGGTCCAGACAAGTGGGAGCGATCCCAAACTGTGTCTTGACATCGGCTGTGACCGCCGCCACAGTTGCGTGGGAACGCTCCCATTAGTCGAGTTTCGAAGGTGACCAGGATGAAAACACACCTCCACCGGCCCCGCCGCCTCGTTGCGCTGATCGGGAGTTGGTACTTGCCGGCACCGCGCTCGCGGCGTGCGGCGGCGACGACGCCGAGGGCGCCGACGACATGACCCTGCGGGTCAACGTCTTCGGCAACTTCGGCTACGAGGCCCTCTACGACCAGTTCGAGAAGGACAATCCCGGGGTCAAGATCGTCGAGACCGCCGAGGGTGACCTCGGGGCCTACAACGCCCAGCTCACCCAGAAGATTGCGGCTGGGAGCGGCGCCGGTGACCTGGTCGCCATCGAGGAGGGACAGGTCGTCAACTTCCTCCAGAGCGCCGACAAGTTCGTGAACTTCCAGGACCACGGGTCCAATGACCAGAAGGACCAGTGGCTGGAGTGGAAGTACCAGCAGGCGACCACGTCCGACGGGGCCAGCACCATCGGTCTCGGCACGGACGTCGGCGGCCTGGCCATGTGCTACCGCAAGGACCTGTTCGAGCAGGCCGGACTGCCCACGGACCGCGAGGAGGTCAGCGCGCTGTGGCCGACGTGGGACGACTACATCGCCACCGGCGAGCAGTTCCAGGAGGGCATCGGTGACGACAAGATCCACTTCACCGACGCGGCCACCAACATGTACAACTCGATCCTCATGCAGAGCGGCGACTACACCTACTTCGACACCGACGACAACCTCGTGATCGACAGCAACCCGGCGGTCAAGGACGCCTGGGACCAGACCGTCGACATGGTCGACGCAGGGATCTCCGCGAAGCTCCAGTCGTTCTCCACGAATTCACGATCGGCATTAACTGCGGGATTTCGGTAATCTTGGTCAGGTCGCCGCCCTTGCGGAAATAGTAATCCGGCGCCACCGCGAACGCGCCGAGCTTGGCGAGGCGCCGCGTCACGTCCTTGATGTATTCGTGCAGCCCGAAAATCTCCATCGCCACCAGCACCACCGGCGGGTTGCTGACGCCGGCCGGCCGCGCGAAATAGCCGGGCATCTCGCCGTCGGCGACCTTGATCCTGGCGTCGCCGGCGGTAAGGCCGTCGTATCGGTCTTGATCACGTCGGCGCGCACCGGCCCGGCCGCCAGCGTGTAGCCCGCCGTCACGGCGGCCGACGCGGTCATGAAGCCGCGTCGTGAGAATGGCGCGACCTTGGTCAGTCCGATGACATCCGAGGTCAGTAGGGGTTCGGCGCTCATGGCGGCCCTCCTTTTTTTGGGAGGCGCATTCAGCTTGCAAACCGGCGCGAACGCAAATCACCTGCTTGCGAGATGTCAACCGGTTGGGAGACGCACAGCGCAACGGCCCAAAAATCGGGCACAAAAGAACAAGGCCGTCGACGCAATATACCGTCAACGACCTTGCCAGCCCCGGATATTGAAATCGGCTCACGCCATCCGGTGAATTTCAGGATGCCCGGGATTCTGACGGGGATGTGTGAACCAGTTCACAAAGGCGGAAAAAAGTTGCGGCAAGACGTACCGTAACGGTGGAAAATATCCCGTCGTCCGGACGCATGGTGCAGGGGCCCGATCGGACCGCCTCCCAAGGTACCTGCAATGACGGTTCTTGTAAGGCGGCTGGACAGGCAAGGTACTGATCAACGCCCGATTTCGGCCGGCCACGCATCAGCCCGCTGAACGGGCTTCATCGCCAGGCGCCGTTCCTGCGGGTCAGCCGCGCGCCTTGGCGCGGCTGCGGGTCGCCGTCCTGTTCGCGCGGGGCTTGGCCTTGGTTGACCGCGTGCGCGGCGCGGGCGCCGCGGAGGGGTCGGAGGCTTGCGCGCTGGCAAAGGATTGCCGCAAGCCGTCGATCGCTTCCGTCAGCGTTCCGACCTGCTCGGAAAGCTTCCTGGTGTCGGCCTGCTGCGTGGCGAGCAGGCGGCGCACGGTCAGCAGCTGATCCTGCACCACCTGCAACTGATCGATCAATTCCTGCTGCGTCGCCTCCAGACCCTTGGTCTTCTCGACCAGTTGTTCGGACGCCTGCGTGGCGCGCGCCTGCAACTGGCGGGTCGCGACCACGCGATCGGTCTCGGGCGCGCTGCCGGTATGGGCACGCCAGAGGGTGATAGTGCTTACGCCAAGCACAACAATGACGAGGGCCGCTGCGGCGATCGCAATCGGCTGTCCGCCGAAACGCGCGATGGGGCTGGCACTCCGGGGGGCGAGTTCGAACATGCGACTCCAAATCCGGACGTGATTCAATATCCCCAGATAGCACAGGCCAGACGGCGCTAACACCCGGGATTTGACGGATGGGCGCGGGATTTCGGGCAAAACCCTGCAAGATCAGGGTTTTGAGCCGCAGGAATGGCCCCTGGGGCTAACGGATATGCGCCCGGATGAACTGCCCGGCGTACGCCAGCGCGCGCCGGCCGTCCTCAAGATTCGCATTCCAGACCGGCCATGCATGGATCATGTGCGGCCAGATTTGCAGCGTCACATCGACATCGGCCGCCCCCGCGACCTCGGCAAGCCGCGTCGCGTCCGCGAGCAATGTCTCGGCCGATCCGACCTGAATCAGGACCGGCGGAAAGCCCATGAGATCGGCGAACAGGGGCGAGATCAGCGGATCGCGGCGATCGATGGACGGCGGCGCATAGGCATCCGCAAGTTCAGCGAGATAGGCTTTGTAAATCAGCGGATCGACGGCGTCCCTGGTCGCGAGCGTGCTGCCTGACATGGTGAGATCGGTCCACGGTGAAATCAGCCAGGCGCAGGCGGGCAATTCCTCGCCGGCAGCGCGCAGCCGGTTGATCAGCCCGAGCGTCAGGTTGCCGCCGGCGCTGTCGCCGCCAATAGCAATACTTGTCGCCGCAATACCTTGCCGGCGCAGAAAGCGCCACGCCGTGAGCGCGTCTTCATGGGCGGCGGGGTAGGGATGTTCAGGGCCAAGCCGATAGTCGATCGCAAGCGTGCGGGTGCGTGCCGCGCGCCCGGCCTCCGTCACCAGGCGGCGGTGGCTCACAATCGAACCGGAGCAATATCCGCCGCCGTGGAAATACAGCAGCACGCGCGAAGGCTCGCTGCCGGGAACGATCGACCACTCACCGGCGACGCCATCGCAATCGACGGCCTCGCATTTCACATCGGACGCCACCGGCCAGGTCGATCCGACCTCGTCGAGGCGTTGCCGCCGCTCCGACCAGCCGACCGGCCGCGGCTTCGAGCCCAGCAATGTACGGATGGCGTCGATCTCGCTGTGGGCCAAGGTGCGTTCTCCTGGTGGACGCCGGCCATCATCACACATCGGCCGGGCGGTGCAAAAGGCGACAGCGCGAACCTGCAGCCAGTGGAGGGCAGCGCAACCACTATTTCATGTTTAGTGCACGCAAAGGCTGTGGTACAAATTATGGCAACCTTCATCTAGCTGTTGCCTCCGTATGCGATACCAAACGCACCGGAGGCGATCGAAGGTAGCCACTCCATGTAGCTGGATCGCAAGCTTGGTGAATTCCTTCAACGCCAATTTGCTTCAATGGGGGTGCGAATGTCGGAGATCCATCTCAAAGTATTTTCGAATGCCGACGATGTGCACCTGGTCTGGACGCACGCAGATGACATTCCGGGATGCCTAGGGTTCGCCATCGAATGCCGGCGGGGCGACGCGGAGCCCAAATATCTGTCGAACCGCGTCGGCTTCGAAGACGACGTGGAAGTTGACGGCGACGGCAATCAGCTCACCTCACGCTCTTCTCAGATCTGGCCGTTTCAACGCTATGACTGGACCGATCACGCGGCCGATCTGGGCGATGTGATCGCGTATCGCGTGGTTGCCAGGGTGGTGGGCACTGATGGCAAGCTGCACGACGGGCCGTCGAGTGAATGGTCCAGAACGCTGACCCTCAGTGCGGACTGCGGTGACGGCGTGAGCGTGCACTTCAATCGCGGTTACGTGCTGTCGCAATTCATGGCGCGCTACATGAAGCGCAAGGGCATCACCCTTGCGGAGCTGAAAGAGACGGCCGTCATCGTCAGCCAGGAGGTCGACCGCGAAGCTCGATCCTTCCTCGGCGGAACACTGCGCGAAACAATGCTGCGGATGATGGCCGAAGCAGCAGAGGACGGCGCACTTGAACTCCATGCAGCGCTATACGAACTGAGCGACGAGGAACTGGTGGATGGTCTCGTTGCGATAGGTGAGCGCGCACATATCGTGCTGGCCAACGGCAGCGTCGAGGTGCAAGGCGAGGATGAAAATGAAGAGGCCCGAACGCGGCTGAAGGACGCTGGCGTCGTGGTTCACGATCGTTTCCTCGCACCGAGAGCCTTGGCGCACAACAAGTTCGTGGTTGTGGGTCGGCGGGTGGCAGGTGGATTCAAGCCGGAAAAGGTATGGACGGGCAGCACCAATTGGACGCCGACCGGCCTCTGTACTCAGCTCAACAATGGAATCATGCTGATTCACGAAGAGCTGGCGCAACGATTCGAGGCTCAGTTCCAGCTACTGGCCGAAGCGGGCGATGTCGTGTCCGACGAACTGCTCGCCTCGAACAACCGGCCGAAACGCGGAATTCCGCTCGGCGACGCCACAATCGACAGCTGGTTCTCCAGATTGAGCGGAGAGGTTGATATCGAGGAACTCGTCGATCTGGTGAAGAACGCGAAGCAAGGCGTGCTCTTCGTGATGTTTCAGCCGGGCAACGAGCCTGTGCGTACGCTGCTTCAGATGCAGGCGGAGAAGAACTTGTACGTGCGCGGTGTGGCGACGCAGTTCACCAGCACGGGCGCGGAGGAGTTCAAGCTGCTGAAACAGAACCCTGAGGATTTTTTCCTCGATTCCGCACAGGCAACAGGGGTCCGCAAGACGGTCGGAGAATGGGCGGTGGAGGGCACAGCGGCAGAGTTCCGGGCAAATATCGGCCACGCCATTACACATTCAAAGGTGATTGTGATCGACCCGTTCGGCGACGATCCTGTCGTGGTCACGGGATCGCACAATTTCTCGAAGTCTGCGAGCAGCAAGAACGATGAGAATTTTCTGGTCGTTCGCGGCCATCGCGAGATCGCGATGCACTATTCGATCAACGCGATGCAGACCTACAGTCACTATCGCTGGCGGGCCTATCTCGAAGAGGCGGCGAGAGAGCACAGGGACCCGTTTCAATTTCTGTCACGCGATCCCAATTGGCAACGGCGTCGAAAGACCGGCGAAACCAAACGCATGCTCGCGTTCTGGATGCCGGAGGGTTAGGCCAGCGTAACGGCCGAAGGGAAGTAAAACGTCGGTAGTCCCTGTGCGCCGACCAGCCAATTCGGCTTTGAGCGCAACTGTCCGAAATCTTCGGTTTCTCAGCCGGTCCTTGCCCGGGCGGTGACACGACTTCAGGCACGCTCCGGCCGCGCCGTCCCCAAAAAAGGTGCGGCCAGCCTTTGGGGGAAGGCTGGCCGCGCGCGAACCGGTCTGGGACGGGGAGGGGTGGGGATGTGACCGGATCGCGGGTTCGTAAAATCCTTTGTTCGTTATCGATCGCGTGACGAGGCGGTTGCGACCGCAGGGCGGTTGTCACCGAGCGAGACCCACACATTGGGATCGCTCTGCGACTGACGCTTGACGAAGCGGTAGCCGGTATCGGTCCAGGCCAGGACGGTTTCGTTCTGGTTGTCGAGAACGAACTCGCCCTTGTCGGTCTTCACCGTCAGCACTGCGTGGCCTTCGCCCTTCTTGTCGCGCACCACCGTGATCAGCAGCGCTTCGCGCGGCCATCCGGCGTCGATCAGCATCTTGCGCTTCAGAAGCACATAGTCCTCGCAGTCACCGTAACCGTCCGTCGGCAACGACCATTTCTCGATCACACCCCAATGATCCATGTCGGTGATCGGCTTGACGGTCTCGTTGACCCACTTGTTGACTCGCAGCAAATCCCGCCATGCCGTCTGCGACAGCACGATGTCGCGCGGCTGTGATGCGCCGCCGCGGCAATCGCCGGGATTCTCGGCGCAGAATTCGACCCAGCCGATCGGCGAACGCGCGGTCTCGCCAAGGCTGGCATAGAGTGCGTCGCCGGCTTTCGCCTGGACGCTCATTGAAGCGCTCATTCCCAACAGGACGGCGATGACCGCCAGTCCCTTCCCCTGTCCCCTGAACAACATTGTGGCCCCCGTTTCTTGTTGGGACCATGTTTCGCACAAAGGATTTGCGCGGCCGCTAAGTCAGGCAAGTACATTTGACGCGAATACTAGTAAAAGACGCAGATAATTCGATCTATACTTGAATCGAATAAGACTAAAATTTGAAACAACTGCAATTGATTCAAATTTTATGCATTAACGCGCGCGGCGCTGCGCCAGCGGCGGATCAGCGCGCGAAAGCCCGCCGCGTTAACCGCGTTTTGCAGGCCTTAAGACACGGCAAAGGCGGCATCCGTGGTGCGGATGCCGCCTTTGAGGTCGGAAAAACAGGGATTTTGGGCGGCTGGCGCTTTACCGCGCGGTAACCGCTTCTTCGAGCGCTTCGCCGTCTTGCTCGTGGACGAACTCGAGCGCGAAGCCTTCCTCGAGATTTCGCACCACACGGGACTGCACCTTGCCCAGCATGACCAGCGATTTCAGCGGCGGGCGGTTTTCCGCGGCGATGGCGGCGCCCGACAGCGACAGGTCGATGATGCGGCAGGTCATCTTGCTGCCGTCCTCGAGCGTCATCAGCGCGATCGGGTTGCGCGGAATGATGCGGTCGTGGCGGCGATCTTCCGGCAGATTGAGGATATCGCGGTTGGCGAGCCAGGTGAGCTGGGCGGCGAGCTTGTCGCGCTTGCGCGCGGTGGCGCCGACCGTCATGGCAAAGCCGTTGTCGATGATGCGGGTGATTTTGCCCTCGACCCGGCCGATATGGTCGAGATAGGCGATCACGCGGTCGCCGACATTGCCGATGCCGGGCGCCAGCAGGGCCAATCCGCCCGGCGACATGTTAATAATCTGGCAAGGAAATTCGCGGCGGTCGGGCAGCATGTAGCGGCCGAGCAGGTGCACCTTGACGCGCTGGAAGCGCCGTCGCTCCTGGGCGACCGGTACAGTGGTTGTTTTCTTTTGCGCAAACGACATCTTCGCCACCAGACAGCCGGTCCTTCGGCGTCGGGAAGACCCTAAGGCCGACAGGGTTAACGATGTGTTATCGGCGGTTGCATGAAGTGGGAGCCAATCACGCCGCAGTGGGTCGCGCCGACGCAAGCCGGCTAAATCCCCAAAGCAGTATCGGGCACACAAGCAAGGCCGCCGTGCCGAAGTCGAGTGCCGCCGCCGCGCTGCCGGTCCATTTGGCGATGGCGCCGCCGATCGCCGGGCCAAGCATCATCGGGGCGTAAAAGACGGTGAAGAAAATACCCATCCCGATCGCACGCGTCTGAGGCTGCAAGACCCGCGCGGGCAGGCTCATGATTGGCCCTGCGGGCAGGGCGCTGATCGCGCCGATCGCAATCACAATGGGAATCACCGCCGCGCTGCGAGGCAGCATCAGCATCAATAGCGCGAACAGGACGCACCCGGTGACAAGCACCGATTGCGGCCGCTCAGTCCAATCGGCCAGAAATCCGCCGGCTATTCCGCTCAACGCCGCGAGCCACAGCACGATGCTGATGGCCGAGCCGGCCGCTGTGATCGACCAGCCGCGTTCGACCAGCAGCGTCGGGCCGAAGCTGAAAATCATCGTGAAGCCGATGTTGAAGATGCCCCAGATCAAACCCGCGATGATCACGGCGAAGAGGGTGTTGCGGTCGAGCCGTGAGGCGGCTGAAGGCGCGGCTGCAGCAATTGACGGCGATCGATAGCCCACAGCAAGAAGCGGGATGCCGAGGCCGATCAGCGCGGCAACCGAGAGATAGGCCGCGCTGACACCATAGACGGTGCCGATCGTGGGCAAGGTCAAAAGGGAGGTTGCGATGCCGACCGGCCACGAAGTGACGAAGATGGCCATCGCGGTCGCGATTTCCTTGCCGGCAAACCAGTCGGTGACCATTTTCGTCATCATGACGCCGAGCAAGACGGCGCCACCGCCGGCGATCAGCCGTCCTGCAATTTGCCAGCCCCAGGAATCTGACGCCACCATGGCGAGTTGGCCGATCAACATCAGCACCAGCGCACCTGCCACGGTGGTCTTGTCGCCGATCCTTTTTCCGACCGCGCCGCCCGGCAGCGACAGCACAATGCCCGGCGTGAAATAGAGGCCGATCAGGAGTCCGATATCGGCAAGGCTGGCATCGAATTTGGCGCCGAGCAGCGGCGCAACCGCAGCGACGCTCTGAAACTGGAACGCTATGGTCAGCCGCACCATAAATAGCACGGCCAGAATACCCCAGCGATTGCTCAACGCTCGCTCCTCACGGGGTAAACAATCACTGCGCCGATATTGGCACAGTGATGGCGGTATCGCCTATTTCTGCACCAGTTGATTGAGGTCCTTCTTGATCGTGTTCAAGAGCGACTCCAGCCGTTCCTGCCGGAAGGCTGGTTGCTCCGGAGCAGCTTCAACGGGACGCGCAGCCACAGCGGTTCGAACCTGCGGCCGCTTCGGGAAAATTGGCCGCACAGGTTCTTCGGCAGGCGGCTCGCTTTTGACGAACTCGCCGTGCAGCACGTCCTCGCGGCGTCCCATCAGCCACAGGACCGCCCAATAGGCCACCGCCAGAAAAATTACGCAGAAAATACCGATCTCAAACATAACTCACGTCCAATCGGCCAAGCATCTCTGGGAACGCCGATTTTGGTCAAGTCTGCGAGAGGCGATTGTTGCGCGCGGTGGCATTAGGGTTACTCTCGCGCCCGGCCGGGCCGGCCGGAAATGCTGCGAACGGAGGTTGCGAAATGCCGGGAGTGAAGCGGGAACGCGACGACAGCGTCGGCGTGCTGACACTGGATGAGCCTGCGACGCTGAACGCGATGACGCCCGACCTGTTGGGCGACCTCGCCATCGCCATCGGCGAGATAAACGACGATCCGCAAATGAGGGCGCTGGTGCTGACGGGCGCCGGCCGCGGCTTCTGCTCGGGCCAGAACCTCAAGGCCGCGCAAATCCTGGGCGACGACATCGCCGCCGGCGTGATGAAATATTACTGGCCGACGTTCAAGGCGTTGCGCGAGTGCCGGGTGCCGGTCGTGGTCGCCGTCAACGGCGTGGCGGCGGGCGGCGGCTTCAGCCTTGCGATGGCGGGCGACATGATCGTCGCGGCGCGTTCGGCGCGCTTCATTCAGGTGTTCAGCCGCATCGCGCTGGTCCCCGATCTCGGTTCGACCTGGCTGTTGCCGCGCCTCGTCGGCCGGCAGCGCGCGCTGGAACTGATGATGACCAACGAGCCGCTCACGGCCGATCAGGCCAGGGAGTGGGGACTGGTCCGCGAAGTCTTTGACGATGCCGCGCTTCGTGACGGCGCGCTTGTCCTGGCGCGCAGGCTCGCGAGCGGGCCGACACGCGCCCTGGTCGCGACGCGCCGCCTGATCGACGAAAGCGAACACTCAAGCTATGCCGATCAGTTCCGCCGCGAGATCGAAACGCAGGCGGAGATCCGCCTGAGTGCCGATGCGGTGGAAGGGCGCAACGCCTTCCTCGAGAAACGTGCGGCGGTGTTCACCGGACGCTGAGAAAGGATCATGCATGAAGATCGACAATGTCGCAGACCTTATCGCAGAGACGCTGGCCCAGGCCGGCGTCAAGCGCATCTTCGGCGTCGTCGGCGACAGCCTCAATGGCCTCACCGACGCGTTGCGCAAGCGAAAGGCGATCGACTGGATCCACGTCCGGCATGAGGAGGTCGCGGCCTTTGCGGCCGCGGGCGAAGCGCAGATCACGGGCGAGCTTGCGGTCTGCGCGGGGTCGTGCGGCCCCGGCAATCTGCACCTCATCAATGGCCTGTTCGATGCGCACCGCAGCCGCACGCCGGTGCTCGCCATCGCCGCGCAGATTCCGTCGGCCGAAATCGGCGGCGGCTATTTTCAGGAGACGCATCCGCAGGACCTGTTCCGCGAATGCAGCCACTATTGCGAGCTGGTTTCCGATCCGGCGCAATTGCCTTACGTCCTGGAGAACGCCATTCGCGCGGCGGTGGGCAAGCGCGGCGTCGCCGTCATCGTCATCCCGGGCGACGTCGCGTTGCGGTCAGCGCCGAAGCGCGGCATCTCGCCGAATGCGGGGCTGCTGCCGGCGGCGCCGATCGTCCGTCCGGCGGAAGCCGAACTGGACGGCGCTGGCAAAACTTCTCAACGGCGCCAAGCGCGTCACGCTGTTCTGCGGCCGCGGCTGCGCCGGCGCGCATGACGGCCTGATGCGGCTTGCCGAGACACTGAAGAGCCCGATCGTGCATGCGCTCGGCGGCAAGGAGCATGTCGAGTTCGACAATCCCTACGATGTCGGCATGACCGGCTTCATCGGCTTCTCGTCCGGCTACGCGGCGATGCATGCCTGCGACGTGCTGCTGATGCTGGGGACGGATTTTCCCTACAAGCAGTTTCTGCCGACGGACGCGAAGATCGCGCAGGTCGACATCCGGCCGGAAAATCTCGGCCGCCGCTGCAAGCTCGACCTCGGCCTTGTCGGCGACGTCGGCGCCACGATCGGTGCGCTGCTGCCGAAGCTGAAGGCCAAGACGGATCGCAAGCATCTCGACGACAGCCTGGCTCACTACAAGAAAGCGCGCGCCGGGCTCGACGAACTCGCGCAGGGCACGCCGGGGCAAAAGCCGATCCACCCGCAATATCTGGCGCGGCTCCTGAGCGAGCAGGCGTCGCAGGACGCGGTGTTCACCGCCGACGTCGGCACGCCGACCATCTGGGCGGCGCGCTATCTCGCCATGAACGGCCGCCGGCGCCTGATCGGCTCCTGGGTCCACGGCTCGATGGCCAACGCCATGGCGCACGCGATCGGCGCGCAGGCCGCGCAGAAGGGGCGGCAGGTGATCTCGATGTCGGGCGATGGCGGGTTTGCCATGCTGATGGGCGACCTGATCACGCTGACGCAGATGAAGCTGCCGGTGAAGGTCGTGATCTTCAACAACGGCGTGCTGGGGTTCGTGGCGATGGAGATGAAGGCCTCCGGCTTCATCGAAACCGGCGTCGATCTCAAGAATCCCGATTTCGCCGCGATGGCCCGCGCCATGGGCATTCATGCGGTGCGGGTGGAAGACCCCGGCGAGTTGCCGAACGCGATCCGCGACGTGCTGGCCCATGACGGTCCCGCCGTCCTCGACGTCGTCACCGCGACGCAGGAATTGTCGATGCCGCCGACGATCACGGCAGAGCAGATCAAGGGCTTTAGCCTCTGGGTGCTCCGCGCCGTGATGAGCGGCCGCGGCGACGAGGTGATCGACGTGGCCAAGACCAATTTGCTGTCGCGGTAGGCCGGATACTCATAGTTGATCGTGTCACGTCGTCAGTGCGGTTGAGTCCTGATAAGGAGAAACAGGCATGACCAAGGCATTCATCGGCTTTGTCGTAGCGATAGCCGCTCTGTGGACGTCCAACGCCGTGGCCCAGACCGCTGAGCCGCAGCCTGCGGCGAAAATCGTGGTCGATGCGCCTTTGGCGGAACCGTTGAGCCGCGGGGTCGTGTTCATCCAGTACCGCACCGAAAATCTGCAGATCGTCCCGGTGTTCGGCCCGAAGGCCCTCGATGTGTCGCCCCGCATCGGGCATCTCCATGTGGCGGTTGATGGCGCGTCGTGGATCTGGGCCGAAACCAGCGGCGGGCCTATCATTATCGCTGGTCTTCCTGAGGGACCGCACAAAGTCGAGATCACGCCCGTCAACGCAAACCATCAGCCCCTGGATCGAAGCGTCGTCGTCGAATTCGTGATCCCCGGAAAAAAGGCGACGAAATAGGGGCCTCTGCTCGGAGGCGGGCCGGGGAATTCGGCTGGATGGCTGTTCAGTGTGCTAAACAATAAGGCTTCATGTCCAAATGGCTTAAACAGTTTCTGTTTGGAATTTGGGGTCTTCTGCTGATCCCGCTAATCATGCCTATCCTCGAAAGATGGTTGGAGGAAAACGTCTTCTCCGATCCCAGCGGTACGGCCACGACGGTCTTTCGTAACGCTATGGCCACGACCGTTTTTGATAACCTTCGCGCACTGGGCCAACAGCGTTGGTTTAAATTTGCGTTGGTCTTTTGGACCGGAATTGTACTTGGCGTCTCATTGGAATGGTTGAACCGGAAGTCGGACGAGAAAAAAGCTTCCGAGCTCCGGAGCCTCGGCGCCAAATTTCGCAGTCTTTCAGATAGCCTCAAAATTCGGACCGGGTCGTCAGGATGGCCGGACAATGTGGGTGATCTTAAACCTGCAATCATGTCCGCGCTTGGCTCAGCCAGGAAATTTCATCTGTGGGTCCCGGATGAGCACGTGTACCTGTTGCCGGACGCGTCTTTCCTTTGTGAATACTTCAGATGCGTCGGTAAGCTTCTAGAGGATGGACAATTTGACAAGGCCAACAGGGAGGCGCTCTCCTGGAAGCCATTCCTCGATAATGTGACGCTGTCTTGAGATCATCCATATTCCGCGACGCCAAGCGGCTGGCGTTGACGCCTGAGCGTTTTACCGCCATATACCGAGCATGAATAAGCTTCTGTCAGCCGCATTGACCACCACCGCGACCGCTTACGGCGGATCGCCTGCTGGTTGCGCGCGCTAGAGACAAGCGTACTTCACCCAGAAAAGGCCCCGCCGGCGACGGACGGGGCCTTTTCTGGTTTTTGGTGGTCCCCGTCCGCGCTTTTTCCTCTTCACAAGGAACATAGCTATGGACGACCTCGATCACAGAAATCTCGGTGTGCAGCTCAAACTCTGGCACCTTCAGGAAGATGCTCCGGGCATGGTGTTCTGGCATCCGCGCGGCTTCGCGCTCTACCGGGTGCTGGAGGACTATGTCCGTCGCAAGATGCGCCGGGCCGGCTATGCCGAGGTCCGGACGCCGCAACTGCTGCCACAGCAGTTCTGGGGCCGCAGCGGCCACTGGGACAAGTTCGGCGAGCACATGTTCCGGATCGACGACGGCGAGCTGGCGATGGCGCTGAAACCGATGTCGTGCCCGTGCCATGTGCAGATATTCAACAAGGGGCTGCGCTCGTGGCGGGAGCTTCCGATCCGCTATGCCGAGTTCGGCGCTTGCCACCGCAATGAGCCTTCCGGTTCGCTCCACGGCATCATGCGGACGCGCGCCTTCGAGCAGGACGACGCCCATGTGTTCTGCTGCGAGCAGGATGTGGAGGGAGAGGTCGCGTGCTTCATCGCCCTGCTGGGCGAGGTTTATCGCGAGCTCGGCTTTCCCGACTACGAGGTGGCGCTGGCGACGCGGCCGGCGGTGCGCGCCGGCGATGATGCGACCTGGGACCGGTTGGAGGCGAAGCTCGGCAATGCCGCGCGGCAATGCAGCCTCGCACCTCAAATCAATCCCGGCGAAGGCGCGTTCTATGGACCGAAGCTGGAATTCGCGCTGCGCGACCGGCTGGGACGATCCTGGCAGTGCGGCACGGTGCAGCTCGACGCCGTGCTGCCGCAGCGGCTCGACGCGTCCTACATCGCGCCCGACGGCAGCCGCGCGCGGCCCCTGATGATCCACCACGCCATCTTCGGATCGCTCGGCCGCATGATCGCGATCCTGCTCGAGCACCATGGCGGCGTGCTTCCGTTCTGGCTGTCACCGGACCAGGTCGCGGTCGCGCCGATCTCGAAAGACCAGGCCGGATACGGCGCGGAGGTTCTGGCGGCGTTTTGGGATGCCGGGATCCGGGCCGTTGCCTATGACGGCGCCGATACCCTTTCGCGGCGCATCGTGGCGGCGCATGAAATGGCGGTGCCGGTGATGGCTATCGTCGGCGGGCGCGAGATGAGGGACGGCCGGGTGAGCCTGCGCGAACGCGACGGCTCACAGACCGACGTTCCGCTGGCCGAGGCGGTGTCCCACCTGCAGGCGAGGGCCCGGCCGGGCGCCCTTGTGGCTGAAGCCTGACAAGCCGACCGCTCGGTAGATTTATGAGTCCGCCCTGGCTCAGCCGACCTGGCCTACGAACTGCTGCAGCTCCGGCGTTCGTGGCGCAGCGAACACCTCCTTCGGCACGCCTTCTTCATGCACCTTGCCGTGGTGCATGAAGACGAGCTTGGTGCCGACGTCGCGGGCGAAGCGCATTTCATGCGTCACCAGAATCAGCGTCATGCCCTCGCGCGCCAGTTGCTCGACCACGCGCAGCACTTCATTCACCAGCTCCGGATCGAGCGCCGAGGTGATTTCGTCGCATAGCAGCACCTTCGGCCGCATCGCCAGCGAGCGGGCAATGGCGACGCGCTGCTGCTGGCCGCCGGAGAGTTCGCTTGGATAGGCGTCCATCTTTTCCGATAGTCCCACCTTGGCCAGCACCTCGGCGGCGGTGGCGCGGGCTTCCGCCTTCGACACCTTGTTGACGACGGTCGGCGCCAGCATGACGTTCTCGGCGGCGGTCAGATGCGGAAACAGGTTGAACTGCTGGAACACCATGCCGACATGGCGGCGCAGCTCGCGCAGATTGGTGGCCAGGCCGCCGACTTCGATGCCGTCGGCGGTGATGCTGCCGGACTGGTACGTCTCCAGCCCGTTGATACAGCGGAGCAGGGTGCTCTTGCCCGAACCGGAGCGGCCGATGATCGCCACCACGTCGCCCTTGGCGACGTCGAGCGAGACGCCCTTCAGCACCTCGTTCGGGCCAAAACTCTTCCTGACGTCACGAATGCTAACGAGCGACATTGAGGCGGCCTTCGATTTTTTTCGCCCACCACGACAGCGGGAAACACAGGCAGAAATAGATCAGCGCGACCAGCGAATAGACCAGGAACGGCCGGAAGGTCGCGTTGTTGAGCATGGTGCCGGCCTTGGTCAGCTCGACGAAGCCGATGATCGAGGCGAGCGCCGTGCCCTTGATGACCTGCACCGAGAAGCCCACCGTCGGCGCGACCGCGATGCGCGAGGCCTGCGGCAGGATGACGTAGCGCATCTGCTCGATGTAGCTGAGCGCGAGGCTGGAGGAAGCCTCCCATTGGCCCTTCGGTATCGACTCGACGCAGCCGCGCCAGATCTCGGTCAGGAATGCGCTGGTCCAGAACGTCAGCGCCAGCGTCGCGGCGGTCCATGGCGAGACCTCGACGCCGAACAGCGCGATGCCGAAGAAGAACAGAAACAGCTGCATCAGCAGCGGCGTGCCCTGGAAGAACTCGATGTAGACCTTGGTGAACCACTCCAGCGGCGCGATCCCTGAGGTGCGCATGAACAACAGCACCAGCCCGACGATGCCGCCGCAGAGGAACGCGATCAGCGACAGCACGATCGTCCATTGCGTGGCGATCAGCAGGTTGGAGAGGATGTCCCAGAAGCTGAACTGCAGCATGGTTCACCTCGCCTTGAAGATGACGCGGCCGAGCGCGCGCAAGAGCGAGCGCGTCAGCATCGCCAGCACGAGATAGGCCAGCGCCGCGAGTAGATAGACTTCGAAATTTCGGAAGTTTCGCGACGCCACGAAGTTTGCGGCATAGGTCAGGTCTTCTGCCGAAATCTGCGACACCACCGCCGAACCCAGCATGACGATGATGATCTGCGACGACAGCGCCGGATAGATTTTTCGGAATGCCTGGTTCAGCACGATGCGGCGCAGCACCTCCCACTTGGTCATGGCGAGACTGAGCCCGGCCTCGATATGGCCTTTGGGCACGGCCTCGATGCCGGCGCGGATGATCTCGGTCGAGTAGGCGCCGAGATTGATCACCATGGCGAGGAAGGCGGCGGTGGTTTCGCTGAGTTTCAGCCCGAGCGCCGGCAGGCCGAAGAAGATGAAGAACAGCTGCACGATGAACGGCGTGTTGCGGATCAATTCGACATAGACCGCAACGACGCGGCCGAGCCAAACGGGGCCGAAGGTACGCGCCGAGGCGCCCGCGGTGCCGACCGCGATGCCGGCCACCGTCGACACGACAGTCAGCACGATCGTGAAGATCAGGCCCTGCAGGAGCACGTTCCAGTAGGGCAGCAATTCGGCGAATTGCAGTTTGTAAGACACGCGGGTGCCCCGGCGTTGCGCTTAGAAGCCGGGCGGCAAGGGCGCTTTCAGCCACTTCTCCGACAGCTTTGCGATATCGCCGGACGCCTTCGCCTTGGTGATGATCTCGTTGACCTTGGCCAGCAGCGCCGGCTCGTTCTTGTTCAGCCCGACATAGCAGGGGCTGTCCTTGATCACGAATTTCAGCGTCGGCGCGCGGGCAGGGACCTTTTCGGCGATTGCAGCGGCAACCGTGTTGCCGGTGGCGATCAGGTCGACCTGGCCGGACACGAAGGCGGCGATGGTGGCGTTGTTGTCCTCGAAACGCTTGACGGTGGCGTCCGGCGGCGCCGAGGCGGTCAGCGCCTGTTCCTCGATGGCGCCGCGGGTGGCGCCGATGGTCTTGCCCTTGAGGTCGGGCGCGCTGGCCACCGCGATCGCCTTGGTGCCGAACACGCCGGAGAAGAACGGCGCATAGGCGATCGAGAAGTCGATGACCTTTTCGCGCTCCTCGTTCTTGCCGAGGCTGGAGATCACGAGGTCGGCCTTGTTGGTCTGCAAATAGGGAATGCGGTTGGCGCTGGTCACCGGGATGATCTCGGTCTTCACCCCGAGTTCCTTGCCGATCAGATTGGCCATGTCGATGTCGTAGCCCTGCGGCTTGAGATCGAGGCCGGCGGAGCCGAACGGCGCAAAATCCTGCGGCACCGCGATCTTGATCACCTTCGACTTCATGATGGAATTGAGGGCGTCGGCATGGGCCTGCGTCGCCACCGCGGCAGTAGCTAGTGCGGCGGCAAGCATCAATCTCTTGAACAGCATTCTAAGAATCTCCGAGGTTACGGCGAATACGCGCCTTCGAGATTCCTCTCGGTGCGTACAATTCGGCTGATGTGGCCCGGCTCCACGTCGTGAATTCGACCCTGCCTGACGCCTCGCATTTAGGCAATGCTTGGCGGTGCTTTTTTTGGAGGCGTTTGCGGGTCGTTTTTTGAGCATGGTCACGCGACCATGCGTTGTGCGGCGGCGCTTGTTGAACCCGTCGGTTGGTGATTACCGCAGGCCTTCATACACCATGAAGCCGCGCGCGATGGCGAGCTTGCGCAAGGCGCGCGGAACCAGCTTTTGCGGCCGGTGCAGATAGCGCCACGACGTCACCTTGAAATCCCTGATCGTGCCGAGGTTGCTTTCGAACGGCGCCAGCACGCCGGTCAGGCTGATCGGCGCATGCGCGCGGTTGTTGAATGGCAGCAGCAGCAACTCCAGATGCGCCGTCGTACCATCTTCCGAAGTCGCGGTGATGCCGGCAATCGCCGCCAGCATTTCCTCGGCGACGTAGCTGATGATGTCCTCGATCTCGCGGCGGCTGTCCGGGGTGAACAGCGCGGTGAAGCTGGTATCCTTCAGGTCGCGCCCGAGCAGGGCGCCGACCCGCGTTCCCGCGACGCGAAACGGGTAGCCGGCATCGTTGTCGTAGGACAGCACGAAGATGTCGCCGAGCAGTTCGCGCACCGCGCCGGGTTCGATCTCGCTGCGGTCCGGCGCCCGCGCATCGCCGCGCTTCGCATCCCAATAGGCGAAGAACTCGCGGCTCGATGGGTGTTTCATATCTAATCCTCGCCCCCCGGGTTGCCGAGACACTTCTGTCCCGCTTTTGCGCAACACGCCTTCCCTCGGCTGTTGTGCAGGACGGGCTTTGCAGCGTCCATGCCGCCGAGGCGATTTGACCGCGCGAGCCGCGGCTTTGCGTTGTTAACGTTAAATTAACTATGAGGTTGGCGAGAGCGGGGCGGCGTGCGTAGTGTGGAACGCATCGGACGGCGCCGGCTTATCTCAAGGTTCTCGGCGCAGTTGGTACACAGGCTGGCGTCAAAACAGTTTGGTCATCGCGCGGGGAGGGGTGGGGATGTGATCCTTAGCTCCTGGGGCGCGAGAAGATCAGCAAGATAAGGGAGGATGTTCTCAGCATCCTCCCTTTTTCTTTTGCCGATTGTGCAGATATCGTGTCCCGGACGCGGAGAGCCGAATGAGGCTCCGCCCTGTGCCCGATATGGAATAGCGGTGATTGTGCACTTGCACAGGGTGGGCAAAGCCGCCTATCTGGACCAATACGCCTCGAAGCCGCCTTGCAAGGTCCTGGTCTTTGGAATCCCAGCCTTACTCATCCCTGGTCGAGCCGCCGGACACCCCGCGCGAGCCGATCCTGACGCTCCCGGGCGCGCTGACGGCCTATGTCGCGCTGATCGCAGCGATCCATTTGCGGGTGCTGCTGCCGGTGGAACTGGAGAACTGGACCATCGACGTGTTCGGTTTCATTCCGAAGCGCTACGATTCCACGCTGCTCAACATCACCTTTCCCGGCGGGGCCGGCGCCAAGGTCTGGACCTTCGTCACCTATTCGCTGCTGCATGCCAATCTCAGCCATATCGGCTTCAACGTGCTGTGGCTGTTGCCGTTCGGCAGCGCGCTGGCGCGCCGGTTCGGGGCTATCAGGTTCTTCGCATTCATGGCGGTGACGGCTGTGGCGGGCGCATTGGCGCATCTCGTCACCCATGAGCATGCGATCGCGCCGATGATCGGCGCCTCGGCCTCGGTATCCGGCGCGATGGCCGCCGCCATCCGCTTCGCCTTCGTGCAGGGAAGTTTTCTTTCGTTCAGCCGCGGCGATGCGGATGCCGCAGCGAAGGTTCCAGCGCTGTCGCTGGCCCGGGCGTTGCGCAACCCGCGCGTGCTCGGATTTCTGGCGGTGTGGTTCGGCGTCAACATCATCTTCGGCCTCGGGGCGATTTCGATCGGCACTGAAGGCGCCAGCGTCGCCTGGCAGGCGCATATCGGCGGATTTCTCGCCGGCCTGATGTTGTTTTCGCTGTTCGATCCGGTACCGCGTGCGATGCCGCATGCGGCGGATGCATCTTCGCCGGACGAAACCGGCCGCGTCTGATCGCCGCTTGCGGCGAGGGGCGATTTCATCCATCATCCACTTAAGTTGTAACGCATGCCGATGCCGCTGCCGTGCAGGACAGCCGCACTTGCAGACCGCGCCCTGAAAACGAAAACCGGCGCGGAACTGCTGATTGAAGACTCTGCGAACAAGTCGGGCCCCGGGGGCGCGAACGGATTCAGGGAGACGACAATGACGGTACGTTCAATTCTCGACACCAAGGGCCATCAGATCCAGAGCATCGAGCCGGACGCCAAGCTTTCGGCGGCGATCAAGATCCTTGGCGAACGCAAGATCGGCGCCGTGCTGGTGATGAACCAGGGCGCCTTGAAGGCATCTTTCGGAACGCGACATCGTCCGGGTGCTGGGTGAGCGCGGCGCCAGGGTGCTCGAGGAGCCGGTCAGCGCGGTCATGACGCGCAAGGTCGTGAGCTGCCGCGAGTCCGACACCGTTGCCGGGCATCATGGAAATGATGACGCTCGGCAAGTTCCGCCACTTGCCCGTGGTCGAGGATGGCAAAGTGGTCGGCCTGATTTCGATCGGCGACATCGTCAAGCGCCGTGTCCATGAATACGAGACCGAGCAGGAAGCGCTGCGCGACTACATCAAGACGGCCTGATCGTTATTCCTTCTCGGCCTTTTCGACCGCCGGCTCGGCTTCGCCCGCCGGCGGTGGCGTCAGAATGTGGATCGCCTCCTGGATCGAATTGATGGCGCGCTCGGCCGCGCGCACGCCGTGGGCGATCAGGTCGTCGGCGCGGTGAAAATCGAACCAGCCGATCTTTCCGACGCGGGGCGAAATCAACAGATCGGGTGGATCGCCGGCCAGCCGTGCGCGGGTGATGCGGTCCTGCATGATGTTGAAGGCATCGACCATGACCGAGGAGATGCCCGGCCGTCCGCCGCCGCCGAAGAACTCACGCTTCATGGTGCGCTCGGCGGAGAAGAATTTTCCGATACCGCGTTTCCGCGGCTCGGGTTCGGGCAGCGCTTCCGGCATCACGGATACCGAAACGCCGGCCGTCGGGCCGTGGGAGTAGATCGTCGTGGAGTGCGTGAAAACGTCGCTGGAAAGATTGGCGGCGATCACGATCTCCGCGCCGAGCGCGCGTGCCGCCGACACCGGCACCGGATTGACCAGGGCGCCGTCGACAAGCCAGCGGTCGCCGACCAATACCGGCGAGAATATTCCCGGCAGCGCATAGGAGGCGCGCATCGCATCTATCGTCGGACCGTGGGTCAGCCAGATCTCGTGGCCGGTGCGCACTTCGGTCGCAACGGTGGCAAATTTCACCGGCAGATCCTCGATCAGGCTGGGGCCCAGCGCGGACTCCAGTTCGGCCGCAAGCTTGGCGCCGCCGATCAGGCCCGAGCCGTTGAGGCGGATGTCGAGATAGGAGAGGACGCTTCGCGGCTGCAGGCTGCGCGCCCATTCTTCCACTTTGTCGAGATGCCCGGCGGCATAGGCGCCGCCGACCACGGCACCGATCGACGTTCCGACCACCACGTTGGGAATGATTCCATGGGCCACCAGCGTCCGGATGATGCCAATATGGGCAAAGCCGCGTGCGGCGCCGCCGCCCAGCGCCAGCCCGATCACCGGCCGGCGGATGCTGCCGAGCCCTACCTTGTCGTGGGCATCGGAGCCCTTTTGGCCGCGGCCCATCCAGCTATCCAACACGCAAACTCTCCTGCGGCTTCAACGATATTCGCCGAGGCGCGGCCGCGCCAGAATCATTCCTTCCAATCCGCCTGCATGGTTTATGCCCGGCGACAGCGGCCTAGGTAGGGAATGTGACTGGACCACGGACCACGACTGCAGGACTAACATTGGGTGCCGGTGCGGGTTCCGCTACCGATACCGACCGAACTTCCGCTACGGAGGCTTGAATTTGCCGCGTTTTCGGTGAAAAGCATGGCCATGATCTCGGGCGGCAACGGTATCGTTGGATTCGGGCGGGGCGGATGGCCTTTCCCGACGCTGGCGCTCGCGTTGGCCCTGCTCGCCGCCCCGGCCTCGGCCCAGATGTTCTCGGACCGCCCGCCGCCGGTGCCGCCGGCTGCGGTTCCGGATGTCCAGACCGCGCCAGCCATGAATCTGGCGCCGCCGTCGGGTACGGGAACGATCCCTCCCGCGCCGCTGAACCAGCCCACCATCGTGCCGCCGTCGATCGCAACGATCCCGCCGGTCGCGCCTCCGCCAGGGGCCGCAGTTCCAAATCAGGGGGTGCTGTCGCTGACGGCGCGCTACGGCAAGGATCTGCCGGTTATCAATGGCGGGCTGGTGTGGCGGGTGTTCGCCGACAAGCCCGACGACACCGGCACGTTCAAGCTGATCCGCGAGGAGCGCGGCGCGACCCCGAACATCGTGCTGCCGCCCGGCAGTTACGTCGTCCACGTCGCCCTCGGCCTGGTCAGCGCGGTACGGGCGGTGAGCCTGAAAGCCGAGACCGATCGCGTGGCCTTCGTGCTTCCGGCCGGCGGACTGCGCATCGAGGGCCGCGTCGGCTCCAGCAAGATTCCGCCGAACCAGATCTCGTTCGCGCTCTACAAGGGCAGCCAGTTCGAAGGTGGTGCCGGCGCCGAACGCCAGTCGCTGGTGCCCAACGTCCCCGCAGGCGACGTCGCACTGCTGCCGGAGGGGACCTACTACATCATCTCCAACTATGGCGACGCCAACTCCGTCGTGCGCTCCGACATCCGCGTCCAGGCCGGCAAGCTGACGGACGTGACCGTCAGCCACCGCGCGGCGGTGATTACGCTAAAACTCGTCAGCGACCGAGGCGGCGAGGCGCTCGCCAACACCGCTTGGTCGGTGATCACGCCGGGCGGCGACGTCATCAAGGAATTGATCGGCGCGTTTCCGCGCGTCGTGCTGTCCGAGGGCGAATACCGCGCGATTGCCAAGAACGAAGGCAAGGTGTTCGAGCGTCCCTTCAACGTCGTCAACGGCGTTGACGGCGAGGTCGAGGTGATCGCGCGATGAGTTCGGCCTTCGGCTGTCATCGTCTCTAATGCGCACTGACCATCGCACGATTTAAGACTGTCATATTCGCCGCATCGGCGTACTGCTCCCGCCACTTTTACATCGTCTTGAACCCGGCTGCGTTGGATGCCGCCGGGATTGAGCGTGTTTAGTGGGGCAAGTTATGGTTTCAGCCAGCAAATCGTCGAAGCTATCTCCGCAGTTTTCCGTTCGACAAGATTAAGATCGGCCGCTCTTTCGTGAAGGATCTTGTCGAGCGCACCGATTGCGTCGCGATCGTGGACGCGATCTCCGGCCTTGGCCGCAGTCTCAACACTTGATGCTCGACGTTGCAAAGCTGCGTCGGCTCGTCGCGGATTGCTTATCATTTAATGAGCGTTGTATCGCCTCACTCTCGCCAGCGAGAATCTCAGTCTCGTCAACCAGACAGCTTACGTCTCCGACACTGCGATCTTGATCTACATCAACAGCGAGGGAGATAGCATGGCGTACGATTTCAGCCTCGAGGGCGCAAAATGGGGCTCGCCCGAACTGGGCACTGCGGGTGGGACGGTCACCTGGGCCGTTGATGACAGTATCTCCCAGGCAGAAATGCAATCCATCAATGCTGCATTCGCTGAATGGTCCGAGGTCGCCAATATTCAATTCCAGGAAGTCTCGTCCACTGCCGATGCTGACATCGATTTTTCAAACAGTGCGATCGATGGCGCCGGCAACGTCCTGGGGGTCACGGGCTTCAGTTTTTCAGGGGGCCAGCTTCAGAGTGCGGACATCCAAGTTCGATAGTGGCGACAATCTGAGCGGCTCGGAATTTTCCCTCGTCGCGATCCACGAGATCGGGCATGCGATTGGACTGGGTCACTTCAACGACGATCCCGCGGTGATGAACTCGACCGCCAATTTCTCGCTCACCGGTTTGGCGCAATCCGACATCGACGGCATTGTGGCGCTTTATGGCGCCAACACCACCGACATGTCGGATGCGGGCACGGGGACCACGCCGCCGGACACCGCCACTCCCGGTGACGGCACCGGCGATACCGGAACAACGCCTGACACACCGACCGCGGGTGCGGGCAATGGCGGCGCCGGCGGCTGTGGCGGAACCCAGACGGCTGCGGGCGATGGCGCCACGGGCACCGGTGCAGATGCCGGCACGAGTGATGGCTTCGGCGGTGATCTTGGCGGCCGCTTCGCCGATCTCGCATCCCTGCTGCACTCAATCCAGGGTGACCACAGCGATGCAGCCGCCGCATCGGGCGCTGATTTGCCACAGCGCGCAGCTCGCCGAACTGAGCAACGTGGCGCACCAGTATTTCGACAATCATCTGTGGGGTTGATCGTGCGCGCGATGGTCGTCATGTCGTGACGACGCGACATGCCCGGCGCAGAACGAGAGTTCTGTGCCGGGCTTTGTCGTTGAATGACGATGAAGAGAGCTGTCTAAAGTCGCAAACAGCTGATGTGACGAACCCAAGTCTAGAACCGCGTCACGATATCGGACAGCGCCGGGCGCGGGCGATCCTCGGCCGGCTTGGCTGGGGTGCCGATATGGATGAAGCCGGCGAGCTTTTCATCCGCCTTCAATCCGAACCCGTCCAGCACGTCGCGGTCGAACGCAAACCAGCCGGTCAGCCAGTTGGCGCCATAACCGAGCGCGGTGGCCGCGGTGACGATGTTCATCGCGCTGGCGCCGGCGGACAGTTCCTGCTCCCAGGCCGGCACTTTCGGATGGGGCTTGGTGAAACTGACCACCGCGATCACCAGCGGCGCGTCCATCAGCCGGCGCTTCTCTACCTCGATATCGGCGGCAGGCGCGGACGGGTTCTTCTTCGCAAACACCTGCGCGATGAGGTCGCCGGCCCGCGCCCGGGCGTCGCCCTCGAACACGATGAAGCGCCACGGCGTCAGCTTGCCGTGGTCCGGCACCCGCGCGCCGATGGTCAGGATGGTCTCGAGTTCGCTCGCGGTGGGGCCGGGGCCGCTCATCTCGCGCGGCTTGACCGAGCGGCGGATCTTCAGGAGTTCAAGGGCGTCGGGCACTAAGGTCTCTTTCGTCGGAAATGGCTGTGCCAGAGATAGTGGCACAGCCGGTCCAGCGGAAGCCGATTTAGACCGATTATTGATCAGGCTTCGGCCCGCGCCCGCTTCACGTCCGGCGGCGTCGCTTCCTCGACCAGCGCGGCCAGCGCCTCGTCGGTCGGCATCACCTTCTGCCCGTCGCTGCCGAGCCGGCGGATCGAGACCGAATGGGTCTCGGCTTCCTTCTTGCCGACGACGAGCAGGGCAGGGATCTTCGCCAGCGAATGCTCGCGGACCTTGTAGTTGATCTTCTCGTTGCGCAGATCGATCTCGACGCGCAGGCCGGCGCGCCGCGCGGCGGCCGCGACCACCTTGGCGTATTCGTCGCCTTCGGAGGTGATGGTCGTCACCACGGCCTGGATCGGCGCCAGCCAGAGCGGGAAGTTGCCGGCGAAATGCTCGATCAGGATGCCGATGAAGCGCTCCATCGAGCCGCAGATCGCGCGATGCACCATCACCGGCGCCTTCTTCGAGCCGTCGGCGTCGATGTAGAACGCGCCGAAACGTTCCGGCAGGTTGAAGTCGACCTGCGTGGTGCCGCATTGCCAGTCGCGGCCGATGGCGTCGCGCAGCACATATTCGAACTTCGGCCCGTAGAACGCGCCTTCGCCGGGATTGATCGCGGTCTTGATGCGGTTGCTGCCGCTGGCCTGGATTTCCGCCAGCACGGTCGCCATCACGCGCTCGGCATGGTCCCACATCTCGTCGGTGCCGACGCGCTTCTCCGGCCGGGTCGAGAGTTTGACCGTGAGTTCGCCGTCGAAGCCGAAATCGGCATAGGTCGACAGGATCAGCTCGTTGATCTTGAGGCACTCGTCGGCGAGCTGCGCCTCGGTGCAGAACACGTGCGCGTCGTCCTGGGTAAAGCCGCGCACGCGCATCAGGCCGTGCATCGCGCCCGACGGCTCGTAGCGATGCACCACGCCGAACTCGGCAAGGCGCAAGCGGCAGATCGCGGTAGCTCTTCAGGCCGTGCTTGAAGATCTGCACGTGGCCCGGACAGTTCATCGGCTTCAGCGCAAACCAGCGCTTGTCCTCGGCCTCGTCGCCGGCCGATTGCGCCGCGAACATGTTCTCGCGGTACCAGTCCCAATGGCCGGAAGTTTCCCACAGCACCTTGTCGAGGATCTGCGGCGCGTTGACCTCGCTGTAATCGCCGGTCAGGCGGCGGCGCATATAGGCGATCAGCGCCTGGAAGATGGTCCAGCCCTTCGGGTGCCAGAACACCACGCCGGGGCCTTCCTCCTGGAAGTGGAACAGGTCGAGCTCGCGGCCGAGCCTGCGATGGTCGCGCTTCTCGGCTTCCTCGATCTGCTTGAGGTAAGCGTCGAGCTCTTCCTGCTTGGCGAACGCCGTGCCGTAGATGCGCGTCAGCATCGGGTTGTTGCGAGTCGCCGCGCCAATAGGCGCCCGCCACCTTCATCAGCTTGAAGGCGTTGCCGATCTTGCCGGTCGAACTCATATGCGGGCCGCGGCAGAGATCGAACCAGTCGCCCTGGAAATAGATCTTGATCGGCTCGTCGCCGGGAATGGCGTCGACCAGCTCGACCTTGAAGGCCTCGCCCTTGTCGCGGAACACCTGCTTGGTCTTCTCGCGGTCCCACACTTCCTTCGTGAAGGGCTTGTCGCGCGCGATGATCTCGCGCATCTTCTTTTCGATCGCCGCAAAGTCTTCCGGCGTGAACGGCTCGTTGCGGAAGAAGTCGTAATAGAAGCCGTTCTCGATCACCGGGCCGATCGTGACCTGCGTGCCCGGCCACAGCGACTGCACGGCTTCGGCCAGCACATGCGCGGCAGTCATGCCGGATCAGTTCCAGCGCGCGGGCATCGTCGCGGTTGATGAGTTCGATCTTCGCATCGTGCGCGATCGGATCGTTGAGGTCGGTGACCACGCCGTCCAGCGCCATCGCCACCGTGCGCTTGGCGAGCGAGGGCGAGATGCCCTTGGCGATGTCGAGCCCGGTGATGTCCCTGGGGTATTCGCGTTTGGCGCCGTCCGGGAAGGTGAGGGTGATCTTTTCCAAGGGTTCGGCCGGTTTCAAATTGGCAAGGCCAAACTGGAATCCCGATGCGGGCGTATTCTGGTCAGGCATGGTCGTCTCCTGAGGCTCACTCCTGCGAACGAGCGCAGGTAAGCGGGAAGCAGCGGTATAGCAGGGGATTCGGCTCCTGCAATCGGGCAATATCGAGAAATTCAGGTCAAATCCTGCTTACAATCAACGGTCGTAAGTCCGATCGCTCGAGCACCGCGTGAGAGTCGCCGCGACCAAGGGTTGCGGCCTCGTCGGGCATTGTCTAGCTTTGGCCTGCGCCATTGCTTCCATACTCGGCTGATCACGCTGGTCATGATGTTTCGCCTTCTCCTTCTCGCAGCCCTGCTGCTGGTTCACGGCGAGGTGCGTGCCGAAACGCCGGCCGAAAAGGCCGGATTTGCACCCAGGCTGATCATCTACAATGCCAAGGGCCCGGCCAATTCGTGCGGTCCGGGCTGCGATCGCTGGATTGCGGTCGAAGGCCAGGTCGATGAAGGCGCGGCCGCGCGCGTCAGCCGCTTCCTGCGCGACGTCAAGGACACCAGGCGGCCGATCTATTTTCATTCGCCGGGCGGCTCGGTCAGGCCATCCTATGTCATCGCCCGCCTGCTGCGCAGCAGGAAGGCCGTCGCCCGGATCGGACGCACCATCGCAACCGCCTGCGCCGGAGGAACCCAGGTCGACGCGGCCTGCCTCAAGGTCAAGACGGCAGGCGGGGAGGTCGAGGCCGAACTCACGACCCGTAACGCCATGTGCAATTCTGCCTGCGGCTATCTGTTTCTCGGCGCCACGACCCGCGAAGTCGCGCCCGATGCCGCGATCGCCGTACATAACTCCAGGCTCACGCTGCTCGTTCGCGGGCCATTCTCGGCGCAGCAGATTGCCGATTTCAAGCAACGCGGCATGGCGAGGGCCGACCGCGAGCGCGCCGCCTTCGTCGTTTCCATGGGCATCAGCCGTGAGCTGGACGATCTCATCAAGACGGTGAAATTCGAGAGCTTGCATGTCCTCACGCGGGCCGAGCTCTATCGCTTCGGCATCGATACACGCCCCTTGCTCGAAACGGCGTGGACACTCGAAGCCGCGTCGCGCCCGTACGTCCGCAAGATCGCCGCGGCAAAGCAGGGCGATGGCGCATCGTTCCGAACGATGGAGTGGCGGCTGTTCTGCGAGAACAAGGATCGCGCCCGGCTGATGTTCGTGCGGGAATCCGACCAAGCGGCGGCGGCCTCAAGACGATGATGTTGGCGGCGGGGACGGACAAGTCGGTGGCCTTTGGAAGGTATCCCGCGCGCGTCGGCAAGTACGAGGTGTGGAGCGATGTCGTCGCGCCCGATGCCATGCAGGCGATACTGGCGGCCCCGCGCCTGCAGATGGGCGAGGGCACGCTCAGCGCGGAGGGCAAGACCACCCTGGCGACGTTCGATATCGATACGCTTGGCCTCGGCACATCATGGACGCAGCTCCTGTCGTCGTGCCCGGCCAACACCGCCCGGCCTGCAGCGGCGTCGTCCATTCCCAACATCAACGCTGCTCCGGCAATTCCGGCGACTTCCGCCGCTCCCGCAAGTCCGCCGAAATGAGCGCGGGGGTGCCTGGAAGACATCGCTTCTGTTCCCCTGGTGTTGCTGGCCTGGTCCGAATTCGCGTCAGCACGGCCTTGAAGCTGACGCCCGGCATCTGCAGCGCCCTGCCGTCGACTCACAGGGGATGATGGTCGGCACGCCCCGCGATGGCGCGGCGGAGAGGCGGTTAGCGGCTTGCGGTAGGGTGCGCTGGCGACCCGGGTCAAAGCGGGCGTTGCCGCCATCTTGACCAGCACGTCCCTGACCGGATGCTCGGTCCAGGCCTGCGTGACGTAATTGCGGTGGGTGACGCCATCCGGCGTCTGCACGAACACCACGCTGCCGGGCTGCAGCGGTCCGTCCATGCTCTCGGTGACGGTGATGCCCCTGTCGCGGAGCATCTGCATCAGTTCCTGGTCGTGCCGCTTGGTGTAGCGGGTATACGAAGAGACGAAGAAGCCGGTCCGGTTTTTCTCGATCCAGGACGCGAACTTGTCGAGTTCGCCATAGACGGCGTCGAGCAGGAACACGCCGCGGACGCGGTTGGGGACGCCGCCGACCTCGAGGCTCCAGGCGGTCGGCAGGAAGCCGCCGCTGTAGCCGACGATCACGATCGGCAGGTTCGCGAACGCCTGCGCCGACTTCGGATCGCCGTAGAGGCGGGCGAGGTGGCTCGCTGACTCATCGATGAAGCGCTTGAAGCCGCCCGGCTGCCAGAACTTGCCGGCCGAGGAATCGGCGGCGTTCACCGCGAGCTGGGGCGCAAGCAGCACGGCGTTGACGCCGGAATCGGAGATCTGCTGCGGCACCAATTGCCGGTCGCGGACGTCGCGCTCCAGCGTCGCGCCGTTGCCATGGAAGAACACCACGATCACGCCCGGCTTCCTGACATCGAACGTCTCGGGGACGTGCACCAGCACGCGGCTGTCGTTGTAGGTCTCGTCCTGCCAATAGACCCGGCCGCCCATAGCTGCGATGGCCCTTGCGGTCGCCCTTGGAGATGTTGAGGAACGGCTCTTCGGAGCGCGGATTGGTGCCGGAATAGGGGAAGGCCGAGGACTTCATGCTGACCAGCGTGGTCAATTCTTCGCGCTCGGCGCGCGGTAGTGTCAGCGTTGGCGTCAGCGACGCCACCCTCACGGGTTCGGTACGCACGGTGCGCGGCTGCGGCGCCAGCGCGACCTGGCGCTGGACCTGCGGCAGACTTTCATTGGCAGTCGGGAAACGGTCAGCGAATTGCGGCTGGGGGAAACGGTCGTTAAACGTATCGATTGAAGTCCGGGACTTGGCGGCCCGGGATTTTGCGCCTTCCGTGTTCGCCGCCAGCATTTCCGCGTTCGGTGCCTTGCCGCATTGAACCAGGACAAAGGACAGCGGCACGCACAGCGCAGCCATCGCCACCCAATGCCATCGCAGCGGCAGGGGGAACGGCAAGGCGCGGCGCGGCATGGCCGGGGACGTCGTCCGGCTGGCGCGATCAACTGTCAGGAATTTCGGAATTGCTCCGACCATCCACCCCAATGCCCCAAGATCCACCGTCAACCGGCGTAAGCTCGCACGCGTTTAGGCGACGTTAAGCGTCCGGAAAAACTCCCCACGTCCGGAAGCCCTGAGAGGACCATGCAATCGTGTCGCGATTGTGGGACCGTCACGATGTTTTCGCAATCCAGTAATGGCACGGGGAAGACCGACGGTACCATGGAACCTATTTTGTGTCTCAATTTAAACCATTGTTAACATTGCTTGAATTGAGGGACGTCAGCCTGCACGATGCAGCTCCTGGCTGCGGCGCTGAAGGTACGGTCCGAGATGGCGGCATCAGAAACGGGAAGCCCGGCGTGGCCCGGCTCGCGCTCCGGCAGCGGCTCCACCGTTTCGGTCCTGGTGGCGGTTGCCATCGTCGTTGCCGACATGGTCGGCGTCGGCGTCTTCACCAGCCTCGGCTTTCAGGTCAAGGACATCCCCTCCGGCTTTTCGATCCTGTTGCTGTGGACGATCGGCGGCATCGTCGCGTTGTGCGGGGTGTTTTCCTACGGCGAGCTCGGCGCGATGTTTCCGCGCTCGAGCGGCGAGTACAACTTCCTCGGCCGGGCCTATCACCCGGCCTTCGGTTTTGTGGCGGGCTGGGTGTCGGCAACCGTCGGCTTCGCCGCACCGGTGGCGCTGGCCGCCATGGCATTCGGCGAGTACGGCAAGTCGGTCGTATCAGATGCCCCGCCGCTGGTGCTCGCGATCGGCGTGGTCTGGCTGGTGTCGCTGGTGCAGCTCACCGGCGTGCGGCATTCCTCGACCTTTCAGCTGATCGCCACCATCCTGAAAGTATTGCTGATCATAGCCTTCCTGGTCTGCGGCTTCGTGATCGGCACGCCGCAGCCGATATCGTTCGCGCCATCAACCTCCGACTTCACCCATATCGTCAGCGCGCCGTTCGCGATCAGTCTCGTGTTCGTGATGTATTCGTTCTCGGGGTGGAACGCGGCGACCTACATCATCGGCGAGGTGAGGTTGCCCGAGCGCAACGTGCCGCGGGCGATGCTGATCGGAACGCTGATCGTGCTGGTGCTGTATGTGGCGCTCAACGCGGTGTTCCTGCATACCGCGCCGATCGACAAGCTGGCAGGCCAGCTCGACGTCGCCCGGATTTCCGGCAGCCACATCTTCGGCGAATTCGGCGGCCGCATCGTCGGCGCGATGATCTGCTTCGGGCTGATCTCCTCGATCAGCGCGATGATGTGGATCGGGCCGCGCGTCATGATGACGATGGGCGAGGACATGCCGGTGCTGCGGGCGTTCGCCCGAAGGTCGACCGGCGGCGCGCCGGCTTACGCCATCCTGTTTCAGCTTACGGTCGCGAGCCTGATGCTGTTTACGCGCAGCTTCGAGGCCGTGCTCGATTTCATCCAGTTCGCGCTGCTGTTCTGCTCGTTCTTCACCGTGCTTGGCGTGGTCAAGCTGCGCATCACGCATCCCGATCTGCCGCGGCCCTACCGCGCCTGGGGATACCCGGTAACCCCTGTGGTTTTCCTGCTCGTGACCGGCTTCATGATGTACTACCTTTTGACCGAACGGCCGTTGCAGTCGCTGCTGGGTCTTTTGATCATGCTTTCAGGTCTCCTGATTTACGCCGTTTTCCGCAAGCGGGCAGATCAAGTCGCCGTGGCCGCATCTTCGGGTCGCTGAATGAACATGCTGCGTTCCGTTCGAATGGCGACGCTTGCTGCTGTGATGCTGTTTGCGGCGGCGCTTCCTGTTCGTGCCCAAACGGCATCCGCGGACGATACCGCGAAATTTCTGGCCGGCATGATGCCGTCGGCGGACTCGCCGCTCGCGCCGCTCACCAAGGAGGCGGCCTGGCAACGCCACGCCAAATTCTTCGACACCGCGTTCGAGAAACTCGAGCAGCGCCAAATATCGCGGATCCGCGCCTGGGCGGATACCAACCTGGCGGCGCCCAAGCCGACCATGTTCTACATGTTCTCAGGCCCGGACTTTCTTTATGCGAACGCCTTCCATTCCAAGGCGTCGACCTACGTGCTGAGTGCGCTCGAGCCGGTCGGCTCGGTGCCCGACCTATCGAGATTGCCGCGCGGCGGCATTGCGTCAGCGCTCTACAATGTCGAGCGCTCGCTGGGTTCGATCCTGAGCTTCAGCTTCTTCATCACCAAGGATATGAAAACCGATCTGCAGGCGGGCCAGATCAGCGGCACCTTGCCGATCCTCTACGTGTTCCTGGCGCGCTCGGGCATGACCGTGAAGAGTGTCAGTCCGATCTCGCTGGACGACCAGGGCGCGGCGTATTTCGCCGGCGAGAATGCCGGACCGAATGCCGTGCGCGGCGTGCGCATCATGTTCGCCGGCAGCGACGATCAGGAAAAAACCCTGTATTATTTCTCGACCGATCTTTCCAACTCCGGCGTGAAGGCGAGCGGCTTCCTGAAATTCTGTGCCACGCTCACGCCCGGCAACAGCCTGATCAAGAGCGCCTCCTATCTGCTGCATTCCGGCAACTTCACCACGGTGCGCGACTTCCTGCTCAATAACAGCGCCACCATCATCCAGGACGATTCCGGAATCCCGCTTGGCTATTACAGCACGAAGAAATGGCGCTTCTTCCCATTCGGCCGTTATCTCGGACCGATCGACGAATTCCCGGGACGCTATCAGGATTCATATGCCGCGCTGTTCCGGCGCGCGCAGCCGATCGATTTCGGCATCGGCTATCGCTGGCGCACGCCTGAAACGAATTTGCTGCTGTCGGTGAGATTGCCCGACGACGGCTCGGCCGCAACCGATGCGACATCGTCGGCCGAACCACCGCCACCGCCGCCACCGCGTTCGCGAAAGCCGCGACCGCCGGCGGATGTCGGACCGCAACCGAGAGGCGGCGGGTTCTTCTTCTGGCGATAGAACGTCTGGCGATAGAGTGCCCGGACTTCACCAGCGTACGCTTTAACTCGGCACGATGAAGGCCGCTGTGTTGGGCGGTTCGGAGCGCGTGCCGAAATATTGCCACGCCGCGACAATGAGGATGAGCAGCGCGAGGATCGCGAGCAGGTCGTTCAGCCGGGGATCGTGGCCATGGTGGCTGGTTTTCCAGCGCATTGTTTGTTTCCTCCCTGAGGGAGCATCCAACCAATGCAGGCGGGGGAACCGGAGTTCCCGCACATCAGCAATGCACGCGCATCAGCCGTTGACGCCGCGCCAGCGTCCGTAACGCCACGGCAGATACCATCGCGCACCCGGAGGCGTGATGAGCGGCACATTGTCGATGCCGGATGTGCCCCAAGGTTGGCAGCGCAGGATCCGCGCCAGCGTCATCCATCCGCCGCCCCACAGGCCGAAGCGCTCGATCGCTTCGTCGCCATACACCGAGCAGGTCGGCAGATGTCGGCAGTTGTAGCCGACCAGCGGCGACAGCGTGTGCCGGTAGATCCAGATCAGCGCGCGTCCTGCATTGCGCGGCAGGCGGCGAGCCGTGCTGGCACAATCCGTGCATTGTTTTTGACGTGACGATGAATGATCTGCGGGTGCCATGCTGACTATTTACGTAGTTTTGCGGGTGTTCCCAAGCGAGGAACTCAATGCGTGCAGATATTTACGCCACAGTTCGCAACTATCGCACCGCAGTATACCGGAGCACGCCAAGGTATTATGGACGACACAGGACAGTACGGTTACCGTTTCAGCAACGCTTCGATGACAGAATCATGTTGCGTTGAAGTGGGGCCGTTGCCATCGCTCTCTGATAGCGCTTGGGGGAAGGAACCAAATTGAGGTCTGTGAGGTCGCTGAAATTTCGCGGCTGGGCGCTCCTCGGCGCCACCGCCTTCTGTCTCGCGTTGCCGGGCGCGGTCACGACGCTGGGCAACTCGGCGCATGCCGGCGGCACCCTCGAAGAACGCAAGCAGCCGATGCATTTCAAGTGGAATGCGTGCCAGCCCGATTGCGGGGGCTGGGTCTCGGCGGTCGGCATCGTCACATCGGATAGTCCGAGGGAGTTCGAGGAATTCGCCAAGGATCGCCAGCTTGCCGGCGTGACCATCGTGCTGGATTCCAGCGGCGGCTCGGTCAACGATTCCATCGCGCTCGGCCGGCGGTTCCGCGGTCTCGGTGCGCTGACCACGGTCGGCACCACCGTACGTAAGCAAACCCCGCAAGGCGAACGCGCGAGCGTGACGCCGGAAGCCTATTGCGAGTTGATGTGCGTGTTCCTGCTGCTGTCGGGCAAGACCCGTTACGTGCCGCCTGTCGCGCATGTCCGCGTGCACCAGATCTGGATGGGCGATCGCGCCGACGATGCCAAAGCCGCGAGCTACACCGCGCAGGATCTGATGATCGTGCAACGCGACATCGGCCGTCTCACGAAATACACCTTCGACATGGGCGGAACCGGCGATCTGCTGTCGCTCGCGCTCAGCGTGCCGCCGTGGGAAGACCTGCACGAATTGTCACGCGGTGAATTGCGCCTGGCCAATCTCGTCACGACCGACGCGATCGCCGATGTGTTCCCGCAGGCTAATGCGTCGGTGCCGATGGCCGAGGCGAAGCCCGCCAAGCCGCAGGATCGCTTCGTCAGTTCCGCCGTCGAGGGCGACGCGCAACCGCAGCCGGGCAAGTCCACCAAGACTGCCGAAGCCGCGGCTCCGACCGGCGGCTCTGCAACCGCGCCGGCCCAGCCGCAGCAGAAGTAGGCAGCAAAAGTAGCTGCATCTGCACAGACGGTGTCATCATCCGCGAAAGCGGATGATCCAGTACGCCGCGGCGTCGGTGATAAATCGAGATTTCCCGGCGTACTGGATACCCCGCCTTCGCGGGGTAGGACGACGGTATGCTGGGCTCGCCCCCTTACGCCGACGCCGTCTGCTTCGCCCTGGCTTCGATCTGGCCGATGGCGTCGACCACGGCGTCGAAGGTCAGCATGGTCGAGGCGTGGCGGGCCTTGTAGTCGCGCACCGGTTCGAGCAGGCCGATGTCGGCCCATTTGCCTTGCGGCGGACCGCCGTTTTCCTTCAGCATCTTGCGGACGGTTTCTCGCAATTCACGTAACTCGCCAGCCGTCGAGCCGACCACATGGCTTGCCATGATCGAGGAGGAGGCTTGTCCCAGCGCGCAGGCCTTCACGTCATGGGCGAAGTCGGTGACCACGGGCCCGTCCATCTTGAGATCGACCTTGACGGTCGAGCCGCACAGCTTGGAGTGGGCGGTGGCGCTGGCGTGGGGGTCGGGGAGGCGGCCGAGGCGGGGGATATTGCCCGCCAGTTCGATGATCCGCTTGTTGTAGATGTCGTTCAGCATGAGATTAGGTGTCCCGGGCGGCGGTCCGAGCGCCCTTGGCGGCTGGGTTTCATCGTCCTATATATGGACAGGAACGGCGGAAAAACAAACCGGCCGTTTGCCTTGGGCGGACCGACATGGAAATCAGTTCGGCCGCCTACGTGTTGTGGATGGGACTCAGGCGCCCGGCGGCAAACCCGCCCCGTCTGCCCGGTGACACTCCGGTCTTTCGGACCGGTCGAACGGAGAAGACATGGACGCATTGATCAAATCCCTCCGCCCCGGCAAAACCTTCCGAAGTGAAATCGCCCGATGTGGCCCCGGAAACCCGCCCGGCCGAGCTCGATCCGGCCGAGTTCCTGGCCGCCGCCGTCCGCGCCGACCTGCCGCGCCCGTCGCGCGGGGAGGCCGAACAGGCTGTGCTGACGCTGCTCAGCTATATCGGCGAGAACCCCGGCCGCGAGGGCCTGCTGGATACGCCGCGCCGGGTGGTCGAAGCCTTCGACGAACTCTATCAGGGCTACCACCAGTGCCCGGCCGAGGTGCTGGACCGCACCTTTGGCGAAACCGCGGGCTATGACGATTTCGTGCTGGTTCGCGACATCGAATTCACCTCGCAATGCGAGCACCACATGATGCCGTTCTACGGCAGGGCGCATATCGCCTATACGCCGGTCGAGCGGGTGGTGGGATTGTCGAAGCTGGCGCGGCTCACCGATATCTTCGCCCGCCGCCTGCAGACCCAGGAGCACCTGACCGCCCAGATCGCGGCCGCGATCGACGAGGTCTTGAAGCCCCGCGGCGTTGCCGTGCTGATCGAGGCGGAGCATACCTGCATGTCGGTGCGCGGCGTCGCCAAGCATGGCGCGATGACGTTCACCAGCCGGTTCACCGGCATGTTCCGCGACAATCCGGCGGAGCAGCAGCGTTTCCTGTCCCTGGTGCGAGGACCGAGCCGGTAGCCTCGCTGAACTTTTCGCGAGGATTTCCGTGTCCACATCCGCAACTGACCAATGAGCGCGAAGAAGGGCTGGCCTTCCAGCCCAAATTCGACGCGTCCGGGCTCGTGACCTGTGTCGCGACCGATGCCGCCACCGGCGACGTGCTGATGGTCGCGCACATGAACGAGGAAGCGCTGCGCAAGACGATCGAAAGCGGCGAGGCCTGGTACTTCAGCCGTTCGCGCAATGCGTTGTGGCGAAAAGGTGAGACGTCGGGTCAGACCCAGCGCGTGGTCGAGATGCGGATGGATTGCGATCAGGACGCGGTCTGGATCAGGGTAGAGCAGACCGGCGCCGCCTGTCACACCGGCCGGCGCTCGTGCTTCTACCGCAAGGTCGACAGCGAGGCAGCGCGCGATTGTCGTTCGTCGACGCCGACCGCCTGTTCGATCCAAAGGCGGTCTACCGCGAATAACCCGGCCGTCCGGCCGAAATCTCGATCATTCCAGCAGCTCGGCGATCATGCGGGCGGCACGCCTTGCCCCGTCGGCCTCGACTGGATTCGGCTTACCCGACCTCGACAAAGCCAGCATCATCGCATCGGCAATCATGTCCGGCGTGGAGGCGGCGAAATCCATTTCAATGCCTGCGCCATAGCGGCGGAGCCGATGAGCGACGTGAAAGTTCTGCTCAAAATGATTTCGCAGCGGAAAATAGACGAACGGCGTGCCGGCGGCAGCAAGTTCCATGCAGGTGGTGAGCCCGCCTTGCACCAACGCCAGATCGCAGGCCGCGAGATGGCGATCGAGATTGGCGACGAAAGCCCGCACCTCGACGCCCGCAGGTGCTGCCAGTGACGCCGCATCGATGCGCGGGCCGGCGACCACGACCATGCGCAGCTCGGAAGCTTCGCCTTTACGATGGGATAGGCCTGGAGGATGCGCCGTATCAGGTGCGCACCGATGCCTGAGCCGCCGACGGTGACGATGCAAATCCGCTCGTCGTCGCGGTAACCCAGCCTTTCGCGAAGCGATTCCCGGCTGCCGAAGCCCTGGGGATGCTCGCCGATAACGTAGCCGGCAAAATCGAAATGCTTCGGTATCCAGTCGCGCATCAGAGGCAGATCTGCGCCGAACGACAGCGGCACGATGTCTTCAGGTGTGCCGACGAAAATCGAGCGATCGCGCACGCCCGGGTGTTGCTCGATGTGCTCGATCATCTCCGCATTGTAGTCGGCCGTCAGCAGCGCCTCCTGTTCGCCGCCGGCCGGCATCGGCACGTAACCGACAAAGTCTGTCAGCCAGGCAAGCTTCGCCTTCTTCAATTCGGGGTGCTCGTGCCAGTAGTGGTCGATGTCCCAGGCCTCGTCCGCGATCACGAGGTCGTAGGCGCCTTGCTCGACGGCGTCCTGGAAGATCATGAAGTTCTTGATCAGCACTTCATCCATGCGGCGGAGCGCCTGAAAGCAGTGCAATTCATGCTCGCCGCTTTCGAGCTCGATATGCCGCGTTTCGCTGGCAAGCCGCGCGCTAAGCGGATGGACATGTTCGTTGCTGGATTCGAGCAGGCGTGTGACGGGGTCCTGTGCCAGCCAGTCCACTTTCAGGTCCGGATGGAGCTTTCGCAGCTCGCGCGCGACAGCGATGTCGCGACGGCCATGGCCGAGACCGATCGGAGACGAAAGATAGAGGGCGCGCTTCTCGCGTGTCGCGCGTGGCAAAGGCGCACGCGCGGGCGCCGTGATGCCCAGCCGTCGATCGATAAAGTCGTTGATCAGGGTGTTCGCCTTTGCCGGATACCGCCCGAGAGGGTTATGACCGCCGCCTTCGATCGTGACGAACTCCGCGCCGCTCACTTCGGCGTGCGCGGCCTCCGCGCGCCCGTGGGGCTGGATCTGGTCGTTGTCGCCATGGATGAACAGCACCGGACAGCGGATCTTGCGGTACATCTCCTCGCTGACGTCGAACCCGGGCAGAATGCTGCGCGCCGCCACCGTCTTGAGCAGCGTCGGTCCGTTGGTCTCGACGGCCCAGCCGACCCCGTCCTCGATCTGCTTGGTCGAATGCGGCTCGTTAAAGATATTGCGGATGAAGAACTCCGCGAAGTCAGGATAATTCTTCAGCCAGTAGCGCATGGTTGAACTTGTCCCAGCCTTCGTAACTGTCGCGCTTGGCCGTAAAATGAGCGGCGTCAAATCTCGCGTGTTGCGGCGGTCCTATGGTCGTGATCGTACCGGCGAGAATGGCGGCCCGGACGCGCTCGGGATGGTGGGCCGCGAGGATGGAGGCGAGCAGGCCGCCAAACGAAAGTCCGACCAGGACCGCCTGCTCGACATGGAGGGCATCCATCACCGCGAGGGCGTCGGCCAGATAATTGTCGAGCGAGTAGGCGGCGACATCCTCGGGCCGGTCGGATTTGCCGTTGCCTCGGCCGTCATAGGTGATGCAGCGGAAGCGCTCGCTGAAATAGGGGAGCTGCGCCTTGTAGATTCGCGAGTGAACGATGCTCCAGGGCGGGATGAACAGCATGGTGTCCGGCGCGTCGCCATAGATTTCGTAGGCGAGATTCACGCCGTCGCGGGTAACCAGTCCGTCACTGTCCGGCAGTTTTGCGCGCATGCTTCACCTCTTGTCTGACGAGGATCCTTCCGCAGTCCGGATGAGGTCGCCGACGCGACGAAGCGATGCGCGGATCGGCGAGCCCTTCTTCTCCAGGCCGAGCAGGAACAGGCTTTCGCCCCCGATGAAGCTGGAGGCGGCGATCGCGCCGACTTCCTCCGCCGAGAAGGGGCCGAGCGGGCCGATCTTCTGTTCAGCCGCCCGTGCCAGGCCGACGATCAGATCGACCCAACCCATGATGCCGGCGCGGATCACCTTGGCGACTTCCGCGTCGTGCCAGCTCACCGCGATCAGCTCCTGCAGCACCCGCACGTAGCCCGAGGCAATGTCCTCATCCAGATAGTCGCAGGCACGGTCCCACTGCTCGGACAGTTTCAGGGATGGGTCTCCGAACAATCTGTTCTGCCGGTCCAGAAGCTGGGCATTGAGATATTCGAACAGCTGGAGGACCAGGTTCTGCTTGGAGCCGAAATGATAGTGAATTTGGCTGAGCGGCACGCCGGCTTCCGCCGCGACTTCCCGGGTCGAGAGGCCCGCATAGCCGGCATGACGCAGCACCTTCTTGGCGGCCTCGAGCAGGCTCGTGCTGGTCTCGATCTTCTTCACTGCGGTGCGCGCCATATTGTCTCGCGATGTGATTGATCTAACGCCAAACGCTACATGAATTCCGGCCGCGATGGCTAGGCGCGCCGTCTCGCCCGCGGCTTGCGTCTATTCCGTCGATGCCCGGCGCGAGGCCGGGCATCGATGGCGGCGACTAGCCCAAATCATCCGCACGCGCCTTGCGTCCCGGCAGCGGGATCAGCATCGATACCTGCTCGCGGTAGCGGCGGTACTGGTCGCCGAACAGCGCAATGAGATCGCGCTCCTCCAGCCAGATGCCGATCAGGATGTAGCCGGTGGTCGCGATGGCGAACAGCAGATGCCCGGCCGTCATCACAGGCGTCGCCCAGAAGGCGATCAGGAAGCCGAGATAGATCGGATGCCGGACGGACTTGTAGAGCATCGGCGTCTTGAATTTGGCCGGCGGCAATTCCTGCCTGAGCAGGCGCGCCAGCACCTGACGCAAGCCGAACAGCTCGAAATGGTTGATCATGAAGGTGCTGGCGAGCACCACGGTCCAGCCGATCCACGGAGACCGCCTCGAGCATCATCGCGCCAAGTGGATCGGTCACCGACCAGATGATGTCCGTCATCGGCCGCCACTGCCAATAGAGCAGGAGCAGTGCGAGGCTGGCAAACAGCACGAACGTCGTGCGCTCGACCGCAGGCGGTACGAGGCGTGTCCACCAGCGCTTGAAGGCGGGGCGCGCCATCACGCTGTGCTGGATGGCGAACAGGCCGAGCAGCAGGACGTTGATGATCAGGGATGGAATGAACGGCCCCGGCAGGCCGCTGTCGATGGTTTTCGGCACCGGCAGGTTGCCGACGAAGGCAATCGCATAGAGGAAGGTGACGAGGAACAACAGGTAGGTAACGATGCCGTAGAGCATCGCAACCAGGCCGCCGGCGGTGGTCTTTGCGGAGGGAGGATGTATGGCGTGATCACTCATGAGCTGATCCTGTTTCTGGAAAGTCTGAAGGCGGATGCCCTTTTCAATGTTCGTCGTTCGGGGAACCGTCGACCCGGCATTTCCCCGTCATTCGAGCGGTCGATCGACCAGTCATATTAGGTCGGTCGATCGACCGAAATGTTCAACGCGCGATGCGGCTTTTTTGGGGCGAGGGGCCCTTAACCCCCCATTAACCATAATTGCGGCAGTCTCGACCGCGTATAGGCGCTGATTGCCAGCGCCTTGAAGGCCCGCGCGAGGTTTCGCGAGGAGCAGGCACCAGAGACATGGCGGTCGACACAACAAGCGCCACGGCTGCGGCAGGTGTCGATCCCGCGCGCGCGAAGATCGCGGGCTCGATCAGGCAGGCCGCCTCGACCACCGGCGCCAGCTTCGAATATCTGCTCGCCACCGCGAAGATGGAATCCAACTTCAACCCGAAGGCCGCCGCCACCACCTCGTCGGCGCGCGGGCTGTTTCAGTTCATCGACCAGACCTGGCTCGGCACCGTGAAGGAAGCGGGCGCCCATCTCGGCTACGGCAAATATGCCGACGCCATCACCAAAAATCCTTCCGGCAGCTATTCGGTCAGCGATCCCCGACGCGCGCGCGGCGATCATGAAACTGCGCGACGATCCGGAAGCCGCCTCGTCGATGGCGGCGGTGCTGACCCAGTCCAACAGTTTCAAATTGACCGGCAAGATCGGCCGCCGCCCGACCGACGCCGAACTCTATATGGCGCATTTCATGGGCGTCGGCGGCGCCGGCAAGCTGATCCAGAACGCCGAGGACAATCCGAATGCGTCCGCCGCGCGGATGTTTCCGAACGCGGCTGCCGCCAACCAGTCGATCTTCTATGATCGCTCGGGGCAGGCGCGCAGCGTCTCGCAGGTCTATTCGGTGCTGAACACGCGCTACGCAGGCCGCCGCCAACTCGCCGGTGACGCGCACCGCGATGGCGGCCGCTCGGCGGCGATCTGCCGAGGCGCGTCACGGTCGCGAGCAACGCCGCGCCGGCGACGACGGCGATCGACAACGCCGCCTATCTCTCGAGCTTCCCGGATCAGCGCAGCGTGACGCCGGTGGCGGCAACGTCGCAGACTGCCGCTGCGTCATCCGAGCCGATCTTCCGCTCGCTGTTCCAGGCCGGCGAACGCACGCAGCCGATCTCGCCGGCGGTGCAGGAATTGTGGGGCAGCAGTTCGTCGCTGACTTCAGCGCAGTACCGTCTTGTCCGCACATAAGCCGGAGGTCCGCGCACCCGGCCGGCTCGATCTCTTCAGCGACCGCAGCGGCACGTTCAGCAGCTAGCCTGCTGCCAATAGGCCGTGCCGGCGGACCATATTTCAGCTACTTCCGCGCCGATTAAATCTTTCCGTTTTCGGAAAATATCCTGCCGCCGTCGGCTCCAAACCGAATGCCATATTCGAATGAGGACGTGCCCGCGGATGTCTTGCCGGTGGCCGGGTTTGAAAGGTTGAATTCGAGGAGGCCGCTTACCTGACAGCTCGATTGGCTCTCATTGCAGGAAGCTCGGATCGTTTCGGTCAGAAGCCGATAGGATCGAACCGGCCAACTCTTGACGTACCTTTCCTTGTCCTTGAGGACCTCGGCGCGAACGGTTGATTTCCCGTAGTAGTCTATTCTGTCGTCGAGCGCCTTCCGCGCGTAGTTCAGAAAATCTGCCGTGCTGCCCTGGGACTGGTTCATGTCCTCGATGACAAAAGCGGTGGCACGCTGCGCCAGCGATGGCGCCGCTACAGCCGGCCTCGTCGGGGTAGCCAGCGCCGCGGAGTTCGGTGTCGGCGCCGTCTGTGGTGCGGCCGTTACCGGCTCATTCGCTGTCTGACCCGTAAAGTAAAACGAACCATCGATCGGGGACGACGAAACCCAGGGCTGCTGCGAGCCGCCTGTCGCCCGCTTAACCTGCAAGCCGACCTGGTTGAAGGTCTGGAAGATGTCGAGACCCGGCTTCAGCATGGTCTGGGCCAGCGCTGCGCTATAAGGGCTGTTACTGCCGGTGCCGTCGAGGGCAACGTTGCCGGGTTGGGTTGCGTAGGAAAGCAGCGTTCCCTCAGGCGCCCGGATTTGAGCAAGTCCGCTCTCCGTTCCGCGCAGCCCGCGGCCTCCAAAAGGATTGTTTCTGCAAGCATCGAGGATGACGAGGTTCAGCTTCGTTCCTGATCCCTCCATCTGCCGCAGGATCAAACCGACATCGACCATCTGGAAGTCGACGTCTGCTTCCTTGACCGGGTTTGCGGAAACCGGAACCAGGTAGTTGACGTTTCGGATCTGCACACCGTGGCCAGCGTAATAGAACAGCGCCACATCGGCGCCGGTAAGCTCGTTGCCGAAGGTCTGGATCGCCTTGTCGAAAGTGGGCTTGTCGAGGTCGAGTTGGGCCCGGTTGCCGATGAGCGTGAAGCCGGCTTTTCGCAATGTATCGGCGATCAGCACCGCATCATTTCGTGGATTGTTGAGTGAAGCGACGCTTTGGTAATTGGAGTTTCCGACCACGAGCGCAATCCGCTTGTCTGCGCGGCAGTCAAGCGTGGAAAAGCCCAACATCAATATCGATAAAACAAACGCCAAACGCATATCGGCGCCCAGCCTCCGAAGAATGAAACGCCGGATATTTAGGCAAGGATTGGCCGTTGTTGTCGAGTGGTCGGCGGCGATTTACGCGGCTGCGGTAGCACCGAACCTTTATTGGGATCGCCCGGCCGGCCTCGCACCCTTAACAAAACGTCAATAAAACCAGCCGTTTATGGTGAACCCTTTGTTAAGCGTCATGGTTTATTTTTTCTAATAGTGGCACCGCGTCACGGTGTCGTCACAGGTTGCGTAAGCCAGGACCATGATCGTTCGGCAGTTCATCAGTTGGATTCGTACCGCTCCGGCAGGCGAGCGGGCAGAGGCGACGCGGGCGTTGGCGCGGGCCTGGTTGATTTCAGATCTCAGCGAGGACGATCGCATCGCCGCCGAAGGCGCGCTGCTGATGCTGCTCGACGATCCGTCGCCGCTGGTCCGCCAGGCCATGGCGGAAGTATTTTCGCGCAGCTCGGACGCGCCGGCCGCGATCGTGCAGGCGCTCTCGCTCGACCAGCCCTCGATCGCGCTGCCGGTGCTCGAACATTCGCCGCTTCTGATCGACGCCGACCTCGTCGACATCGTTGCGACCGGCAACAGCGACATGCAATGCGCCATCGCCCGCCGCATCAATCTGCCGCCCTCGGTTTCCGCCGCGATTGCCGAAGTCGGCTCGGCGGCCGCAGCGCTCGAACTGATCGAAAACGCCTACGCCGAACTGGCGCCGTTTTCCTGGGACCGCATCGTCGAACGTCACGGCCATCTCGCCGCGATCCGGGAATCGATGCTGGTGCTGGAAGGCCTTCCCGCCGCCACCCGCGCCGCGCTGGTCGCCAAGCTCTCCGACACGCTGGCGCAGTTCGTCGTCGCGCGTAACTGGCTGAGCGCCGACCGGGCAGGGCGGCTTGCGAGCGAAGCGCGCGAGCGCTCGACCATGACCATCGCGGCGCGTTCGCGCGGCGAGGACATGCAGGGCCTGGTGCAGCACCTGCGCGCCACCGGACAATTGACCGCGGGCCTGATCCTGCGCGCGCTGTTGTCGGGCAATCTCGAGCTGTTCGATTCCGCGCTGGCCGAACTGGCCGATCTGCCGCTGGCCCGCGTGACGGCGCTGCTGCACGACCGCGGCGGCGCCAGCCTGCAGGCGCTGCTGATCCGCGCCGGCCTTCCCGAATCGACCTTCGCGGCGTTCCGCGTCGCGCTCGAGGTCAGCCACGAGACCGGCTATGTCGATACGCTCGGCGGAGCCGCGAGACTTCGCCGCCGCATGGTCGAGCGCGTGCTGACCCATTGCGAGACCGACCGCAAGGCCGCCGAGCCGCTGTTGATCCTGCTGCGGCGCTTCGCGACCGAGTCCGCGCGCGAAGAAGCCCGCATGTTCTGCGAGGAACTGGTCGCCGACGAAGCGCACGTGCCGCCCGTGCGCGATCTGATCGCGGCGTAAATCCGAAACTTCGTAGGGTGGGCAAAGCGAAGCGTGCCCACCATCTTTCCATATGGTGCGCGACCTTGTGCACGGCGCAAGTGCGCCTTTGCCCACCCTACGAACTGCCGATCCTGCGCATTGTTCCTGCGAAGCAGGACCATCGCCGCGGCGCATCTTCTGGAAGATGCTGGTCGACGGCTTTCGCTCAACCACAACGGCTGTGGTTATGGGTCCCTGCGTTCGCAGGGACGACGCGTTGAGAGACGCGGTCTACTCCGCCGGAACGATGCTCGGCGCCAGGATCGCTTCGAGATGTTCGGGGCGGTCGCGGTTGACCTTGACCAGGAATTCGTCCGCGACCCCGCGCAGCTGCGTGCTGAGCGCGCTGGCCATCGTGGCGGTGTCGAGCTTGGTGCGTTCGCGCACGATCGCCTGAATGGCGTTGATGTGGTGGGTGATCAGCTCCGCCGGGACCAGATCGAGGTCGGGCGCGTGCTCGATGATGCGGCAGAGGCTTTCGGCGGCAGCTCCCGCGGAAGGGAAGCCGAACGTGGCGGCGTCGCCCTTGATGTCATGGGCGGCGCGAAACAGCTCTTCGCGGTTGTCGATCGGTGAAGCCGTCGCGGAGAATGGCCGCATGCGCCGCCGAGAGCCGGTCGGCCTCGATCGCCATCCAGTTCTTGAATTCGCCGGACAGTCCGGCGAGCGCCTTTTCCGCGCGCCCGACGGGATCGTCGAGGTCGGATTCGGGAACGCGCAGCAATACCTTGCGCAGCGGATTGGGCTGCGTGATCACGTGGTGATCGCCAAACGACTTGACCTGTATCGTCCCGGGCTTCTGTTTCGTCATGATGGTCTCTCCAGGCCGGCGCTAGATGGCCGTACGCGCCTTGTCGAGCAGCGACGGCTGTTGCATGACTTCCACCTCGCCGCCGACGCGGCGCTCGGGGCCGATATAGGCGTTGGTGGTATTGCGCCGGCGGTCGGGGCCGAAATAGGTCTTGGTCTTGATGAAGGGGCGCGGATTGGCGACGACGTTGAGAATGCGCTGGTAGAGTCCCTTGGCCGAGATCGGCTTCGCCAAAAACTCGGTGACGCCGGCATCGCGTGCGACGGTCACGCGGCGTTTCTCCGAATGCCCGGTCAGCATGATGATCGGCGCGTAGGGATTGCCCTTCGATTCCGGCTGCCGGATCATCTGCGCCAGTTCGAGACCGTCGAAGATCGGCATCGACCAGTCGGTGATGACGATATCGGGCACGTAGTGGCTGTACATTTCCAGCGCGGTGGCGCCGTCCTCGGCCTCATAGGCCTCGCGCGCGCCGAACGAATGCAGCAGCGTCCGCAGGATGCGGCGCATGTGCGGATTGTCGTCGCAAATCAGAAATCGCAGCTTGTTGAAGTCGATGCGATACATGGTCCGGCCCGGCCAAACAAAACGGTATACTGGTGTTAACCATATCGCGGCGCTCGTTAAGGAATGGTTGCGAAGCCGGTCTATCAGGCTCGCGCGAATAGCCGATGGCGCCACTTTTTCCGGATAGGAGCCCGGTTCAAGGCCACCGGGCGGTCACCGGGCGGGCGTCAGGACCCGAACTGCTCGCGCAGGATGCGTTCCTCGAGGCTGTGACCGGGGTCGAACAGCATCCGCATCGAGATCGTCTTGTCGGACAGCACCTCGACGCGGCGGACATCGCGCACGTCGTCATGGTCGGCGGCGGCCGCGACCGGACGTTTCTCGCTCCTCGAGTACCTCGATCACCACGAAAGCGGAGTTGGGGAGCAGGGCGCCGCGCCAGCGGCGCGGGCGGAACGCGCTGATCGGGGTCAGCGCCAACAGCGCCGCGTTGATCGGCAGGATCGGCCCCTGCGCCGAGAGATTATAGGCGGTGGAGCCGGCCGGCGTCGCCACCAGAATGCCGTCGGCGATCAATTCCGCCATCCGCTCGTGCTCGTCGATCAGGATGCGCAGACGTGCGGCCTGGTTGGTCTGGCGAAACAGCGCGACCTCGTTGATGGCGTGGTGCAGATGCACCGTGCCATGCACGTCGGTGGCGCGCATCAGGAGCGGATTGATCAGGGATTCCCGCGCCGCCGCCAGCCGCGTATGCAGGTCGTGCGTAGTGAACTCGTTCATCAGGAAGCCGACGGTGCCGCGATGCATGCCGTAGATCGGCTTGCCCGAGCGCATATGCCGGTGCAGCGTCTGCAGCATCAATCCGTCGCCGCCGAGCGCCACCACGACGTCGGCGTCGTCGGCATCGTGATTGCCGTATAGCTTGGTCAGTTGCGCCAGCGCGGCCTGCGCCTCGGTGCTTGCGCTCGCGACAAAGGCAATCCGGTCGTATTGCTTGGGGGTGGCCATCGGACGACGAGCTCATGGGGTGGCGCCGGATTACGCCGCGCTCGTCTATACACCTTGTCGGGGCTTGTCGAGATGGCCCTGCGGCTCTTTAGCGGCGGTAACGTAAACCGCTGGTCATCGGAACGTCATTTTTCCTGCAACGTCCGGATCGGGTCCCAATCCTCGCCCGGCGGGTTTTGGGCCAATTCCCGGGCCCGCGCGGCAAACAACGCCGCCGGCCGGTCGATGTCGGCCGAACGGCCGAAATACTGCGCGGCGCGCTCGAATTCGCGGGCCCGCCACTGCGCAAGCCCGTCGGCGTAGTTGCCGATCGATGTCTCCTGCGAAGAGGTCAGCCCGGCCGACAGCGCCAGCAATTGGTAGATTTTCAGCGCCTGGGTTCGTCCCTTGACCCTGATGGCGTCGAGTTCGCGCCAGGCGAAGGCCTCGCCGGTAAGGGCTACGGTGGTCTCGGAGGCGATGACGGTGGTGCCGTAGAACTTGTTGGCGCCCTCCAGCCGCGACGCCAGGTTCACCGCATCGCTCATCACGGAGTAGTTGAAGCGCCGCCGCGATCCGAAATTGCCGACCAGCGCCTCGCCGGAATTGATGCCGATCCGCTGCGCCAGCTTGCATTCCTGGAAGAGGGCAGACGAGGCGTTGAGTTCCGTCAATTGCGTGCAGCAATCCAGCGCGGCGCGCGCCGCATTAGCGGCATGATCGGGATCGTCGGCCGGCGCGCCGAACACCGCCACGATGGAGTCGCCGATATATTTGTCGACATATCCGCCGTGGCGCTCGATGACGTCGGTCATCGCCGAAAGATATTCGTTCATCAGCTCCATCAGGTTGTCGGGCGACATCTTTTCCGCGATCAGCGAAAATCCCTCGATGTCGGAGAAGAACACCGTCACGTTGCGGGTTTCGCCGCCGAGTTCCGGCAATTTGTTCGACGACAGCATGCGGTTGATGACGTGCGGGGCAAGGTAGAGCGCAAAGCTCTTCTGCAGCAGGCGGCGGTCCTTGTCGGCGACCACGAAGCGGAATCCGATCGTGGCGGCGAGTGCGAACAGGCTCGCCAGGAACGGCTCGGCGATCGGCAGCGCCAGCGCGTGGTTGAAGGCGATCATGGCGCCGGCAATGCCGGCCGCGACCATGCCGGTCCAGGTCAGCGCCGCATTGAGCGGTATCAACCGCCACGCGGCGGTCGCGGCCAGCGCGGCAAACAGGGCGGAGATCAGGAAGCGCGACCAGCGGGCCGGGTTCGACCATCGCGTTATGCGCGATCAGATTGTTGACCGCGGTGGCGTGGATATAGACGCCCGCGATCGTGCTGATCCTGAAGCCCGCCGTGACCGGCGTGCTCTCGGCCGTGCAGCGCGGTGCGCGCGCGCCTTCGATGCCGGTCGCGAAGCGCTTGGAGGTATGCGGCGGTCCTCGATATCGAGGACGCTGCCGAAAATGACGACCTTTCCGGCGAACCAGCGCCGAAAATAGTCCTTGTCGTTCTTGACGGCGCACGCGCGCAGATCGGCAAATGAGAAGGTCGGAATGTCGTCGGCTGCCGCCCTCGAAGTTCAGCGTCATCGTGTTCGGTACCCGGCCGGGGACGCGATAGCCGGCAAGCGTCAGCCTGCCGCGTTCATCGAACTCGGGTGGCGCACCCAGCGCGCGCGAGGCCAGCTCGACCGCCATCGAGGGCACCTTCGTCCCGTTGACGGTGAAGCTCAGCGGCAGGCGCCGCAGGATATCGTCGCTGTCGACATGAACGTTGAGCGGGCGGATGTTCTGCTGCTGGCGTACGGCGACGCGCTGTCCCGGCGATGGCCTGACCGGCTGGTTGCCGCCCAGGATTTCTCCCAGCACCACCTTGCCGTTCGCCGCCGCACCGGCGAGCGATCGAAGGAAGTCGCGGTCGAATCCGCGGACTTTCTCACCGAGCATGCCCTCGCCGAACGGAATCTCCGACTGCTCGATCGATGTCGGGATCACGATGTCGAAGCCGGCCACCTTGGCGCCGCCTTCGAGTGTCGCGGTCATGCACGCGGCCGATCTCCCCGGTCCAGGTCAGCATCGGCGCGCCCTTGAACGGGGCGGTGCGCAGGCTTTCCTCGTCGATCGCGACGACGACCGCCGGCGAAGCGGCCGGATCCTGGCTGCGGCCGAACACCTCCCAGCGCAGTGCGGTGAGGATATCGAGGGAGAGCCCGCGGATCGGTCTGGCTGCGGGAGAAACCGAAGCCGCCGCGCAGACCAGCGCGATGGCGGCAACCACCATCCTGTTGCGCGTGCTGCGCCTGATTCTCAAGATGGCCGGCCCGGCACGCCTATTCCATCCGCAGCAACCGGCCGACGACCGGCGTCGCGCCGGGTTTGGCCTGCGCATCCACCCGGAACACGATCTGCGATGATTTGAACGTGGCGGCGTAGAGGCCGCCGGGGACCAGGGCGACGTTCTCGCTGGCGAAATCGAGGAAGCGTCCCTTGAGCTGGGTGCCGCCCAGATTGATCTCCTGACGCTCGCCCGGCACGTCGAGGCGCCGGATGACCAGCTTGCCGCGGCCTTTGGCCTCCACCAGCGGCGATGCGCCGTAAAGGGTGAGCTGCGGCTGCGGCAAGGGGGCCGCGTTGCCGACGCTGCGCAGCACGGTGGCGGCGACGCCGCTGGTCTCCCGCGTGGTCGCGTTGGCCTGGTTGGGATCGCAATTCGTCTTCTCGGCCTTGACCTCGGCGAGGTGAACGGCGCTCTCCTGGGTGCCGACGACGACGGTGCCGGCACCGCTGATCGTCTCGCGCCGGCATGACTTCAGATAGCTGAGAATGACAGAGCCGCCGTCGCCGATCTTGATGACCGCCTTGGGGGTCACATAGTCCATGAATTCCGCGCCGGTGACCTTGCCCTGAACGTCTTCGACCACCGCGACCGGCGAATCTGCGGCTGCTGGCGAAGCCAGCGCCAGCAGGCCGAGACAGAGAGCAATCGTACGTTTCATTTTTAGGACCCCATTGAAAAGCGCAGGTTCATTAGTCGCGCCAGCGCCAAAATGGTTTCATGGATGCATCAAAAATACCCGGCCGGTACGCCGGCGGAACCGACCGATAGCATCTAACCGTCGGCGGGGACAACCACCGGACGTGATGACTGCTTTCTCACGTGATGCTGTCGGGATTGTGATTTTCGGAAGGATTTCTCCTTGTTGTGCACCACAGCCTCATTGTCGCACTGTTGCGGCGAAATCTGCGGGGGCGGCTGGATCGCAGGGGCGCACAGGGAGCAAACGGCATGGTTTTTCGTTTCACGGCGACGCGCCCCATGCGTCTCGCCGCCACGCTTCTGGTCGTGTGTTGGGTGAGTGGTGCGCGCGCCGAGGAGGCGAGCTCGCCGACGTCGCAGCAGCCTGCCGCGGCCACGCCGTCACCGTCGCCATCGGGCCAGAAGGGCGGAGCAGGGCGGGGCACCGCCCCGACGTCGCCGCCTGTGGCCGAACAGCATCGCCTGCCGCCGGATTCCACCACCAAGCAGACGCTGGCGCTGCCCGGCCGCACGCTCGACTTCACCGCCACCGCAGGCTCGATCCGGCTGTTCGACGACAAGGGCGAGCCGCAGGCCGATATCGCCTATACCGCCTACCAGCTCGACGGCGCCGATCGCGCAAGCCGGCCGGTGACGTTTCTGTTCAACGGCGGCCCGGGCGCGTCCTCGGCCTGGCTGCAGTTCGGCGACGCCGGCCCCTGGCGCGTGTCGATCACCGGCGAGGGCGCGGTGTCGTCAGCGACGCCTGATCTCTTGCCCAACGCCGAGACCTGGCTCGACTTTACCGATCTCGTCTTCATCGATCCCGTCGGCACCGGCTACAGCCGCTTCGTCGCGTCGGGCGAGGATGCGCGCAAGCGGTTCTACTCCGTCGACGGCGACGTCAGCGCCATCGCGCTCGTGATCCGGCGCTGGCTGGAAAAATACGATCGGCTGCTGTCGCCGAAATTCGTCGCCGGCGAGAGCTATGGCGGCATCCGCGGCCCGAAAATCGTGCGCAATCTGCAGACCCAGCAGGGTGTCGGCGTGCGCGGGCTGATCATGGTCTCACCCTTGTTCGACTATCGTGACTTTTCCGGCACGAGCGTCCTGCAATACATGTACACGTTGCCGAGCATGGCGGCGGTGGCGCGCGAAGCCAAGGGAGCGGTGACGCGAACCGATCTCGCCGATGTCGAACGCTACGCGCAGGGCGAGTTTCTCGCCGACCTCATCAAGGGACAGGCCGACACAGAGGCGACGACCCGCGTTGCCGACAAGGTGGCCGCGTTGACCGGCATCGATCAGGCGGTGAGCCGCAGGCTGGCCGGGCGTTTTGAAGTCGGCGAATTCCGCCGGGAGTTCGACCGCCGCAACGGTCGCGTGACGGGACGCTACGACGCTTCGGTCTCCGGCTTCGATCCCTATCCGGATTCGAGCTACTTTCTTTTCGGCGATCCCTCCGGTGATTCCCTGACGGCGCCGCTGACGAGCGCTGCCGTCGACCTCACCACGCGCAAACTCAATTGGCGTCCTGATGGCTCGTACCAGCTGCTCAGCGAGAGTGTGAACAGGTCGTGGGATTTCGGCCGCGGGCCGGCCGAGTCGGTTTCGCAGCTTCGCCAGATTCTCGCGCTCGACCCGAAAATGAAATTGCTGGTCGGCCACGGGCTGTTCGATCTCGCCACGCCCTATTTTGGCTCGAAGGTGATTCTCGACCAGTTGCCGGCCTATGCGCGATCGGACCGGGTGAAACTCGTCGTCTATCCCGGCGGCCACATGTTCTACTCGCGCGATGGCGCGCGCCAGGCGTTCCGCGCGGAGGTCGAGAAGATGATGAAGTGAGTAAAAAGAAAACCGGCGCAGGCTTTAAGGACCTGCGCCGGCTACTATTGTGTCGTCATTGCGAGCGAAGCGAAGCAATCCATATCGCGGCATAACGGAAAGATGGATTGCTTCGTCGCTTCAGCGCAAAATTGCTTTGCAATTTTTTCGCGAACTCCCTTGCGCAATCGCTTTGCGTTTGTCGCAGGCAATGACGGGGAAACGTCACTGCCTCAATAAACCAGCCCGGTGCCCGGCGGCTTTTCCAGCGCGGCGGCGAGCGAGCGATATTCCTCGCTTGTCGTGCCGGTGAGCTGGGCGATCCGGTTCAGGTGATACTGCGCCTGATCGCGGTTGCCCTGTTCGACCTGCCACAGGCCGTAATACTGCCAGGTCTTGACGTGGCTCGGATCGGCCTTGAGCGCGCGCTCGTACCAGATCTGCGAGACCTTGTAGTCGCCGAGCTTGCGATAGGAGTAGCCGATCAGGTTGGCGACGGCGGCCGAGTCGTCACGGCCGAGCGCCTTGAGTTGCGTAATCGCCGAGGCGTAATCGTGGCGGTCGTAGATCTCGGCGTAGGCGGCGCGATAGCCGTCGGCGAATGCGGTTTGCTCGATGCCTGGACGGGCTTCGCTGGATTTCTTCTTCTTCTTCGGCGGCGGCGGCGGATCGTTGTCGGGCGCTGCGTAGACCACGCTAACGACAGGGGCTGCCGCGAGCGTGAGCGACAACATTGTGAGAGTCAAAAGCCTGATCGCTAATCTATTCATGCAAGTCTCCTGATGGCCGGTTCGGCGATCCTACACCGAAGCCCGTTGATTTGAACCCCTGACGACCGACAACATTCCCGCGCCTCTACCTCTATTCCGCCAATTTTCACCGGCGGCCCGTCGTCAACGGACATGACGAAGATGTCATTCAGATGAACGGAATCCAAAAGTTCGATTCAGGAGGGGTTCAGTGCGCAGCCGCTAGCGTCGCCTGCATGATCGGCGAGCCCGGCCGTTCGGCCGGAAATGCCCGCGGGTCCCAAGGGGCAGAAAGCAAGAGGAGACAACCATGCTCAAGACCATTTCTGCAGCGCTCGTTGCCGTTTCCGTTCTCGCCGCGCCTGCGCTTGCCGGCACGCCGGGCAAGACCGCGCAGGCGCCGGTGAACAAGACCGCGCAGGCGCCCGCCGTGAAGACGCCCGCCGTGAAGACGGAGCAGGGCAAGGCCAAGGCGTTGAACGCCAATGCAAGGATGGGCCGCCATCACAAGCACTATCGGCATCATCGCCACCACAAGCACATCGGCTTGCACAAGACGCATGCGAAGCACATCGCGGTCAAGCACGTGACGCCGGCTGCGAAACGCAGCTGAACCTGATTCGCCGGCGCGCGTTTCGTCCCCATTGCCCGGCGCGCGCTTCGCGAATGTCAGACCAGCCCACGCGCCATTTGCTTCGCTAATGGCCGTGGGCTGGCGCGCGCTCAACTTTTCGAGAGCGAAGTGAGGAGATAACCGAGTTGCGAATTCCATTCTTGAGCCAAGCGGTCTAAGAGACGGCGACGGGCAGGGGAAGAGTTCGCGTGAGACGTTCGGCCAAATTCGCGGCGATGATGTTGCTGCCGATCATGCTGTCGGCCTGTGCCGCCAGCGATGACGGCAAGCCGATCACCTTTACCGACGACCGCGGCGTCTCCAGCCAGCCGTTTCCGCAGAATTACCGCACCGAAGTGCTGGCGTTTCTGAAGACCTATCTCAACGATCCCGTCGGTGTGCGCGGCGCGGTCATGGCCGAGCCGGTCGAGCGCGTCGTCGGCGGGCGGCTGCGCTATGTCGCCTGTCTCCGGTTCAGCCCGCGCGAGCCCGACGGCGGCTACCGCGAGCCGCGTGAACGCGGCTTCCTCTTCGTCGACGGCCGCCTCGACCGCATCATCGAAAACGCCGTCGAACCCTGTGCGGGGGTGGCATACGCGCCATTCGCGGAACTGGAGAAACTGACGCGCTGATTTCGCGCGCGTCTGCTTGAGAGCGCAGCAAGCCTGGGTTGGCCAAGTCTGTGTTGGCAGATTCCTTCTTTGGCGGATTTCATCATGGCCTCCACACGCGACTGTGATGCTTCGGGCCGATCTATATCGCATACGATTAAATCGGAAGGGTTGACACCGGCCTGGCGCATTATTTATATCGCATCCGATTTAATCGTATCAGATAGATAGCCGGAGTGAGATCCATGTCCCAGTACACCGCCCCTGACCGCCGCCGCTTCCTCGGCACCGCCGCCGTGGCGCTTGCGGCAGCACCGTTCGCCATGAGCGGCGCCCTCTTTGCGCAGTCCGGCGACCCCAAGCCCGGCGCGTGGTCAGGCCGGGTGCCCACACCTCGTTTGCCGCGCTGAAGCAGATCGAGGCCGGCGTCCTCAATGTCGGTTATGCCGAAGCCGGGCCCGCCGATGGTCCCGTCGTCATCCTCCTGCACGGCTGGCCCTACGACATCTATGCCTTCGTCGATGTCGTCCCGGTGCTGGCGCAGGCCGGCTTCCGGGTGATCGCGCCCTGGCTGCGCGGTTACGGCACGACGCGCTTTCTCTCAGGCGACACGCCGCGCAACGGCCAGCAAGGCGCGCTTGCGACCGACCTCATCGCCCTGATGGATGCGCTGAAGATCGACAAGGCGGTGGTCGCCGGCTTCGACTGGGGCGCGCGGACCGCCGACATCGTCGCGGCGATCTGGCCGCAGCGCGTCAAGGCGCTGGTCTCGGTCAGCGGCTACCTGATCGGCAGCCAGGAGGCCAACAAGAATCCGTTGCCGCCATCGGCCGAACTGCAATGGTGGTACCAGTATTACTTCGCGACCGAACGCGGCCGGCTGGGCTACGAAAAATACCGGCGCGAATTTTCAAAACTGATCTGGCAGCTCGCCTCGCCGAAGTGGAATTTCGATGACGCCACCTTCGAACGCAGCGCGGCGTCGTTCGACAACCCCGACCATGTCGCCATCGTGATCCACAATTATCGCTGGCGGCTTGGTCTCGCCCCGGGCGAGGCGAAATACGACGATCTGGAAAAGCGGCTGGCCGAATTCCCCGCCATCGCCGTGCCCACCATCACCCTTGAAGGCGACGCCAACGGCGCGCCGCATCCGGACCCCAAGGTCTACGCGAAGAAGTTTTCCGGCAAATATGCCCACCGCCTCCTCACCGGCGGGATCGGACATAACCCGCCGCAAGAGGCGCCGCAGGCCTTTGCCGACGCCGTCATCGAAGTGGCTCGCTCTTGAAGCGAGCTCGGCCCCGCCGGCAGCCGTGAAGGCCGTCGGCGGGGGCGGTATCGCGGTGTTCCCGAGAAGGAACCGTGAACGAATTCGGATCACTTTTCGGCGATGGTTGAACCTTGCCTTAGTCACCGCAGACATCAACTAAGCGGGAAACCACCTCCTTAATCGGGAAAAAAGCCTTACGTGCGAGGGAACTAAAACGTTTTGTTGCTGTGCCGTCACAGTGGCGCGCCATCGGGTCGCGGGCACTTGCCGCAAAGCAACCTAAATGAAGTCACGTTGTTTGGATTGGTATCCGCAACGTCTGTAAGGGGTAGTGAAGATGAAGAAGATTTTGCTCGGCGCTGCCGCGCTGGCCGCCATGGCGGCTCCAGCTTTTGCGGCCGACATGCCGCCGCGACCCTATACCAAGGCGCCTGCGTATACCGCGCCTCAGGTCGTCTATAACTGGACCGGGTTCTATGTCGGTGGCCATGTCGGCGGCGCCTTTGCGGGTAACAATTCCCTGCAGGGCAGCGACGCCCGCTTCCTTGGCGGCGTGCAGGGCGGTTTCGACTATCAGTTCGCGCCGAACTGGGTCATGGGTGCCGAAGCCCAGTATAGCTGGCTGTCCGGCGGCAATAACAATGGCGTGCTGTTTCCGGGCGGCACCCTCGTGACATCCAACACCGACCAGCTCGGCTCGGTGACCGGCCGGCTCGGCTACACTTGGGGTCCGGCGCTGCTCTACGCCAAGGGCGGCTACGCCTGGCGCGACGGCAACAATCTCGGGGTGTCGGTGGCCGGCGTGCCGGCGGGCTTCACCACCAACGGCAGCCACAAGGACGGCTACACCGTCGGCGGCGGCCTCGAATACATGTTCGCCCCGAACTGGTCGGCCAAGGCCGAGTACCAGTATTACAATTTCGGCAACACCACCTTCACGACGGGCCCTGCCGACATTGCCGGTCGCAGCTTCCGCAACGACGAGCACACCGCCAAGGTCGGCGTGAACTACCGGTTTGGGTGGGGTGGGCCTGCTGCCTCCAGATATTGATACCGACTTTGGTATCGACACGAGAAAAGGCCGGCTTCACGCCGGCCTTTTTGTTGGGGAAATGTCGGGGCGAGCGTGCCTCGGCTGTTTTTTGGCGGGTGCGAAAAAAATTTCGCGCTGCATGCAACTTTTCGTCACGATCCGATATTATGGTTCCAGCCGGCTGGTGGGACAACGAACATGCGTGCTTTTGCGTTAGGGCTGATTTTTTCCGCAGCGGCGTTTCCGTGCCTTGCCCAAACTGTCCTGAAATCCGAACCGCTTGCCCTTGCTCCCTATGAAGTCGCCTTCGTGCAGGATCCCCTGTGCGGGGCCGGCAAGGTGCGCAAGGTAACCGGCGCGATCAGGGGACTGCAGCGGCGCAAGGCCTGTGTCACTCTGGCTGCGGAACAGGCATCGCTGGTCTCGGCGATGCCGTAAAACCGATTTGCCGCCTCGGATGCCGTCCCCGGCAAACGGGGCCCATATGCCGAGAGCCGTCGGTTGCCCGCCCGGCCGTCGCCCTTACGACGCCAACTGTAATTCCGTCTGCGCCTCGCGCTCCGCCTCGGCCTTGTTTCGGGCTGGGTCTTCATGCGGCTCGAGCTGGCACGGCCTGATCTCGTAGTCATGATCCAGCACGGGATGCGGGCCCTCTTTGTCGTCGTCGGAGACGACATCGATCACGAGGCCGCTCTTCTGGGCAATTGTCCAGACATCGGCCGCGGTGGGATAGGCCTTGCTCAGCTTGGCATCGTTTGAGAACAGCGCGTAGGGCATTGTCGGCTCCGGTAAAAACGGTCAACGCGGAAGCAGGGTCCGGGTTTCAGGCTTGGCTGCCATGCCGCCATTCCACAAGTTGTTTCGGGAGCAAATTGGCTCGTTTCGGCCCATTTTCGTGGAGTCTCTGAGTCTTTAACGAGCCGTAAACGCCCGAAAAAAGAATCCCCGAGACTCGACCGCCAGAATCGCCGGATGTTTCCGGCCATGAGAACGAGCCTCCAGACCTCCTGCGAGCGTGTCCAACTCACGCTCACCGTCTGCCTGCTGGTCGCCTGCGCGGCCAACATGGCGCTGGTCTACGCCTGGCTCTGAATTGGCTCTGAACATCGTGCGGATGCCGGGGGGAACGCGGTTTTGCGTCGTCCTGGGTCTACTTGCCTGTCCGCGTCGGCGGCGCGCCTTCTTTGAGAGACGCGTGGACCTTCGCCATGGTCGCGCTGCAATAGGCTTCGCGCTCGCGATTGAACCGCTCCTGATGGGCGCGGAAATTGGCGACCCGCGCCCTGATCTCGGCCTGGAAATCCTCCCGCAGGTCAGGACGCGCAAGGGGAGCCAGCCTCGATATCTCCCGCGGCGTTTCTTCCCTTGATACGTTTCTTGGAACGTCTTTCGGCGCCTGGGCAACGGGCGGCGTCTCCGCCAGCAGCGCCTCAATGTCGGGAAGGGTCGCGGCCGCGCGGATGGTTTCGGATGTCTCGACGGAGAGCAGGGCAACCGACGCCGTGATCGTCTTCTCGGCCTCCGGCGTCTTGCCGGTCACCGATTGAACGAACGCCATCGTTTGCGCGATCAGGAGATCGCGTTCCCTCATCCATTTCATGAAACACCTCGGCCGGGTTCACTCCATCAAACGCCTTTGGTGGAATCAAGCGGGTGGGGAGGTAGCTGAGGATAACTCCCACGCTTTTGCGCGCGAGGTGACAAAACGGTGACAGTTCGTGACCGGCAACGTGCACATGGCATCAATTGATGGTGTCGGGTGCCGCTAGGAGAGGAGTTCGGAGGGAACCTTTGAAGGCCGCCTTCCTCGATCACATTCAGGACTTGCTTTAAGGTGCGCTGGATCTTCGCCAACTCTGAGCGGTGGCCTTCGCCACCGGCACGGCGCCGCAACCTACGGGTTTGAACCGGCATTGCTTTCCAAGCGGTCCGCAATCCAGTCAAAAATGAATTCATTGGCAAGCGTTGGGTTGTCGGCGTGCCCTTGCGAGGCAGCCGTTTCTGCCCCCGTAAAAATTTTCAGCGTGATATCCTGCTGATCCGTCTTGAGTTGCTCGATCAGGGTGTTCACGTGCTCTGGCTCCAGCCAGCCATGCTCGCCGATGGTAATTAAGATCGGACACTTTAGATTTCGTGCGATCCCGTTGTGTATGAGACGCGCGCCCGCATCAATCGGCGCAATGTGGTTTGCCAAAAACGCCCGCTCCTGCAAATCCCAAATGCCGCCGTCACAAACGGCGGCAGCGAATCGATGGTCAAGCGCAACACCGCGCGCGACAAAAGAGCCCGAACCATCGCCGAGAATCGCTATTCGACGTTTATCAACATCATCCCTCGCTGTGAGATAGTCCATTATATAGGAGACAGCCATCTCCAGATCAGAACGGCCGACCACATTCTCGAACTGTGCGCCGTTATCCGATCCCAGAAGGTCGGCGGCCAGCAGCGCCATTCCGCGATTGCGGGCGTGGCGCGCCGTCTTGTAGAGGTACTCTTCCTTTCGATGTCCCGGTTCGCCAATGCAAATGATGACAGGCGTTTGAGCCGGCGCGGCTGGGGCCGGCAGGAAATAGCCCTCCAATGGATAGTGACTCAGCCAGGGAATCTCGACAACTTCACCAGCAGGGGTTCGATGTTCCAGGTATCGACGGGCGCAGGCCCGCATGTTGGCGAGACCGGCTTGTAGTCTCTTGTCCGCGAAATCAAGATCGAACACGGCCGCGTTATAATAGCTTAGGGCGCGCAGCCAATTGCTTTGGGCCGTCAGAAAATGTCCACCGCTGAGAGCTGTATTGCCTCGCTCATTGTTGGCGTCGGCCGTCTTGTTCCATTCCCGGTACCAGGAATCGTGATCCTTCGGGTCTATCCGGCTTGCCGTGAGGAAGCATTCAGAAACAGTCGAGCCGCCTTCTTGAGCAGCACCCAAAAGCCGCAGAAATTCGGCAGACAGATCTTCGCTGTCCGGCCACTGGATCCACCCTTTTTGGTCGAAGTGACAGACCGGAATGGTCATCAAATCTGACTTTATTACTTAAGTTGGTCAATACTCAACCAAGGCGTGCGTTTTCGCAAGCCGATTCGCGCCTCTGCAGTCCAGTCGAGTGTGCTGCGATTTGGCCTTCTGCCGCTGATGAGCGTGCCAATAGGGCATACCAGATCTTCCATGAAAGGCTCCCCATTCCCTGTCGGGGATCATTCAAAGAAGAAAATCGATGGCTCGCTTGATATAGATCAATACGCATTGCAGCCGGAAACGGCGCGTGGAACTTTGGAATGCGCCCCTTGCGGAACAGTGGACATCGTCCAGGCCGGGAGTTCGGTGTTCGCTTTCTGATCAATTCGAGACGACCCGCGCAGCGCAAGCGAATTCAATAGTGCCCTCGTGAGATCTCTAGCAGCAGGGCATGAGGTCGGCCGTTTGCGAGTTCAGGCTTATGCCCAAAACTCGCTAACGCCCAAACTCGCTATCGCCCGAGACTCAGATGTCCATGGCAACCTTCAAGCAGGCCTTCTCTAATTGATCCTTGATGGACGCGAGTTTGCCGGTGAACTCGGTGAGCTCGCTATCGCTGAATTCTGCAAAGATGAATTTGTTAAGGGCTTCCTGCTGGGAGGCCAGGTTTGCGATGTGCTTGTATGACTTGTCCGTCAGTGACATTTGTACAACTCTGGCGTCCTCCGCCGAGGTCTTTCGGCGCATAAAGCCTTTCTTTTCAAGCATTTTCGACTGGGTTGTCACGAACGACGAGTCGACGTGAAGCATCTTTGACACCACCTTCACCGGAACTCCGTCGCCTTTGTCCAGGTCCGCCAGAGCCATCAGGATCATCCACTGCGGGCCACTAATGCCAAGGGTTTTCGCCCAAAAATGTCGCAGTTCTTGGAGGTGCACATTGATTGAAGCGACCTCCCATGCGAATCGCCTTGCCAGTTCCTGATTTCTTGCAGAGGGCTGAGGTAGATCGGATTTCTTCGCCAAGACCTGTGAACTCATTTGCTTTTCGACGCCGTGCCTCATTGCCCTTTTTCACCAATCCAGCAGCGACGCACATTGAGAAATTCAATAATGAAATCACTGAACTAAATCACCTTATACATCAGCATGATTGCAGGCAAATGTCTGACTCCGACCTGTTGCCACTAGGACACAGGGGCCGACCATAACGATGTCTGAGTTCATAAAGTATTTTGATTAACTTAGTTGCGCAGGCATAGTTCTCGTGACGACTGGGGGGTCCTAGATCGTCCCGTTCTAGGTGGTTCGCTTAAGTCCCTCGCGCTGATGCGGGAGTGTCCGAAGGCGCGAAGCGGCTAGGCGGTTTTTTTACGGGGGACAAAGGGAACCAACCTTGGGGTGCTTCACCCAGCGGATCCGGAACCTTCCCTACAGAGCAACTTGGAGGTTTAACATGAAGATGGTTAAGAGCCTTATTCTCGGCTCAGCGGCGGGTCTGATCGCCATGAGTGGAGCCCAGGCAGCCGATCTTCCCGTCAAGGCCAAAGCGGTCGAGTACGTGAGGATCTGCTCTCTCTATGGTGCGGGTTTCTTCTATATCCCGGGCACCGACACCTGCATCAAGCTGGGTGGTTATCTGCGCGTCGACACCACGTTCAACGGCGCTTCCTACGATCAGCCGGCCTGGAACGGCGATTTGGGTCAGGGCAATCGCTATCGCGACTACTTCGCTTCCCGTTCGCGTATGGCGCTCACCGTCGATACCCGCACCGCCACTGAATACGGTGTGGTTCGCACCTTCGGTCAACTGGATTGGTCGTTCACCTCACCGAGCGGCAGCTTCAGAGAAGTCGGAACCACAGCCAACGGCCAGCAGATCGCGACGGAAATGCTGTTCCTCCAGTTCGCTGGGTTCACTTTCGGTCGCTCCGCCTCAGCCTATGCGACGCCTTGGCATGGTTATCCAGGCAACAACACCTCGTTCCTGCTCGGCGGTCATGACACCGTCACCGGCACGAACAACATCCAGTACACCGCTCAGTTCGGCAACGGCGTGTCGGGTACGATCGGTCTAGACGACCCGCTCGCCTTCAACCGTGCCGTTGTGCTGAACCTGGGTTCGGGTGGCACCCCTGTTATCATTCCTGGTGGCGGACTCAACTTCCAGGGCATTTCCGGGAACGCTTATGGCGGTGTGCATGCGCCTGATATCGTCGGCAACATCCGCGTCGATCAGGCCTGGGGTCTGTTCCAGATTTCGGCTGCGGCACACTTGGTCAATGCCTCTTACAACAATCTGACTGCCGGCGTACCGAACAATTTTTCGGAGGTCAGCGGCCACCCCGAAGACAAGTGGGGCGGTTCGGTGATGGCTGCGTTGCAGATCAAGAACATTCCGACCGGTGCCGGCGACGACATCAAGTTCGATATCAGCTACTCAAAGGGTGACATCAAGAACGTGATCGCCACCAGCGGCTCAGGTGCGCCGAGCTTCGCGATGTTCGGCGGCAGTGGTCTTCCAGGCGCGTATCAGAGCATCGGCTTCGGTGCGAGCACGGATGCTGTCTATCTGCCGGTGGCGGCTGGCGGCACAGGCGACCTCAAGCTGACGACTGCCTACGGTCTCCGTGGTGCGTTCAACCACAACTGGGATCCCTACTGGTCGTCCAGCCTGTTCGGCAGCTACTCCGTCGTGAAGTATGGCGGTAGCAACACGGACCTCACGACCGGCAAGGGTCAGTTCTGCGCAGCCTACAATGCCATCAGCGGCGCGAAGTCCGCAGACTATAGCTGCAACCCGGACTACAACGTCTCGATGCTTGGCGTGGTCACCCGCTGGACTCCCGTCAAGAACCTGACGTTCTCGGCCGAAGTGCTGTGGTTCCATCTCGACCAGAAGTTCACCGGCGCCGCAGTTCTGACGCCGGCGGCTCCCAAGCCGACGGCCGTCTACGAGTATAAGGACCAGGACTCCGTGTCCCTCAACATTCGCGCTCAGCGCAACTTCTGATCGCATGATCTAACGATAGTCCAAGAGAGCCCCCGGCAGGAAACTGCCGGGGTTTTTTTGCCGTTACCCGTGCTTTGGGATGCGGGGCGACGATCCTCAGAAAGCAGAGCGTTCTATCTGTGGGCGAGCGAATTAGCTGTAAAATGTGATTTGATAATCTGAGTTAGTCATGTATTGTGATCTTCAGGTAGCCGCCAAAATCGTTTGACGGCCTCTTAGTCTCAAGGAGACGCAAACTTTCTTTATGATAAACCTCCGAAACCTCCGGCAATGCCCTGCCGGAGGTTTTTAATTTTTGCGACCTGTTGAGCGGATGGCAGCCAGAGCCGGCGCAGGATGATCGGGGGAAGTGACCGTGCGAACAATGCTGATCCGGTTCGCCGCCTCGTGGGGGCTATGGTGGCGTGACCATGCTGCAAACCATCAGTGCCTGGCGGATCGCGGCTCGAGGATAGCGTCGTATTTCGCTTCGCTCTCAGAGATCGCTGGGTTGCGGCCTCAAGCAAGACATGGTGCCGGTTGAGAGGATTGAACTCCCGACCTTCGGTTTACAAAACCGCTGCTCTACCGCTGAGCTAAACCGGCGAATTGAAATGATCGGCGAGGGTGAAATCTCCCGCCACTTGGTCCGATCTTCGGCGGCTCGAATATCAGACTTGGTCGCAAAGAGCCAGAACCTCAAGAACCGCTTTTATCGCTCCCGCATGGAAAAGGCGGCCTTTCCAGCCGCCTTTTCCGAACGCGATTCGCAACCATCCTACTGGCAGAGATGCCTCCGCCCGTCCTCGCCGCGGAACCAGCTGCCGGGGACGCAGACAAACCCGTTGCGGCGGGCGTATTCCTCGCCGCCGATCGGGGAGGTGGCGATGGCAGCCGCCGTGCCGACCGCGCCGCCGACGACGCCGGCCGCGACATCGCCCGGCCAGAAGTCGTCCTGGCGGTTGTAGCTGTCGCGCCAGGTGCGGTCCTGATAGGCCTGATCGCGATAGGTCTGACGCGGGTAGCTGCCGCCATAGTAGGGACTTCCCGGTCCTCTGTTCTGGCAGTTGGCGTTTGGATAGAACTGCGCGCAATAGCCGGGTTCGGAGATGACCTGCTGCGCCATTGCGGGGCTCGCGAGCGTGGACGCAAGGATCGCCGCGGCGGCGAGAATTCCGGATCGTGTCATTGGCTGACTCCATTGCAGGGGGCCCACACGCTAAGCGCTCGTATCGACGATCGTTCCGGTGCGGGCCTTTTCAAGTGAGTCAAACAGATGTGATGCCGGAGACCGGAAGGCGAAGCCTTTCGATTTCGGTTGTGCGATCTCCAGACAGATGTGAAGTTCCGGCTCCTCATCATTTGAAGGATCAGGGAAATTCATGCAGGCGCGCGATATCGATTACCGCTGCGACGCGGTCAATTTGCGCGGCTATCTCGCGCTTGACGACAACGCCACGGGGCCGCGGCCGGGCGTGCTGGTGTTTCACGAAGGGCTCGGGCTCGGCGAATTCGCGATGGAGCGCGCGCGCCGGCTCGCCGGTCTCGGCTATGTCGCGCTCGCCGCCGACATGTTCGGCGATCGGCGGCAGGCGTCCAATCTGCAGGAGGTCGCTACCCTGGTCGGCGGGCTTCGCGCCGAGCCGGAAACGCTCCGCGCCCGCGGCCGTGCCGCGCTCGCTGTGCTCGCCGCGCTGCCGCAGGTCGATGCCGGCAGGCTGGCGGCGATCGGGTTCTGCTTTGGCGGGTCGGTGGTGCTGGAGCTGGCGCGCGAGGGCGCCGAGCTGAAGGCGGTGGTCAGTTTCCACGGCGTGCTGACGACAAAAATGCCGGCGCAACCGGGGCAAATGAAGGCCAGCGTGCTGGTCTGCACCGGCGTCGATGATCCCCTGGCGCCGCCGGAACAGGTTGCCGATTTCGAGAACGAGATGCGAACCGGCGGGGTGAAGGACTGGCAGGTCATCGCCTACGGCAACACGCTGCACGGTTTCACCAACCCGGCCGCCGATGGCTCGATGATGCGCACTGCGATGTACAACGAACAGGCCGACCGCCGCTCCTGGGCGTCGATGAAAAGCCTGTTCGATGAAGTCTTGACCTGAGGGTGCCGAGCGTTGGCGGCGGCGAGGAATCAAATTCGGCTATTGAACTCCGGGAATGGCGACCAATCGAGTCCGCGGCAACCCAGCATTCTGCTCGGGACGATCATTCTGGAGACCTGCCCGTTCTGAAACACGAAAATCCAGGCTGGATATTCACCCCCGTGCACCGGTACAGCCTGAACGCACACGCTCGGCTGCACATCGAAACCAAACTCGCTCACGTTGCGATCGACGGGGGTCGAGATTTTGGGATCGCGAAAGGTGCTCAGGTCGATTGCAGTCGCAAGCTTGCGGGCGACAAGTTGGCGATAGTTCGGCGGGATCGCATTCGCACCTGTCCCCTTGCTGCCACCTACATTGGCTGATGCCGCAGTACCGGCACTCTCTGAGTGCATGTTGCATCCGGCCAAAAGGAGCGCCGGCAACAAAGCCCGGCGAATACAAGTTAGCAGATTTGAAACCAACATCCTCTCGGCACTCTGTTTGGCTACTTCTGGTAGTGCTAAATATCAGAGACAGCGCCGACGGCAAGAACTACAATCGCCTCTCTCGACCGGAAAACGTCTGGGCCTGAATAATGCTCTGACAAATGCTGCGGCCGGTATCGTATGGGAAAGCAGAGCTGGCAGGGGGCGTATGTTCGGAATTCTTGGGCTGGGGTTTTTGCTGGGCATGCAGCATGCGCTCGAGGCCGATCATATCGCCGCCGTCTCCAGCATCGCCGCGCGCCGCAGTCATGTGGCCGATATCGTCAAGCACGGCCTGACCTGGGGGCTCGGCCATACGCTGACGCTGTTCGTCTTTGCCGGCGCCGCCATCCTGCTCGGCCGCGCGATTCCCGAAACCATTGCCCGGCCGATCGAGACCGCCGTCGGCCTCATGCTGATCGGCCTCGGCGTCCATGTGCTGTGGCGGCTGTGGCGCGACCGCGTGCATTTCCACCGGCACGGCCATGGCGACGGCACGGTGCATTTCCATGCCCACAGCCATGCCGGCGAAACCGGCCCGCATGCCCGTACCGCGCACGCGCATGACCATGGCTTCCGCTGGCGTACCCTGCTGGTCGGCCTGATGCACGGCATGGCGGGCTCGGCTGCGCTGCTGGTGCTGACGGTTTCGCAGGCGTCCAGTCCCGCCGTCGGACTTGGATATGTCGCACTGTTCGGCGTCGGCTCGATGATCGGCATGGGCGTGCTGTCGACGGTGATCGCGGTGCCGCTTGCGGTCTCCGCCCGCTCGCTCACCTGGGCCAATCGCGGCCTGCAGGGGGCAGTGGGTCTTGCCACCGTCGCGATCGGAATTATGACCGTAGTCGAAACGGTGCTGGCCTGACGCGGGGCGTCTCCGCGCTGCGGGCTGATCAACAAAATAAAAGAGTTCGGAGGAACAGGATGAAACGCCGAGATTTTCTGGCCGGAAGCGCCGCATGTTCATTGGCTGCGTTGACGGGCCAGGCGCTGGCGCAATCGGGCCCGCTGACCAAAATCATCTTTCCTTTTGCGGCCGGCGGTGGCGGGGATGCGCTGTGCCGCTTGCTGGCGCAGTACATCGCTCCCTTGCTCGACCGCAACATCATCGTCGAGAACCGCACCGGCGGTGACGGCCTGATCGGCATCAAGGCGGTCAAGGGGGCCAACCCCGACGGCAACACCATCCTCGTGACCACGGGGCCGACGATGTATCTGCTGCCGATGGTCGAGACCACGCCGAGCTTCGAGGCGGCGAAGGATTTCGTTCCGGTCAGCCAGCTCGCGCGGTTCGAGTTCTGTGTCTTCGTCGGCACGGCCGTCCCCGCCGAGGTCAAGGACTTCAAGCAATTCGTCGCCTGGCTGAAAGCCAATCCGGACAAGGCCACGTTCGGCGTACCCAGCAACGGCACCATTCCGCATTTTAGCGGATCGCGGCTCGAGCAGGCGCTGGGCATCAAGCTGACGCGCGTGGCCTATCGCGGCAGCGCGCCGATCATCAACGATCTCGTCGGCGGCCATATGCCGTTCGCGATTTCAACTTTGACCGACGCCATCCCGCAGCATCGCGCCGGCAACATCCGGATTCTCGCGGTCGGCAGCGCGCAGCGTTCGCCGTTCCTGCCCGATGCCCCGACGCTGAAGGAGAGCGGCGTCGATCTGGTGGCGGATGCCTGGTACGGCATGTGGCTGCCGGCGGGCGCTTCGCCGGATTTTGCGAAGAAGCTGAGCGAAGCGGCCGCCGCCGCGCTGGCCAAGCCCGAGGTCAAGGAGAAGCTGCTCGCGATCGGGCTGATCCCGGTCGGCTCGACCCCCGAAGGCCTGACGCAGGAGCTCGCCGCCAACACCGCCTTCTGGCAGCCGATCGTGAAGGAAACGGGGTACAAGATCACGAATTAGAGGCGCACGCCGTCATTGCGAGCGCAGCGAAGCAATCCATCTAGCCGTTATGCGGAGCTATGGATTGCTTCGCTGCGCTCGCAATGACAGTGATCAATCTCATCCCACCGGCTTCATCCCGATCTTCTCCCTGATCGCGCCGAGCTCGGCCTCGTCCCAGATGCCGATCAGTACGCCGTTCTTGACCTGCAATTGCTGGGCGGCATAGGCCGCGATCTTCGCGTTCGGCGTGGTGATGTGCATCTTCGGATGCAGCGCCCAGTCGAACAGCTCCGATTGCAGCCGCGCCACGATATCGGCGCAGGCCGGATCGGCGCCGCGGTCGACAAATTCCTGCGGGTCGGTTTCGAGGTCGTAGAGCATCGGCCGGAAGCCGGAGGCGTGGATGTATTTCCAGCGGCCGTCGAACACCATGAACAGCCGGCAGCGCTCGATCGGCTGGTTCAGCATCACGCGGACGTCCTGCATGGCGTAGTCGTATTCGGAGAACACGACCTTGCGCCAGTCAGCCGGCCGCTCGCCATGCAATAGCGGCAGCAGCGAACGTCCTTCCAGAATGTGGTCCGGCGGATGGCTGCCGAAATAATCGATGAAGCTCGGCGCCAGGTCGATCGCCTCGACCAGCGCATCGCTCACGGTGCCGCGCGTGCTGTCGGCAGCCGCCGACGGATCGATCACGATCAGCGGGATTTTGGCCGATTGCTCGTGGAACAGATCCTTCTCGCCCATCCAGTGATCGCCGAGATAGTCGCCATGGTCCGACGTGAACACGATCATGGTGGTGTCGAGCAGGCCGCGCGCTTCCAGGAACTGCATCAGGACGCCCATCTGGTCGTCGATCTGCTTGATCAGGCCCATATAGGTCGGAATGACTTTTTCGCGCGCCTCGTTGCGCGACATGTTGCGGGAATAGCGCATGTCCATATAGGCGGCGAACACCGGATGCGCGTTGGCGCGTTCCTCCTGCGAGCGGATCACCGGCTGCACGTCCTGCGGCCCGTACATGCTGGCGTAGGGCTCCGGCGCGATATAGGGCCAGTGCGGCTTGATGTAGGACAGATGCAGGCACCATGGCCGCCCGTCGTCCTGGGCTTCCGCAATGAACTCCATCGCGCGCCGCGTCATGTAGGGCGTTTCGGAATGTTCGTCCGGCACGCGCGCGGCCTTGTCGGCATGCACCAGCAGCCAGCCGTTCTGCAAACTGCCGTCCTCGGCTGCGCCGGAATTGGCCCAGTGCTCCCACGGATTGGGCGCGTCGTAGCCGTGCTCGCGCAGATAATTGTCGTAGGCCGGCCGGGGCCGCCCGGTCGGATGCAGCCCGTCGTCCCGCTCATAGGGCTCGAACCCGCATTCCGACACATGCACGCCGATGATCGAGTCCGGCGGGATGCCGAGATTCTTCAGCCCTTCGAGATCGGGCGCCATGTGCGTCTTGCCGACCAGCACGTTGCGGACGCCGATCTTCTTCAGGTGATCGCCGAGCGTCGGTTCGCCTACGCGCAGCGGCCAGCCGTTCCAGTGCGAGCCGTGCGAGCGCATGTAGCGGCCGGTATAGAACGACATCCGCGACGGGCCGCAGATCGGCGACTGCACATAGGCGTTCGAGAACAGCACGCCGCGCCTGGCCATCGCGTCGATGTTCGGTGTCTTCAGAACAGGGTGCCCGGTGCAGCCGAGATAGTCGTGGCGAAGCTGGTCGCACATGATCCAGAGCACGTTCTTCGCAGGCGTTTTGGTCGTCATTTCAGGCATTTCGTCTGGAGTTTGGAGACAGCGGGCGAGGGCGGGATGGTGCGATATCGCCGCGCAAATGACAATCGGGCGGGCAGCCGGGCCGAAGGGCGTTAACGTTTCGATAGCGCCATTTCTCGCAATTGAACGGCGATCCATGCTTGCGCGTTAGCCTTACCGGCAGTTTGGCCGGCCGCCTTAACCCCTGCGATGACGTGTTGGACTAAATTGGGACTTAAGGAAACCTGGATCCCAAGCGATGCGCATCGGCGTCACATTGGCACTTTTCATCGCGACGAATTCGGCCGCCTTTGCCGGCGGGGGTTTTGAGATCGTGATTCCGGGCCGTCCCGGCGTACCCGTCATCATTAACGGCGTCGACGCATCCTATGCGGTGGTCGAGGGAGAGTGGGGGCTTGGCAAGGGCACCCATGTCGAGCCGACCGTCTACGGTGGCCGCTATGTCGATCCGGTGCCGCACGTCGGTCGTTATTATCCCAGCGCCGGCCGCATGCCCGGTTACGGGCGGCTGGAAATCGAGCCGCCGGCGAACCGCAAATTGCCGCAGCCGGCCGAGAGCTATCATCAATCCTGGTCGGCGCAGTCGGCGCCGCTGCCGGCGCAATCGAACGTACCCGTCAATCCACCCGAGATCATCTACGCGCCGGACTATGACCGGCGCAGGCCTGGCCACCTTCCACGTTAAGAAGACGCAACGAAAATATCGACAGGAGAGAGTAATGCGTCAGATACTTAAAGGATTGGTCGCGGCAGTTGCCGTCATGGTTGCAGCGCCCGCGATGGCCTGCGGTTACACCCCTTGCGGACAGCCGGTCTATGTCGCGCCAGTCGCGGCCTATGCGGGCTGCAATCCCTGCGGCGGCTGGGTCCGCGAACGTCTGCCCGATCCGGAGCAGCAGTACTATTACGTCAACCAGGGCCCGACCTATACCGGTCCCGGCAACTTGGCGCCGCGTCGGGTCTATCGCGAAGGCTCGATCTCCGGCTACGGCTATGGCTACAACCGTCCGCACTACGGTTATCGCGCACACCGCTACGGCCACGCCGGGCGCTATTACGGTCAGCGCGTGCTGCGCCGCTACTACTGATCCAGTAGAATCCTGAAAGCTTCAGCGCCCGTTCGCTTCCCGCGAGCGGGCGTTCTTCATTTCATCAGTCCGAGCCGGCTTGCGCCGATGTAAAGCGCCAGCACCGCGGCATTTGACACGTTCAGGCTCTTGATCTCGCCGGGCATGTCGAGCCGCGCCACCACGCTGCAGGTCTCGCGGGTCAGTTGCCGCAGGCCCTTGCCTTCGGCCCCCAGCACCAGCGCGAGCGGCTGCTGCAGCGTCACCGCGCCGAGATCCTCGGTCCCCTCGCTGTCCAGCCCGACCGTCATGAAGCCGCGGTCGTTCAGCTCGTTGAGCGCGCGGGCGAGGTTCTGCACGGTCACCAGCGGCACCAGCTCCAGCGCGCCGGAGGCGGATTTCGCCAGCACGCCGGTGGCCTCCGGGCTGTGACGGGCGGTGGTGACGATCGCTTTCACCGCAAACGCCGCCGCCGAGCGCATGATCGCGCCGACATTGTGCGGATCGGTGATCTGGTCGAGCACCAGCACGATGCCTTCCTGCGCCAGCGCATCGATATCGGGCGAGGGCAAGGGGTCGGCCTCCGCCAGCAGCCCCTGGTGCACGGCGTCGGGGCCGAGCCGCTGATCGATCGTGTTCGGCCGGACGATTTCCGGGGGCACGCGCGTGTCGATATTTTCGTCCGATAGCCGGCGGGCGGCGTTTTCGGTCAGGAACAGCTTTCGGATGCCCCGTTCCGGGTTGGCCAGGGCCGCCGAAACCGTGTGCCAGCCATAAAGAATCACCGGCCCGTCCGGGCTCGTTTCCCGGTCCCGGTGACCGGGCGGACGGGCGAATTTCCGCCCTTTTTCGAAGGGTTTGCCGCCGCCACGGCGGAACGGCGGTTTTCGGTCGCGATCACTCATGGGGTGCTTGTGTCACGGGTCCCCGAATATGGCAATTTGGGTGCCTCAAGGGCCGCTTTTAAGGGCCTGCCTTGGTTGACTTTGCCACCCCCCTTCGCCCATAAACGCGCCCGACCGGGAGCGCGCCATCGGCTCACGGTATTAACGTCATCCATGGCCTGACCGCCGCCTCCAAGCGGTTGGGCTTGCGATGTTGTTGGACGGGGGAGTGTCCCGAGTGGCAAAGGGAGCTGACTGTAAATCAGCCGTCTTACGACTTCGAAGGTTCGAGTCCTTCTTCCCCCACCAGCCTTCGCTCGCGCAGCGAGAGAAGGCTGCCGCGCCGAAGCCCAAAGGGCGCAGGCGGGCTGTCGCCGCGAGCTACGGCTCGGCAAGCCCTCTCGTAGCGAAGGCTGCCACGCTGCTTCGAGAGCGGCAAACGGAGGTTTGACCTGGATCAACCATCCGACCATTTCCATAACCATGGTGACGAGGAGAGTTCTTTCACTGTCTCAGAGCAATCCGCGTAGGTCTGCGCGCCTTCGATGAGGAAGGCACCAAGCCAGGCTCACATACCAAACCCGGATTGTTCGGAAGTCATCGAGGCTGATCAGGTCACGTTGTATCGGGGGACATGATGATGCGCGCACCGGTTTGGGCGGTCTTGATAACCGCGACGGTCTTTATGGCCGCGCCGGTTCGAGCGCAGACGTATGACCCGAGCTACCCGGTCTGCATGCAAACCTTCGGCATATTTGGGGATAGCATCGAATGTAACTTCACCTCGCTGGCGCAGTGCGGTCCGTCGGCAACGGGCCGTGCCGCCCAGTGCATCGTCAATCCATATTTTCGGGTGCGCTCGGCGCCGCGTTATCCGCAGCATCGCCGCGTTTACCAGTAATATTGTGGCCGCCTGTCCGTCGTCTTCGAGGACGAACTCAGCGTCGCGTGGTCCTTGCGATCGCAGCCAGGCAAGCCATCCCCTTGAACGCTCATGCAAGCCGCCCACTCAAACGCGCGCCACCTACTTTTGGGCGTTGGAGAAAGCCGTTTCCAGCACTTCGCCGATCGGCTGCCAGGTGCGGCCGTCGAATTGAATCAGCCGCAGGTGTTTGATCGGCCGAAAATTCCAGGGGCCGGTGCTGATTTTGATCCCGGGTAGCAGCATGGAGCCCTGGTAGTCCTTGAGGGCCGCGGCCTGCTTCATGACGTTCTCGCGAGACAGGTCATCGCCGCATTGTTTGAGCACCTGGGCCAATGTCTCGGCGGCGGCGTAGCCGAAGACGGCGGAAGTGTCGTCTTTGCCTCCGGCCCGATTATATTTCTCCATGAATGCCTGCCAGTCCCTGGCGGCTTGTTCGTCCTTCCAGGCCGGATCATTTGCATCCTTCAGGAAGGCGGCTGTAATGACGCCCAGAGCCTTTTCAGAGCCGTTGTCCGGGCCGGCGGGCTTTGGCGCCGTCGCGATCGACGAAGCCATATGGTTTACGATGAACACCGGATGCCAATTGAGATCCGCCGCTACCCGGACGACTTTCGCCGCGTTTGCAGGCATCCCTGCGAATACAAAAATTTCGGCGCCTGACCGCTTCAGGATCGATACGTGGGTGTCCAGATGCTCATCTGCGGCATCGTAGGCGATGTCGACCCTGATCATCCGGGCGATGTCGCCGAGCCCGTCTTGCAGCCCCTTGAACAGTTCTCGACCGAAATGGTCGTTCTGCCAAAGCGCCACGATCCTTTTTCCGGGGTAGAACGCCTGTATGTAGTTGGCGTAGATGCGCCCCTCTTCCCGAATGGAGGGCTGCCAGCCCATCGTCCACGGGAACATCGACGGATCGCTCAGATGATCGTCTCCGGAGGCGACAAAGAGTTGAGGAATTTGCCTTTCGTTCAAGTATGCGCGAACGGCAAAGTTTCCCGGCGTTCCGAACGAACCGAACATCACGAGGACGTCGTCTTTCTCGATAAGACCGCGCGTAAGCTCCAGCGCGGTCGACGGATCGGATTTGTCATCATATGAGATGAAGCGCACCTTGCGGCCGTTGATCCCGCCACGCTCGTTGATCATCTCAAAATACGCGGCTTCGGCTTTTCCAATCGCTCCGAAGACCGCCAAACTCCCGCTATAGGGCATAACGTTCCCGATGCGAATTTCAGTGTCGGTCACGCCTGGTTCGCGCACTCGCTCGGTGATCGCGCTCAACGACGTAAGCGCCAGGACAATAGCAATCAGCGTTCGGACCCTGGTTTGCATCGGATGAACTCCGTTACAAAGAGTGCAGCCAGATTTCGAGACCTATGGGGCGCTCAGCTTGATCTGGATCAAACGCCGGGAAATTGACGGCAGCGTGATCGTCATTTTCTTTGCAAGAATGGATGAGCCTTTGTCCCGACCGGCTCATACCGAAAGCAGGGCGATGGCTAGCCGCAGGCCAGAGCAAGTTCCCGCAAAACGCGATGCGACAAGCGTACGCTCTCGATCGGTTGTGTCAATAAATTCGCTCTTGTTCCATTGGAGGCAAGCCACCCCTGAATCTCCGCGCCCACCGACCACGCGGCGAGGACATCTGTTGAATGGCTGATACCGCTGCTGATCGTGGTCTCGAAGCCTCAGTCCTGACCGCCTTCTTGAGCGGTTTCCGGCAAGGCTTCGCCGGGAAGATAAAGCCTGATCGGGCGGATCTCGTAGACGGCGGAAGGATTGACCCGGCGCAAGTCGCGGGCAATGCCGATCGCTTCCTCCTCGTCGGCGCAATTCAACACATATAGACCCAGCAACTGCTCCTTGGTTTCGGCGAACGGCCCGTCGATGACCATTCCCGCGCCGGGTCCGCGCAAGGTTCGGGCGTCCGCCGTCGCGCCCAGCCGCGCCGTTGGCCCGAGCAGCTTTCTTCGCGTTGAGCCGGTCATGCACCGCCAGCAGTTCGGTCATCAGGGCCGCGTCCTCCTCCGCGGTCCAGGACGTGACCTCGGCTTCGACGTGATAGGCCAGCATGGCGTAGAGCATCGCTTTCTCCTTCATGAATTGGCGGCCCGGATTGGCTGCCTTTCGAGGACGTTTTGCCGCGGCCAGTCCCGACATTCCGGCGGCCCACGAAACATTCCGGAAACACGATATATCGGATGGTCCTTGAACGTCGCCCGGCAAGCTCTCGACTGATGAGCAGAACGCGAGCCAACGCGCCCCATTCAAGGAGACGGTCATGCGACGCCAGCCAGCCACGATCATCTGCGATGCCGCCAGATTACGTGCACCACAGCCGGCGTCGTCGCAAGCAGGCGATTGGCACGGCGTCACCGGCCATCACCGCTACTACGGCAGTTCGGCCGTCAATGGCGGCGAGCGCATCGTCGACGACCGGCGCGGCCCGCGCCCTCGCTTCGTCAATCTCTGCGGTTTCTGATCGCACATTCGGGCCGCCGGCGCAGGACCGCGATCGCGCCCAGCCCGCAAATTCCATCACGTTTAGCCCCCAACAAAAAAGCGCGGCGGGATGGCTCCCGCCGCGCTCCAACTGTTGTGCTCGCTGGTCCAGGCCTGAGAGCGCCCGGAGCCAGGCCTTCAAACAGGGCCTAGCGGGCGATCCCAGCGAGGTGACAGCGCTTGGTAAAAGACACTGGATCACCTCCTTTCATTGTTGATGGAAACATCAATATAGGGGGCGAATCGGCCCCTGTTAAGGGGCCCGGACCGGGTGCGCCGGGGGGAACAGGGCCGTTTTGAAGGGAGAACCGGGGACGCACGGGGCGGGTTGAGGCTGCCTGCACGGCGTGTTAGTTCATCCCCGGCGCGGGTGTAGCTCAATGGTAGAGCAGCAGCCTTCCAAGCTGAATACGAGGGTTCGATTCCCTTCACCCGCTCCAATGCCTTGCCGCGCCGCAGATTTGCCGCAAGCCAAATTCGCGCAGCAACAGCCGTTTGCGCTTGACGCGAACCGGCCTATCAAATCGCCTCTGAATAGAGTGCATCCGTGAATGTCAGATCGAAAGTTCTGCTGGCGTCTTTTGTGCTCGTGGCAGCCATCGGCACAATGGCGCTGGGTTTGTTTTCGCCTCTCCTCACGGCCGCGATATTCGGAGGAAAGGTAGGCGGGGAGGTCTGTCAGTGGATGGGCGGGAAGTGGGGAAGCGCACGGAACGAATGCGTCACTCGTGCCTGTTATGCGGCGGGTGATTGCGGCTTTTGGGTTCATCCGAGCACGTGGTGTCGCGACCTTAGAACGGGCGACTCCGTTGGCGAGGTTTATTTTCGGCTCGGCAATCCGAACAAGGTCGAGGGAAACACGTACACTTGGTTTGACGGCAAGCTCGATCCCGTGGCGTTCACTGCCGTCATCGAGAACGGCGTCCTGACATCTGTGAACTGCCTTTGAAGTTCTAAGGGAAGGGCGCGAGGAAGCGAGAACGCTTTTCCGCACCTTCTGAATACGAGGGTTCGATTCCCTTCATCCTCTCCAAGCAATTTCAGTGACTTAGCACAAATTCTCGATCTCATTCTGACAACCATTAGATGTGATCCGGGTATAATTAGACTGAATACCTCTTCCAATTCTGCTATTATCTTCCATCACTTGGAGACGAACGTCGGATAGGTTTTCACATCGGAGGACCGTCATGACCAATACTTCAGGCACAATGGCAGATCCCCAGGCCGGTTCGGATACGGCGCCACTACGTGCCAAGTCGGGCTGGATCATCGCACTCGGCGTCGTCTATCTCATCGCAGGGTTTATCGCGCTTGGCAGCGTTATGATGGCTACCGTCGCGAGCGTCCTCATCGTCGGTGTGATGATGATCATCGCCGGCGTCGCCGAAGTGTTCAGCGCCTTCCAGATCAAGAGCTGGGGCAAATTCCTGCTCTGGGTCCTGCTCGGTGTGCTCTACATTGTCGCCGGCTTCGTCACGTTCCAGAATCCGCTGCTCGCGGCCGTGCTGCTCACCCTCATTCTCGGCGCATCGCTGGTGGCCTCGGGCATCATGCGGATCTTCCTGGCCTTCAGCATGAAACGGGAAACACCCTGGATCTGGGTGGCGCTATCAGGCGTAATCACGCTGCTGCTCGGCCTGCTGATCTTGGCGCGATGGCCGGTCTCGAGCCTCTATATCCTCGGCCTGTTCCTCGGCATCGATCTCATCATGGCCGGCGCTGGCTGGATCGGAATAGGCTTCGGCCTGCGCCGCGCTCGTTGAGGTGGTGGTGGCGGCGGACTGCGCGCCACGTGGTTGATCGACGATCAGGAGGCACCCATGCGCTGGATCTACCTCGCCGTCATCATTCTGTTTGCCGCCGCGACGATCATCTTCGCAGCGCAGAACTTCGAGATCGTCACCATGTCCTTCCTCGGCATCAATGCCCGCGTGCCGCTCGCGCTGCTGGTCGCCGTCGCCTACCTCCTTGGCGCGGCGACGGGCGGCAGCCTGTACGCGCTGCTGCGCCGATCCTACGAAGGGTCGAGACGAAGCGTTATGGGCTCTCCCTGAATTAGTGTCGTTTCATCTCCGGCCGAGGAGGGTGACGATGGACAAAACAACGCGCGAGCCGGTTCTTGTGGACCTCGCCTTGCAGGGTGGCGGCTCCCACGGCGCGTTCACCTGGGGCGTGCTCGATCGGCCGATCGAGCAGCCGTGGCTGCGGATCGAGGCGATCTCCGGCAATAATTCCCCAACTAGATCAGCGCGGTTTCACAGCCTTCCAAGCTGAACAAGAGGGTTCGATTCCCTTCACCCGCTTGATCATTCAAAGTTTATTCAAGATATCGCTGACATCGTGCCGCAAAATGATGCGCCGCAGGTATCTGTGGTTGCGCACACGAGCGCGCTTTGGTCGCTCGGCGAGAAGTTGACGTCAATTTCGGGGCGTTTCTGAGGACGAAATACGCGCCTGGTAACCATGCCTTGCGGAACGCGTGGGCTCGCCACAAAATCAATCCGATTCAGACACATTGTCGGCGAGTAGGCGAGTAGGGTTGCAATGCTGCCCGCTCGCATCACGCGTTCGAATAATTTTATAAAAAAAATGGGCTCACAAGGGGGGACTGCAATGGCTACGATCGACGTCACTGGTCCGCGAATGGAGCAATTGTCCCGGTTTCGGACAGCAGCTGCCATCCGCCGGCTTTTCACCGCGCCTCGGCGCAACGCGGCAACGGCACTGATGCTGGCCGCGATGGCGACGCCGGCTTTCGGGCAGGGCCAGGCGGCGGCCCGGGCGCCAACGAGATCCGGATCGGCAACACCATGCCCTATACCGGTCCGGCTTCCGCCTATGGCGTGATCGGCAAGGTCATGGCGGCCTATTTCGACAAGGTCAACGCCGAGGGCGGCATCAGGGGCCGCAAGATCAATTTCATTTCCTATGACGACGCCTACAATCCGACCAAGACGATGGAGGCGACCCGCAAGCTCGTCGAGGAAGACAACGTTCTCTTTATCTTGGCGAGCCTCGGCACCAACACCAGCCAGGCGGTCCACCCCTATCTGAACGCGAAGAAGATCCCGCAGCTCTTCGTCGCCTCGGGCGCGTCGATGTGGGACCAGCCGCGCGAGTTTCCCTGGACCATGGGCTTCCTGCCCAGCTACCAGACCGAAGCCCACATCTATTCGCATTATATCCTGGAGAACCATCCGCGCAGCAAGATCGCGGTGCTCTATCAGGACGACGGCTTCGGCAAGGACTACCTCAAGGGCCTGAAGGACGGCCTCGGCGGCAAGGTTCCGATCGTGGCCGAGGCGCCGTACAAGGTAACGGACACCAGCATCGACGCCCAGATGGCCAAGCTCAAGGCCTCGGGCGCCGACATCTTCATGCAATTCACCACGCCGAAATTCGCCACCATGGCGATCAAGCGAAATGCCGAAATCGGCTGGAAGCCGGTGCATTTCCTCGCCTCGGTGTCTGAATCGGTGTCGGCCGTGATGGCGCCGGCGGGCGCTGGAAAACGCCGAAGGCATCATGTCGGCCATGTACCGGGTGGAGGGCGAGGATGCGCAGGCCGCCGGCCCTGCGGCGTTCCGCGAATGGAGCGCCTTCATGGAGCGATATGTTCCGAGCGTCAGCAAGTCGAACGGCCAGGCCGTCTACGGCTATCTGAACTCCAAGCTCATTATCGAGGTCCTGAAGAACTGTGGCGACGACCTCTCGCGCGAAAACATCATGAAGCAGGCCCGCTCGATCAAGGGTCTTGCAGCTTCCCATGATGGTGCCGGGCATCCAGATCAACACCAGCCTGTGCGACCACGCGACGATCGAGCAGATGCGGATGATGCGCTTCACCAACGGCCACTGGCAGTTCTTTGGGCCGGTGCGAAGCGGCATCGATCCCGGCACCGTCAGCGATTCCTTCAAGACACTCTTCAAGTACGGCACCGCCACCAAGCGCGATCTGGCGAACCAGCTCAACGCCAACACCGTGAGCCTGATGACCGGCTCGTTCGGCTCTACCTACGCCCAGGTCGGCGCCGATCTTGCCTCCGTGCTCGACAACGGCACCAGCTTGCGGATCCTGCCGGTGATGGGCCGTGGATCGGTGCAGGCGGTGGCGGATATTCTGCTGCTGCGTGGCGTCGACGCCGGTATCGTGCGCAAGGACACGCTCGCCTATCTCGACCGCAAGGACTTCGCCAAGGACATCCGCAACCAGTTCGTCTACGTCGCCAAGATGTTCAACGAGGAAATGCATGTACTGGCGCCGAAGACGATCACCAGCATGCGGGATCTCGACGGCAAGACCGTGGTGGTCGATTTGCCCGACAGCTCGACCTTCGTGACGGCGATCAACGTGTTCGACCGGCTCGGGATCAGGCCGCATCTGATCTATCAAGAGCCGCGGCTGGCGGTGGACATGCTGCGCAAGGGCGAGGTCGACGCGATCGTGGCGATCGAGGGCAAGCCGCTGCAATGGCTGAACCAGATCCAGGACCGCAACCTGCATCTGGTGCCGGTCGACTACGCCAAGACGCTGCAGGAGGAATATCTGCCGTCCAAGCTTTCGTCGGCGGACTACCCGAACCTGGTGGCGGATGGCGGCTCGGTGGAGACGATTTCGGCCGAGGCGGTGCTGGCGTCCTATAACTGGGCGCCGAACAGCGACCGCTACCGCCGGCTGTCGCTTTTGGTGGACACCATGTTCGACAAGGTCGGGCAGTTGCAGCGTCCGCCGTTCCATCCGAAGTGGAAGGAAATGGCGCCGCGAGCGACGGTGTCGGGCTGGACCCGCTTCAAGGCGGCCCAGGAATGGCTCGACCGCAACATGCCGCTGCCCGCGGGCGTGGCCGTGTCGGCCGCTTCTGGCACCGCACCGCCGCCGGCTGCTGCACCGGCCACAGCACTTGCCCCGCAGGACCGCGCGATCCGCTGTATCGCGAATTCCTGGAATGGCGCGCCAACCGCGCCAAGGCCGGCCCCAACAGGTAATCGGGCCAGCCGGTAACACGGTTTGACGATAAGGCGGCCCGCTTCGGCGGGCCGTCATGCTTTTAGGATCAAGGGCCGGCGCAACGTGTATCGTGTTTCGGTCGGTATCCCCGGTCGCCACGCCTGCTTGAAGCAGGCGCCGGACCATCGAGCCCTGTCCCGGTCGATCTCGACGCCGGCAAACAGGCCGCTACCCGCGCACCTCACGGGCGATCGGGTTCGTGATCGAAGCAGGTCGATCGAGCAAATGCGCGCCTGTGGCTGCGCAGGTTCAATCAAGGCTTTCGAAATCGATCATGGGTTTGAATTTACAACCGTAAGGCGAATTAATTCGCGCTGGCACAACCGACCTTCGATTTGCTAACGCTAATGTCCAGCATTGTCGCGGCAGAACACACAATCGACTAACCGATCTCCGCGAAACGGCTGGTCTTGACACAAAATCAATCCGATTGAGACACAATGTCAGCGAGTAGGGCTGAAACGTTATCCGTCTCACTGCTCGAAAAATCGCAGGTATATTTTTCTAAGGGGCGCAGGTAGATGCGGGCTTTAATCGATACTCGTTGGGTGGCGGCGCAATTGTCCGGGTCTGGGGCCCGTGACGCATTGCGCCGGCTTTTCACCGCGCCTCGGCGCAGCGCTGCAACGGCACTGGTGCTTGCCGCGATGGCGGGGCCGGCTTTCGGGCAGGGCCTGGCGGCGGCCCCGGGCGCCAACGAGATCCGGATTGGCAACACCGCGCCCTATACCGGTCCGGCCTCCGCCTATGGCGTTATCGCCAAGGCCATCACGGCGTATCTGGACAAGATCAACGCCGAAGGCGGGATCAACGGCCGCAAGGTCAATATGATCACCTATGACGACGCCTACGAACCCACCAAAACCATGGCGATGACCCGCAAGCTGGTCGAGGAAGACAACGTTCTCCTCGCCTTGGGGACCATCGGCACGAACACGAACGCCGCGATCCAGCCCTATTTGAACTCAAAAAAGGTCCCGCACCTGTTTGCCTTGTCGGGTGCGGCGGCCTGGGACCAGCCGCACGAGTTTCCCTGGACCATCGGCTTCCTGCCGACCTACACGGCTGAAGCGCAAATTTTTGCGCAGTATCTGCTGGAGAACCATCCCCGCAGCAGGATCGCCGTCCTCTATCAGGAGGATGGCATGGGCAAGGAATATTTGAAGGGGCTGAAGGACGGCCTCGGTGGCAAGATGCCGATCGTGGCCGAGGCGCCATACAAGGTGACCGACACCACCATCGACGCCCAGATGGCCAAGCTCAAGGCCTCCGGCGCCGACGTCCTCATCGAGTTCACCACGCCGAAATTCGCGATCATGGCGATCAAGCGAACCGCCGAACTCGGTTGGCGGCCGCTGCAGTTCGCCGCCTCGATCTCCAATTCGTACTCGGCCGTGATTCAGCCGGCGGGCCCGCAAAATGCGGAAGGCCTGTTGTCGGCGGCCTACAGGCTCGAGGGCGAAGACGCGGCAGCGGCCGGCGAGGCGGTGTTCCGCGAATGGAGCGCCTTCATGCAGCGCTATCTCCCGAGCGTGAGCAAGACCAACGGCCAGGCCGTCCTCGGCTATCTGGTCGGCAAGTTGACGGTCGAGGTCCTGAAGAACTGCGGCGACGACCTCTCGCGCGAAAACATCATGAGGCAGGCCCGCTTGCTCAAGGGTATCCAGCTTCCCATGATGGTGCAGGGCATCAAGATCGACACCAGCCCGTCCGACCATGCGCCAATCGAGCAGATGCGGATGATGCGCTTCACCAACGGCCAATGGCAGCACTTCGGCCCGGTGCGAAGCGGCGTCGATGCGGGCGCCGTCAGCGAGTTCCTTCAAGACCATCTTCAAGTACGGTACCGCCACCAAGCGCGATCTGGCGAACCAGCTCAACGCCAACACCGTGAGCCTGATGACCGGCTCGTTCGGCTCTACCTACGCCCAGGTCGGCGCCGATCTTGCCTCCGTGCTCGACAACGGCACCAACTTGCGGATCCTGCCGGTGATGGGCCGTGGATCGGTGCAGGCGGTGGCGGATATTCTGCTGCTGCGGGGCGTCGACGCCGGTATCGTGCGCAAGGACACGCTCGCCTATCTCGACCGCAAGGACTTCGCCAAGGACATCCGCAACCAGTTCGTCTACGTCGCCAAGATGTTCAACGAGGAAATGCACGTCCTCGCGCCGCGGACGATCACCAGCATGCGGGATCTCGACGGCAAGACCGTGGTGGTCGATTTGCCCGACAGCTCGACCTTCGTGACGGCGATCAACGTGTTCGACCGGCTCGGGATCCGGCCGCATCTGATCTATCAAGAGCCGCGGCTGGCGGTGGACATGCTGCGCAAGGGCGAGGTCGACGCGATCGTGGCGATCGAAGGCAAGCCGTTGCAATGGCTGAACCAGATCAACGACCGCAATCTGCATCTGGTGCCGGTCGACTATGCCAAGCCGCTGCAGGAGGAGTATCTGCCTTCCAAGCTTGGCTCGGCGGACTACCCGGGCCTGGTGGCGGAGGGTGGCTACGTCGAGACGATCGCCGCCGAAGCCGTGCTGGCGTCGTATAACTGGGCGCCGAACAGCGACCGCTACCGCCGCCTGTCGCTGCTGGTGGACACCATGTTCGACAAGGTCGGGCAGTTGCAGCGTCCGCCGTTCCATCCGAAGTGGAAGGAAATGGCGCCGCGCGCGACGGTGTCGGGCTGGACCCGCTTCAAGGCGGCGCAGGAATGGCTCGACCGCAACATGCCGCTGCCTCCGGGCGCGGCCGCGGCATCAGGCGCCGCGCCGGCGCTGGCGGCGCCGGTTGCTGCACCGGCCGCAGCACTTGCCCCGCAGGAGCCGCGCGATCCGCTGTATCGCGAATTCCTGGAATGGCGGGCCAGCCGCGCCAAGGCCACCACCAACAGGTAATCAGGCCAGCCGGTAACACGGATTGACGATAAGACGGCCCGCTTCGGCGGGCCGTCGTGCTTTTGGGATAAGGTCCAGGCTGTTTCCTTGTCTGGAACGCCGCATCCGCTTTCCCTTCGAAACCGCGAAACCCTCGGTTCTTCCGACCTGCGCGCAAGGCGGGCGCCGAACGGATGGCGTCATGCCGGTAATGCAGGGCTCAGCCACATAAAATAGTGTATCGGCTTGGTTTCGCAGCGCCCGGACACGTTCCCGCGCCACCACGCCAAAAATTCGGAGGAAGTTCATGTCGGCTCTGCCACTTTCGGGCATCAAAATTCTCGACCTGACGCGGGTGCTTGCAGGCCCGCTGTCGGCGCAGATGCTGGCCGATCTCGGCGCCGAGGTGATCAAGATCGAACGCCCCGGCGGCGGCGACGACGCGCGCGCCTTCGGCCCGCCTTACCTGACCGATCCCGAGGGCAAGGCGAACAACAACAACTCGTTCTATCTCTGCGCCAACCGCAACAAGAAATCCGTCACCGTCAATATCGCGACGGCGGAAGGGCAGGACATCGTCCGCGAACTCGCCAAAACCTGCGACGTGATGATGGAGAATTACAAGGTCGGCGATCTCAAGCGCTACCGGCTGGATTATGAATCGATCAAGGCGATCAACCCCGGCATCATCTATTGCTCGGTGACCGGCTTTGGCCAGACCGGGCCTTACGCGCCGCGCGCCGGCTACGACGCGATTTTGCAGGCGATGGGCGGGCTGATGAGCGTCACCGGCCATCTCGACGGCGAGCCCGGCGCGGGACCGATGAAGGTCGGCCCCTCCATCGTCGACTACATGACCGGCATGAATTCCTCGATCGGCATCCTGTCCGCGCTCTATCACCGCAAGGCCAATGGCGGGGAGGGGCAGCATGTCGACGTCTGCCTGTTCGACACCGTGATCGCCTCGCTGTCGCATTACGCGCAGATCTTTCTCGTCAACGGCCAGACCCCGCCGCGGCGCGGCACCTGGGGCAATGGCGGCATGCCGGCCGGCGTGTTCCGCTGCACCGACGGCGAGTTGATGCTGGTGGTCGGCAATGACGGCCAGTTCCAGCGCACCTGCGCGCGTGCTCGGCAGCCCCTGAGCTCGCGACCGATCCGAGCTTCCTCAAGAACAACGACCGCGTCGTCCACGGCAAGGAGATCATGGCGATCTTCGCCGGACTGTTCCTGAAGAAGCCCGTGGCCTACTGGCTGGATGAGCTGGAGAAGGCCGGCGTGCCCTCGGGCCCGATCAACGATTTCGCGCAGGTGTTCGACGATCCGCACGTGCAGTCGCGCGGCATGCAGGTCAAGGTCGACCATCCCTTCCAGCACGACCTGTCGCTGATCCGCAATGCCATCACCTTCTCCGGCACCCCGGTGAAGGAATATCGCGCCCCGCCGCTGCTCGGCGCCGACACCAAGGATGTGCTGGCGACGATCGGCTATGACGACGCCAAGGTGGAAGCGCTGAAGGCGCAGAAGATCGTCTGATCCCGACATCGACACTTCCATCGTTATCGAAGCATGCCGGCGCCGAATGGCGCTAGCCTGCACCCTCGATCAGTCCGTTCGAGAGGTGCAACGATGAAACGGGAAGTCATTCGCGTCGAGCCGATGTCGTCCTGGCTCGCGAAACGGAACGCGCCGGTCTCGCCGGTGACGCGCGGCGGCGGCATGGTGTTCGTTTCGGGCCTGCCGCCGTTCGATCCCGATACCGGCGAACTCTTCGCCGGCCCGATCGAGCGTCAGACCGAGCTCGTGCTCGAGCAATTGAAACTGTGCCTGGAGACCGCGGGCACGTCGCTGCGCAATGTGATGAAGTGCAACGTCTACTGCACCTCGGCCGACGCACTTCGCCGCCGTCAACGCGATCTATGCGCGCTATTTCCCGGAAGATCCCCCGGCGCGCATCTTCGTTTGCGTGCCCGAATGGTTCGGCGCCGTTCGATATCGAGATCGATTGCGTCGCGGTGGTGTAAGTCACGTGTGGGCAAAGAAGCGTTAGCGACGTGCCCACGATCTATCATCGAGCATGTTTGTTGATTGTGGGCACGCTTCCGCCGTCGCTCATTGAGCTACGGCGCGACAAGTCGCTTGGCCCACCTACGCACTGCGAACTGATTTGCCTTGCGCGCAAGCGCAATCGCTAAGTGCAACTGCGGTAAACTGGCACGACGGGCAAATCACTTCTGATTTTCGGAAATCACGTCAAGCCCAGGAATCAAAAATATTCCGCTTCCGTTCCCGCGCAAATCAGCGGCATAACTCCGCTCGTCTCACCCGATTGAGGGGCGCTCGCGATCGTCACGACGCGCGGTGAGATGCGGTGGACGCGAGAGCTGCGACTGACGTGTGCAGCTTGAGCGTACGGTGAAGTCGTGTGGTTCGGGCGCCGCGGTGCTGGCGTTAAGTTCGTGCGATAAGAAGCGTTCAGGGCGACGGAGGCAAAAGAGCCGTTCTCCGGGGAGAGCACGAAGTAAACCGTAAAACCATTGCGCAGGGAAGGCCGGATGCTCCAGCTGCCCTGTATGCTCGTGTGCAGTTTTGTTTGCGCAAATCGCACGCGAGACCGCGGGTGCAGCAAGCACCCGGTCTTCCCTGCGCCCTCTGTTCGAAGAGGGCCAAAAGAAATGCAAACCTCGGGCGAATCAGCGCCGCGAGAAGGCGCAAGCTCGTATCCAGCCGTCATTGCGAGCGAAGGCGAAGCAATCCATGTATCGGCACAGAGAAAGCAATGGATTGCTTCGCTGAGCCGCAATGTACGTGGAAGCGCCGTCGTCGCGCCGGTGGTCATGTCGGGCTACGAGAACTCAGCCACGTTGACGCAGGTTCACAGTTCCTGCCGCGTCAGCCTGCCATGTGGCGCGGCCGATCGAGCAGGCGCCTTCTTCGCCGGCGTCTCGCCGCCCGTCAGCGCCATCACCGACACCGAGACCACGCGGTCGACGATGGCCTGCACGTCGTTGAGGTCGCATTGTCCTTCCGACAATTTTGTCAGCCGCTCTTTTTCCCGGATGGTGTGATGCGACATCGCGAGCGCGAAGTGCAGGCCCCAATAGAGATCGGCGTCGTCGCGGCCGGGCATCGCGCGGCGCATCGCGGCGACGAATTTTCGCAAATGGTCGACCTCGCGGTTCTTGATGCGGCGGATCGGCGGCACCGATTCGATCGAGGCGCGGATCATGAAGCGCGCCGCCGTCGAGCCTTCGCGGTCGGGGCCGAGGCAGCCGCGCAGGGTAGGGCCCACCAGCGCGTGCAAGATGGCGTCGATCGGCGCGCGGCCGCCGCCCTTTTCCTCGGCAGCCTTCAACTCGTTGAGCCGCTCGCGGTTGGTGGCGAGGCTGCGGGTGACGAACAGTTCCGCGATCAATTCGTCCTTGGAGCCGAAATGATAATTCACCGCGGCGAGATTGACGTTCGCTTCCGCGACGATGTCGCGCAGCGTCACGTCGCCAAAGCCGCGATCGGCATAAAGCCGTTCGGCGGCGGCAAGGATGGCAGACCGGGTCCGATCGCTCGACATATCAGGCCCCCGTCTTGGGGAGTTGCAATTCAAACACTTGTATGAAACTATCGTTTGAAGGGCCGGAAATGTCAATGCACGTTTGCTGAACGTGTATCGCATTTCCGGCCCGATGTCGACCGTCGCCGCCTGCGAAATGCGCAAAATGCCTTGCGGGACACGAGCGGCGGGCGGACAGTGCGGCCCAACGAATTCAAAAGCCCAGAGCCGAGGAGCGTCCCATGAATTTCGATCTGTCAGAAAAGCAAAAGGAATGGCTGAACCGCGTGCAGGCGTTCATGAAGACGCATGTCCGCCCCGCGGTTCCGATCTACGACAAGCAGGATGCGGAGGGCCCGCGCTGGAAGGTGATCCCGATCCTCGAGGATCTGAAGAAGAAGGCGAAGGCCGAAGGCCTCTGGAACATGTTCATGCCGCCGAACGCGCATGAAGACGACGAATTCCGCGGCGCGGGATTGACCAACCTCGAATATGCGCTGCTGTCGGAAGAGATGGGCCACATCTCCTGGGCCTCGGAGGTGTTCAACTGCTCCGCACCCGATACCGGCAACATGGAAGTGTTCATCCGCTACGGCACCAAGGAGCAGAAGCGGAAGTGGCTGCGGCCGCTGATGGACGGCGAGATCCGCTCCGCCTTCCTGATGACGGAGCCGGCCGTGGCGTCGTCGGACGCCACCAACATCGAAACGCGCATCGAGAGCGATGGCGACCACTACGTCATCAACGGCCGCAAATGGTGGTCGTCGGGCGTCGGCGATCCCCGCTGCAAGATCGCGATCCTGATGGGCAAGACCGATCCGAAGGCGGCGAAGCACCAGCAGCAGTCGCAGATCCTGGTGCCGCTCGACACCCCCGGCATCAAGGTCGAGAAGATGCTGCCGGTGTTCGGCTTTGACGATGCGCCGCACGGTCACGCCCAGGTGCTGCTGGAAAACGTTCGCGTGCCGAAGGAAAACATCCTGCTCGGCGAAGGCCGCGGCTTCGAGATCGCGCAGGGCCGTCTCGGCCCGGGCCGTATCCATCACTGCATGCGCACCATCGGCAAGGCCGAGGAGGCGCTGGAGAAGATGGTGAAGCGGCTGGCCTCGCGCACCGCGTTCGGCAAGAAGATCATCGAGCACTCGGTGTGGGAACAGCGCATCGGCGAAGCGCGCGCCGATATCGAGATGAATCGTCTGCTCTGCCTCAAGGCCGCCGACATGATGGACAAGGTCGGCAACAAGACCGCGCAGGCCGAGATCGCGATGATCAAGGTCACGGCCCCCAACATGGCGCTGAAGATCATCGACAACGCGATCCAGGCCTATGGCGGCGGCGGTGTCTCCGACGAGGCCGGCCTGGCAAAGGATTATGCCCATATCCGTACGCTCCGCCTGGCGGACGGTCCGGACGAGGTGCACAATCGCGCCATTGCCAGACTTGAACTTCGGAAGTATGCAAACGCTACGCACTAACGGGAACGCTCTCGATGGCGCTCCCCAAAGTCTAAGAAGAAATTGAGGGAGCGTCATCGTGGCGGACGGCGTCAGGAAAGACGAAGAGTTCTCGGGCACCAAGGAAGTCGAGGAGCGTCATCGCATCAACGAGGCGAGCCTCGATGGCTGGATGCGCGAGCATGTCGAAGGCTATCAGGGGCCGCTGACCGTCCTGCAGTTCAAGGGCGGCCAGTCCAACCCGACCTACAAGCTCGAAACGCCGGCACAATCCTATGTGATGCGCCGCAAGCCGTTCGGCAAATTGCTGCCGTCGGCGCATGCGGTCGATCGCGAGTTCCGCGTCATCGCAGCGCTCGGCAAGCAGGGCTTTCCGGTCGCGAAGGCCTACGCGCTGTGCACCGACGACGCCGTGATCGGCGCCGCCTTCTACATCATGTCGATGGAAGAGGGCCGGGTGTTCTGGGATCCGACGCTGCCGAGCCAGACGCCGGACGACCGCCGCAAGATCTTCACCAGCAAGATCGAGACGCTGGCCAATCTCCACGTGTTCGATCCCGAGAAAATCGGGCTCGGCGATTTCGGCAAGCCGGGCAATTATTTCGCGCGTCAGGTCGATCGCTGGACCAAGCAATACCGCGCCTCCGAGACCCAGCACATTCCGGAATTCGAAAAGCTCGCCGAGTGGCTGCCGAAAACCGTGCCGGCGCAGGCGCGCGCCTCGATCGTCCACGGCGACTACCGTCTCGACAACATGATTTTCCATGCCGACGGAACCGCGCGTGCAGGCGGTGCTGGACTGGGAACTGTCGACGCTCGGCGATCCCATGGCCGACTTCACCTATCTGCTTGATGCAGTGGACCATGCCGGGTCTCGCCAATGCCGATCTCAAGGCGCTCAACATTCCGAGCCTGGAAGAGGCCGCGCAGATCTACTGCAACGTCACCGGCAGCGCCGTGCCCGACCTGAACTGGTATTTTGCCTACAACCTGTTCCGCCTGGCCGGCATCACGCAGGGCATCGCCGGCCGCGTTCGCGACGGCACCGCGGCCAACGCCAAGGCGCTGGAGTCGGCGGCGCGCACCGTGCCGCTGTCGAAGGCTTCGTGGGAGTACGCGCAGAAGGCCGGCGCGACCTAACCAAGCTTGGCGCTCTCCCCGAATATCCGCGGCAGCCTGCTGATGGCGGTGGCCATGGCGGCGTTCACCACGAACGACACCATCACCAAGGTGGTGTCGTCCGAGATGAATTTCGGCCAGGTGATGCTGGTGCGCGGGCTGTTTGCGATTGTGCTGGTCGCAGCGTTCGCCTGGCATCAGGGCGCGTTGCGTCCGCTGCGCACGCTGATGCTAAAACCGGTGGCGCTGCGGGTCGTTCGGCGAAATCGGCGGCACGATCTCGTTCATGGCGGCGCTCGCGCATCTGCCGCTCGCCAACACCTCGGCGATTTTCCAGGCGCTGCCGCTGGCGATCACGCTCGGCGCCGCGCTGATATTCGGCGAGCCGGTCGGCTGGCGGCGCTGGTCGGCGATCGTGGCGGGCTTCATCGGCGTGCTCATCATCGTGCGGCCGGGGCTTGCGGGCTTCAGCCAGTATTCGCTGTTCGCGCTGGTGTCGGTGGCCTTCTGCGCGCTGCGCGATCTCGCGACCAGGCAGATCCCTGCGCAGATCCCGTCGCTGTTCATCACGCTTGCTGACGACCGTGACGGTGACGTCGGCCGGCGGCGCCATCCTGGTTCCGCTCGGCGGCTGGACGCCGCCTTCGACGAATTGCGCTCGGCCTGCTGGCGCTCGCCGCGGTGCTGCTGCTGATCGGCTATCATTGCATCATCACGGCGCTGCGCACCGGCGATATCTCGGCGGTGGCGCCGTTCCGCTATTCCGCGCTGCTGTGGGCGATGCTGCTCGGCTATCTCGTGTTCGGCGACGTGCCCGACGCGATGATGGTGACTGGGCGCATCGATCATCGTGCCGTCCGGCCTCTACGCCTTCTACCGCGAGCGCATCCGCCACCGCGCGCTGGCGGCGGAAAGCATCCGGCTTTCCGCCCGACGGGTTGTGATCGTGAATTGACGCGCAAACTCAGATCGGCTTGCCCGCATACGGCATCGACGCGGTGAGGCCGCCGTCGACCGGGATCGCCTGGCCGTTGACATAGGAGGCGTCGTCGCTGGCGAGGAACAATCCCATCGCCGCGAGTTCGTGCGGCTGGCCGGGGCGCTTCAGCGGATTGAGCTGGCCGATCTTGTCCTGGGTGCCGCGCTCCTTGGCGCGGTCGAACACCGGCTTGGTCATGCCGGTCTCGATCAGGCCCGGGCATACCGCGTTGATGCGCACGCCGGTGCCGGACAGCGAGTAGGCGGTGGTCTGCACCAGGCTGATGACGCCGGCCTTGCTGGCGCCGTAGGGATGTCCGCTGGCGCCGGCCTTGAGGCCCGCGACGGAGGCGGTGCAGACGATCGAGCCGGACTTCTGCTTGATCATGTGCGGCATCGAATGCTTGATCGCGAGGAACGGCCCGATCAAATTGATGCGCAACACTTCCTGCCAGTGCTCGACGGTCTGCTCGGCCAGCGGCACCAGCCCGCCGCTGACGCCGGCATTGGCCCAGATCGCATCGAGCCTGCCGTATTTCGACACCGCCTTGTCGATGAAGGCCTTCACGTCGGCTTCCGAACCCGCATCCGCCATCACGGCCTCGACGGTGCCGCCGGCATCGCTGACGAGCTTTGCGGTTTCCTTCACGCCCTCGGCGCGGTCGACGATGATGAGTTTCGCGCCTTCCCTGGAGAACAGCACCGACGCGGCGCGCCCGATGCCGCTTCCAGCACCGGTGATGACGACGGATTTGCCTTCGAGGCGGCCCATGAGTTTCTCCCTGATCATGTTATGCGCGTCGGCGTCTGCCGCCTTGCGGAATTCAAACAAGATTTCAAACGACTGAAGTCACTTGAGACGATGCGTGCTCTGACGTACAGCGACAGCGAACAGTATTGAAGGGCTTTGGCGATGTCCAATACAGACAAACCGTCGAGGCTAGTCACGACGCGATGGTGGTGGGTGCGCCACGCGCCGGTTCGCGAGGACGGCGGCTGCATCTACGGGCAGAAGGATCTGGGCTGCGACACCAGCGATCGCGTCGTGTTCGAGGCGGTCGGAAAAATCCTGCCGCGCAATGCGGTCTGGTATGCAAGCAATCTGAAGCGCACGCATCAGACCGCGGACGCGATCTGGGCCGCCGGCTTTCCCAAGCCGTCAGAGATGCCGCACGTGAACGCGTTCGCCGAGCAGCATCTTGGCGAATGGCAGGGCATGAATCGCGCGGCATTTTACGCGAGCCGTGCCGGTCGGCAGCCACTGGCTTACGCGATCGACGAACCCGCGCCCGGCGGCGAGAGTTTCATGGACCTCTATAACCGCACCTGCGGCGCGATCGAGCGCATCAACGCCGAGCAGGCGGGCAGGGACGTCATCGTCGTCGCGCATGGCGGCACGATCAAGGCCGCCGTCGGTCTCGCGCTCGGCGGTCTGCCCGAAAAAGGCCTCGCATTCGACATCGACAATTGTTCGGTGACGCGGCTCGATCATCTCGCAAGCGCCGATTACACCGGCTGGCGGCTGCCGATGGTCAACCAGCAGCCCTGGATCGCGGATGCTTCGCACAACGCGATGCATCAGCCGGCAGGGCCGGAAGTGAAGCCGCCGGAGACGAAACTCGCCTGAGCCTTGAGTTGTCGAGGACCGCAAAGGCTGCTTAGTTCGAATTCAAGACGAAACCGGCATCGCGCCGGATCAACATCGGGGAGAGAGACATGAGCTTGTTCGATATGTCGGGAAAAGTCGCCGTCATCACCGGCTCGACGCGCGGCATCGGCCTCGCCATCGCCGAGCGGATGGCCGAGCACGGCGCCAAGGTGGTGATCTCCTCGCGCAAGCAGGATGTCTGCGATCAGGTGACCAAGGAGATCAACGACAAATTCGGCAAGGGGACGGCGGTTGCGATCGCCGCGAACATTTCCAGCAAGGAAAACCTGCAGAACCTCGTCGACGAATTCAACCGCGCCTTCGGCAAGATCGACGTGCTGGTCTGCAACGCCGCGTCCAATCCCTATTATGGTCCGCTCGGCGGCATCTCCGACGACCAGTTCCGCAAGATCCTCGACAACAACATCGTCGCCAACAACTGGCTGATCAACATGGTGGTGCCGCAGATGATCGAGCGCAAGGACGGCTCGATCGTGATCGTGTCCTCGATCGGCGGCCTCAAGGGCTCGACCGTGCTCGGCGCCTACGCGATCTCGAAGGCCGCCGACATGCAGCTCGCGCGCAACCTCGCCTGCGAATACGGCAAGCACAACATCCGCGTGAACTGCATCGCGCCCGGCCTGATCAAGACCGATTTCGCCAAGGCGCTGTGGGACAATCCGGAGACGCTGAAGGCATCCACCGCGCGCTCGCCGCTGCTGCGCATCGGCGTGCCCGACGAAATCGCGGGCGCCGCGGTGCTGATGGGATCGAAGGCCGGCGACTTCATGACCGGCCAGACCATCGTGATCGACGGTGGCGCGACGATCAGTTGAGGTCGTAGCGTCATTCCGGGGCGCGCGTGAGCGCGAACCCGGGATCCAGTCGCGGTCGATCGATGATTCCGGGTTCAGCCCTGACGGGCTGCCCGCGGAATGACGGTCGCGCCTCACTCCACCGCCGCGTAGACCAGATCCCGCAGCATGATCGCGGATATATTCGCGCTGGCCGGGGCCCTGCATCATGAACACCGTGAACAGGTCTTCCGCGGGATCGATGAAGAAGAACGTGCCGGCCATGCCGCTCCAGAAGAACTGGCCGCGCGAGCCCGAGAACGGCGCCATGCCGTCGATGGGTGCGGACCGCGAAGCCGAGGCCGAAGCCGTGACCGGCCGGCATCAGCGGCGAGTCGACCTTCACGTGCGGGCGCGAGATGATCGGACGCCATCAGTTCCAGCGTCTTGCGGCCGATGATCCTGTTGCCGTCGAGCGTGCCGCCGTTGAGCAGCATCTGGCAGAAGCGCGCATAGTCCATCGTGGTCGAGACCAGCCCGCCGCCGCCGGATTCCATCACCGGCTTCTCCAGCATGTTGAACAGCTGCACCTTGTCGCCGTTCCACGGATCGGTCGGCGAACGGTTCGGCGAGGCGGCCGGCGTTGGCTTCCGCGGTATGGAATGCGGTCTCGGCCATTTGCAGCGGCGCCAGGATGCGTTCGGTCAGGAACGCGCCGAGCGACTTGCCGGAGACGACTTCGATGATGCGGCCGAGCACGTCGGTCGAGCGGCTGTAGTTCCATTCCGCGCCGGGCTGGCACATCAGCGGCATGCCGGCGATCATGGTGGCGTGCTCGGCGTTGGTGATCTTGCGGCTGCGCAGCCGCGACTGCTGGTAGAGCTGCTGGACCGGGCCGTTGCCGGTGTGGTCGTAGGTCAGGCCCGAGGTGTGCCGCAGCAGGTCCTGAACGGTCATCTGCCGCTTGACCGGCACGAGGTCGAGCTTGCCGTTGTTCTCGACGCCGACCTTCTGGTCGGCAAATTCCGGAATGAACTTTGCGACGGGATCGCCGAGGATGAAGTGGCCGTCCTCGACCAGCATCATGATGCCGATCGAGACGATCGGCTTGGTCATCGAGAAGATGCGGAAGATGCTGTCATGCGCCATCGGCGCGCGGCCGCCGGGCTCTGCCGGCCGATCGCATCGAACCAGCCGATCTGGCCGCGCCGCGCCACCATCACGGTCGCGCCGGGGAGCGTTCCCTTGTCGACCTCGCGCTTGAAGGCATCCGACATCCGCTGCAGGCCGCTGGCCGAGAGCCCGATGGTTTCCGGCTTGGCGTGCGGGGAGAGAAGGGGTCTGGGGGCGGATGTCGGCCGGGCGGCGGTCTGGGCGTTCATGGTCTCTCCCGTAGCTCTTGTTGGTTATGAGGGAGCGAAATCTGGCGCAGAAGCCGGGCTTTGGATAGGGTCGTGCAACGGCCGCCTTCACCCTTGCAATCGGGGCATGGCCTATGCTTGAAACGGCGCGAACCGGCGCATGCGCCGGTTCCCTGCAGGAGTGTAGCTCAATTGGTAGAGCACCGGTCTCCAAAACCGGGGGTCGCAGGTTCGAGCCCTGCCACTCCTGCCAGCTAAATCAAATACTTAAGCCGATTTTCGATGGCGCCGGTGGACCCTCTCGGGAGCTGCCGGGCTGACCGACCGCATACGCCGCATCGTCCCGCGCTATCATGCGGCGCCAACGACCGCTCGTTCAGCCGGCCGAGCCTGCTCGCCGGCGGTCGCCTGGGATTTGTCCACGCTCGGCGGACCAACGTGGGGATGGGCCGTTTTTTCAACGCGCTTCGACCACGACCGATAATAGGCGACCGCCGTCATGATCGAGATGCCGCCGGCTCCAACCAGCAATTGAGCGATGATCGCCGTCGGACGTCATTTGTCAGGATAAAATACCCGATGAACGAAAGGTAGATGCCGACGGCAAACACTTCGAGGGATTGCTGGCCACATTTGATCAGAGGCTTCCAGAGGGCGGCCTGCAGTCCCGGCGCATCGATCGGTATGAACCGCGCGCCCAGGATGATCAGGACCGCCGAGATGCAGGAAGCGATAGGGCGCCAGATTGGTCTTGTCGTTCGGGTTGAAGGCTTCGAACAGAACGCGCGGAAACAATTTCTGAAGCTCCGGTATCAGCGCCGGACAGCGTCATGACGGCCGCAAAGAGCAAATATGCCAACCCGAAGACGAGGACGGCCCGGGAGCGCACCAGGAAATGCAGCGTATTGGCCCCGCCGAGCGCCAGCCATGCGCCAAGCACGAAAAGAAGCTGCCATGCGAACGGGTTGAAATACCAAACTCCCGACGGATAGGAGGGCAGGTTCCAGCCGAATTGCCGGGCGGCGAAATAGAGCAATACGGATCCCAGCATGACCCAGTTGCGGTGCCTGAGCATCAGCCAGAGCACCGGCGGAAAGGCGCCCATCAGGACGACGTAAAGCGGCAGCACGTCGAGGTTCAACGGCTTGTAGCGGAGCAACAGCCCTTGCGTGATGGTTTCGACCGGAGCGTTCAAGCAGCGGGCGCGACATTGAATCGGTCGACGAGATCGGGAGCGTTGAACCTGTTTGACGAGCAAATGGACGGAAGCCAGATAGAACACGAACAGCAAGATGTGGGCGACATAGATTTGCCACACGCGCCGCAACAGCCTGCGTCGTTCCGAACACAAAGCCGCCCTCGATCATTCGTCTTGCCAAAGACGAGAGCCGAGGTGTAGCCGGAAATGAACACGAACAGATCGGCACCGTCGCTGAAGCCGTAGTTCCGGAACGAAAACCAGGCGAGTACGCTGGTGGAGACATGGCCAAGGAACATCGCCCAGTTGGCGAGGCCGCGGAACAGGTCCAGCCGCAAATCCCGCTTCGAAGGTGGAAGTGCAAGCTCGACCCGCATTCGTTCCCAGCCAATATCCGCCAAACGCCCGCCGGCACCGAGAGTTTCTCCGGCGCATAGCCAAGCCTTGGAGTAGCCAAGCCTTGGAGAGGCAACCTTGAGAACGATAGCGGCCCGGCGGGGCGGACCATTGAGCCAAGTCAATTGGGTGCGACCGGCTTCCGGAGTCCGATGCGGTGGCGCGGCCGGCGAAATCGCGCCCAAGCCAAGCTGCGGTCGATCAGTCAGCTAAAATGATCGCCTGATCAATGCCTTGGCCGGATTTTCTGCGGGGTGTCTGGAACTAGCCGAAGAATGCGCTGAGCACTGCCATGTCCGATCGGGAGGGCGCTCGCCGCGCAGATCGGCGTCGATCACCCGCCGACATGCATCGATCGTGATGATGTCGCCGAGGTCGTTCGCCGCGTCGAGCACGGTCCAGGCCGTCTCGCCCGAGGGTCTTTCCTGGTCTTGGCCTAACAGAGCCATGGTCGTCTCGCTCCCTATATGGAGCGCACAGGATAGCCGGGAGCTTTTAAAATCCAGATCGCGGGCTTGTGAGTATTTGAAGGAAGCTGTAGCCGGGGATTAACCAATGGCCGGCGGCGGCTTTTCGGCCGGGTCCGCCAAAAGGGGGCCGTTTGGAGCCCCCGCGGCACCCCGTACCTTGACCTTTTGCCCGGCCGGCAGTAGATAGCCGCCACCTGCAGCCGGCCCGCTAGATGCGGATATCCGGCGCGGCTTTGAATTCCCCCGAACAATCGAGCCCGCTTGGCGGCTCATCCTTCGAGAGAGGGCTGGGCGCAAGAGGGCTGTTCGGATTCGCTTAAATCACAATCGTCTCACGAAGGACGCGGTAACCAACGATGGCTTTCAGCCCGTTCAAATTCCTGCAGGAAGTGCGCTCGGAGACCGCCAAGGTCACCTGGCCGACGCGCCGCGAGACGACGATCACCACGATCATGGTGTTCGTGATGGTTGCGCTGGCGTCGATCTTCTTTTTCGCGTCGGATCTGGTCATCCGCTATCTCGTCACCTTCCTGCTGGGCGTCCACTGATGAGCACCGGAACCCAAACCATGGACAAGCGCTGGTATATCGTTCACGCCTATTCGAACTTCGAAAAGAAGGTCTCGGAATCGATCCGCGAACAGGCCAAGCAGCGCGGGCTTGAGGATCTGTTCGAGCAGGTGCTGGTGCCGACCGAAAAGGTCACCGAGGTGCGCCGCGGCCGCAAGATCGACGCCGAGCGTAAGTTCTTCCCGGGCTACGTGCTGGTGAAGATGAAGCTGACCGACGAGGCGTTTCACCTGATCAAGAACACGCCCAAGGTGACCGGTTTCCTCGGCGCCGAAAACAAGCCGATGCCGATCTCCGAATCCGAGGCGATGCGGATCCTGCACCAGGTGCAGGAAGGCGTCGAACGTCCGAAGGCGTCGGTGTCGTTCGAAATCGGCGAGAACGTCCGCGTGGCCGATGGCCCGTTCGCGTCGTTCTCCGGCGTGGTTGAAGAAATTGACGAGGCGCGTTCGCGCGTGAAGGTCGCGGTGTCGATCTTCGGCCGCGCCACGCCCGTCGAACTGGAATTCGGTCAGGTCGAGAAGGTCTGACCGGTAAGCGCGAAGCGCTGTCTTCGCGTCAATTGAGGCCGTGGGAGGAGAGGGCAGTCGCCAACCGCTCTTCAACCGAACCACGGACCCTGAAACAGCCGGCCCCGGCCGGCACAACAGGAGTGATACATGGCAAAGAAAGTGACCGGATACCTGAAATTGCAGGTGCCGGCCGGTGCGGCGAATCCTTCGCCCCCGATCGGTCCCGCGCTTGGTCAGCGCGGTCTCAACATCATGGAATTCTGCAAGGCGTTCAACGCGCAGACGCAGAAGGAAGAAAAGAACACCCCGATCCCGGTGATCATCACCATCTATGCGGACCGTTCCTTCACCTTCGAGATGAAGACGCCGCCGATGTCCCTTTTCCTCAAGCAGGCCGCCAAGATCCAGTCCGGTTCGAAAGCTCCGGGCCGCGACAAGGCCGGCCAGGTGACCAACGCGACAGGTGCGCGAGATCGCCGAGAAGAAGATGAAGGATCTCAATTGCGATTCCATCGAGTCGGCCATGAAGATGGTCGAGGGCTCCGCCCGTTCGATGGGTCTGGAAGTTGCGGGGTAACGGACCATGGCAATCGGAAAACGTTTGAAGAAGGCCCGCGAGGGTGTCGACCGCGAGAAGCTCTATCCGCTCGCGGATGCCATCAAGATGGTCAAGGAACGCGCCAAGTCGAAGTTCGACGAGACGATCGAGCTCGCGATCAATCTCGGCGTCGATCCGCGTCACGCCGACCAGATGGTCCGCGGCGTCGTCACTCTGCCGAACGGCACCGGCCGCACCTTGCGCGTCGGCGTGTTCGCCCGCGGCGCCAAGGCGGAAGAAGCCAAGGCGGCGGGTGCTGACGTCGTCGGCGCCGAAGACCTGGTCGAGAAGGTGCAGGGCGGCACGATCGACTTCGATCGCTGTATCGCCACCCCTGACATGATGCCGCTGGTCGGCCGCCTCGGTAAGGTGCTCGGCCCGCGCGGCATGATGCCGAACCCGAAGATCGGCACCGTGACGATGGACGTCACCACCGCCGTGAAGGGCGCCAAGGGCGGCTCGGTCGA
>CAWBQP010000052.1:0-129620 GCA_963790735.1 uncultured Alphaproteobacteria bacterium | reverse complement strand
TAGTGACGAAACAGGGCGGCTAACCTTCGGCCATGGCGACGCCACCGCAGACCGTTCGTAGCGAGCGGACGCGCGCAGCGCTGCGCAGGGCCGCGATGGTGCGGTTCTTTGCCCAGGGCGTGGAGGCGACGTCGGCCGAGGAGATCGCCGAGGACGCCGGGGTGAGCCTCCGGACGTTCTACCGACACTTCACCTCAAACCACCAATTGCTCTTTGCCGACTACGACTCCGGGCTTCAGTGGTTCCGCAAGGCGCTGGCCGAACGGCCGCCAGGTGAGGCCGTCGTAGCGTCAGTGCAGGCAGCCATCTTCGCGTTTCCCTACGATGTCGATGCCGTCAGCCAGATCGCCAGCATGCGCATCGGCGCCCTCGACCCGAGCCGGATCGTGCAGCACATGCGTCAGGTCCAGTCGGACTTCGCCCATGCGCTGCTCGACCACCTGCGCGGCCGCCACCCGGCCGGCGCCGAGCTGGAGGTGACGGTCGCCGCCCGCTCGATCACCGCGGCGGTGTTCGCGGCGATGGAGGTCTGGCTGCGCGCGCCGGACCGCTCGTTGCCGGAGCTGGCGCGCCTGAGTCGCGAGGCCCTCGATCTCCTCGAGCCCACGTTTCGTCACTATTGACAGAACTTGGATCCGAGCGGAGAGTCCCGGCATGGTGTCTCTCATCGTCCATGCCGTCCTCGGCGTCGCGGTCGTCGGCTGGCTGATCCGGTCCAACCCCACGATCTTCCGTCGGCCGGCATCCGGACCGGCGTTCTCTGGCCTTGAGGTCGTCTTCCTGGTGGTGGGTGTCGTCTCGGTCGCGTTGGGGTGGTACTTCAACGTGACGTTCGTGCTCGACTACGGCCCCGACCAGCTGTTCTTCAACCCGCTGTGGGGCGACGGCAGCTGGGCGCAGTACCTCGAGCTCATGTATGACAACCCGGCCGCCGGGTCGGCCGGTGCGGACTTCACCGTCGCCAACGTGGTCCTGTTGCCCCTCATCACGATCGTCGACGGGATCGGCGCGGGATCGCCCGGCCCTGGCTGTTCTTCGTCGCCACCCTGTTCGCGAGCTTCACGTTCGGCTGGGCGTTCTACCTCTTCACCATCGAGCGGCAGCGCCGGCTGGCCGCCGAGGCTGGATCACCGGTCGGCGATGCGGACCAGGCCGCCGACGCCGACGTACGCCGTCCCGTCGGGCCCGATGCTGACGGCGGCGTAGTGGTTGTTGAACAGGAGTCCTGAGCCGACGTAGCGGGTCCAGACCTGCTCGCCGGTGCGGATCGAGAACGCGGTGAAGTACCAGGCATCCGGTGCGACCACATCGAGCGGCACCGGCAGTGGCAGCCGGTAGACGAGCTCGTCTGCGGCCGGGTGCGTGTAGCCGTAGAGCAGCCCCGAGCCGAGCGATGCCTTCGACACGGAAGATGGGATCCGAGCGGTGTTGTTCTGCCATTGGATGTGACAGCCCCCGTTGCGGTAGTTGACCGCGATCTTGACGAGGCCGGGGGTAGTGGTCGGCTGCCGGAGGGCGAACGGATTGAGCGTGTAGCCGTAGTTGTTCTCCGCGATCAGGCCCCCGGCACCGAGATCAGGCTGTTCTCGTCGGCACCTTCGCCCGCCGGGAACACAGGCTGCCGGCAGACGGGACGACGGCCCGGGCCGCCCCGGCCGCGCTCGAAGACGAGCACGTTCATCCGCGGATCGGCGTTGTCAGTGATCGCGATCCACCCGCCCGACGGCAGGTTCGCGCGCCCGATCAGGGTCGGCGTCGTACCGGTGCCCTGCGAGACCTGGCTCGGCTTCACCCGGGTGCCACGGTCGTAGGTCTTGCGCCAGGTGATCGCCGGACGGTCCGCGCGGACGTCGAACCGGTAGAGCGCGTGGTCCGACACGACGAAGACGCCGCCGGACTCGTCGATCGCGAAGCTGTTGGCGATCACCTCCCCGGCCAGCGGGTGGTGCGGATCGCGCCTTTGCTGCCGACGTAGCCGACCGCGCCCTCCTGGGTGACGAACCAGATCCGGTTCGACCAGTCGGGGAGCACGCTCTGGATCCGCTGTTGCCCGATGGCCGGGCTCAGGTCGACGTCTCGGTCTACGACGAACCTCGCACCAGCGAGCCGCAGCCACAGCACGTGGTTCTCGGCGTTCGAGACGACGAGCCGGTCGCGGTGGTCGAGGTAGAAGTAGCCGCCGGGGAAGTTGGAGGTGTCGGGCAGCAGGCCGGGGTCGCGCTGCGGCAGCTGGTACGACGCGATCTCGGCCAGCGTGTCGGGATCGAGCGCCTTGACGATGGGGCGGCCGACGCCGATGCAGACCGTGAGCATGGTGCCGTCGGGGAGGAAGGACAGCGACGAGCAGTCCCGGATGAACGAGTTGGTCGAGCTGACCACCAGGTCCGGTCCGACCGGTCCGGCGCGGTCGTAGGTGTCGGTCTGCCACGCGTCGTTGTGGATGATCGAGTCGTCGTTGGCCGCCATGTAGGGGTGTTGCGGGACCGGCGGACGGTCAACAGCCGCTCGGCCGCCGCGTCCCGAGGAAGGGCTGCAGCAGCAATCCCCGCGGATCGTCCGGGATCGGGATCGCCGGGCTCGCAGCGCCCGAGGCGGGCGCGGCGAGCACGCGCGCCGCGGCCAGCGCGGTCAGCATCGCTGCGATCCTCATGCCTTCCGCAACGCCGAGCGGCGGCCGTCGGTTACGCCGCGCCGCCGCCGATGTTGACCATCCAGGCGATGCCGAACCGGTCGGTGATCTGGCCGAACTCGTCGCCCCAGACCTGCTGGGCCAGCGGCACCGTGACCGTGGCGCCCTCGGAGAGCTGCTCCCACTGCGCACGCACGGTGTCGGCATCGTTGGCGTCACCGGACAGGCTGATCGTGATCTGCGACCCAGGGGTGAAGGTCATCTCCTCGGGAGTGTCGGAGGCCATCAGGGTGAAGCCGTCGCGTCGTCAGCATGCTGTGCATGACCTTGTCCGCCATCGGCGAGTCCGGGTCGCCGTACTCACCGAAGGTGTTGATGGTGAGCTCACCGCCGAAGACCGACTGGTAGAACTCCATCGCCTCGCGGGCGGTGTCCTGGAAGCTGAGGTACGGGTTGAGGAGCGATCCCATGGCCCCCACCGTAGGCGTCATCCCTGCGGATGAACATGGGCCACAGTTCGTTTCGATCGACGGACATCCGGGGCAGTCCGTGCCTAACGTGGCTGTCCCGTGCCACGGGAGGGAGACAGCGATGAGCTGGAAGGACATGGCGAAGCTCGCATCGAGCTGGGCGGATGCCAAGAAGACGGAGCTGCTCACCGCGGATCGCCGCACCCGGGAGGACGCCTCGGCGAACGCGGAGGCCATCGAGCGGACGTCGCAGCAGGAGGCGGTGACGTCGTTCCTCGAGGCCGCACTCCCGCAGGGTCTCGCGGACAAGGTGACGGCGGCGCGGCCCGAGAACGTCGCCGCGCGCGAGGCTGCGGTAGAGGCCGAGGAGCGGGCCGAGCGTCGCGAGGAGCTGGCGGCGATGACGCAGAGCGGCGCGACCGCCGAGCTGGCGCTCACGATCAGCGGGGGCGAGAGCGGTTCCTTGACCGTCGTCCTTCCGTGTGAGCGGTCGGAGGAGGACGGCTGGCTCCGGGTTCGCCTGGAGTCGGTGGACCTGCTCCGCATCGGGTCGACCGGGCTCGCGGAGCTCTCGCTCGCCGTCCCCGCTTACCGCGGGCCGGGCAGGTACGACCTCGCCGAGCTCGCCGCCCAGAGCGACGCCGGTGAGATCGAGATGTTCGACGCGCTGGAGATGTACCTCAACCCGACGGGCGAGGCCGACGATCGAATCTTCCACGTCGATGTCTACGGGGACGCCCCGGTCTACGAGGTGACACCCTCGGGACTCGCCTTCGACCTGCCGATGGCTTCCGCCCTGACGTCGATCAGGGCCGCCGGCACGATCTCGTGGTCGGCCGGTAGTTGAAAATCCACTACCGAGTCGTCGGGCTGGTGCACGGGCTCATTACGTAGTCCGTCCCATTGGGTGCGTGGCGCTCACGGATGTCCGGGCGCGCTCCCGCGACGAGGCTTCAGGTCAACAAACCAATCTGAATTCTCGTAGCGAAAGGCACCACCAGCCATGAACTTCACCACCAAGCTCACCTACTCCAACATCGCCGCCACCGCCGCGCTCGCCATCGCCGTCAGCGGCGTCGGGGGCGTCGCGTACGCCGCCGGGCTCGCCAACAACTCCGTCGGCTCGCCGCAGATCAAGAACGGCCAGGTCAAGACCGCCGACCTCGGCGGCAACTCGGTCACCGGCGGCAAGGTCAAGGCGGGCTCGCTCGCCCAGAGCGACCTCAACGGTGCGGCGAAGACCGCGTTCACCGCCGGCGCGGACGCCTTCTACGACGAGCTCAACTTCCACAACATCAGCTCGGTGACCCGGACACGACCATCTTCGAGTTCACCGTGCCGGCCGCGGACTACCTGGTGACGGCATCGGCCAACATCACCAACAACGGCGGCGACGTCAACGACTTCACCTGCTCGCTCACGCAGCCGATCGGTGAGTTCACCAGCACCATCGCGACCTCGGAGGTCCGCGTCGCCAACGGCGGCGGCAACCTCGGCACGATCAGCCTCACCGGCGTCGCGGCCAACACCGACGGACCTATCGAGCTCACCATGACCTGCGAGGGCCAGCAGGCGCCGTACACGGCGCAGGTGCTCGACCCGCGGATCGTCGCGGTCGAGCTCGGCAGCGCCGCCAACAAGTAAAGGTTTCCGCGTTAGGGCACAGCGGGACGCGCACGGTCCTAACTTCGGACAATGCGCACCGCTCGCCCCCTGACGGCGGTTGCCGTCCTGCTCGCAACCGCACTCGCCGGCATCCCCGCCCTGTCCACCTCGGCCGACGCCAAGGTGGACCGAGACGGGGATTCGGTGAGCCGAGCGGCGGACCGGTACGGGGTGTCCGACGCCCAGCTCCGGTCGATGCTGAAGGCCGACCCGAGTCTCCGCGTCAGCGGCGCCGGTCTCTACTACGTCGACCCCGCGCCGACGAAGACGGCAGACGCGCCCACGGTGATCGGCCAGGCGTTCCCGCTGGGCGACACGTTCCTGCTGCACAGCAAGCCCGGCTCGCAGCGCACGATCTACCTGGACTTCAACGGCCAGGTCGTCAGCGGCACCTGGTGGAACACGTCGCAGGGGGGAACCCTTGCTGACGGCATCAGTCACCCCGCGTGGGGGCTTTCGGTCGGTGATGGTGGGGACGGCAACCCCAGTGCCTTCAACGACACCGAGCGGATGCTCATCCAGGACGTGTTCCAACGGGTCGCCGAGGACTACGCCCCCTTCGACGTCGACGTGACCACCCAGGACCCGGGCGACGCGGCGATCATCCGCACCGACGCCGCTGACCAGGTCTACGGCACCCGGGCGCTGATCTCGCCGAGCTTCTCGGCGATCGAAGACATCTGCAACGGCAACTGCGGCGGCGTCGCGTTCCTCGACGTCTTCGACATCGAGGACGCCACCGGGATCGCCCAGCCGGCGTGGGTGTTCCCGCAGGCGCTCGGGCCCAACAACGCCAAGTTCATCGCCGACGCGACGTCCCACGAGGTGGGCCACAACCTCAGCCTGATGCACGATGGCACCACCTCACTCGGGTACTACTCGGGCCACGGCGCCAACGCGGAACCGGACACCTTCCTCTGGGGGCCGGTCATGGGCGCGCCGTACGACGCAGCGGTCACGCAGTGGGGTCTCAACGAGTACCCCGGCGGCAAGCTCGGCGGACCGGACGGCGACCCCGACGGATGGCAGGCCAACCCCGACGACATCGTCACGATCAGCCAGAGCGGGGCTCCCTTCCGCACCGACGAGGCCGGCAACTCCATTGCGACTGCCGGTCCCGTCCCGAACGGCACCTCCTTCATCAGCAGCCGGACCGATCTCGACTGGTACAGCCTCGGCAACTGCGCGGGCACCATCAACGTGACCGCGAACACCGCCGACGTGAGTCCCAACCTGGACATCCAGCTGGAGCTGCTCTCAGCCAACGGCACCGTGCTCGCCACCGGCAACCCGCCGGTTGCCGGACAGACCTACGACATCGCGACCGGCCTGGACGCGTCCGTGACGGCGACGAACGCCCCCGAAGCGGCCTACTTCATCCGGATCGACGGCATCGGCGCGGGGAGCACGTCCACTTCCTACAACGACTACGGCAGCGTCGGCGCCTACACCCTGCAGGTCACCGGGTGCGGTCTGCCGTCGGTGACAGAGCCGTCGGTACCGCGGAACCTCGTGGGCGACTACGAGGGCGGAGGGGTCGTCTTCCTCGACTGGGACGCTCCGGCCGACGACGGCGGCGGCACCATCACTCTGTACAACCTCTACTCCGACGACGCGCTCATCGGCACCGTGGGGGGCGGCAGCACGAACGCGCTGCTCGACAACATCCCGACCGGCAGCCACGACTTCGCCGTCGGCGCCGTCAACAGCGCAGGAGAGGGTCCGCTGGCGCACGTGACCGTCGACGCCACCGATCCGGACCCCGAGGCACTGCCGGGCAAGGCCCAGATCGGTCAGGCGAAGCAGGGACGGAGAGGCGGCCCGCTGACCGCGACGGTCTCCTGGCAGCCGCCGCCAGGTGACACGAATCCGCCGATCGACGGGTTCGAGTTCATCGCCTACAAGCAGAACCGGCGGGGGAGGTACGTCAAGGTCTTCTCCAAGGAGTTCGACGAGGTCTTCTCCATCGTCAAGTACACGACTCCTCAACGCGGCCTGCACAAGTTCGCGGTCCGCGCTCACAACAGCCTCGGCTACGGCCCGTTGAGTGCGAAGTCGAACGCAGTCCGGCCGCGCTGAGGCACGAACGACGGAGCTCCCGGGACGTTGAGATTCTGCGTCTCGATCGACGTCGCGCCACCGTTCTCGATGGTGAGCGAGACAGTCGTGTCATCGACGATCTCGGCGCCTTCGTTGGGCACCCACTCGGCGGTGGTGCTGCTGTTCTCGAAGTCGGCCACCCGCGCCTCGAGCGCGTCGATCTAACCCTGCAGGTCGGCGAACTTGTCGGTGACACTCGAGTGCAGGTCTCGGTACTTGACGCCCCCGTCGCGGAGGTCGACGGATCGGATCGAGTTGTTCACGATGCCCTTGCTGCCGATCATCCCTGCGGCGACGGCACCGGTGCTGCCGAGGCCCACCGTCAACATTCCGGCACTGGCGAGCTGGACGAGCTTGGCGACACGACCTTCACACCGCTCGTCTGCGCGTAATCCATTCCCGAGACGGAGGAAGAAGCCCCGGGTCAGCGACCCGGGGCTTCCTCCTTCGCTCACGGGCGCGATCAGGCCCCGCTCGCCTCTTCCCGGCCGCGCCGACCGGCGACAACCAGGCCGACGCCGATCAGCACGAAGAGCAGGCCGCCACCGAGGACCCACGGATTGACCGGGCTGCCGGTGTCGGGCAGCTCGCCCCCGGGGTCGGTGGGCGGAGTGTTGTTGTCCTGGGTGGGTGAGATGTCGTTGAAGGTGCAGTCGTCCCGGTCCTGGTCGCAGTTGGTCGGCGACACGGTGCCGTCGGGGTTCAGGTAGTTGAGCAGCTGGTCGTTGCCGCGGTTGCCGTCGGGCTTGACCCGAACGGCGTAGGTCACCGTCACGGTCTGACCGGCCGGCAGGGTGCCGGTGATCAGGATCTGCTTGCCCTTGCGGACAGCGTCCAGGGCGGGATCGGAGCTGTTCGGGCCGCTGACCCACACGGCGTCGTCGAGGACGTCGGAGATGTCGTCGATGTAGTCGACCTTGCCGTCGCCGTTGCCGGTGTTGGTGAAGGTCAGCGTGTACCTGAGCACGTCGCCGGCGTGCACCTGCGAGCCGTGCGGCAGGTCGACGTCCTTGACGGCGTCGATGTCGCTGATCGGGTTCTCCGTGCAGTCTGGATCGTCGTCGGCCCGCGCGTCGGGGACGTTGCAGTGCGGCGGCGGTTCCTCGCCCGGGTCCACCAGGAAGTTGGCGAGCGAGTCGTTGCCGCGCTTGCCGTCGTCCTTCACCCGGACCGTGTAGGTCACGGTCACGGTCTGGTCCGGCTCGAGGGTGCCGCTGATGTGGATCCGGCCGTCGCCGTCCGGCCCGGACACCTGAAGGGCCGGGTCGGACGAGGTCGGCCCGGAGACCAGGACGGCGTCGTCGAGGACGTCGCTGAGGTCGTCCTCGCGATCGACGTCCAGCGGCCCGGTGCCGATGTTGGTGAAGTGCAAGGTGTAGGTGATCTCGTCGCCCGCGGTCACCGACGTGCCGCTCTCCGGGTCCACGGTCTTCGAGTCGTCGAGCTCACCGATGGGGTTCTCGGTCACCGGCGGATCCACGGGGTCGCACTCGTCGTCCTCGTCACACTCGACCTGCGGAGTGTCCGGCGTGAGCTCGTTGCCCAAGAGGTTGTTGCCGCGCTCGCCGTCGGGCTTGACCCGCACCTTGTAGGTGACGGTGACGGTCTCGTCCGGGTCGATCGGACCGACGATGCGCAGCGTGTCGCCGTCGAGGGTCGCTGTCACCCGGTCGGACGAGCTCGTCGGTCCCTCGATCAGCTCAGCGTCGTCGAGGATGTCGGACAGATCGTCGGTCGCATCCACGACACCGGGCGCCTGGCCGTGGTTGGTCCACGACAGCGTGTAGGTGATCACGTCACCGGCCTGGACACCGGTGCCGGACGGCGGGTCCGTCGTCTTGTCCGGTACGACGAAGGGCAGCTCGGTCACGACGGGCGGCGGGTTGCAGCCCGGGTCGTCGCAGTCCGGCACCGTCACGACGTTGCGGAGGTCGTGGTCACCCTGGTTGGTGACGGTCACCTGGTAGGTGATGGTCGCCGTCTCACCAGGGTCGAGCACGCCGGTCCAGGTGAGGGTCGGCTCGGAGAACGACAGGGTGCCGACGTCGGAACTCCCGCCGCCGTACGTCGCGTCGTCGAGGACGTCGCTCAGGTCGTCCACGACCACGGCGGGGTCATAGGTGGTCGCGCCGTCGTTGTGGACGGTGATCGTGTAGGTCACCGTGTCACCGGTGTCGATGCCGGCAGCCGCGTCCGAGGTTTTGGTCACGGTCAGGTGACCGATCGGATGCTCGGTCGTCTCCGGCTCGCAGGTTTCCGGCTCGCCCGGCTGGCAGGCCAGGGTGTTGAGCAGCACGTGGTCGCCCTGGTCGGCGTACGGCAGCACCTCGACGGTGTAGGTGACCGTGCGGGTCTGGCCCGCGGGCACACTTCCGGTGATCGCGAGCTGGTCGCCGTTGAGGGCAGCGGTCAGGCCGTTCTCGGCGGTCGGCCCCTCCACCAGCACGGCATCGTCGAGCACGTCCGAGAGGTCGTCGGTGGTGTCGACCTTCGCCGGAGCCGAGCCGGTGTTGGTGAACGTCAGCGTGTAGGTGATCTCGTCCCCCGCCCCGACCGTCGAGCCGTCGGCCGGGTCGGAGGTCTTGGTCTGGGACAGGCCGGCGCCAGGCACCGTCACGGTCGCGCAGTCCTCGGCCGGGTCCGTCGCCTCGGCCTCGGGCACACACGCAACGTTGACCAGCGACTTGTCGCCGGCCCCCGTGTAACGGACCTGGTAGGTGATCGTCGCGTCCTCACCGGCCGCGAGGACGCCGGTCCAGGACAGGGTCGGGTCGTTGAACGACGCGGCGCCCACGTCCGCGTTCGCTGAGCCACCGACGAACGTCGCGTCGTCGAGCACCTCGGACAGGTCGTCCTCGAACGTGGCCGGTGCGGCCGCGGTGTAGTCACCAGGTCCGTCGTTGGTGACGGTCACGGTGAAGGTGATCACGTCGCCCACGGCGTTGACCTCGGCCAGGTCGGCGTCCTTGACGATGCTCAGCTTCGGCAGGTCGAAGTGTTCCTCGTCGCAGGGCACGTCGGTGGCCTGGTCGTCGCAGTCCGGGGTCGGACCCGGCGGGTCGCCGGGATCGGTGGCCCAGACCACGTTGTCCGCCGATCCGTCGCCACCACCCTTGAGGGTGACGGTGTAGGTGATGGTCACGGTCTGGCCGGCGTCGAGCGCGCCGGACCAGGTCACCCGCGGCTCGTCGTACGTCGGGTCGTCCCCGAGGTCGGCGGCGGCGTCGTCGTTGTAGTCGGCGTCGTCCAGTACGTCGGTCAGGTCGTCGGTGACGTCGCGGGGTCGGCGTCGGTGTAGTCACCGGCGCCGACGTTCTCGGCGGTGACCGTGTAGGTGATGGTGTCGCCGGGCCGCGAGTCCTCGGTCGCGTCAGAGGTCTTCGTGACCTCCAGGCCGCGCACCTGGTGCTCGGTGGTCTCCGGTTCACAGTCGGCCGGATCGCCGGGCTGGCAGGCCAGGGTGTTGGCCAGCACGTGGTCGCCCTGATCAGCGAGAGCCTTGACCCGGACGGTGTAGGTCACCGTCAGCGACTCCCCGGTCGGCACCGTGCCGGTGATCGCCAGGACGTCGCCGGTGCGGTTGACGGTCAGCCCGTTCTCAGCGGTCGGGCCGTTCACCAGCTCGGCGTCGTCGAGGACGTCGCTCAGGTCGTCGGTGGTGTTGACGGTCGCGGCCGCAGGACCGGTGTTGGTGAACGTCAGGGTGTAGGTGATCTCGTCGCCCACGCCGACCGTTGTGCCGTCGGCCGGGTCGGAGGACTTCGTCTGGGCCAGCCCGGAACCCGGCACCCGGACCGTGATGCACGCGGTCGCAGCGTCAACGGCCTGGTCCTCCGGCACACAGGCGGAGTTGTCGAGCTGGTGATCCCCGGCGCCGGTGTAGCGGACCTGGTAGGTGATCGTCGCGTCCTCACCGGAAGCCAGGACGCCGTTCCACGAGAGGGTCGGGTCGACGAACGAGGCCGTGCCGTCCGTGGTGTTGATGGAACCGGCGACGAACGTGGCGTCGTCGAGCACCTCGGACAGGTCGTCCTCGAAGGTGGCCGGCTCCGCAGCGGTGTAGTCGCCCGGACCCTCGTTGGTGACCACGACGGTGTAGGTCATCGTCTCGCCGACCGCGGGCAGGTCGGTGCGGTCCGCGGACTTGATGATGCGACAGCCGCGGCAGCTCCAGCTCCACGCTGTCGCAGGGCACGGTGGTGGCCCGGTCGCAGTCGGGAGTCGGGCCCGGCGGGTCGCCCGGGTCCGGGGCCCACGCCACGTTGCGCACCACACCGTCGCCGCCGCCCTTGAGAGTGACGGTGTAGGTGATGGTGACCGTCTCGCCGGCAGCGAGCTCACCGGTCCAGGTCAGACGCGGCTCGTCATAGTCCGGGTCGTCGCCCAGATCGGCGGTCGCGTCGTCGTTGTAGGTGCCGTCATCCAGCACCCCGGCCAGGTCATCGACCACCACGGCCGGCTCGGCGGCGGTGTAGTCCCCGGTGCCGAGGTTCTCCGCGGTCACCGTGTAGGTGACCGTGTCGCCCTGCCGGGTGTCCGCGGTGGCGTCGGAGGTCTTGGTGACCTGCAGCTCGTCGCACCGGGTGCTCGGTGGTCTCCGGCTCACACGTCGGCGGGTCACCGGGCTGGCAGGCCAGCGTGTTGGCCAGGACGTGGTCGCCCTGGTCCTCGAAGGCGTTGACCTCCACCGTGTAGGTGACGGTCCGCGACTCCCCGGCCGGCACCGTCCCGGTGATCTCCAGCACGTCACCAGTGCGGTTGACCGTCAGACCGTTCCCGGCGTTCGGACCATCAACCAGGGTCGCGTCGTCCAGCACCTCGGTGAGGTCATCAGTGGTGTCGACGGTGGCCGCGGCCTGGCCGTCGTTGGTGAAGGTCAGGGTGTAGGTGATCTCGTCACCGACGTCAACGGAGGCACCGTCGGCCGGATCCGAGGTCTTCGTCTGCGACAGGTCCGAACCCGGGACCCGCACCACATCGCAAGCCTCAGCGGCGTCCAGCGCCTGCTCGACGGGCACACACGCGGAGTTGTCGAGCTGGTGGTCACCGGCACCGGTGTAACGGACCTGGTAGGTGATCGTCGCGTCGTCGCCCGAGGCGAGGACGCCGTTCCACGAGATCGACCGTGGCGGCGCAACGCCGCGCGCTCTTTATCCTTGCGCTGACGCTGATCCTGGGCGTCTCGGGCTACATCACCAAGGCCTGGGCCGCCGGTGCATTCGCCGTCGGCAAATGCGGCGCCTACGGCCATGCCTATGACTATCCCGCCGAGGCTCCCGCGCGCGCCGCGGCGCTGAAGCAGTGCAAGGGCAACTGCACCACGCTCACCATGAAGCGCGCCTGCGCCGCGCTGGCGGTCGACATGGCCAACCCCTGCGGCGCCCACGGCTATGCGGTCAAACCCCAAATTTCCAGCTCGCTCAACGCCGCGACCAAGAAGTGCTACGAGTTCGGCGGCAAGGAATGCGTGATCCGCGCCTGGGCCTGCGACGCCAGGGGGTGATTTTGCTATCGTCATTCCGGGGCGCGCGTTAGCGCGAGCCCGAATCTAATTCCCGGTGCGCAATTGCGCACCTGGGTCTGGTCCTTCGGACCATCTTGGAATGACAACGGAGCCATCATGCAATTCGACACCAAGATCGCGGTCGTCATCCGGACCGACCTCGAACCGTGGCAGAAGCTCAACGTCGCTTCGTTCCTTGCCGGCGGCATCGCCGCGGCGTTTCCCGAATGCATCGGCGAGCCCTATGGCGACGGCTCCGGCACCAAATATCTGTCGCTGATCGGCCAGCCGATCCTGATCTATGGCGCCGACCGTCCGGCGCTGACCCGCGCGCTCGAACGGGCGCTGGCGCGCAACGTCACGCCCGCGGTCTATACCGAGGACATGTTCAAGACCACGCATGACGCCGCCAACCGCGAGGTTGTGCAGCGCCGTGATCCGCGCCGAGCTCAACCTGGTTGGGCTGGCGATGCGCGCCGAGCGCAAGGTGATCGACAAGATCGTCGACGGGCTGAAGTTTCACAGCTAGGGGCGGGACTGATAAAATCTGAACCGCCGGGCTTACCGCCGTCTCTCGAAAGCCAGTCAGTGAGGCTAAGGTGAGGCGGGTCGCCAAGAAAGGCGGCCAGAACAATGTCAGAGGTTTTGGCGCTCGCCTGAGAGCGAGTGTTAGATGGGAAGAGGCCGCCAACTGAGGCGGCCTCTTTGCCTTTTACTTGCCGCCGCTCCTGCGATCTGCAGCCCGATCCCCGCAACGAGACCCGTCGCTGGCTCTATCCGATGAAGTGTCGCAGAGGACCAGCCACCGCCGTTGCTATTGGGACCACAATTGAAAGCACCAAAGCCAATAAAACAATCCGCGTCACTCCAATTCCTTTCGTGATGAAGCGGCTCACGTTGCACGGCACCGGAAAATAGGACACCGCTTTCCACGGGGGCCGTAGTGTTACGTGGGTGGCGAGGCCAGAGCGGCGCGGCGGCAGATTGTAGGCAGAGAAAAGCCCGCCGGTTAGGGCGGGCTTTTAGTGCTTATTGCCTTACTTGATGGGCGGCCCAAACCGTGCGACGCCACATAGTCGCTCACCTAAGATCGACAAGGGTCAACTCCCAGAATAGGCCCTTGTGGCGTTTGCGCCGTAATGCCGCGGGTTTCCACGTTAACGCCGCGCGGTTGTGGTCCCGCGTGGTCCAGTTCCACCTCACTTACCGGATCCGTCCCGTTACTCGTTCACGCACAACTCGCCGCGAACGTGGGAATTAAAGCTGCCGCCTTGCCGACCGATGCCGATGAGGAAAATCAGCCGGCCGGTGGAGTTGCTGAATTGATCAGTTCCCTTGACGATCTTATCCAGCTGGCTGAAGGCCTGCGCCTCGGTGTCATAAATGCCAGCAGTGGTGGTTGTGAATGTTCCCCCTTTTGTCGTGACTACCACCGTTCCCGCGTAAGATTGCAATGCTTTGGGCAACGAAGCCAGTCCTGCCGTTTCGGCCATTCCGTGCGCCGTGAAAAACCACGTGGCGCCGCCTAGAGCGGGCTCGTTGCTCATGACTGTTCCGACGGTGCAAAGGTCGATCTGGCTTGAGCAACCTTCTTTGGTCATCTGAAGCGCAATTGTCGCCTCAAAGCTTCGGCATTGCGCGGGCTGTTGGGCGAAGCCGGCGCTCGTCGAAAGTGCTAGGATTAGGGTTGAAAGAAAGGCGACTTTCATCATGCCCTCCTTCTCTACTGGATATGCATTCTACGCCCTATTGGAGGGCTGAACCGAGAGCGTGCCAGCGCACCTTTCCAATTAGGCGGCTGCCGGATCGAAAGCCCGCTATGGGTCATTTGCGGGCTTCGCGGCTAGACCGTCCGTTGTCCGCTCTTCCGACTAGCGGACATCTGTCGAGACGTCGACATGCCAGAAGCCGATATCTCCGTCGCCCCTTACTCGAGGTTTGATCGGCAATTGGCGAACGCTAAACCGCCCGGCTGGTCCATCGCTTCGGTGCCCGAAGGTCAGGCGAGGTTGCTTGCAAATGTGAAGCCTTTCATAGAGCCAACGCGTTAGCCAAAATATCCTTCCTCAAGCCTGCAATAGAGGTTCCCTGGTTCGTCCAAGGCAACACGGTTTCCGGTCCAACAATCCGTCCGTGATTGCCCTAGCGAGAACTCAAACTTATGAGCCGAGCGGCACGGATTGCGTTGTTGGCTGGCGTGTTGGCGCTGATTACTTTGGCTGGCGGTGCCAGCCTTGTCGTCAGCCAGACCAAAGTACCCCCTGATGCCATTCGTTCGTCCGTTACCCGGTCTGAAGCCGGGGTTGAGAAAGCATGGGCGTTGCCGGCGGCGTCAACCTTCAAGCGGGAGCTGACGTGGCAGTCAAACCCCTCGTTATGCGGCCCCGCCAGTATCGCGAACGCGCTGAGATCCCTCGGCGAAACGGCAACTTCCGAGACCGCGGTTCTGGCGGGGACGGGTCGTTGCTGGACCGGCGTTTGTTTCATGGGGTTGACGCTTGACGAACTTGGGGAAGTCACACGTTCGAAGACAAATCGCACCGTCAGCGTGTTGCGCGATCTTTCTCCTGAACAATTCCAAGCGCACCTGCGGCGTGCCAACGAGCATGGCCGGCGCTACATCATCAATTTCAGCCGCAAGGAAATCTTCGGAGCCGGCGCAGGCCATCATTCTCCGATCGGAGGCTACCTGGAGGCGGAGGACCTGGTCTTCGTCCTGGACGTGAACCGCGATTATCAACCCTGGCTTGTCGAACGCGCCCGTTTGTTTGCAGCGATGGACACCTGGGACGGGAAAAAGAAACGCGGTCTGTTATTGATCGAATGAGCCCATCAGCCGCCACGGAGGCATGCCATCATGCGAAACTGTGTTCGTACACTGCCAATGATCGGCGCTGCTGCACTGATCGGTATTCTTCAGCCTGGCCATTCTGCCAAAGCGCAGTCCCCATCGGCCACCCAGATCGTCATGCTTGGAACCGGCACGCCGGGTCCCGACCCGGATCGCTTCGGGCCGGCCACCGCGGTCGTGGTCAACGGCACGGCCTATTTGGTTGATGTCGGCGCGGGCGTCGTGCGGCGGGCAAAGGCAGCGGCTCTCGACAAGGGTATTCGCGCCCTTGAGCCGGTCAGCTTGCGTGTGGTCTTCGTGACGCACCTGCACTCGGATCACACGGTGGGTTACCCCGATCTCATCCTGACGCCCTGGGTCATCGGCCGCAAAATCCCGCTGGAAGTCCATGGCCCCAAGGGGATCAAGGCGATGACCGAGCACATCCTTCTTGCTTACGGGGAGGACATCAGGACTCGCACAAATCCACATGGAAACCAGCGTGAGTTTCCGCAAGGGTCGTGGGTCAACGCGCATGAGATCACGGCCGGCGTTGTCTACAGGGATGCAAACGTCACCGTGACAGCCTTCGCCACCAAACACGCGATGGAGAGCTACGGCTACCGGTTCGATACGGCCGACCGCAGCATCGTGATCACCGGCGACACCGCGCCAACCCAGGCAACGATTGATGCGTGCAACGCCTGCGATGTCCTCATCCACGAGGTCAATACGCTCACCGCGCTCGCCGCCCGTCCGGCGATGTTCCAGGCCTTTGCCGGGATGTATCACACCTCGACGGCCCAGCTTGCCGAACTCGCCGCCCAGGCCAAACCCAAGCTGCTGGTTCTGTATCACGCCTCGATTTCGTTGCGGCCGCGCGTGAACCCGAACTTTCAAGCCGACGCCGCGAATTCCTCGCCCGAAGAGCTGCTCGCTGAAGTGCAGTCGCGCTACGGCGGCAAGGTCGTCGTCGCGCGTGACCTCGATGTTTATTGAGACCGCTTTCTAGTCTTTGATGGCACCCTGTGCGAGCCCATGCCCGCCTCCGGGTCAAACTCGGAAGTAACGGCGTAACGGGGCGTTGTCCTGTTCACTTCAACCAGCGGACATCATCAGCCCGGTCGCGGAGGTCCGAAACGTGCCCAACAGCGGACATCGCCGCAATTTGGAGTCAACTCTATCTCTTCGACTAATAGAACAGAACACTGACTTCCAGGATTTCGAAGTTGTGAGCGATCACCAAAAGACCCATGGTAGATTGGAAATATGACATCCATGCAGATCCGGCCAACAACCGACGACGACGCGACCGCTACAGCGCCGCTCATCGTCAATGGCTTGACCGTCCGCCCGCGCGAGAAGGTCAACCTGTGGCCCTACGGAATTCTTTTTCTGCCGGATTTTGCGCTGCTCTTCGTCATCGCCGGTCTCGGCATGCGTCGGCTGTTGCGGATCGGACGCCAAAGGAAGACCGTCCACCCACTAAAGTACGCAGAGAACTTCGGTCATGGGAACGCGATCAGCAGTGGCGGCTACCGATGAGGAAGTTGCGAAATTGACCCTGTCGGAGTTGAACGGACAGATCAGTCTCTTAAGTGGCGTGCAGGAAGAACCGATGTCTCGGCTTCCTTATGCAAGATTGCGTTCAAGCGGCTCGTTTGGCTTGAAGAGCGCCGCGAAACGCTGCATGGAATTGCAGCGCCCGACCGAAAATATCTGAAGAAACGTATGAGGCGTCGCATGACCGCTTAGGGTCATTCGCGTCGGTTTGACTGGACCACGCCGACTTCCAATCTACCCCAGCGAACGGACATTCTCAGGATCGGAGGGCATGTCTCAAAGGTGCCCGGGAACGGACGTTCACGTCATGGTGAGGCTCGCCAACTCGACCGTCGATCCGTGCTTTAATCCCTGAGAGAATATCGAGTGCCGGGAGGGTGGCATGAAGTCGAGTGACCCTTATGCGGTGACCGACAGCCTCGACGATTCGCTGCTGCAGGTCATCGTCACGCGGCTGGAAACGCGCGGCAGGCATCCGGCGTTCGAAAAGATGCTGATCGACTATCTGAACGCCATGTCGATCGACACAGCCAAGACCGTGCTCGACATAGGATGCGGCACCGGTGTCGCCGCCCGCGCGATCGCTCGCCGCCGCGATTTCTCGGGCCGAGTGCTCGGCATCGATCTGAGCCCTACATTGGCCCAGACGGCAGCCCGATTGGCGGCGGACGAAGGGTTGCGTGATCGTGTGGAGTTTCGCGCAGGCGATAGCCGCAGACTTGATCTCGGCGATGGCGTTTTTGACGCCGTGGTTGCGCATACGCTGCTAAGCCATGTCGATGATCCGCTGGCGGTCGTGCGCGAAGCTGCGCGCCTCGTTCGGCCCGGCGGGATGATCGGCATTTTCGACGGCGATTATGCCTCCATGACGTTCGGGCACGCGGACCCTGCAAAAGGAAAAGTCTACGATGAAGCCATCATCAGCGGCGTAGTGACCAGTCCGCGGGTGATGCGGCAGATGCCGCGTTTGCTGCAGGCCGCCGGCTTGCAGCTGATCACGTCGTTTTCCTATGTCCTTGCCGAAGTGGGCAAGGCGGACTTCTGGGCGCCCGCCATCGAGTCCTTTCGCCGGTTGGTTCCCAAGTCCGGCATCATGACGGAGCAGGAGGCAGATGCCTGGGCCGAAGGCCTCCGGCTTGACTCCGTGGCGGGGGTCTTCTTCGGCGCCAGCAACTATTACGGCTACGTCGCGCGGCGGCCGTAGTCCTAAAAAAGTCTACCGGTCCATGACAACGGTACGTTCGCGGTCTTCGCGATTTTTTTCGATGATCGCAATCGTCTCCGGCGTCTCGAATTCATCCTCTTTGATCAACGCCGTGTTTCGTTCTCGATCGGGATGAACGGCCCGGCTTAAGCCCGTCGTGACGTTTCGTTCCAGTAAGGCGAGACTCGTTCCAGGCTCAGCTTCTTCAGATCTCGCCGGGAGAACGGCTAGTGCGCTCACTGCGAGGAGCGCGGCCAAAACATACCGCATGGATTCGCTCCAGCTTTATGACTTGATGAGTCAACAGCATGCAGCAGAGGTTGTTCCCGCAAGCGGCGGGGTATTCGCGGCCTTTCCCGGTGACTGGCGGCAGCGCGGAACGGAATTGCGCCACCAGCGGCTTCCCCGGCCAGCTTGCGGCACGGCTGCAAAACGCAAATACTCCGCCCAGTCGGGATTCCCGAAGGGGAAACCGGCCAAGAAAGCCCGGGAGCGGGCAATAAGGGAGAGACGTCATGGCGCGGGAAACCGGGGGCAATACGGCTGATGGCAACAACTTCGAGACCAGCCGTCGCAGATTTTTGGGCAGTTCGGGTCTGGCGGCGATCGGCGCCGTCATCGGCGGCGCGCTGCCGCTGTCGCGCAACGGCATAGGCATTCCCCAGGCCCACGCGCAGGCGGCTCCGGCCGCCGCGCCCGCGGCGGCCAAGGGGCCGCAGCACCTGAAATTCCCCGGCAAGAACGAAGGCCTCGTCCTGCTCGGCGAAAAGCCGCTGGTGGCCGAGACGCCGGAAAGCCTGCTCGACGACGACACCACGCCGATCGAGAAATTCTACATCCGCAACAACGGCCAGATCCCCGAGGAGACAAAGGATCCCGACGCCTGGAAGATCACCATCGACGGCGAGGTCAACAACAGAATCGAGATCACGCTCGGCGAATTGAAATCGAAGTACAAAGCCGTGACGCGCCGCATGGTGCTGGAATGCGGCGGCAACGGCCGCGCGGCGTTCTCGCCGCCGGCGCGCGGCAACCAGTGGACCAATGGCGGCGCCGGCTGCGCGGAATGGACCGGCGTGCCGCTCGCCGATCTGCTGAAGAAGGCCGGCCTGAAGCCCAGCGCAAAATACACCGCGCATTATGCGGCCGATCTGCATCTGTCGGGCGACGCCGCAAAACCGACCATCTCGCGCGGCGTGCGCATCGAAAAGGCGATGGACCCCAACACGATGATCGTGTGGGCCATGAACGGCAAGCCGCTGCCGAACATCCATGGCGGGCCGGTGCGCCTGGTCGTGCCGGGCTGGGCCGGCTCGGCCTCGCAGAAATGGCTGACGCGCATCACTATCCGCGACAAGGAGCATGACGGCCCCGGCATGACGGAATTTTCCTATCGCACGGCGATCAAGCCGATGGTGCCCGGCGACAAGGGCGATCCGGCGAATTTCCGCATCCTGGAATCGATGCCGGTGCGCTCCATCATCACCAATCCGGCGAACGGCGCAAAATTCGCCGCCGGCACCAAGGAGCTGAAACTGCGCGGCGCCTCCTGGGCCGGCGATCTCGCCGTCAAGCAGGTGGATATCTCGACCGATTTCGGCGCGAGCTGGCAGCGGGCTAAGCTGGAAAAGCCGAAGAACAAATATGACTGGCAGCGCTGGACTACGACTATCAAACTGCCAACCGACGGCTATTTCGAAATCTGGGCGCGCGCCACCGATTCCAGGGGCGCGATGCAGCCGCATCAGGCCGGCTTCTGGAATCCGCAAGGCTATGGCGGCAACGCCATGCACCGCATCGCCGTGCTGGTGGGATGATGCTGCGTTTGGCGTGGCTAGCCTTGGCCGGCATGCTCTTGATCGCGCCGGCCATGGCGCAAACGGGCTTCACCCCGCGCGACGAAAGCCCGGAGGAGTTCGCCGCGGGCGCCGGCCGCGACGAAACCTTCTACGCCTGCACCGCCTGCCACGGTTTTAAACTGGTGGCGCAGCAGGGCATGACGCGCGCGCAGTGGGAGGATTCGATCAACCTGATGATCCGCCGCCACAACATGCCGCCGCTCGACGCCAAGGACCGCGAAAAGGTCCTGAACTATCTCGAGGCGGCCTACCCGCCGCGTGCGCCGGCGGGCAGGGGAGGCTGGGTGAACCCGTTTGCGAAGTGAGTGCCCGGATGTGAAAGAGGTTGCTTGACAGGGAAGGTGGAGGTGCCCGGATAGCGATGACGTCCAAAATCACACATGATCTGGAAATGTAAGTTCTGGTTATGCCCTTGACGCCGCCGCGCGCCAAGCCAGAATGGCCAGCGGCTTGCGCCGGGAGGCGGTCCTATGAGATTTCTGATTACTGCGCAGGATACGGCGGGAAACGTGACCCTCAACCGGGGTTCGGTTCCGGCTGCGTTGAAGAAAGCCACGGAGCTGATCTCGGACGGCTGCTGGAACGTCGAGATCGTGACGCCCGATGGGGCCACCTATCAGCCTGGCGAGTTCGATCAGTTGAGAGAGCGCGCTGGCCCGGCGGGCGCCGATGTATCGCTGAGCACGCAATAACGGACGTCCATGCTTCGCCTCCATGTCAGTTTTGTGCCGGAAGCTGTTGCCCGGGTGAGCGCCGTTTGATCAGCCGGCAAGCGAGGCCGCACGCGGTAGAAGCGTCGGCTTCCTGACGCACTCTGCTCGTCCTGCCGCCTCGCCGGGAATTACCCCTCCAGGGTAAATCCAACCCGCAAGGTGACCTGGTAGTGGCGCACGGACCCATCCTCGATGTGGCCTCTCGTTTGCACCACTTCGAACCATTTCATGAAGCGAATGGTTTTGGATGCGCGGGTGATCGCATTCTGAATGGCATCCTCGATGCTTTTTTCGGAAGATCCGACGAGTTCGAGGATCTTGTAAACGTGGTCTTTCATTTCGGCAGAAGCTGGCACGGCGAACCTCCGTTGTCATGTGCGTGGGAGTTTATGGCCCACGGCGGAGTCTTGATCCGACGTGAGCCAACGCCATGCCCTCATCCGGGTTCCGACGATCCGTCATGATTGGCGGGGCAGGCGGCTGGACCGTTTGATACGCTTTCGCGACGTCCGCTCCAGTTAGCGGACGTACGCTGCGTTCGAGCGTCATGGTGGTTTGCGATATCAGAAGCATCAAGCTTGCCGAAATCGACGAACCGCCGCTACCGCACCGCGATCGGCGACACCGTCGAGCCCGAGCCGCCCTGAATCTTGAGCGGCTGCATCACGAAGGCGAATTCGCTGACGCCCTTTTGCGCGAGCTCGTCGAGCTTGAGGTTCTCCAGCAGATGGATGCCGTTCACCACCAGCGCGACCTGGTGCACCGGCAGCGACAATTGCTTGTCCGGGTTGGGCGCGACCTCGACCGGCCAGTTATCGGCGCCGAGCAGCATCGGGTCCTTGGAGGCAAGCCAGAGCGCGGCCGGCACGCCGATGCCCGGGCAGGATTTCACGTAGCGCGGGTTGTCCTTGCCGTAGAGCTTGCCCCAGCCGGTGTGGATGATCACGGCGTCTCCCGGCTGCAGCGTCAGGTTCTGCTTCTTCAGGGCGCCCTCGAGGTCTTCCACCGTGATTTCGTAATTGTCGCCCAGCATCTCGACGCCCTTGAAGCCGGCGACGTCGATCAGCACGCCGCGCGTGAACAGCGCGCCGACATTGTGGATGCCGAACTTCTTGAAGCCGGAGCGGTCGACGTTCTCGTCGACCTTCTGGCAATTGTACCAGCTATTGAGATGGGTCTGGTGCGCAAAACCGTCGAACTGCGTGCCGACCTGGCCGAGCTCGGTAACGACGAGCTCTTCGTTCGAGCCGCGCATGTTGGAGAACTGGTTCATGAACGTGCGCTTGGCGTGCACGTCGAAGCGCCGCGTTCCGAAGAACGCCATGCTGGGGCCGAGCACGTGCGCGAGTTCGATCACCTCGCCGGTCTTGATCAGCTTCGCGGCGTTCATCACGGCCGCGGGCTTCTGGTGATTGCCCGAGCCGCGCTCGTCGGCCGCGCCCCATTTCGACGGACAGCGCTGGCTTTCCTCCGGAACGGTCCAGGTTGGTGCCTGCGCGTAGGCGGTGGCGGAAAACACAAGCGCGATCGCCGCACCCAATGTGAATGCTTTCATCTGTATCCTCCCAAGTGAGGGCGCTCTGGATACGGCACCCCTGCGGCAAATAATGCGGATGCCATCGGGGCGGTTTCAAGCCCGACAGCCTGCCTGAGACGATGTGCCACCGGGAGTTGCGGCGCTGCGCCATGGATTGGTGTAAGGCGACGCCAGACCAAATTGATCAGTTTCGCGCTTCCACGCATGCCCCGAAGTTCGTTATGCTGGGGGTCAAATGGTCACGGAAGGCTCCTTGCCCCGCGCCAATGGATTTAAGGGAGTGAGCACATGAAACGCCGTACGTTCCTCAAAGGCGGCGCCCTGGCCGGCGCGACGACGCTGGTTGCGGCGCCTGCGATCGCGCAAGCAGCACCCGAGATCAAGTGGCGCCTGACCTCGAGCTTTCCAAAATCGCTCGACACCATCTTCGGCACCGCGCAGACATTTGCGAAATACGTGGCTGACGCCACCGACAACAAGTTTCAGATCCAGACCTTTGCGGCGGGCGAGATCGTGCCCGGCCTGCAGGCGCTCGATGCCGTGAGCTCCGCGACCGTCGAGATGGCGCAGACGCCGCTCTATTTCTACATCGGCAAGGAGCCGGCGCTGACCTATGCGACGGGCGCGCCCTTCGGCATGAACCATCGCCATCAGCATTCCTGGTGGACGTTCGGCGGCGGCGCCGAGCTCTGCAACGAAGCGCTGAAGCCTTTCAAGACGCATGCGATCCTGTGCGGCAACTCCGGCACGCAGATGGGCGGCTGGTTTCGCAAGGAGATCAAGACACCAGAGGATCTCCAAGGCCTCAAGTTCCGCATCGCGGGCATGGGCGGCCATGTGCTCGCAAAACTCGGCATCGTGCCGCAGCAGATCGCGGGCGGCGAGGTCTATTCGGCGCTGGAGAAGGGCTCGATCGATGCCGCGGAGTTCGTCGGTCCCTATGACGACGAAAAACTCGGTTTCTACAAGGTGGCGAAGTACTACTACTTCCCCGGCTGGTGGGAAGGCGGCGCCATGCTGCATATGATCGTCAACGAAGAGAAGTGGAATTCGCTTCCCAAGCAATACCAGGCGGTCCTCAACCAGGCCGGTTCGGCCGCGGGCGCGTGGATGATCGAAAAATACGACAGCGTCAATCCGGCTGCCCTGAAGCGGCTGGTCGCGGGCGGGGCCGAACTGCGCGCGTTCCCGCAACCGGTCATGGAGGCCTGCTACAAAGCCACCCAGGACCATCTGAACGAGATTGCCGAGAAGAGCGCGCTCTTCAAGAAGACCAAAGAGAGCCACGACGCATACATGAAGGAAGTGCTGTTCTACACGCAGATCGCGGAAAACTATTACGACAACTACCTGCTCGGCAAAATGCGCAAGGGCTGAGTGCGATCGGGAACCGCGCTCTTGAGCCCGCATCCGCTATAGAGTCGGCAGCTTCGAGAAAGGCGGGATCCGCTACGGCCATCGACCGCGCGAGATTGATGATCATCTCAGCGTTCGCAGCTTGCTGCTGTTTAATGATGGGATACCCGAGACTTGCCGTTCCTTCGCTTCGTAGTATTCGGCCGAGAACTGAATTGACCATCGCGAGAAGAACGAACGCAATTTCTGGGTGGGCTTTTCGACACCGAAATGTTCGGCGACATGCGCCTTGCGCAGCCACCTTGCCACCCATGCGAGGCCTGCGGTGCGCTCGAGCTTCTCAACCGCCGCGACGCCGGCGGTCTCTGCCTGCCGATAGCGAAAACCGAACTTTTTGATCACATACAGACACTTGATGGTTTCATAGCCCTTGAAGACGAGCTGAACGAACGGATGCTTTTTGGCCTGTGGCCAAGCTGCCGGGTACACCGGCAGCACCAAAAGCTTGCTCTTGGCGATGATCGTTGCCAGCGGATGCAAGAGTTGCATCCAAGCTGGCCAGGACGTGACCTTGGCAAACAATACCGCGTGCATCGCCGTTGCAGCCCCGAATGAGATCGGGAGCCAAAGTACCGCGCCCAGGATCACGAGCAATGCGGTGTTCGGCGTGAGATGTCGGCATTTTCGGAACACCCATGCCATGCCGCTTTCAAAGGCAATGTACACAGCATGTTCGAACGCCCGATAGCTAATCTTCCGCCGGAGCCACGACCAGTTCCGGCGGATCGATATACTCCACTGCCGACGTTTCGTCTCGGAAAGGGGGAGGAAGCGCAACGCGCCGTTTATGACAGTAACGATGACATTGCCAAGAACCCTGGCCGCGAAGAGCGGAAGCCAGACAATCTGCATTGCCAAAGGGAAGGCGTAGTCGAGCAGCCGCATCAAGATCGAAAGAGTGAAACGCAGGATTTTGTTTGCGGCGAGCGCGAAAAAAACAAGTGGGATGATTATCACATCGTCCAGGGCACCGCGGAAGCGGCTTTCCTCGGTCCGTGCCTGGTTATTATAGTGGGTCACGGTGCGACGGTTCCTGGCTGAAGACAGGGGGTCGTGCCGGCTCAGAGTAGCACACTGTAAGGGCCAGCGGGTGGTCTCAGGTGCCCATCATCTGGAGCGATGACATCTCTCAGTTGGGTCAAAGCGTCGCTTCCCTGGTTGTCTTCTTTCAACTAGGGGCAGACTCGACGGCAAAAACCATCAGAGAGAGCGTTACCGAAACCACCGCTGCCCGAGGTAAGATTGATCGATTGCATCGAGACTGGGAGTGATTTTACTCAATGGTTATTATCCGACTTCGATTATCAGTATCCGGTATATCCGACGAGTACCGACGGCTTTCGCGGGGGATGATCCGATGAAGTCCAGCAGCGTAGATTTGTCGACGATACTCGACCGCATTCTTGATACGGCGGCGGACAATCTCAGGATCGCAAAGATTCTGATTCAGATGGGTCTCGATCCCAACAACATCACCTACGACGCACTATTCAGCCGGCTGCTGGAAATTGTGCTGGCCAACATCACGCTTGCCAATATGTTCGCTCTGGTTGGCGCCATCTTTCTTGTCGCTACCCTGCTGATGCAGACGATAGTGCCGCTGCGCGTGGCGAACATGGTCGGCTGCATGTTCTTCGTCGCCTATGGCGCGCTCTCGGGAAACGTCGGGGCTTTCTTCCTCTATCTGTTGTTGCTGCCGATCAATGCAATCCGCCTCCGTCAAATGCTCAATCTGATCAAAAGGGCACGTATCGCGACGGAGGGCGACACCTCCTTGGAATGGCTAAAACCTTTCATGACCGAGCGCAGATACCGCCGGGGAGATAAATTGTTCAAGAAGGATGATGCAGCTTCCGAAATGTTCCTGACGGTCACGGGAAGGTTTTTGGTCAAGGAAATCGGCGTGGAGCTTCCGCCGGGACGTCTCATGGGCGAACTCGGCTTCCTTACTCCCAATCAGCGGAGAACCGCGACCGTCGAATGCATCGAAGACGGGCAAGTGATGACCATAACTTATGAACGGCTGCTCGAGATCTACTTTCAAAATCCGCAATTCGGTTATTACTTTCTCGTCCTGACCAGCCAGCGCCTGCTGGAGAACATTTCGCGGCTGGAAGGAGTTGTTGCCCAAGAAAAAGCCTTGCGGCGGCCTACGTCCGCGGACGGCATAGCTTAACCCTTGGCTAACAGCGAACTCGATCAAGTCGCCCTGGCGCTGACGTAAGGAATGCTGGCGACGATAGCGAAAAGCAGGATCGCGTTGCACAGCATGCCGCCCCAATGCAGCCGCCGCAGCCGGCGCACTGCAGCGGCGTCGCCGGCATCCCTGGCGCTGAGCTGGGCATCCCACTGCCGCAGAAACCAGCGGCGCCCCCAGACCGCGAACGCCGCGATCAAGCCGATGCCGATGACGAAAACCAGCCGACCGGCCGCAGCAAAGGCCAGCACCCCGATGACGGCGGCAATGCTCGTCATCAGAAAATGGGCATTGAACATGCCGCGCAGCAGCTGGGTGACAGGTGGAATGTCGAGCTTCACCAGCAGAAAGGCGGGCGCCGCCAGAAAAAAGTAACCCATCGGAAAAATCAGGATGACGATGGCGGCTAAGGCTACGGCGTCTGGCGTCATGCAATCACCCTCTTGTTTCCCGGCAGGTAAGGGGCTTCGGTCGACAGGCTCTGACAATACCGGCGGACATATCTTCTACACCATTGGGCTTTGGTTGGATGTGTATCGAGGCCATGAAGGCCCGGTGCCGGCGGGCGAAAAGCCGGAGGCTGACGCCGGACACGCGTCCGACTTCGGAAGTCCGGCCTTCCTCCTGGTGCCCTGGTTGAAAGGCGCCGAGGTCAGCCGCGCTTCCCGCCAACCGAGACGAAGGCCATCAGACAGGGCTCCGATAGCGGGTTGCGCCAGCGATGGCGCGTCCCGTTTTGCACGATGCAATCGCCCTGGCGCAAATGCACCTTTTGTCCGTCGTCCAATTCCAGCGTCATCTCGCCGCGAACCACGACCCCGTAATCGATGGTGTCTGATGTGTGCATGCCCGGCGCGCCACGCTCGAAATGGTCACCCATGCCGGGGACCTTGTCCGACAATTCTTTCAGCGCGCTCTCGAAGGTGACGCCCGGCGGCGGCTTGTAGCCTTCGGGGCGTTTCGGCGGATACGAGATAAGACGAAACATCGTGCCCCCTGGGCCGGGAAAGGCCTTCGTGCCCTTGAGCATCGGGTCCGGCTCCAGGCCGGTGAGCCCTGGGACGCCCTCCGTCATGTAGAGTTCATAGAACGTCAGTCCCGGATTGGAATCGATCTCCACCACCTTGGACGTGACGTCAAAGGACTTGAACACCGACTTGCCGGCCTCATCGCGGCCGGTCAGCGCCCGCTTGGGGGCCGGCAGCTCGCTCGCATCCTTGGCTTCGGCGGGGTGTGACATCGCGGCCAGGGCGCCGCCGCCGGCAAAGGCGGAGAGCGCCTGCAGCACCTGACGCCGATCTCCACCTTCAAATCGTTCAACTGAAAGCTCCGCGTCATCAGCGGATTTGTTCTTGCCCCGTGGCCACCAGCGCCAAGAAAACGGCCGAGAACGGCCGAGAGAATTGCCGAGAGAGCCTGCCCATCTGCGTCCTCCATTGTAACGTGCAATCCGCGCGCTTCTGCAATCAAGAAATGAACGGCGCGCTTCCCGCAACTGTAGCAAGGACGACAATATTGGCGAGCCTACTTCCGGCTAAGTCGAACTCGGAAGTCATGGGCGTAACCAGGCATTGCCTCTTCTGAAATCGACTGATGTCATCAGCCGGGTCGCGCAAGTCCAGATAAGGCGTATGAGATGCGAGAGGTGCTCACCGGCGCGGCGCAATCGCGGTGCGCGTAAAATCTAATTTGCTGAACGGATTTAATCTGATTTGGGTCGTCCAGTTGTCCTCGAAAATATATACTTCTTCTCATTCACCCCAAATCAGTGGCTATTTCCGCGCGTCCCGTCTCGACAAGAGGGGCGTATCGCGATCGTCACGAACGCGAGGCGGGATGCGGTGGACGCGAGGCGTCGGCGCGGAAGGTGGCTGCAGGGCGGGGTAAACCCGTGAGCGGTTCACGTCGCGCAGGACGTACGACGCTGACGCGTACGGCAAAACCGTGTGGTCCTGGCACCCGTGGCTGGTGTCAAGCTGCCGGTGGCGAATTTGATCCAACCGGATCAGTTTAGCCATCAAGCCGGCAGCGATGGAGGCAAAAGGAATTCGTCTCCAGGGAGAGCAAGGCATAAGCCGTAAAGCCATTGCGCAGGGAATGCCGGAGTGTTCCGACTGTACCTGTATGCTCGTGTGCGCATTTTTATGCACACATTGCACACGAGACCGCGGGTGCAGCGTGCACCCGGCATTCCCTGCACCCTCCGATTTTCGGGGAGGGAAGTTTGAACAAACCTCGGGCGCAGTGCGTCGCGAGAAAGCGAAGTCATATCTGCGTAGGATGGGTAGAGCGGAGCGAAACCCATCATCCGTGGCCTTGATGGGTATCGCTTCGCTCCACCCATCCTACGAACCAGCCGTCATTGCGAGCGCAGCGAAGCAATCCATCTTTCCTGCGCGCGAGGTGGATTGCTTCGCTTCGCTTGCAATGACGCGGATAAGCCGCGGCGTACCGGATACCCCGCATCTGTGGCGTATGACGCGCCCTGGGAGCCGCGCAAAATCCTCCAGCCAGCAGCGCGATCGAGGTTTCGGTCACGCCCATGTGAAAGGCCGCTTCCCGGGTTCAAATTGACAATGACTGACCAGTCAGTCATATTGTAGGCATGACAAATGAAGTCGCCAAGAAAACCCGGAAATCCGCCCCGAAACCCGCCAATCGCCGGGCCGGGGAGACGGCAGCGGCCGCTCCGGCGCCGCCCAAGCCCGCCTCCAACCGGGCCGAACGCGCGGCCGAGCGGCGCGGGGCCATCATCGAGGCGGCGATGGACGAGTTCATTGCGCGCGGGTTTGCGGCGACGCGGCTCGATGACGTCGCCAGGCGCGCCGGCGTCGCCAAGGGCACGATCTATCTGCACTTCAAGGACAAGGAATCGATGTTCGAGGAGCTGATCCGGACCGCCATCGTGCCGATGATCACCCGTCTCTGGGGCACACCACCTCAGCCCGGGACGTCGGTGCGCGACATGGTGGAGGGCTTTGCCAAAACCTTCATCGAGGAGGTGGCGACCACGCGGCGCGGCGACCTCGTGCGCCTGATCGTGGCCGAGGGGCCGCGATTTCCAGCCGTGGCCGACTTCTACTACCGCGAAGTGGTGTCGCGAGGCCTCGGCGGCATGCGCGCGCTGATCGAACTCGGCATTGCGCGCGGCGAGATCAAGCAGAAAGACCTGGCGCGGTTTCCGCAAATCATGGTGGCGCCCGCGCTGATCGCCGTGATCTGGCAGAGCCTTTTCAGCAGACATGCGCCACTGGACGCCCTCGAAATGTTTCGGGTGCATCTCGATCTGATTTTTGGCGAACGGAGGACGACATGACCTCGTCGCGAATGACGACAATCCTGGCCGTGCTGGCGCTCGCCGCCGTGCTCACCGGCTGCAAGGAGCGCAAGGATCCGGGTTTTCAGGGCTGGGTCGAGGCCGACATGATCTTCGTCAGCCCCGACGAAACCGGCCGTATCATCAAGCTCAACGTGCGCGAGGGCGACGAGGTCAAGCCCGGCGATCACCTCTATTCCGTCGACGACGATTTGCAGCAGGCGGACCTCAATCAGAACAAGGCGACGCTCGCCAATGCGCAGCAGACCTTTGACCGCGCATCGTCGCTGAGCAAGACCGGTTCCGGCACGCAGGCCAATCTCGATTCCGCGACCTCGGCGCTACGCGTGGCGGAAGCTCGCATCAACACCTCGCAGACGCGGCTGGCGCGGCGCAGCGGCTTCGCGCCGGTCGGCGGCACCATCCAGCAGATCTATTTCCGCGAAGGCGAGATGGTGCCGGCGCAGCGGCCGGTGTTGTCGATCATGCCGCCCGGCAACATGAAGCTGCGCTTCTTCGTCCCGGAGACGGAACTGCCGAAGCTTGCGATCGGTGACGAGGTGAAGGTGACCTGCGACAATTGCGCGGCCGATCTCACGGCGAAGATCTATTTCATCGCGACCACCGCCGAATACACCCCGCCGGTCATCTACAGCCTCGATGAGCGTAACAAGCTGGTCTACCTGATCCAGGCGCGGCCGAGCCGGCCCGATGTGCTGCGCGTCGGCCAGCCGATCAGCGTGTTTCTCAATCCTCGAACGCCAATGGCGGACAAGCGATGAGTTCGGCTCCCGTATCAGGCCCCGACATCGCCATCAACGTCGAGGGCCTGTCAAAATCGTTTGGCGGCCGCGAGGTCGTGCATGACCTTTCGATGCAGGTGAAGCGCGGCTCGATCTACGGCTTCCTTGGGCCCAACGGCTCCGGCAAGACCACCACCATCCGCATGCTGTGCGGACTCTTGACGCCGGATTCCGGCGAGGGGACCTGCCTCGGCTACGACATCCGCCGCGACGCCGACAAGATCAAGCGCCTGGTCGGCTACATGACGCAGCGCTTCAGCCTGTACCAGGATCTGTCGGTGCGGGAGAACCTCGAATTCGTCGCACGGCTTTACGGCATGCGCGACGCACGGGGCGCGGCGCGCGACATGATCCAGCGCATCGGCCTGAGCGGCCGCGAGGAGCAGCTCGCCGGCGAGCTTTCGGGCGGCTGGAAGCAGCGGCTGGCGCTCGGCGCCTGCACGCTGCCCAATCCGCAATTGCTGCTGCTGGACGAGCCGACCGCCGGCGTCGACCCCAAGGCGCGGCGCGATTTCTGGAACGAGATCCACGCGCTCGCCGCCGAAGGGCTGACGGTGCTGGTCTCGACCCATTACATGGACGAGGCCGAGCGCTGTCACGAGATCGCCTATATCGCCTATGGCCATCTGCTGGCGCACGGCACGGTGGACGAGGTGATCGCGAAATCGGCGCTGTCGACCTGGACGGTTTCCGGCGACGACCTCAACGGGCTTGCGGCAGAGCTTGCCGGCAAGCCCGGCGTCGACATGGTGGCGCCGTTCGGCACCAGCCTGCACGTCTCGGGGCGCGACAAATCCGCGCTGGAGGCGACCATCGCGCCTTATCGCAGTACAAAGCGGACGGCACTGGCAGGATAGCGAGCCGTCGCTGGAAGACGTGTTCATCGATCTCATGAACCGCTCAAAGGACAATTTCCAATGAGTGCGACCGAGGCGGCCAATCAGAATCGCGACGTCCCGGAGCCGGCCTTCGGCTTCTGGCGGCGCAGCTATGCGATGCTGGTCAAGGAATTCATCCAGCTCCGCCGCGACCGCGTCTCGTTCGCGATGATCGTGATGATCCCGGTGATGCAATTGCTGCTGTTCGGCTATGCCATCAACACCACGCCGCGTCATCTGCCGACGGCGGTATTGATACAGGAGGAGAGCGATCTGGCGCGCTCGGTGCTGAAGGCGCTGGAGAATACCAGCTACTTCCGCTTCACCCGCGAAGTGCACAGCGTCGCCGAGTTCGACGACCTGCTGCAATCCGGCAAGGTGCTGTTCGGGGTCGAGATCCCGCGCGGCTTCGAGCGTGCGGTGCGGCGCGGCGACAAGCCGGCGCTGCTGGTCGCGGCGGATGCGACCGATCCGGTTGCGGCCGGCGCTGCGCTCGGCTCGCTCGGCGTGGTGGTGCAGACCGCGCTCGCCCACGACCTCCACATCGGCGATCCGCCCGCGATGCCGTTCGAGATCAGGGCGCATGCCCGCTACAACCCGGCGGCCGAGTCGCGGCTCAATATCGTGCCGGGCCTCGTCGGCACCATCCTGACCATGACCATGCTGATCTTCACCGCGCTGTCGGTGACGCGCGAGATCGAGCGCGGCACCATGGAGAGCCTGCTGTCGATGCCGATCAAGCCGGTGGAAGTGATGTTCGGCAAGATCATTCCCTATGTGATCGTCGGCTTCATCCAGGCCTCGCTGATCGTCGGCATCGGGGTCCTGCTGTTCGGGGTGCCGATTCTCGGCAGCGTGACGCTGCTGGCTGTTCTGACGACGCTGTTCATCACCACCAACCTGTCGATCGGCTACACCTTCTCCACCATCGTGCAGAACCAGTTGCAGGCGATGCAGATGTCGATGATGTTCTTCCTGCCCAGCATTCTGCTGTCCGGATTCATGTTTCCGTTCGCAGGCATGCCGGTCTGGGCGCAGTATCTCGGCGAGGTGCTGCCGCTGACCCACTACATCCGCATCGTCCGCGCCATCATGCTGAAGGGCGCCGGCCCTGCCAACCTGCAATACGATACGATTGCACTCATTGCACTGATGCTGGTGGCGATGACGATCGCCGTGACGCGCTTCCGTCGCACGCTGGATTGAGGTTATAAGTGCTGGCAGCAAGTGAGCGCGATGCGCCATTCGTCATTGCCTGCGACAAACGCGAAGCGTTTGCGCAAGGGAGCGAAGCGACGAAGCAATCCATCTATCCCCGGGCGGCTGAGATATGGATTGCTTCGCTCCGCTCGCAATGACGGCTGAAACAGACGTGGGTTGAGCGCGATAGACGGAATGCTGGTTACGGGTGAGTGATGGCGGGGTTCTGGGGCAAGAAGACAAAGGACCAAGACACGGGAGTGTCGGCCGACTTCCAGCGCGCGCTGATGCAGGAAGTGATGACGACCGAGCTGTTGCGGATCAAGGCACTGATCGCAACCACCGCGCTGCTCGGTATCATTCTCTGGACCGTCTACTTCTTCGCATCCGAGGCGGTGAGCCGCGTCTGGCACGGCAATCTGAAGCCGGAATATCTCTATTCGATCATCGTGCCGTTCATCCTGTTCGAGCTGTGGGTGCATAGCCAGATCACCCGCCACATGCAGCAGGGCCGCGACCTGCCGGTGGTCCGGCGCTATATCGGCGCGCTGATCGAGACGTCGATGCCGACGATCGCGCTGGCGCTGCACATCAACAGCATGGGGTCGGTGGCCGCGCTCGGTTTCGTCGCGCCGATGACCTATTTCATCTTCATCATCCTCTCCACGCTGCGGCTGGATTTCTGGCTCTCCACCTTCACCGGCGCCGTCGCCGCCGTGCAGCTGTTCTGCATGGCGATGTTCTATCATCCGGCGGTCGGCGCCAATGCGGAGCCGCTCTATTATCACGCCGCGCGCAGCCTGATCGTGCTGATCTGCGGCGTGCTCGCAGGCGCGGTCGGGCACCAGTTGCGCCGGCAGTTCGAGGCCAGCATCAAGGCGGCGACCGCGCGCGACCGCATCACCAATTTGTTCGGCCAGCACGTCTCGCCGCAGGTGGTCGAACGCCTGATGGCCGAGGGCACGAAGACCGACAGCGACATCCGCCGCGTCGCCGTCATGTTCGTCGATTTCCGCAGCTTCACGGCAGGCGCGCGCACCCGCACGCCGCAGGAAGTGGTGGACCGGCTCGACGGCGCGTTTGCGGTGCTGGTCGAGATCCTCGATCGCCACGGCGGCATCGTGAACAAATTCCTGGGCGACGGATTTCTGGCGCTGTTCGGCGCGCCGCTCGACGCGCCGGACCCGGCGCACCCGGCGGTCGCCGCGGCGCGCGAGATGCTGGAGGCCAACGAGCGCGCCAATGAGGGCGCGAGCTGGCCGCTGCGTATCGGCATCGGCATTCACATCGGCGAGGTGGTCGCCGGCAATATCGGCTCGCCGCGGCGCAAGGAATACACCGTGATCGGCGACACCGTGAACTTCGCCTCGCGGCTCGAAGCGCTCAACAAGGACTTCAATTCGCAATTCCTGATCTCGGAAGCGGTTCGCGATGCGCTCGGCGAAGCCTGCGGCGATGCCGTCTCGCTCGGCGAGGTCGAGGTCAGGGGTTACGAGCGGCCGATGGCCGTGTGGCGGTTGGGATAAACGGAGTATCGAAATGCAGCGTCGTTATATCACTGTGGACGTTTTCACCGACCGCGCCTTTGGCGGCAATCCGCTCGGCGTGGTGCTCGATGCCGGCGGGCTGTCGACCGAACAGATGCAGGCGGTCGCCAGAGAATTCAATTATTCGGAGACGACCTTCGTGCTGCCGCCGGCCGATCCCGCCCACGACGCGCAGGTGCGCATCTTCACCGTGAACCGGGAGATTCCGTTTGCAGGCCACCCAAATGTCGGCACCGCCTTCGTGCTGGCGACGCTGGCGGCAAAGCCGCCGGCGCGGCTGCTGTTCGAGGAAGGAGCAGGCCTCGTGCCGGTCGAGATCGTGACCGAGCAGGGCAAGGTCGTCAGCACCGAATTCACCGCGCCGCAGCCGCTGAAGCGGATGTCGCATCTCAGCGCCGAACAGGCGGCGGCCTGCCTCTCGCTGTCGGCGAGCGATATCAAGACCGACCGGCATCCGCCGCAGATCATCTCGGTCGGGCTGTCGTTCCTGGCCGTCGAAGTCGCCTCCCGCGAGGCGCTGCGGCGGGCGAAGCCCGATGCTGCGGCGTTCGCAAAAACCTTCCCGTGCGACGGCAGCGACGCCGTCTACTTCTATACGCGCGATGTGCCGGCCGGCGAAAAGCCATGCGAACTGCAGGCGCGGATGTTTCATCCCGGCGCCAGCGGACTGTCCGAAGATCCCGCGACCGGCAGCGCGACGGCGGCCTGCGCGGCGCTGCTTGCCGATCTCGACGATATCAAGGACGGCGAACTGAAATTGAAGATCGGGCAGGGCGTCGACATGGGCCGGCCGAGCCTGCTGCTGACGCGCGTCCGCAAGAAAGATGGCGCGATCGCTTCCATTCATGTCGGCGGCAGTAGCGTGAAGATGATGGAGGGAACGTTCCGGCTTGATGGCAAGGGGTAGTTGCTTCGTAGCCCGGATGGAGCGCAGCGTAATCCGGGGCAGGTCGATCCGCCTGCGGCACCGTTCCCGGATTGCGCTGCGCTCCATCCGGGCTACGGCCGTCTACATCTGCGGCGCGACCAGATTCTCCACCTTCACGCCGTCGCGGTCCTCGATGATCTCGGCGATCCATTGCCGGTGGCAATGGGCATGGTCGCGCTCATAGCAGAGAATGCATACCGGACCCGACTTGTTCACCAGCGCCGACAGCTCGTCGAGTTCCTCCTTCGCCTGCGCCGTCTTCAGATGCGCCGAATAGATCCTGTGCAGCAGGCCGAACTTGCCGCTGCGCGCCGCTTCACGGCCGCTCTTCGGCGTCCCGAGGCCCTTGAGGTGCAGATAGGAAATGCCGCGCTCATCGAGCCCGGCCGCGAGTTGGTTCTTGGAGAAGCCCGGCCGCCGCGAGGACGCGACCGCGCGCACGTCCACCAGCAGCTTCACGCCGGCGTTCTCCAATTCGTCGAGCACGGCCTTCGACGGCGTCTGCTCATAGCCGATGGTGAAGAGACGCTTTGTCCTGCGGGCCATATCGATCCAGACATTATGTCGCTGGCGCAAGGCTACGGTAACGCCCGATCAATTTCCACATCCGCATTGCCGCCGGAGGCGGCATGTCGCATAGTTCCGCAAAAGAGCCCGTCGAAGCTCACTCTCTGGGGGAAACAGCATGAACCGCATTGGTCGCTCGCTCGCATGGCTGCTCGCGCTGCTCGTTGGCGGCGTTGCGGCAGCGCACGCACAGACCGGCTATCCCGACCGCTCGGTGAAGATCATCGTCCCGATCGGTCCCGGCGGCAGCTACGATCTGGTCGGGCGGCAGCTTGCGGACGCGCTGTCGAAGCGGATGGGGCAGGCCTTCGTCGTCGAGAACAAGCCGGGCGCCGGCACCGTGGTCGGCACGCAAGCCGCCAGCCAGAGCGAGCCGGACGGCTACACGCTGGTGGTCGGCGGGCTCTCCAACATGGCCTTCAATTCGGCATTGTACTCGAAGCTCGCTTACGATCCGCGCAAGGATTTCGTGCCGGTCGCGCTGATCTACAAGTTCGGTTACGTGATGGTCGGCCGCAAGGATTTGCCGCATGGCAAGCTGGCGGACATCGTCGCCGCCGCGAAGGCGAACCCGGGCTCGATTTCCGTCGCGACGGCCGGCGTCGGCACCGGCCAGCATCTGGTGGCGGCCGCCTTCATGAAGGCGGCAGGCGTAAAATTTCAGGAGATACCCTACAAGGGTTCGCCGCCGGCCTTCACCGATCTGCTCGCCGGCCGCATCGACCTGTTCTTCGATTCGATGGCCGCAGGCCTGCCTTACGTGCAGTCCGGGCAGGCGAAAGGCATCGCGGTGCTGTCGTCGAAGCGCAGCCCGCTGGCGCCCGATGTGCCGACGATGTCGGAAGCCGGCGTACCCGGTCTCGATGTCGATTCCTGGCTCGGGATATTCGCGCCGGCAAAAACCCCGCCGGACGTCATCGCAAAACTGCGCCAGCGATATCCGCGCCTCGCTGCCCGAACTCAAGGAGCGTTTCGAGAAGAGCGGCGGGGAGGTGTGGGATCTGCCGGACGACAAGCTCGATGCCTTCGTCGCCTCCGAATACGAGAGCTGGACCAAACTGATCCGCGAGGCCGGCATCAAGCTCGACTGAAGCCGGATTACTTCACGCGCTCGATCAGTTCCATCGCGCCGGCCGGCGCGCGCACCTTGCCCTCGTGGATCACGTAGGCGAACACGTCGCGCGGCGTCTTCTTCGGCTTGGCGTCATCGACGCGCGGCAGGTCGTCGGGCTCGCCGCCACCGGCCCAGGCCTGAAAGCGCTTGGCCCAGGCGTCGAGCTGCTTCGGCGGATAGCAGGTCTTGAGTTCGTCATTGCCCTTCTGCAGCCGCGCATAGACGAAGTCGCTGACGACGTCGGCGATCGCCGGATATTTGCCGTGCTCGGCGAACACGACAGGCGTCTCGAACTTGCGCAGCAATGCGATGAACTCCGGCACGCAGAAACTGTCATGCCGCACCTCGACCACGTGACGCAGCGCGCGCCCTTCGAGTTTGCGCGGCAGCAGTTCGAGGAACTTGCCGAAATCGGCCTCGTCGAATTTTTTGGTCGGCGCGAATTGCCACAGCACCGGACCGAGCCGGTCGCCGAGCTCCAGCACGCCGGAATCGTAGAAGCGTTTTACGGAATCGCCGGCTTCCGCCAGCACACGACGGTTGGTCGCGAAGCGCGGTCCCTTCAACGAGAACACGAATCCGTCCGGCACCTCGCGCGCCCATTTGCGAAAACTCTCCGGCTTCTGCGAGCCGTAATAGGTGCCGTTGATTTCGATCGAGGTCAGCTTCGATGCGGCGTAGGACAACTCCTTCGCCTGCGTGAGCTTCTCGGGATAAAACACCCCGCGCCACGGCTCGAAGGTCCAGCCGCCGATGCCGATATAGATGTTGCCGCTGTTTTTCGCGGTCGATTTGGAAGGCTTGCTCACGGGAGGGCTCGTCGGAAATGAGGGGAGGGCTCGTAGCGATGTTAACCAAATCGGACCTGATTGGCCAGATTGTCGCAGTGGCGACAAGCTCTCTGAAACGCGGGATAGCGGCGAAGTGCGACAGCCCGAGATATGGACACGGAAGTTCCTTCGACGGACAATGAACATGGCACTTGGCGCGCCAATTGCAAAGCTTGCAGCATCGCAGGCCGGTGCCGGCCAGGGATCTGGCAGTCGAGCCCCGGTGCTCTCCGTCTGTATCGACGCAGGTTAGGATTTAGGTTTGGCTTCGAGCGGATCCATGATCGGCAAGCATCACCCACCGCAACCGGCGTCGGCTCCGGGCAAGGCCGGCGCGCCGGCGCAGTTCGGCGCGCTGCTGATGACCGATGGCGGGGCGCAGCGCAGCGGGCCGCCGTATTTGTTCAGCGGACTGACGGAAACCGAAATCGCGCATGTGCTGGGCTCGGGAAAGCGCAGGGTGCTCTACCGCGGCGCGCAGCTGTTCAGCCAGGGCAGTCCGCAAGACGGCATCTTCCTGATCGAGAGCGGACGCATCAAGGTGTTCTACACCGCGCCGTCGGGCCGCGAGATCACGCTGGCCTATTGGCACTCCGGAAATTTCGTCGGCGGCCCGGAAGTCTTCAAGCAGGGCCTGCACGTCTGGTCGGGCGTTGCGGCCGTCAACAGCACGGTGCTGCATTTGCCGGGCGATGTGCTGCGGCGGATGGTGATGACGATTCCGGCGCTCGCCATCGGCATCATCGAGGGCCTCAGTTTCAAGGGCCAATGCTATTCCGCGCTGGCGCAAATGCTCGGGACGCGCTCGCCGACCGAGCGGCTTGCGCAACTCCTGCTGCATCTGATGAATTTGTACGGCGTCGACGAACATCATGGCACCTTGATCGCCGCGTCGTTCACGCACGCCGACCTCGCGCATATGACGGGCGTGACGCGTCAGTCCGTCACCGTCAGCCTCAAGCGGTTTACCGAGCTTGGAATCCTGAATGCGCATGGCTCCAATCTCGTGATCAAGAACGCCGAGATGCTGAGCGAAATCCGCGACGGCAAGCTCGCCAAGGCTGCGGCTTCGGACGATGTCTGACGACGGCGAGGGGCTGCGGCCCGCGTCAAACCGCCGCTGATGCTGTTCGATACGCGCGATTCCACGCTTCGAGGTCAGGGCTCCACACCGCGCTGCGGTGGCTAATTTATAGCCACGGCGCACATCCGGTAGCCAAATCGGGCGCGAATCCTGTTCATTAATTGAGCATCCGGATATTTCTTCGCAATACGTTGCTGGTTCGAGGCGTTCGTCGTTTCGGATTCAAAGGCCGCCGTTCAGAGTTTGCTTACCGGACCTTTCAGGGTCCGCGATGGAAGCAAGCGAGTTCACGGCAAATGACGTCAACTTCCTTATTTAACCACACCGTTCGTAATCCGGGCCACCGCGAACCGAACCCGCTGCAGGTCGTCAGCACGGGTCCCGTGGCATATCGCTTGCACCATCATCCCCGTCAAGCCAGTCAGCCTGCTCACCGCCGAGCAACCCCGCCACAGTCCGTTGTGGCCGGGGCGCTTCGCGTGGGCATTGCACAAAATCCCGCACAGTTCAGTTCGAAAGGATTTGTCTAATGAGCGTCGGCCCTGCGTCCAAACTCTCTGGCTTCCTTCCCTTGCTCGTTGCCGCAACCGTAGGGTTGGCGCCGGCAACCGCTAGCGCAGAAACCCTCGAGATCGGCATCGGCACGCAGAACACCACCACCAATACGGTGACCGGCGGTGTCGTTCTGAAGGAGCTTGGCCTGCTCGAGAAACACCTGCCGAAGACCGGCAAGTACAAGGATTTCCAGTACAAGCTGAGCTGGCAGAACGCGACGTCAGGCCCGCCGATCACCAACGGCATGATGGCCAACAACATCCAGATCGGCATGATGGGCGACTATCCGCTGATGGTGAACGGCGCCACCGGGCAGGCCACCAAGAACGAAACGCAGCTCGTCGCCATCATCGCCTACAATGCGGTCGGCGGCGGCAACGGCATCGTCGTCCACAAGGACTCGCCGTTCTACGAACTCGCCGACCTCAAGGGCAAGAACGTGTCGGTGCCGTTCGGCTCGGCCGCGCACGGCATGATGCTGACGTCGCTGCAGAAGCGCGGACTGCCGCCCGATTTCTGGAACCTGGTGTCGCAGTCGCCGGAAGTCGGCACCACCAATCTGCAGGAAAAGCGCATCGATGCGCATGGCGACTTCGTGCCGTTCGCCGAGCTGCTGCCGTTCAAGGGTTTCGCGCGCAAGATCTATGACGGCGCCGAGACCAAGACCCCGACCTTCCACGGCGTGGTCGTGCGCAAGGATTTCGGCGAGAAGTATCCCGAGATCGTGGTGGCCTACATCAATGCGTTGATGGAGGCGAACGACTGGATGCGCAAGAATCCCAAGTTCGCAGCCGAGAAGATCGAGGAGTGGACCAAGATCAACAAGGAAGTGATCTACATCTTCCTCGGTCCCGGCGGCGTGCACACGCTCGATGCGACCATCAAGCCGCAATGGGTCGAGTCGGTCGGCACCAATTACGCCATCCTGCAGAAGCTGAACATGATCAAGGAACTCAACATCGGCGCCTGGGTCAACGACAACTATGTTCGGCAGGCCTTCAAGGAGAAGGGGCTCGACTACGACAAGCAGCTTGCCTCGTTCGATACCTACAATGTGACCGGTACCGATCCGGTCTGCAATGCGCCGGTCAATGATCCCAGGAAAACCGGCGAGATCTGGATCCAGGGCGGCGACATCGTGCCGTTCAGCTCGCCGGTCTGCACGCTGCTTGGCGTGAAGAAGTTCGGCAGTGACGGCAAGAAGTTCAATGCGGTCTATCTGGTCGATCATGAGCTCGGCATCAAGGTGTTCGCCGACGCCGCGTTCTATTCCGTCGGTGGACAGGACCCGAAGAAGCCGGATGTCGTGCCGTTCCTGCTCAAGAAGGATGCGGAAGCCTATGCGGCCAAGAACGGCGGCAAGCTTGCGACCTATGCCGAAGTGCTCGGCGCCATCAATGTCGGACAATAGGTGGACTGATGGGCAGCATGGCAAGCGCAAAGATCGTAGCGTTACCGATGGTCGAAAAGCATTCGGAACCGGAGCCGGCGGTCGTCGTCGTGAAGCCTGCCGCAGCGGATATTTCCGCTGTGGAGGCGACGGCGGGCACGCCTGCGCCGATTGCTGCGTCGGACCTTGCTCCGCCAGAGCCGGAGCCCATTCCCACGGTGTCGCTGAGCAAGGTGCTGCGGAGTCTGTTGGCGAAATTCACCCGCGAGCGCATCATCACCGCCGCACTTGCTTGCATCTCGATCGGGGCGCTGTTCCTGTTCTGGTATTTCGGAACCAAGTACCGGTTCGAGTTCTACATTCGCTTCAAGAACGTCCCGACGCCCTACGAAGTGTACCAGCAACTGACGCAGGTCGGGCTCTCGAACAAGTATCTGTTCAATATTGCCATCAGCGTGCGGCGCATTCTGCTCGGCTTCTTCATCGCCATGGCCATCGGCGTTCCGCTGGGGCTCGCGATCGGCAAATATCAGCGTGTGCGCGACCTGTTCATGCCCGTGGTCGAGATCCTGCGGCCGATCCCTGCGATCGCCTGGGTTCCGATGTCGATCATGCTGTGGCCGAACAACGAGGCCAGCATCGTCTTCATTACCTTCATCGGCGCCTTCTTTCCGATCCTGCTCAACACCATTCACGGCGTTCATTCGCTCGACGGCGTGTTGATACGGGCAGCGCGCTGCCTCGGCGCCAGCGAGTTCCGCCTGTTCCTGAACGTGATCCTGCCCGGCTCGCTGCCGCATATCTTCACCGGCCTTGCGGTCGGCATGGGCGTGGCGTGGGTGTCGCTGATCGCAGCCGAGATGATCTCGGGCCAGTTCGGCGTCGGCTACTTCACCTGGGAGGCCTACTCGCTGGTGAACTATCCCGCGATCGTGCTCGGCATGATCACCATCGGCGTCCTCGGACTGGCCTGCAGCGGCATCATCCGCATGGTCGGCGTTCTCCTGATGCCCTGGCTGGCATTCGCACCTGGAAGCAAGCGATGACGATGGCAATGGCAGATACTGAAATCCAACAAGGGCTTCATCGACGTTCGCGACATGGGCGTCACGTTTGGCGCCAACGACAACAAGGTCGTCGCGGTCGAGAATGTGTCGCTCAACGTGCAGCCCGGCGAATTCGTCTCGCTGATCGGCCCCTCCGGCTGCGGCAAGTCGACCTTGCTCTGCATCGTCGCCGGCTTCGTCAAGCCGACGCTTGGCGAGGCCACGCTCGACGGCAAGGCGATCACCAAGCCCGGTTCGGATCGCGGCGTCGTGTTCCAGCAATACTCGCTGTTTCCGTGGCTGTCGGTTCGCAAGAACGTCGAGTTCGGCCTGAAGATGGCCGGCGTCGAACAGAGCAAGCGAAACACCACCGCGCGCGCGCTGCTCGATCTCGCGGGGCTGCTTTCGTTCGAGAACCATTATCCGGACCAGCTCTCCGGCGGCATGAAGCAGCGCATCGGCATCGTCCGCGCGCTGGCGACCAGCCCGCAGGTCCTGCTGATGGACGAGCCGTTCGGCGCGCTCGACACGCAGACGCGGGTCGTGATGCAGGAGATCCTCACCAACATCTGGCAGCAGTTCAAGATCTCGGTGCTGTTCATCACGCACGATATCGAGGAATCGATTTTCCTCTCCGACCGCATCTACGTCATGACCGCGCGGCCGGGCCGCATCAAGGCGGAAATCAAGGTGCCGCTGCCGCGTCCGCGCAGGGCCGAGATGACCGACACGCCGGAATTCATGAACCTGGTGCAGGAGCTCAAGGGCCTGATCCGGGAAGAGTCGCTCGCGGCCATGGCGCCGGAGATCAAGGATCGAGGCCTGTCTGGCTTTGGAATGAAAGTGGGACCGAAAGGAGTAGGCGAAATCTTCTGAGCACACGTTTGAACGTCGCGGCCGGACAGGCGCGAAACAGCAATCAACGACATCAATCAAGGAGAGACGCGAAGAGCGCGCGCGTCAACGACGGCGCTGCGCCTGCGTCACAGATCGGAGAATTCAATGGCAAGAAACCCAACATTCTGTTCTTCCACGTCGACAACCTCGGCATGGGCGAACTCGGCTGCTACGGCGGCGGCATTCTGCGCGGCGCCGACACCAAGCGCATGGACACTTTCGCCAAGCAAGGCGTCAAGCTGACGCATTATGTCGTCGAGCCGCAGTGCACGCCGACCCGCTCGGCGCTGATGACCGGACGCTTCCCGATCCGCTCGGGCAACCACACCATCGCGCTCGGCGGCAATGGCGGCGGCATCGTCAAGTGGGAGCGCACCATCGGCTCGATCCTGTCGGAAGCCGGCTACGCGACCTCGATCTACGGCAAGTGGCACATCGGCGCCGAGGACGGCCGCTTCCCGACCGATCATGGTTTTGACGAATGGTACGGACCCTTGCGCACCTATGACGAATGCATGTGGCTGACCGACCCGCATTACGTGCCGGAGCGCGACGGCTTCTCGCACATGCATGAGGGCGTCAAGGGCAAGGGTGCATGGCCGCTCAAGGACGAGCAGCTCACCATGGAGACCAAGAAGACCTGCGACCTCGAGTACCAGAAGCGCGCCATCAAGTTCATGGAAAAGTCCGTCAAGGCGGACAAGCCGTTCTACTGCTACTTCAACCACTCGCTGATGCACTTCCCGATGAGCCCGCGCGACGAATTCGTCGGCAAGAGCACCAACGGCGATTGGGGCGACTGCCTGCTTGATGCTGGACCACGATTTCGGCGTGCTGCTCGACAAGCTCGATGAACTCGGCGTTGCCGACAACACCATCGTGGTGATGTGCGGCGACAACGGCGCCGAGGATCATCTCGCCGGCCGCGGCACCGGCGGCTTCTTCGACGGTTCCTACTTCAGCTCGGCGGAAGGCGGCATCCGCACCCCGCTTGCTGATCCGCTGGCCGAACCGCATTCCGGCAGGCATCGAAAGCAACGAGATGGTTCATGTCACCGACATGTTCACCACGCTGCTGTCGATGACCGGCTGCAAGGCGCCCGCCGACCGCCTGATCGACGGTGTCGACCAGAGCCCGTTCTTCCTCGGCAAGCAGGAAACCTCCAACCGCGAGTCCTGCATCGTCTGGCTCAAGGACGAACTGCACGCCGTGAAGTGGAAGGACTTCAAGATCAACTTCAAGCGGCAGCAGCATTTCCACGATCCGGAACTGGCGCTCGGCTTTGCCCGCATCACCCATCTGAAGGAAGACCCGAAGGAGCGTGATGCCGTCAACCAGCGCTATGTGCGCTGGTGGGTGATGCAGCATGCGCAGCGCATCATCAGGGATTTCGAGGAGAGCGCCAAGAAGGAGGAGCTGATTCCGCCCGGCGCCGCGCTCGATTTCGTGCCCAAGCAACACGCCAAGGCCTGAATGCGATGACTGCACCGACGAGAGCGGAAACGATCGCGCATGGTGCAGCCGGCAATCGCCGGGGAGAGGGCTGCTGCTCTCTCCCCGGCCACGCCAAGGCGGGCCTGGTGCCCGACGCGGTCAAGCCGCGAATCCATGAACTGGATCTCCGGGCGGCAATTTCCTGATGGGCTCCAACAGCTTCTATCGGGAAGAACGCCCGGTTCGTCCGGCCTTCGTCGAGGGCTTCTGGATCGACGTCTATCCCGTCACCAATGCCGAGTTCCGCAAGTTCGTCGACGCGACCGGATACGTCACCTATTCCGAACGTCCGCCGAATCCGGCGATGTATCCCGATGCCGATCCCGCACTGCTGGTGCCGGGATCGCTGGTGTTCGTTAAGCCCGATCGCCCCGTCAGCCTGCGCAACAATCTCGCCTGGTGGGAATATCGCCCCGGCGCGGACTGGCGGCATCCGCAAGGGCCGGCGAGTTCGCTCGCCGGTCGCGACGATCATCCCGTCGTGCACGTCGCCCATGAGGACGCGCTCGCCTATGCGGCGTGGTGCGGCAAGGAATTGCCGACCGAAGCGGAATGGGAGTTCGCCGCCCGCGGCGGTCTCGAAGGCAAGGCCTATCCCTGGGGCGATGCCGCCAATCCCGAAGGACGGTTTCTGGCCAACACCTGGCAGGGCCACTTTCCCCACGAGAACCTGAACGAGGACGGATATGAGGGCACCTCGCCGGTCGATGCGTTTCCTGCCAACGGCTACGGCCTGTTCGACATGGTCGGCAACGTCTGGGAATGGACGTCGAGCCCTTACGATGCCGTGCCGGATCAGCCGCCGCAATCCTGCTGCCATCCGAACGCCGGCGATGACCGATCGACGCGCCGCGTGGTGAAGGGCGGCTCGCATCTCTGCGCCCCCAATTACTGCCTGCGCTACCGGCCGTCGGCCCGTCAGGGCGAAACGGTCGATTCCTCCACCTGTCACATCGGCTTCCGCTGCGTCGTGCGTAAACCGCCGGGCGGCTGACGCGCCACCGAATTCGAACAAGCCATCAACATCTTCCGGATAGTCCCATGCAAGTCGCCAGCCCCGCCGCCACCCAATCACAATTCGAAGACTCGCCGTCGATCCTTGCGGTGCTTCGCGCCCCGAACCTCTTCGTTCGGGAATTGCTGGCCGGCATCATCACGGCGCTGGCGCTGATCCCCGAGGTGATCTCGTTCTCGTTCGTCTCGGGCGTCGATCCCAAGGTGGCGCTGGTCGCCTCGATCGTGCTGTGCCTCGTGATGTCGGTTCTCGGCGGCAGGCCGGCGATGGTCACCGCGGCCGCCGGTTCGATCGCGCTGGTGATCGGCCCGATGGTGAAGCTGCATGGGGTCGGCTACATCCTGCCGACCATCATCCTTGCCGGTATCATCCAGATCGTGTTCGGCCTCGCCGGACTGGCGCGGCTGACGCGCTTCATCCCGCGTTCGGTGATGATCGGCTTCGTCAATGCGCTCGGCATTCTCATCTTCGCCGCGCAGGTGCCCCACATTTTCAACGTCCCGTGGCTCGTCTATCCGCTGTTCGCATTGACGATCGCGATCGTCCTCGTCATGCCCCGCATCACGACACCGTGCCGGCGCCGCTCGTCGCCATCATCGTGGTGACGTCGATCGTGATCCTGGGGCACCTGACGGTTCCCAATGTCGGCGGCGAGGGCGCGATGGCGCCCGGCCTGCCGGGCATCACCGCTTTTACCGTCCCGCTCGACCTCAACACGCTGCGCATCATCTGGCCCACCGCGATCAGCGTCGCCTTTGTCGGCCTGCTCGAGACGCTGCTGACGGCCAAGCTGGTCGACGACCTGACCGACACGCGGTCGCACAAGGGCAGGGAGTCCTGGGCGCTCGGCATCGCCAACATCGCCGCCGGCTTCTATGGCGGCATCGGCGGCTGCGCGATGATCGCCCAGACCGTCGTCAACGTGAAGATCGGCCAGGGCCGCACCCGCATTTCGACGGCGGTCGCCGCGATCGTGCTGCTGGTGCTGGTGACGGCGCTTAGCGACCTGATGGCGCAGATCCCGATGGTCGCGCTGGCCGCCGTCATGATGATCGCCGCGCTCAAGACGATCGATTGGCACAGCGTCAGCCGGCGACGCTCAAGCGCATGCCGATCCCGGAGACGCATGGTCATGGTGACGACCGTTGCGGTGACGGTCGCCACCGGCAACCTCGCGATCGGTATCGCCGTCGGCGTGATGCTGGCGATGGTGCTGTTCGCGCGCCGGGTCGCGCATGTCATTCGTGCCGAACGCACGCTGAGCCAGGATGGTCATGTCGGTCCGCTACAGCGTCCACGGGCCGCTGTTCTTCGGCAGCAGCAACGATCTCGTCGAGCGTTTCTCCTACGGCGAGGATCCCAAGCGCGTCGCTGATCGATCTCACCCATTCCCAGATCTGGGATGCGTCGAGCGTCGCGGCGCTGGATTCGATCGAAACCAAATACCGCGAACACGGCGCCACCGTCACCTTCACCGGGCTCGACCAGCGCAGCTCCTCGTTTCACGAGCGGCTGACCGGACAGCTCGGCGCCTGAATTTCGGATTGCAGGACGAAAGGACCATTCGATGGCCATTCTCCATTGGATATCGACGCTCACCGGCAAGATCGTGCGGGCCTGGGCCGGCCGCTACCGGCCGGAGCGGCACTACATGCGTGGCGCCGGACCGGCGTCGAAGCGAAGCCGGGGCCGGGGCGCCGGCCCATAGGCGGTATCCCTCGACAAAAAGGCTCCGGAAAACCGGAGCCTTTTGATTGCCAGCAATTTGCGTCAAACTGGTCTTGCGTGAACCTCAGGACTTGCCGTGCGTTGCCGGCGCCTTGCCCGTCAACCCCTTGAACGGGTCGAGGGTCTGCTTGGCAAGGCGGTTGTGGAGTTCGCAGATCTTCTGCGACTCGGCGACCGAAGTTTCATAGGCCCGCTTCACGAATTCGCTCTGAACCGTCATCGCCTTGTCGAGCGAGCGAACGCCGCTGAGCTGTTCGACAAACGATCCGAATTCCTCGAGCGATTTCCTGGTGTAGTCGCGATACGCATTCGCGATGGTCTGCAGGCTCACCGGCGCAGGCTCGGCTGGTGACGGCTCGGCTGACACGGACTCGGCTAAGACGGGCTCGGCTGAGACGGGCTCGGCTGAGATGGGCTCGGCTGAAGACGGGCTTGGCTGAGACGGGCTCGGCGGGCGAGGGCTCGGAAGGCGAGGGAGCAGCGGCCGGCTGCGGCTCGGGCGACGCGACGACGGCAACGACAGGCTCCTCGATGGCCGGCTGCTGAGCCACCTTCGGGGTCTCTGCGTGATCGGGCTGCGGCTGCTGCAGTTCCTGATCCGGGCTCTGCAGTTGCGCCGGCGCCGGGCTCTCAGGCAAACTTTCCTGGGAAACAGCTTTTTGGCGCCGCTCCCCCTTGCCCTTGCGCCGTCCGGATTTTCCGGCCGGTTTGCCCTGGTCTGTACCCGACATCCTTTTCCCCTATTCCCTGTCAACCCGAAGGTCGAGACTCCGCCTTGTTTGCGATGGAATTGCGGTTCTTGCTTGTCCGTCGCGCGGCGCTCGCGTGGTGAGATTTGGGAGGCCAGCGTCGGCGGCCGGTATTGTCGATGGCTCACACCGAGACTACTCCTCCACAAGCTTTTTCCATGATATCAGTTCCCGGTCAGGCGTAGGGGATCGTTGAGGATGAATTCGCAGTCAGTCGCCGGTCTTTTGGGAGCCATCGTCGCCTCGATCGTGATGGTGGTTGCAATCGCCTACGGGCCGATCGGCCAGTTCGGAAAGCCCGCCAAGCCGGCGAGCTTCCAGCAACCCGCGCCGGGGCTTCAGCCGGTTCCAGCGGCGCCGGCCCCGCGCGGGCCGGTGATTCGGGAAGTTCCGAACTAGGGCGGGATCGCCCTTGCGGAATGCCCGGGCATTCCTATCTGGTGTTCAACGGCGACGTTGACGCTTCAAAGCTCCGGCGCTGGGACGACCATGAATAGTTTGGCTGCGCCGGATGTACGCGCGCCCTCTGTTCGTGGTCGTTGGCATTTTCAGAGCATTTTCAAGCGAAGCACGCCCCGGACCCGATCCGGCGGCGGCTACCGATTCGCCCGCGCCGGACAGACGCCGGGTCGATTTCGCTCCCGTTTTCACCGTCCAGTCACCTCGTTCCAGAAGCTCGCCTTGGCATGTCAGCCGGCTGCGGATATACGCTGGCGATCATGAATGACGCCATCAAGCCGGGCTCCGAAACCCCGTCGCAGGCCGGTTTGCCTGAGCTTTCGGTCGTTGTGCCGACCTTCAACGAGCGCGACAACGTCACCGTGCTGTACCGGCGGCTGGAGGCCACGCTATCAGGCATTGCCTGGGAAGTGGTCTTTGTCGATGACAATTCCCCTGACGGAACCTGGGAAGTGGTGCGGGGACTGGCGCGGAAGGATTCCCGCGTCCGCTGTGTCCGCCGGATCGGGCGCCGCGGACTGTCGGGTGCATGCATCGAGGGCATTTTGGCTTCGAGTGGCCCCTATGCGGCTGTCATCGACGCCGATCTGCAGCACGACGAAACGCAACTGCCGAAGATGGTCGCGCTGCTGCGGAGCGGCGAGGCGGAACTCGTGGTCGGCAGCCGCTATATCGAGGGTGGCAGCGCCGATAGTTTCAACAAGCAGCGGGCAGGGGCCAGCCAGCTTGCAACCGAGGTCGCCAGGCGCGCGCTGAAGGTCGAGGTCGCCGATCCCATGAGCGGCTTCTTCATGATTCGCCGCGACCGCTTCGAGCAACTGGCGCCAGCAGCTCTCGACCCAGGGCTTCAAGATCCTGCTCGACGTCATTGCGACCGCGCAGGGCAAACTGCGTACGATCGAAATTCCCTACACTTTCGGTTCGCGCCAGCACGGCGAGAGCAAGCTCGATTCCATGGTGGCGCTGGATTTCCTCGGCCTGGTGCTGGCGAAGCTGACCCACGACGTGGTCTCGCTGCGTTTCCTGTTGTTTGCGATGGTCGGGGGCACCGGCCTTGTCGTGCATCTTACGGCGCTGTTCATCGCGCACGAAATCTTCCAGGATGCCGTTTGCGGAGGCGCAAGCCATCGGCGCGCTGATTGCCATGACCAGCAACTTCATCCTGAACAATTTTCTCACCTATCGCGACCAGCGGCTGAAGGGATTTGCGATCCTGCGCGGCCTGTTGCTGTTCTATCTCGTCTGCGGCGTCGGGCTGCTCGCCAATGTCGGCGTCGCGTTCGCGGTCTTCGATCAGGAACCGATCTGGTGGCTCGCAGGCGCCGCAGGCGCGCTGATGGGCGTGGTCTGGAACTACGCGATGTCCGGACTGTTCGTCTGGCGCAAGCGATGACCGGAAAATGAAGTCGGGAGAGGCGCGGGTTGCCCTCAACACGGGTCTGGTGATCCTGGGGCTCGTAGCGCTGCGCCTGATTGCCGCGGCGTTCACGCCGATCACCTTCGACGAAGCCTATTACTGGACGTGGTCGAAGCATCTTGCCGGCGGCTATTACGATCATCCGCCGATGGTCGCGGTGGTGATCCGGCTCGGCACGCTGATCGCAGGCGACAGCGAGTTCGGCGTGCGGCTGTTTTCGATCCTGCTGGCGCTGCCGATGAGCTGGGCGATCTATCAGGCCGCCGCCATCCTGTTCGGCAGCCGGCGCGTGGCCGCGTCGTCGGCGATCCTGCTGAACATCACGCTGATGGCCGCGGTCGGCACCATGATCGTCACGCCGGACGCGCCGCTGCTGGTGGCTTCCAGCCTCCTGCTGTTTGCGCTCGCCAAGGTGCTGCAGACCGGCCGCGGCGTGTGGTGGCTGGCGGTCGGCGCCGCCGCCGGTTGCGCGCTGCTGTCGAAATACACCGCGCTGTTCTTCGGGCCGGCGATCCTGATCTGGCTGGTCGCCGTTCCCAAACTGCGGCACTGGCTGATCTCGCCCTGGCTTTATCTCGGCGGGCTCGTCGCGCTGCTGCTGTTTGCGCCGGTCATTCTCTGGAACGCCGAGCACCACTGGGTTTCCTTCATCAAGCAGATGGGGCGGGCGAGGATCGAGGATTTCCGCCCGGTCTACATCGCCGAGCTGATTCCGACGCAGATCGCGTTCGCGACGCCGCTGGTGTGGATGCTCGGCGCGATGGGGCTTTACGCGATGTTCCGCCGGCGCGTCGGCACGCTGCCGGCGCGCGCGCTCGTCAATACGATGTTCTGGGTCATCGTCGCCTATTTCGTCTGGCACTCGCTGCATGCCCGCGTCGAGGCCAACTGGTTTGCGCCGGTCTATCCGGCGTTTGCGATCGCCGCCGCCGTCGCCGCGCATCTGGTCGAATGGGAGCCGCGCTGGCAGCGCCTGGTCGATTTCTGCCGGCGCTGGGCGGTGCCGGGCGGCGTCCTGATGTTCGTACTGCTGGTCGTGCAGGCCGACACCGGCGCGCTGTCGGGCTATCGCCGCGATGCCACCGTGCGCAGCGTCGGCGTCGGCTGGCGCGAAACGGCCGATGGAATTGAGGCGGCGAGGGCGCGCGTCGGCGCAACATGCGTGCTTGCGTCGGATTACGGCACCACCGCCTGGCTCGCCTTCTATCTGCCGAAGGGCACCTGCGTCGCGCAGCACAGCCAGCGCATCCGTTGGGTCAACATGCCCGAACCTGATGCGGCGCAGCTCGCCGGCAAATTGTTGTATGTATATGAGGCGTGGCTCGGCGATACGCCCTATCTGAAGGACAGGTTTGCCCGTGTCGAACGGGTCAGGCGAGGTCCAGCGCAAGCGCGGCCCGCTGGTCATCGAGACCTATGCGCTCGATCTGCTGGAGGGCCCGAAATTCGAAGTGCTCGACCGCAAGCCGCCGCCGGAACAGCAATAGGCGCGCGGCCGGTCACTCCGCGGCGTCGGGATGCGTGCGTTGATCCATCGTGGGATGTTCGCCCCGCCACAGCCAGACCGAGAGCGAGCCTGACCTGCCGCGAATCTGCGTCTCGACGGGGCCGGCAAGGCTTCCGGTTTTCAGCCGGGCGCCGATGCGCTCCGCCGCGATGCGCAACGTATCGCTCAGCGCCAGCCGGACATCGTGGCGGGCCGCCACTTCCATCAGACGGCTCGCGATGTTCACGGTGTCGCCGGTTGCGGTGATGTGCTGATGGTTGCGGCCGCCGAGCCGGGAAGCGACGATCGGTCCGAAATGCGCGCCGATCTTGAAGCCGATCCGCGCCGCGATCGGCGGCGGCAACGCCTCGATCCAGCGTTCGGTCTTGACGCAGAGCGCGATCGAACATTGCGCCGCGCGCGCAGCGTCATCGGGAGCCGCCTCCGGCAGGCCGAACAGGATCATCGCGCCATCGCCGAGAAAGCTCGTGATCATGCCGCCGCACCGCGTCACTTCCTTGTCGACCAGGGCGTGAAACTCCTTCAATAGCCCCCTCGTGGCATCCGGATCGAGCGTTTCGCTGAGCGAGGTAAATCCGGAGAGATCGACGAACACCACGGCGGCATTCTGCCTGACCGGCGCCAGCAGGAAATCGGGATCGCGCGTCAGCCATTCCTGCAGGCCCGGCGTCTGGAATTGTTCGAGCAGTCTGTTTTGAACGGCGAGATGCTGTGCGCTGCGCCGGCCCGACCATAGTTGCAGCGTACCGAACAGGATGACCGGCGGCGCGGCCGCGGCGATCGTCGTCGCGGCGTCGAGCCATATGCCGTTCGCGAAAGCGACCGTATTCGCGGCCGCCCATGCCAGCAGCACCGCGGTGACCGTCGAGCAGACCTATCGCGTTTCGCCGCCAGACCAGCAAGCCGACCAGCAGCATCGGAAGCAGGATCGTCGTGCACGGCCTCGACGATGCGAACCGGCCGGTTGCGCACGACGCCGTCGCCCGCCACCAGATGCGTGATCGCGGTGGAAATGATTTCCACGCCCGGCATCAGCGAATTGAACGGCGTCGGAAAGAAGTCGCCCGCGCCGGTTGCGGTCGCGCCGAGGACGACGATCCGGCCCTGAATGGCCTCCTTGTCGACGTTGCCGTCGATCAGATTTGCGGCGCTGACGGTGCGAATGGTGCGGCGCGGGCCGTAATAGGAAATCGGCAGCGCATAATCGGAAGCCGTCGCGATCGGCCGGTCGCCGAACAGCAGGCGGTCGGGCTCGATCGTCAGCTTCTTGCCGATGGCGACAGATGCGACGCGAAGTGGAAACGACAGTTCGATTTTATCGTGCGTCCGGAACAGCATCGGGACCGACAGCGGCGTGCCGGTCTGGCCCGTCGCCACATTGGCGATGCCGACTTCCGCGCGGTCGGCAAAGGCCGGGAGCGGCAGCAGGAAGCGGTCGGCCTTCGGCAGGCGGGCCAACGGCCCGTCGTCCTCCGCGGAAGGCTGAACGGTGTTCGAAAATACCGCCGCCCCCGCAAGCACGGTCGGACTCGCCGTGAGCGATTTGGCGAGCGCCGCATCGCCATCGGCGGGTCCCTTGTCGACCAGGAGAAGATCGATCGCGATGACCTTCGGCTCCAGCCGCGCGATCGCGTCGACGATTTTGGCGATCTCTGCGCGCGGCAGCGGATAGGCGCCGCCGAGCCTGACCATGGTGTCGTCGATCGCAACGATCGTGACGAGGTCCGGCGGCGCCTTTACGCCGCGCGCCAACGTTCGCACATCTGATAACGCCGACTCGAGCCGGTCGAGAAACCGCAACTGGCCGTTGGTATGGCCAAGCCATATCGCGCCTGCCCACAATCCTGTGCAGAGCAACGCAACCAGAATATGAAGACGTCGACGGCTCATTCGCGTGTCTTCTGTTGTCCCAGTTTCTATTGTCCCAGTCTTGCCATCAGGGCCGTAACGCGCGCAGGCGGCCAGCGCTTGACGATCAGGTCGCCCGATGGCTCGACATCGACGCCGTCACCGGCGCCGAGTACGACGCTGCCGCGGCCGGCGGGTCGCGCCACGCTGACGCGGCCGTCGACGACGAAGACCGATGTCTTTGCACCTTCGGCGTCCACCGCCCATTTGGTGCCGCGCACCGCCGCAATCGCCTGCGGCGTCACCACGTCGAACCGGGCGCGGCCCGGCTTCTTCGGCACTTCGAGCAGCAGGGCCTTGTTGCTGAGTTCGACGGAATCGACATGGCCGTCGCGGTTGCGATCCCTGAGCTCGAACTTCGCGCCGCTTTCGGCCACGATCGTGATCGCCGTCGGACAATGCAGCGTTTGCGTTCCCTGCGCCGTCGGTGCGGACGTGCAGCCCAGTTTCGCCGGCTGGGCCAACGCATCTCCAGCGAGGAGGCCGAGGCTTGCAACAGCGATGCTTGCGGCGCGTGCCAGTCATTGTCATGGCAGCTTCCCCTTCGGGGTATGGGCGAAACAGGTAGTGGGTGATACGGTACCGTATCACGGGCCGCCTCCAGTGCAAAGCCATTGGCAGGCGATAGTATGTCTGCTTCCGGCGGTTAAGGTTCGGCGATAGCTCCCATGCAGAAAATCCGCGCAAACCAGCCCCAAAACGGGCGAAAACGGCGGGTTGTAGGCCGAATTTTTTGCCCGCGGGCTGTCGGACCCATGGGGCGCGGAGCGTCTTGTAACAGAGCAACAACGCCGAGGTCCTCCAATGTCCGGTTCCGCATTGAAACCCGCCGCCAGAACTCGCACGCGGAAACAGCGTGCGCTTCCCCAACGAGAGCGCCGAGTATCGCCGCGCCCGCGAGCAATTGCTGGCGGAGGAGATCGAGCTTCGCCGCCACATCGAACGCGTCGCCGAATTGCGTCGCGCGCTGCCGCCGGGCGGCGCGGTGACGAAGAACTATGCGTTCGAAGGCGAGGGCGGCAAGGCGACCTTGCCGGACCTGTTCGGCAACAAGCAGACGCTCGTGATCTACAGCTACATGTTCGGTCCGCAACGCGAGCAGCCGTGCCCGATGTGCACGTCCTTCATGAGCACCTGGGAAGCAAAGCTGCCCGACGTCGAGCAGCGCATCGCGTTTGTGTTCGTGGCGCGCTCGCCGATCGCGCGGCTGATCGAGGCGAAGAGGGCGCGGGGCTGGACGCAGCACCGGATCTACTCGGATGCATCGGGCGACTACACGCGCGACTATGTCAGCGCCGCCGATGCGGACGCGCCCGGCTACAACGTGTTCACGCGCCGCGACGGCAGCATCCGCCATTTCTGGTCCGGCGAAATGGGACCGTCGACCGCCGATCCCGGACAGGACCCGCGCGGCGCGCCCGACATCGATCCGCTGTGGACCATCCTCGACACCACGCCCGAAGGGCGCGGCAAGGATTGGTATCCGCGGTTGAGTTACTAGCGCCGCGCTCGCGCCTGACGTCGACCTGTTTACAAATCCGGGAATTGATGTATGTGATCGCGCACTTCCGCCGATCCATGGAAAGACGATGCTTCGTATAGACACCAATCCGTCAAGTTGTGCAGGCCAGCCGGTCCTCCGGCATGGTCGTGCTTTGACGTGCGCCATTGGTGTATATTCGATGAGTGAATCGTACCGCCAAGGCAATCCACCAGCGTAACGCGGCAGCGGGTCTCCCTCTGCCGTCGAGGCAGGGAATGATCCGCGGTATGCCATTCGTGGCAAGCTCGACCTGGTAATTCCTCCCTGCCTGCAAACCCACCCGGCCTGTGTCGCGACTGACATGGGTCACTCCGGAGTCCTGAACGGCCTTCGGAACGAAGTAGTGCAGTGAAGGAGAGTGAGATGCGATCCGATCCCTACCAGGAGCGGGCCAGGGCTTTGGCCGTCGAAGCCGGGCTCGACCCCGACGCGAAGATCGATCGGCCCGGCCAGCGGCCGATGCCGACCTGGTGCCTGTTTCGCGATGCCGCGCGCAAGGAAAAGCTTGCGCGCGACACGCAGGCCGTTGCCGCCGATATCGCGCTGAAGCCGCAAGCGGAGCGGTATCAGAACAGCCCGCTCAAGATCTTCGGCAAGCACGACGACGCGACGATCGCGCAGATGCGCAATTGCATGTCGGTCGGCAACGCCGTCGCCGGCGTCATTTGCGCCGACGGGCATCTCGGCTATGCCCAGCCGGTCGGCGGCGTGATTGCCTATGAGAAGCAGATCAGCATCTCCGGTGTCGGCTTCGATATCGGCTGCGGCAACATGGCCGTGCGGCTCGACACGCCGTTCAGCCAGATCGAAGCCAACGTCGGCACGATCATCAAGGACGTGCACAAGGTGATTTCGTTTGGTGTCGGACGCACCAATGACGAGCGGGTCGAGCATGAGCTGTTCGACGACGCCGATGCGTGGCGCGAGTCCGACATGGGCGCCTACCGGCAGAAGGCGGTCTCGCAACTCGGCACCGTCGGGTCGGGCAACCATTATGTCGACCTGTTGCGCGACGAGGAGGGCTTTGTCTGGATCGGCGTTCATTTCGGCAGCCGCGGCCTCGGCCACACCAGCGCGACCCGCTACCTCAAGGCCGCGGGCGGCAAGGACGGCATGAACGTGCCGCCCGCTGTCATCGACGAGGACAGCGAGATCGGGCGGCGCTACATCGCGGCGATGCAGCTCGCCGGGCGCTACTCCTATGCCGGCCGCGAATGGGTGATCGAGCGCGTGCGCCGGATCATCGGCGGTGAGGTCACCGACATGGTGCACAACCACCACAATTACGCGTGGCGGGAGAACCATGGCGGCAGGGATTTGTGGGTGGTGCGCAAGGGCGCAACCCCGGCATTCCCCGGCCAGCGTGGCTTCATCGGCGGATCGATGGGCGACGACGCGGTCATCGTTGAAGGCGTCGATAGCGAGGAGGCGAAGGCTTCGCTCTACTCGACGGTGCATGGCGCGGGCCGCCTGTTTGGCCGCAAGGAGGCCAAGCGGCGGTTCACGCGGGCCGAGATGGACGTCTGGCTGCAATCGCGTGGCGTGACGCTGGTCGGCGCCGACCTCGATGAAAGTCCGATGGCCTATCGCCGGCTGCCGGAGGTGCTGGCCGAACACGCTCGCTCGATCAAGGTGCAGCATACGCTGCGTCCTTTCGCGGTGGCGATGGCCGGCGAGAACGAGTTCGACCCGTTCAAGGATTGAGGCCGAACTTGGCCCGTTATGGGACATCCGGTGTCGCTTCACGCCGGATGTCCCTGATCAGGCCCAATCCCCGCTGCATTATGGGGATAAATTCTCCAATAGTTCCATGGATTTGCGCCTGCCTTACATCTGCCCGCGTTTAAGCCGGATTTAACTAAAAGTCGCCTTAATGACGCTCTGTGCCTCTGCGAGATGCTGTCGGGGACCTATCCGGACGCGGCATCAAATGGGGGACTTGGTGGAATTGTTGTTCTGGGCGTGGTGTGAATGAGTAAGCGTATGCGTGCGTTCGGGCCTGCGGTGCACAACCGCAGGAAACCTTCCCGTAAAGGCATTCCCCAACATTTCCTCGGCGGTGTCGCGGTCACGGGCCTCGTGCTGGGCTGCGCCTGGACCGTTTACACCAACGTGTTCGGTGCCAGCGTCTATCCATCCGTGAACAGCGCCGCCTTCGAGGCGCCCGTCGTCGAGAACCCGACCTCCGTCGCTGCCCGTCCGGTGCGGCCGGCTTTCAACGAAATATTCGCATCGCTGGAGCAGCGCCCGCTGGTGATCCCCGCGCCGGAGAACGTCGCGAGCTTCGCTGATGTTCAGCGAAAGGTTTGCCGCGTCGGCGCCGCAAGGCGAGCTGCCCAGATCCGTTGCGTCCCAACCCGTCGAAACGAGGAAGCTGGCGGAAGCTTCGCCACCTGCCGAGGCGCCGAAGACCGTTCAGGCGTCGAAGCCTGTTGAGACGCCGAAGCCAAAGGTTTCCGCACCGGCCACCAAGCTCGCCTTGAACGTTCCGGGCACGGCGCCGAAGGAGACCGAAACCAAGATTGCGGAGGACAAGACCGCGAAGGCATCCGGCTCCACCGTTCGCGACATGGCGCAGCGCGCCAAGGCCGCCGTGATGTCGATTGCTTCCAACGATAAGCAGACCATGGTCGAAAAGCTGTGGGGCAAGCAGCCGGCTTCCGGAGGGTTCCTGGCTTATGCATCCGCCGACGCCAGCGTCACCGGCAGCATCATCGATACACGAAGCCAGAACCCGATGATGGGCGGCGCGCCGCCCTATGACCGCCAGACCGCGGTGTACGATATCGCCGCCAAGACGGTGTATCTGCCCGACGGCACCAGGCTGGAGGCGCATTCGGGGCTCGGCTCGAAGATGGATGACGTGCGCTATTCGCATGTGCGGATGCAGGGCGTGACGCCGCCGCACATCTACGAACTGAAGCCGCGCGAGGCGCTGTTTCACGGCGTGCCGGCGCTGCGGCTGACGCCGCTCGGCGGCGAGGAAAAAATCCACGGCCGCGACGGCCTGCTCGCGCACACCTACATGCTCGGGCCGAGCGGCCAGTCCAACGGCTGCGTCTCGTTCAAGGATTACTACGCGTTCCTCGACGCCTACAAGAACAAGGGCATCCGCCGCCTCGCGGTGCTGGCGAAGGTGCAGTAGCGCAGCGCAACGATTGGCATCTGCGGTCCGGACGCGTCAAGCCCGGGACGACGGGATACTTCCGAGCACGACCCCAGACGTGTCTGGAACGAGACTCGATTGTGGTTATATTGCTGACCCAGAGTCGAGTCTCCGCTCGACAACCAATCTGGCGCGAAGCGACATGTGTTCCGCAATGCTCGTCGAAACTCCACCGCCCCTTGCGACCGAAGCATTCGTCGATGCCGGTGCGGCCGTTGCCCGTCTCGAAGAGATCTACGAGCGCAACACCCGGTTCCTTCGCGATCGCTTTGAAGCCTATGTCAATGGCGGGGCGTTCACGACGCGCGTGCGAGCCTGTTATCCGTTTGTGCGGATGACGACCTCTACGCATGCGCGGCTCGATTCACGTCTCGCTTACGGCTTTGTCGCGGGGCCGGGCGTGCATGAGACCAGCGTGACGCGCCCGGATATTTTCCGCACCTACCTCACCGAGCAAATCGAGTTGTTGGTCAACAATCACGGCGTGCCGGTTGAAATCGGCGAGTTGAACGAGCCTATTCCGATTCATTTCGCCTATCGGCGGGACATCAACATCGAGGCGGCGTTGACGATTGCCGACAGCTCGGCCTTTACGCGAACGCTGCGCGACGTGTTCGATACGCCCGATCTTGCCGCCATGGACGATGCGATCGCCGACGGCACGTTCGAGCTGCCCCCCGGAGCACCCGAACCGCTGTCCCTGTTCCGTGCGGCGCGGGTCGATTACTCGCTGCGCCGGCTCTATCACTACACCGGCACCGATCCCGAGCATTTCCAGAATTTCGTGATCTTCACGAACTACCAGCTCTATGTCGATGCCTTCGTGCAACTGTGCCAGCAGCGCCTCGCATCGGGCGCGATCGGCCCCGATGCCTTTGTTGCGCCCGGGAATACGATCACGCGCAATGCGCGGCTTGGCGGTGGAACGACCGGGATTACGCCTGAGCGCGCGCCACAGATGCCTGCCTTTCATCTCGTCGAGCCCGGCTATCGCGGCATTACCCTGATCAACATCGGCATCGGTCCGTCCAATGCGCGGAACGTCACCGACCACGTCGCGGTGCTGCGGCCGCACGCCTGGCTGATGGTGGGGCATTGCGCGGGCCTCAGGAATACGCAGCGGCTCGGCGACTACGTGCTCGCGCATGGTTACGTCCGCGAGGACCACGTGCTCGACCAAGAGCTGCCGCTCTGGGTCCCGATCCCGGCGCTTGCCGAGATGCAGGTCGCGCTCGAGGAGGCGGTCGTCGAGGTTACCGGGCTGACCGGCTTTGAGCTCAAACGGGTGATGCGCACCGGAACGGTCGCGAGCGTCGACAATCGCAATTGGGAAATCAGTGGCCCGTCGGTCATTCGGCGGCTGTCGCAATCCCGCGCTGTCGCGCTCGACATGGAGTCCGCGGCGATTGCCGCCAACGGCTATCGCTTCCGCGTCCCCTACGGCACTTTGCTGTGCGTCTCCGACAAGCCGCTGCACGGCGAAATCAAGCTCGCCGGCATGGCCAGCGAATTCTACCGGCGACGCGTCGGTCAACATCTCGAGATCGGCCTGAAGGCGCTCGAGCGGCTCAAGCACCAGGAATCCGAGCGCCTGCATTCGCGCAAGCTCAGAAGCTTTGCCGAAGTCGCATTTCAGTAGGCGATAGGGTGGGCAAAGCGAAGGCTTGTGCCCACCATTTGACGACTACAGTTGCTGCGTCATTGCCTGCGACAAACGCGAAGCGTTTGCGCAAGGGAGCGAAGCTGACGCAATCCATTCCTCCGCAAGCGGCGAAATGGATTGCTTCGCTTCGCTCGCAATGACGGTGGAAGGTCCTGGGCTGCTCCCTGCGCTGTGGTCGCTGCGCTACACCCCACGCTCGTCGGCAAAAATTTTCACAGACAGGCTTGCAACTGAAAGATGTTTCGTTTATTGACCCGCTCCTTCGCTTTGGTCATGGGTTCGGGCTCGTTGTGATCCCGACTGGCGCGGGCCGGTTTCCGGTTTCGTGTTCCACCAGGTGAAGACGCGATAGTAGCTCAGCGGTAGAGCGTCGGGGTGACCCGAAGGTCGCCGGTTCAATTCCGGTCTATGGCACCACAAAGGATAGCTCAGTTGGGTAGAGCAGATGAATGTTAATCATCGGGTCGTGGGTTCGAATCCCGCTCCGCTCCGGTTCAGCCTAAAAAGCTGATTCCCATTGAAGGGGACCGGACGCGCGCTTCAGTCGCAGTCCGGCCGTATTGCCGCAAGGCTTTTCGTCCGAACCAAGACACTGTGAGACCGGCTTTGCGCCGCGGTGGATACCGCTTGCGTTGATGCCGGGTGGCAACGTTTGACCGCTCGACACGAGTCGGGCGATCGAACGCGTGCGCCCGCTATCTGCGCAGGCTCAAACCCGGCCCGCCGAGCTTTCAGGAAGCGTCGTCCGCGTCCCCACGTCCTTTGCAAAACGAAACCCGCTTTCCGACCCTGCGAGGGCCGGAGGGCAAACCATGGAGGCGTGTCATGACCTGGCATTTGCTGATGAAGACGCTGACGGTGAAGGATGGCGAGTGCGCGTTGCTGACGCGTAACGGCAGGCTTGAGCGCGTGCTCGAACCCGGCCGTCATCGGTTGTTCGATCTGCGGCGTCAGTTGACGGCGGAGATCTTCAACGTCGTTCGCACCGAATTTCCCGCGGAGCGTTACGCGGTGCTGAAGGCGGCGCGGCCCGATCTGGCCGCGGAGCTGTTCGAGGCCATCGAGACGAAGGCGGACGAGATCGCCATCGTCAGCCTCGACGGCCGCCCTGTGCACCTGATGACGCCCTGGCAGGCGCGCGTCTACTGGAAGGTCGCAACCTCGATCGATGTCGAGCGCATCGATGTGGCCAGCGATCCCCGCGTGACCGCACGCCACCTGGCGATGATCGAGCGCAACCGTCCCACCATCGTGACGGAAGCGGTGGTCGAGAACCACGAGGCCGGTCTCCTCTACGTCGAGGGCCGGCTGGTGGAGCGGCTTGCGCCCGGCCGGCACGCCTTCTGGATCGCCGGCCGCAAGATCGAGGTCAAGCGCCTCGATCTGCGTCCCCAGGCGGTCGAGATCACCGCGCAGGAAATGCTGACCAGGGATCGCATCGCGCTGCGTGTGACCCTGACGGCATTCCGCCGGATCGTCGACCCCGAGCGCGTGGTCGCGGTTGTGCCCGACGTGGATGCGTGGCTGTACCGGCTGGTGCAGTTCGCCATCCGTGAGGCGGTTGCCGGCCGCACGCTCGACGAGGTGCTCTCGGCGAAGGCCACGCTGGATGCGGAGCTGCGCGACTACGTACGCGCGCGTATCGCCGACAGCGGTGTCGAGGTCTCCGAACTCGGCGTGAAGGACGTGATCCTGCCCGGCGAGATCCGCGAGCTGGTCAACAAGGTGGTGGAGGCGGAGCGGGTCGCGAAGGCGAACCTGATCCGCCGGCAGGAGGAGACCGCGGCGACGCGCTCGCTCCTGAACACCGCGAAGTTGATGGAGGAGAACCCTCTGCTGCTGCGGCTCAAGGAGCTGGAGTCGCTGGAGCGGCTGGTGGAGAAGGTCGGCCGCATCGACCTTCATGCGGGTGACGGGCAGGGTTTTGACGCCCTGCTCAACAAGCTGGTCCGCCTGAAGCCCGCGGAGAACGCGTGACATGAAGGGTCGCCCACGGGCGGCCCTTCACCAATAGACTGAAGGCGGCAAGGAACGGCAAATTCGTCGAGGCGAAACCATGAGAGTATCGCAACCCATTGACGGCAACACCCTGATCGCCTGGGGCTTCAGACCGGGGCGCTGGTTCAAGGATGCCTTGGAGACCGCCCACATCATGCGCGCCGGCGGCGCGGATGACGATGCGATCTTTGTCGCGCTGCAGGCCCTGCAGCCGATCGAAACACTGATGCGAACCAACGGCCTCCAATTCTCGATGCTGATCGATGCCGAGGACGCGTTGGAACGTGCCAACATCGCAGCGGTGGCCCAGCACATGGATGCGTTGATGCGCGTCCCGACGATCGTGGCCGGCGCGGTGATGCCCGACGCCTGCCCGTCCGGCACGGCGGCCGGGACGATCCCGGTCGGCGGAGTCGTGGCATGCGACGATGCGATCCATCCTGGATTCCATTCGTCCGACATTTGCTGCTCGGTCGCCATCACCGTGTTTGCCCGCAAGGATGATCCAAAGCGCATTCTCGATGCCGTTCAGGATGTCACCCATTTCGGTCCGGGTGGCCGAGACGGCGTTCACATGCCGCCCGACGAGATCATGTCGAGGTTTGACGGCAACCGGTTCTTGAAGGGGCTTGAGAGGTTCGCGATCGGTCACTTCGCCACGCAAGGCGACGGCAATCATTTTGCCTATGTCGGTCACCTCAAGTCGACGGGGCATGCCGCATTGGTGACGCACCATGGCTCTCGCGGCCTTGGCGCCCAGCTTTACAAGCGTGGAATGGCGGTCGCCAGAAAGCACACGGCGATTCACGCGCCGAAGATCCCAGGTCACAATGCCTGGATCAAGGCGTCAAGCGACGACGGCCTTGCCTACTGGGAGGCGCTGCAGATCGTGCGACTCTGGACCAAGGCCAACCACCATGCGATCCACGACCTTACCGCTACTAAAATCGGAAATGGTGTCGCCGATCGCTTCTGGAACGAACACAACTTCGTCTTCAGAAAGGCGGACGGCCTGTTCTACCACGGCAAGGGCGCTACCCCGAACTGGTCCGGCTTCTCGGATGATGATGACGGGCGCACCATTGTCCCGCTCAACATGGCCGAGCCGGTCCTGGTGCTGAAGCACAGGGATAACAAGGACGCGCTTGGCTTCGCGCCTCATGGCGCCGGCCGTAACGTCGGACGCAAGGCTTTCCTGCGCGAGAACGAGCCTCGGCTGCCGACCGGCATCGATGCCCGTTTCTACTGCGGCAAGCCCGACCTGTCGGAATTGCCGGAGGCTTACAAGAACGCCGCATCGGTGCGATCGCAGATCACGAAATACGGCCTCGGAGAGGTGATCGATGAGGTGATCCCGTACGGTTCGATCATGGCCGGCGATTGGGAAGCCGATGCGCCATGGCGGAAGGCCAGATGAGCGTCTGCGGTCCAGCATCCATGACGATGCAGACGGGCAGGGCTTCGACGCGCTGCTGAGCAAGCTGGTCCGCCTGAAGCCCGTGGAGAATGCATGACAGGAAGGGTCGCCCCCGGGCGGCCCTTCATTTTTTGGTTTTCAGACCTCGCAAAGCAACGCTACATTCGCATCCATGTCCCCGCCCGATTTTCAGCCGACCCTGGTCGGCCCCAGCATCACCGTCAGACCCATTTCCAGAGACGACTGGACTGCAATGTTCGCAGCCGGTTCCGATCCGGAAATCTGGAAAGTGCATCCGGTGCCGGATCGCTACACCGAGGCGGGGTTTCGGAAATTCTTCGATGGCGCGGTCGATTCCAAGATGGGCTTTGCGTTCGTCGACCAGGCGAGCGGACACCTGATCGGCTCGAGCCGCTATTACGGCTACGAGCCTGAACTTGGCGAAATCGAAATCGGCTGGACTTTTCTGGCGCGCAGCCACTGGGGCGGCCGCGCCAATCGCGAGGTCAAGCGGTTGATGCTCGACCACGCGTTCACGTTCGTCGATACCGTGATCTTCTGGGTGGGGCATCAGAACTGGCGCTCGCAGGGCGCGATGACCAAGATCGGCGGCATCAAGCGCGAGGGGCTGTTCACCCGGGCGTCGTCCGGCGAAATGCCGTATTTCATCTTCGAGATTACGAAGAGCCGGTATCAGCAGGGCGGGCGCGCGCTGGTGGAGTGAGGGGCGAGCAGGGGGCGTGATGTCTGATTTGCCGATCGATGCGGGTGCTGAGCGCACGTCGCCGCTAATCTCGTTCTGGTTGACTCCACGGCAAACCATCGAGCGCCTTGTGGCCGATCGGCCGCGCCATCTGGTCCTGCCTTTGATCACGCTCGGCGGCGCAGCGTCGGCGGCCAACCTGCTGGCGGGATATGGTGTAGGCAACGAGATCGTCGGCTGGCGGACATTGCTGCTCTGTGTCATCGGCGCAGGGATTTTTGCCGCCTTCAATCTTTACGTCCTTGCCGTCCTCACCGGCTGGGTCGGACGAAAGATGGGAGGCGTGGCATCGAATGATGCGGTGCGTGCCGTTTTCGCCTGGGGCATGTTGCCAAGCATTCTGGGACTTGCGGTCGTTCTGTCGATTGCCGCCGGCTGGCGCATATTCGCGCCTGGAGCGGAGCCGAGGTTGCTGTCGTCATTATTCGACCTCGTGAACGGCGTCTGTGGGCTTTGGGGGATGGTCGTGACGCTGATGATGCTGTCCCGGGTCGAGCGGTTCGGCTTCTGGCGGACGATCATGGCCTATGCTGTCGGCACGCTGATGCTGGCGGCAGGCTTGGCGCTCATGGTGCGGACTTTCCTGTTTCATCCGTTCAGCCTGCCGTCCGCGTCCATGGCGCCGACCTTGCTGCCGGGCGACCATGTCTTCGCGGCGAAATACCCCTACGGCTACACCCGCTATTCGCTGCCGTTCTCACCGCCGCTGTTTTCGGGGCGCATCTTCGGCTCCGTTCCCGTGCGCGGCGACGTGATCGTCTTCCGCCTGCCAAAGGATACTTCGACCGACTACGTCAAGCGCGTCGTGGGACTTCCCGGCGATCGCATTCAGATGAAGGATGGCGAGCTTCATATCAACGGCACGGCGGTCAAGCGCGAGCGCGTGGAGAATTTCGAAGAGAGCGATGCGTGCGGAGGCGGATCGCCCAAGGTGAAACGCTGGCGCGAGACGTTACCGGAGGGAGCGAGCTACGAGACGCTGGATTGTGTCGACAGGGGTTTCTACGACAATACCAATGTCTTCACCGTGCCCGCCGGCCATCTGTTCGTGCTCGGCGACAACCGCGACAACTCCACCGACAGCCGCGTCCTCTCGGCTGTGGGCTACATTCCGCTGGAGAATGTCATCGGGCGCGTGGGCATGATTTTCTTTTCCCTCGATGCCGGCGGCAGCGGCACACAGCCCGTCACTCGTTACGGGCGGATCGGGACAGTGGTGCAATAGCGTAACACCAGAGCATGATCGGTTCTGATCAGAACCGAAGCTCTAGATTTTTGATTTGACGGGTTTTCTTCACGCGAACCGGCATCCACCTCCGGATCAAGTCCGAGGGCATGCTTCGCTCGAGAACGCTATAGTGGCCGCATTACAACGCCGGCGTCGCAACGCTCGACGCAGATCTCATCATGGCTGCGCCGCTCATTGAGAAGCTAAAGCCGCCGCTTCAAGCGCTGGTTGGTCGGCTTGCCGTGCGCCGGAATTGGAACCGTCCGTAAGCATACGGTGTTACCCATGCGTATTTTACGGTTGCGTCCGGAGGCTCATTTGCATCTAACTTCTCAAGATCACGCGAGCAGTCCGCCTCGCGCCCGAGCGTTTGGAGTTTGTCGTTAGAGTTGAGAGCTTGTTTGAGCGACTGTGTAGAGAAAGCAGATTTAAACCCATGTTCAGGCCGCCGTTCCGGGACGCTCCAAATGGCGATGGTCGCGGACGCTTCACCGCAGGCTCCCTGCAGTGACGCCTCCTGCGGGAATGGGTAATCGCCTTCTTGCAGCATTGCCGGCATCGGACCTTGACCTGCTGAGGCCCGAGCTTGAGATGATCGCGCTCGATCAGGACGCGGTCATTTCTCGGGCGGGTGACGCGATCGAGTACGTCTTCTTCCCTCATGGCGGCGCCATCTCGCTGATGATCGACATGGCGGATGGTCATACGGTCGGCACCGCCGTGATTGGGCGTGAGGGGGCGGTTGGCACGCTCTCGGTGTTCGGGCCTTCACCATCGGCCATTACGGCCGTCGTCCGCGCGGCCGGCATCGCCGCCCGGATTCCCGCATCGCGATTTCACACCCTGTTTGACCGGAGTCCCGCGATCCGGCGCCTGGTCCAAAGTCACATCAGGGCATTGCTGATACAATTCCAGCTCGGCTCGGCCTGCAACGCGCTTCACCCGGTCGAAGCGCGCATGGCCCGCTGGTTGCTCCAGCTTCGCGACCGCGTCGACCATGATGTGCTCCCGCTCACCCAGCAGGCGCTCTCGCAAATCCTCGGTGTGCGACGCACGACCGTGACGCTCCTGATGCGCAAGCTGCGCGCGAGTGGGGCGATCAGGTCCGATCGACGGGGCCTGATCGAGATCGACCCGGCGCGGCTCGCAGCGGCGGCGTGCGAATGCCACAACGTCATGCATCTCGAAGTCGAGGAGATGTTCGCGATGCATCCGGCCCGATCTCGCGCGGCGGCTCTGTCCGAAAACCGGCGCGTTCCGGGAATCAAATCGGGCGACGCCATGTGAGCGCGTTTCCGCGCAACCGCTCGGCCTCCCGCATCGCGACTTGCCGCTGCGGCATTCCCGGAAAACCCATCAAACAGCGGATTCTCCGCCCGATCCGGTTCTCTGCCGCCAATCCCGGCCGGGTGCCGGCTTGGATGCGGCCTCGAGCCTGGCAATTTCTCGCAGCACCTTCGCTGTCTGGCGCAGGTCGTTGCGCTCAGGACCCGGCTTCAGCCGTCGTGCTTCGTAAAGAAAGTCCCTGGCCTGCAGCAGCCAGGCGGACGTTTCACTCGGGATTTGCATTCGCGCCATGGTGTCCCCCCATCGCGATGACAGCCTGATCTGTGTCGACGCTTACGCCAGGGTAGCCGCGCTGCGGCGCCGGACCCGGATGCCCGGCTCATCGACCCAGGCTTCCCGCGCGAACCAGGCGTGATCGGCGCGGCAAATCGGGCAACGGGTGCGCGAGAAAAACACCGCGCTGCGCCCAAAGCTCTCACGATCAATCTCGATGCCGGTGGGAATTGGGTGTCCGGTTTGCGGACACTTGACCATGACCATACCCATGTCGCCTCCCTGGAAATTACTTTTTGCTATCTCTTGCAGAAAAGTACCGGCCGGTTGGAGTTCGCCTCTTGTCGGTGCGGGTTACTTTGGGGGGCATCGCGCACCTTGTCTGATCGAGCATCGGGCGGTGGGGCTCATGCTCGCTACTGGGCTTATTCCTACCGGCCGGATCCCTCCTCAACTTGGACGTTGAGCGCGACTTTTTAGCCGGCTCGATGAAGAACGTTGCTGAAATGCTTCCTGATCGGCTCACCCGCTTCCGTCGCGTTCAGCGTGGCTTTCACTTCGCTTTCACTCACGGCACGATTATCCTCCTCAAGCGAAAGCATTCCCCGCGACGCTCGCCAGCGTCACGAGAGCTCGCGCTCCGTGTTCGATCGGATTTTTGGATGAGCCTTGATCCAGCCCCGACGTTACTTTGCGCTACGGAATGTCGGACTGTCGGTTCGCTTTGCGACTCTCGCGAAAATATTTTCTGAAATTGTCAACACACACCATCGTATATTTGCAAAGCCATGTGCATAACAGGGATATCCCAGCGAGCGTGAAGTGTTTTTTTCAGCGTGACGTTGCGAATTTTTCAGCGTGACGTTGCAACGGGCGTCAGTGTTGGCTGCGCAGTGCCGGCCATGCGCACCGTCCGCTCAAACAAAAACCCCGGCATCGCTGCCGGGGTTTTGCGTTCTTTGCGTGTCGTCTTGAATCGCCGGACGTCAAAATCCATTCCGGCCTTGCTGCCGTTCGGGCGCTATTTGTCGTCCCTGCTCGAAGTCATCGCGCCGTAGACCATCGATCTCAACTCGGCATGATAGGCGGCGCGGATCGACGGGCCTTGCACGAAGACGATACCGACCAGCTTTTCCTTGGGATCGACGAAGTAGCGCGGTCCGGTGATGCCGCCCCAGAACAGGTCGCCGATGTTGCCCTGGAACGGCGCGCCACCGGCGCTCACCCTGACCGGATTGACCAGGCTCCAGGAATAGCCGTCGCCGGGATGGGCGACGCCGCGCATCGTTCCGATCTGATCGGCCAGCGCCCATCGAACGGTCATCGGCGAGAGCAGGCGCTTGCCGTCGAGCGTTCCGCCGTTGACGAGCATTTGCAGCAGCCGGAAGTAGTCGCTGGCGGTGGATGCCATGCCCGCGCCACCCGAAAACCGCTTGGGCGCCCGCGTCACGTTCAACCAGTCGAACACCCACATGTCGGGGTCCGTCGCCAGCGGCCGCGCGTAGCGTGCGACGGCGTCACCCTGAACAAGAAACGTGGTGTCGTTCATCCTGAGCGGATCCAGCACCAGTTCCTTCAGGGCGGCGTCGAGCGGCTTCTTGGTGACGCGCTCGATGATATGACCGAGCAGGTCGGTCGCGATCGAATATTCGAAGGAGGTGCCCGGCGAGAAAGCCAGCGGCAATGTCGCCAGCTTCTGCAGCATCTCGTCGGCCGTCATGTTGTCGACGCGGTCGATGCCCAGCTCCTTGTATTTGGCGCGCAGCGGATTGGCTGGGAAGAAGAAATAGGTGAAGCCGGCGCGATGGGTCATCAGATCGTGAACCGTCGGCTGGCGCGCCGGGGCGGCGAGTTCGGACGTCACATTGCCGCTGGCGTCCTTCTTCTCGATCTTGAGGTCCTTCAGCTCGGGAAGGTACTGCGCAATCGGCGCCATGACCTGCAATCTGTTCTGCTCGAACAGCCGAAGGGCGGCCACGGTGGTGATCAGCTTCGTCGACGAGGCAATCGCATGAATGGAGTTGCGCTGCATCGGGACTTTCTTGTCCTTGTCCGCCCATCCGACCGCCTCGTGAAGAACCACCTGACCGTCACGGGCAATGAGCACCACCGCGCCCGGCGTTCTGCCCTTGTCGACGTCAGCCTGCAGCCATCCCGTGATGGCCTTCAGTTTCTCCGTGTCGAACCCCGCACGCGATGAGGCCGTGGCCGCGGCGTCGCGCGCAAAGCCGGGTGCAGGCGCGGCAAGCGCCGTGCCCGCCGCCAGCAAAAGTGCCAGTGCGATGTTCCGCATGGTTGCTTCTCCCCCTGTTTTGAAGCCTGCTCGATCAGGCGCCAGATGGCGCACCGGCAGTTTCATTTTTATAGGGCGATATTGGACTATTTAGTACGATGACGCACTATATACCTTGGAATAGCCTGCAAGACAGGCGATCCAGAGCCTCGCACGTGCGGTAAGCCCATGATGACAAAACGATTGCTGCGGATCGAGGCGGCTGACGGGGAGACGGCGCTTGGCCTGTGGGAGATGCAGCCCATTGGCGAGGCGATCCATCCGCCGGTGCTGCTGGTGCACGGCGCCACGTTCGGATCGGCGCTGTTCGATCTTCCGCTTGCGGGTTACTCGCTGATGCAGGAGCTCGCGCGCGGCGGCCGCTTTGTCTATGCCATCGATATCAGGGGGTATGGCGCGTCGAACGGGAACGGCGTGATGAATTCGCCGCCGGCCGCGCATCCGCCGTTTTCCCGCGCCCGGCAGGCGATCGAGGACATCGGTGTTGCAGTGTCCGAAATCCAGCGGCGGCAAAGCGTTCAGGCGATCGATCTGATCGGGTTTTCCTGGGGCACGATCACCGCAGGCTGGTACGCGAGCGGGCACGTCGCCTGCGTCCGCAGGCTGGTGCTCTATGCGCCGCTGTTTGCCGAGAAGAACATGATGTGGCTGGACCGCATCGGCGATCCCGCCGACCGCAACAGACTGGCCGGCCATTTTGGCGCCTATCGCCTGATCACCAGGGCCGACGTCATCGCGCGCTGGGACAGCGATGCGCCCGGCAAGGCGGCGGATGTTCGCGAGGATGGCGTGGTGGAATCCCTGTTCGACGCGGCCGCCGGCCTTGACGCCCTTGCCGGATCGCATCATCCGCCGGCATTCCGTTGTCCGAACGGCGCCTTTGCGGACCTGATCGAGGTGTTCAACGGCCGGCCGCTGTACGATCCCGGAACGATCGAGGCGCCGGTCCTGCTGGTGCGCGGCGAAGGCGATACCACCTCGACGGCGTCAGATATGCGAAGGCTGCAAGCGGCGATTGGATCGGCTGCGAAAACCTGTCTGGAAATACCTGACGGTTCTCATTTCCTTTGTATCGAGAAGAACCACATGAACCTGTACCGGGCGATCACGGCCTATCTGGCGGGGGATTGAGGGCAATGGCGGTCAAGGCAGCGGCGAAGCGCAAGTCCGGCAGAGCGGAAGAGCTGAATGTCGGGTGGCAGCCGGGCGAGCGCGTGCTTCACGGATTGCTGCTCGAAGCCATCCTGAAGGACAATCCGATACCGCTTGCGTACCGGATGAACTACATCGCCAATTTCTATGTCGGCCCGCTGGTGGCGATGATGGAGAAGTCGTTCAAGCTGACGCGCTCCGAATGGATCGTGCTGTTCTGCCTGACCCGGCAACCGCGGCTGAACGCCCAGCAGATCAGCATCGTGACCGGACGGCCGAAAACCAGCATTGCGAGCGCGGTGAAGCTTTTGCAGAAGAAGGGACTGATCACGCGCAAGGTCGATATCGCCGACAGCCGCCGGCGCGTCCTGCACTTGAGCGATTCCGGGCAGCGCATCTACACCGCGATCATCGGCAGCTTCATCGCCCGCGAAAAAGCCATGCTGGAAACGCTCGATCCAGGTGAGCGGCGCGAACTCGTCCGGCTGTTCGGCAAGATCATCGCGGCTGCGGATGCGTGGGCCAAGCCGTATTGAAGGGAGCGTCTTCGCGGGCGGGCGGGATGAGGACAAACAAAAACCCCGGCATCGCTGCCGGGGTTCTGCATTCTCGTAATCGCCTGAGTGGCTGGATTAGAAATCCATGCCGCCCATGCCGCCGCCGGGGGGCATGCCGCCGCCGCCGCCCTGGTTCTTCTTCGGCAGTTCGGCGATCATGGCTTCGGTGGTGATCAGCAGAGCCGCGACCGAGGCCGCGTTCTGGATCGCCGCACGAACGACCTTGGTCGGGTCGATGATGCCCTTGGTGACCAGGTTGCCGTATTCGCCGGTCTGCGAGTTGAAGCCGTAATTGTACTGCTCCTTCTCGAGGATCTTGCCGACGATGACGGAGCCGTCTTCACCGGCGTTGATCGCGATCTGGCGGGCCGGCGCGGAGAGCGCCTTGCGCACGATCTCGACGCCGGTCTTCTGGTCGTCGTTCGCGGTCTTGATGCGCTTGAGCTGCTCGGAGGCGCGCAGCAGGGCGACGCCGCCGCCCGGCACGATGCCTTCTTCAACCGCCGCACGGGTCGCATGCATCGCGTCATCCACGCGATCCTTGCGCTCCTTCACTTCGACTTCGGTCGCGCCGCCGACGCGGATCACCGCGACGCCGCCCGCGAGCTTGGCCAGACGCTCCTGCAGCTTCTCACGGTCGTAGTCCGAGGTGGTTTCCTCGATCTGCGCCTTGATCTGCGAAACGCGCGCCTCGATGTCGGCCTTCTTGCCGGCGCCGTTGACGATGGTGGTGTTTTCCTTGTCGATCATCACCTTCTTGGCGCGGCCGAGCATCTGCAGGGTGACGTTCTCGAGCTTGATGCCGAGATCTTCCGAGATCGCCTGACCACCGGTCAGAACGGCGATGTCCTGCAGCATGGCCTTGCGGCGATCGCCGAAGCCCGGAGCCTTGACGGCAGCAACCTTGAGGCCGCCACGCAGACGGTTGACGACGAGGGTGGCGAGAGCTTCGCCTTCGACGTCTTCCGCGACGATGACCAGCGGCTTGCCGGTCTGCACCACGGCTTCGAGCAGCGGCAGCAGCTCGTTCAGCGAGGAGAGCTTCTTCTCGTTGATCAGGATGTAGGCGTCGTCGAATTCGACGCGCATCTTGTCGGCGTTGGTGACGAAGTAGGGCGAGATGTAGCCGCGGTCGAACTGCATGCCTTCGACGACGTCGAGTTCGGTCTCGAGCGACTTGGCTTCTTCAACCGTGATGACGCCCTCGTTGCCGACCTTCTTCATGGCGTCGGCCAGGAACTTGCCGATTTCGGCGTCGCCGTTGGCGGAGATGGTGCCGACCTGGGCGATTTCCTCGTTCGAGGTGACCTTCTTGGAGTTCTTGACGAGGTCGGCGACCACGGCTTCCACCGCCAGGTCGATACCGCGCTTCAGATCCATCGGGTTCATGCCGGCGGCAACCGACTTGGCGCCTTCACGGACGATCGCAGCCGCCAGAACGGTCGCGGTGGTGGTGCCGTCGCCGGCAGCGTCCGCGGACTTGGAGGCGACTTCGCGCACCATCTGCGCGCCCATGTTCTCGAACTTGTCTTCGAGCTCGATCTCCTTGGCGACGGTGACGCCGTCCTTGGTGATGCGGGGAGCGCCGAACGACTTGTCGAGCACGACGTTGCGGCCCTTGGGGCCGAGCGTCACCTTGACGGCGTTGGCGAGAATGTCGACGCCGCGCAGCATGCGGTCGCGGGCATCGACGCCGAATTTGACTTCTTTAGCTGACATATTTGATTTCCCTGAGTTGATGCTTGTTCTCACCCTGTCGGGGAGGCGCCTCGCGGGCGCTCCTCAGGGTGAGCGTGGCAGGCGATGCGCTTAGGCAGCCTTCTTCTTGGTGCTGGCGGGGACGTCGAGCACGCCCATGATGTCGCTCTCCTTCATGATCAGGAGATCCTCACCGTCGATCTTGACCTCGGTGCCCGACCATTTGCCGAACAGCACGCGGTCGCCGACCTTGAGGTCGATCGGGATCAGCTTGCCGGCTTCGTCGCGGCCACCCGGGCCGACGGCGGTGATTTCGCCCTGCGAGGGCTTTTCCTTGGCACTGTCCGGAATGATGATGCCGCCAGCAGTCTTCTCTTCGGCGTCGATGCGCTTGACCACGACGCGGTCGTGAAGCGGACGGAATTTCATGCAGTCCTCCTAAGTTTCTGAAGATGTTATCAGAATTTGAAATTTTGGCAGTCCGGGCCGGCGAGTGCCAGCTCGGCTGCGGCTGATTTAGGCCAGTCTTGTTCGGGGGACAAGGGCTTCTAGCAGAAAAATTGGCACTCAAATATGACGCCTGCCAATTTCGTTAATCATGATTAATCCGGCGGGGCCGGGCTCCGGACCCCGTATTAGCACGTGCGGTAAGCTGCTGCTAACGCGACCTTTTTCAACAGATCGTTAAACATTTAGGCTTGTGATGGGTTGGTATCGTGCGTCACATTTCTCTCATGTGAGCGCATCTCCGCCGGGGTGGCTCGGTGTGTGGCCACCACGACAAATGCGCTCCAGCAATGGAGGTTTGGCATGGTCTCGCGGGTTGGAGTTGTTTCCGACGATTTCCGGAAGCAGGTGCTGGGTTACGGGCTGACGACGGCGCAAATCCTGTATCGGATGCCGGATCATCCCTCGTTGCTGCAGACCTATGTCTGGCAGAACTACGATCTGTTTCCGAAATTTCCGGCGCTGAAGGATTTCCTCGCCTTCTGGCAGGAGAAGCTCGATGGCCCGCTGTTCTCCGTGACGGTGGCGCATTCCAAGCTGATCAAGCCGGCCGAACTGCGCGCCGTCGACGGCGTGTTCAGGCTGCATTGAGGCCAAGACTGGCGCCGTAGGGTGGGCAAAGCCACCGGTTCGCGCGCCAGCGACGAGCGCAATTGCGCTCGCGCAGTGATGACAGGCTCCGCGTGCCCACCATGCCAAGTCGATTCCGCTCCCGATGGTGGACACGGCGCAAGCACGCCTTTGCCCACCCTACGAAAAAATTTGTGTTAGCCTCCCGCCACAAACAAAAAAGGGAGGCACCCATGGCCAAGAAGAAAGTCGCGTCGCGCGCCGCGGCGCAGCCCGCCGTGAAGAAGAAATGGTCGGGCCACAAGACGGCCGCCAAATCCTCCGCCCGCAAGACCATCAAGTCGAAGGCGAGGGGCGTTGCGGCAGCCAAGCCAAACCGGCCAAGAAGGCGCGGCCGAAGCAGCGCATCGCCATCAGCCATCACCGCGAAGAGGATTTCAAGGCCGACGGCCTGCGCACCTACGCGCATTACCGCGACCTCGGCATTGCGGACGCGACCCACGGCCTGGCGCAGGCGCATGTGATCCGCCTGATCGGGCCCTGCAATCCGGCGGAAGTTTCAAAGCTGCATTACCACGACGTCGAATTCCAGATGGTCTACGTGCTCAAGGGCTGGGTGAAGACCTACATGGAAGGCCAGGGCGAGACGCTGATGAAGGAAGGCAGCGCCTGGACCCAGCCGCCGCGCATCAAGCACCTGATCATGGATTATTCCGACGACGTCGAGTTGCTGGAAGTGATCTTGCCGGCGGAGTTCAAGACGGTGGAATTGGCGAGCTTGAGTCCTGTCAGCCCGGATGGCGCGAAGCGAAATCCGGGAACGCTGCGAGCGATTGAACAGCTGTCCGGATTCGCTTCGCTCCATCCGGGCTACGGGTTGCGCTCCTCGCAATGACGGTACTACGTCAACACCCCCACGATCGCGCCCATCAAGCACGTCGTCAGCGTGCCTGACACGATCGACTTCAGCCCGAGCGCATTGATCTCCTCGCGCCGCTCCGGCGCCATGGTGCCGAGGCCGCCGATCATGATGCCGAGGCTGGCGAAATTGGCGAAGCCGCACATCGCATAGAGCATGATCAGCCGCGAGCGCGGATCGAGCGCGTCGGCGCCGAGTTTTGACAGGTCGACATAGGCGATCAATTCGTTGAGCACGGTCTTGGTGCCCATCAGGCTTCCCGCCGTGATCGCCTGCGGCCAGGGCAGGCCCATCAGCCAGCACACCGGCGCCATCAGGTAGCCGAGCAGGCGCTGCAGCGAAATTTTGGCGCCGCCGATCTCGGGCAACAGCCCGAGGATCGCGTTGGCGAGATAGACCAGCGCCACCAGCACCAGCAGCATGGCGACGATGTTGAGCAGCAGTTCAAGCCCGGCCGTGGTGCCCTTGACGATCGCGTCCATCGTGCTCGGACGCCTGCATGTCTCGGGTCTTCCAGCGCGCCGCCGGTGCGCTTGTCCGAAGTCTCCGGCACCATGATCAGGCTGACCAGGATGGCGGCCGGCGCGCCCAGCACGGAGGCAATGACGAAATGCGCCGCCGCGTCCGGGATCAGCGGCGCGAGGAAGGTGGCGTAGAGCACCAGCACGGTGCCGGCGATGCCGGCCATGCCGCCGGTCATCACCAGAAACAATTCGCTGCGCGTGAGCTGCGCCAGATAGGGCCGGATGAACAGCGGCGCCTCGACCATGCCGAGAAAGATATTCGCCGCGGTCGACAGCCCCACCGCGCCGCCGACGCCGAGCGTGCGCTCCAGCAGCCATGCCATGCCGCGCACGATCGGCGGCAGCATGCGCCAGTAGAACAACAGCGTCGTCAGCACGCTCATGACCAGCACGATCGGCAGCGCCTGAAACGCCAGGATGAAATCCGCGCCCGGCGCCTTGAGATCGAAGGGCAGGGCGCCGCCGCCGAGATAGCCGAACACGAAGGAGGTGCCGGCGCGCGAGGCCGCCGAGATCGTGCTGACGGCGTCGTTGATGGCGCCGAACGCCTTCGCGACCGGCGGCAGCTTGAGCAGCACCAGCGCGGTGACGACGGTGACGGCAAGCCCGATCGCCATCTGCCGCAACGAGACCGCGCGGCGGTTCTCGCTGAGCGCCCATGCGATCGCCAGCAACGCCAGCACGCCGAACGCCGATTGCAGTTGCAGCATGAATTCCCCGCCAACCCCGGAAGCGATTATGCCAGCGCCGCGCGGCCGCGCAATGCCGTGTTGCGGGCCTGCCCGTTGACATCTGCATCCCGCTCGGCCACCCGTCTCTCCATGTCCTCGACGATGCCGGTCGGCGCCCGCGACCTGCTCAGGCACGGGCCGTTCCTGTTCTTCCTGCTGTCGCGCAGCCTTTCGCGCTTCGCCAGCCAGATCGCGGCGGTCGCGATCGGCTGGCAGATCTACGACATCACCGGCAGCGCCTTCCAGCTCGGCATGGTCGGGCTGGTGCAATTCCTGCCCACGGCGCTGCTGGTTTTCGTCGCCGGCCACGCGGCCGACAGGTTCGAACGCAAGCGCGTGGTGCAGCTTTGCCAGATCGCGGAAGCGGCGACGGCGCTGTTCCTGGCGGTCAGCGACCTTTGCCGGCTGGCTCACCGTGGCGCAGATCTTCATCGCCACCTTCGTGATCGGGATCGCCGGCGCCTTCGAGAGCCCGGCGACGGCCGCGCTGCTGCCGCTGATCGCGCCCAAAGGCTCGGTGCAGCGCGCGACCGCGATCTCCTCCGGCGCGGCGCAGGTCGCGACCATCACCGGCCCCGCGCTCGGCGGGCTGGCCTATGTGTTCGCGCCGAGCCTGCCTTACTTCGTCATCGTCGTGTTCTGGCTGGCGGGCGCGGTTCTCACCGGCTTCATCCATACGACGAGGCAGGAACTTGCGAAGCCGGATGCGGCGGCAGACGACGTATTTGCCGGCGTCCGCTTCATCCGCAGCAATCCGGCGATCCTCGGCACCATCTCGCTCGACCTGTTCGCCGTGCTGTTCGGCGGCGTCACGGCGCTGTTGCCGATCTATGCGCGCGACATTCTGCAGACCGGCCCGCTCGGTCTCGGCATCCTGCGCGCCGCGCCCGCGGTCGGCGCGCTGCTGATGACCATCGTGCTGGCGCGCCACGCCATCAACCGCCATGTCGGATTGCGGATGTTTCAGGCCGTGATCGTGTTCGGCGTGGCGACGGTGGTGTTCGCGCTGTCGCAGTGGATGTGGCTGTCGGTGCTGGCGCTGGCGGTGCTCGGCGCGGCCGACACCATCAGCGTGGTGATCCGCTTTTCGCTGGTGCAGCTCGCCACGCCCGACGAGATGCGCGGCCGGGTCGGCGCGGTGAATTTCCTGTTCATCAACGCCTCAAACCAGCTCGGCCAGTTCGAAAGCGGCGTCACCGCGGCGCTGTTCGGCGCCGTGCCGGCCGCCGTGCTCGGCGGCGTCGGCACCATCGCGATCGCGCTGTTCTGGATGAAGCTGTTCCCGTCGCTGCGGAAGGTGGAGCGGCTGGAGTAGGGAGCGCTTACCTCGCCCCGCTTGCGGGGAGAGGTCGGATCGCCCTTGCGATCCGGGTGAGGGGGTACAGGTCTATCGATAGAGTCTCGTATCGCGGAGGCAGCCCCTCACCCCGACCCTCTCCCCGCAAGAGCGGGGCGAGGGAGACTGAGAGCTTAACCCTCGCCCCACGAACGGCATCTTGCTCGCCATGACCGTCATGAACAGCACGTTGGCGTCGAGCGGCAGGCCGGCCATGTAGGCGACGGCGTCGCCGACCGCCTTCGCGTCCATGCGCGGCTCCTGCTTCATCGTGCCGTCGGGCTGCATCACGCCGGGGCCGGCGACCATGCGGTCCGTCATCGGGGTCGCGGCGTTGCCGATGTCGACCTGGCCGACCGCGATGTCGTACATGCGGCCGTCGAGATTGGAGGCCTTGGTCAGACCGGTGATCGCGTGCTTGGTCGAGGTATAGGCCGCCGAGAACGGCCGCGGCGCGTGCGCCGAGATCGAGCCGTTGTTGATGATGCGGCCGCCGCGCGGGGTCTGGTCCTTCATGATGCGGAAGGCGTGCTGGGTGCACAGGAACGGCCCGGTGAGGTTGGTGTTCACCACCGCCTGCCACTGCTCGAGGGTGAGATCCTCGAAATTGACCGGCGGCGCGCCCATGCCGGCATTGTTGAAGAGCACGTCGAGCCGGCCGTAGGTCTCCATCACCTTGGCGAACAGGGCGGCGATCGAGCCGGGATCGGTCATGTCGGCGGAAACGCACAGGCTCTTGCCGACATTGTCGCCGAGCTTCTTGGTCTCTTCCAGCATCTCCATGCGGCGTCCGGCGAGCACCACGGTGAAGCCGGCATTCATCAGCGCCAGCGATGCGGCGCGTCCGACGCCGGTGCCGGCACCGGTCACGATTGCGATCTTGTTTGTTGCGTCGGCCATTTGTTTTCCTCGCCTTCAGTTTTTTGCTTCTGTTTCGGTTTTGTAGGGTGGTCTCGGAATATTCTGGTGCGCCGCGCGCAGCGCCGCCGACCAGCGCGAGCGCAGATCGTGGAAATAGGGCTCGCCCGCCTCGATGCGGTGGTTGAGGTCGGCCTCGCAGGCATCCGTGCGCACCACCAGCACGTCGATCGGCAGGCCGACGCCGAGATTGGAGCGCATGGTCGAATCCATCGAGATCAGGCCGGTCTTCAGCGCCTCATACAGTTCGACGTCGTAATGCATCGCGCGGTCGAGCACCGGCTTGCCGTATTTGTGCTCGCCGATCTGCAAATAGGGCGTGTCGGTGGTGCATTCGATGAAATTGCCGGCGGTGTAGACCATGAACAGCCGCATCCGCGAGCCCTTGATCTGGCCGCCGAACAGGAAGGAGACGTCGAAGGAGACGTCTTCGGATCGCAGCGCCGGGCCTTCGGTGGCATGGACCAGGCGGATCGCCCGCCCGATGCGCTGCGCCGCCTGGAACATGGTCGGCGCGTTCATCAGCGTCTCGATCTCGCCGGTGGTGGGGTCTTCGATGCCCTCGGTCAAGGTCGACAGCACCGACTGGCTGATCGCGAGATTGCCGGCGCTGGCAATCGCCATGATGCGCTCGCCGGGCTTGGAGAAGATATGGAGCTTGCGGAAGGTCGAGACGTTGTCGAGGCCGGCATTGGTGCGGGTATCCGCGATCATGACCAGACCGTCCCGCACCAGAATTCCGCAACAATAGGTCATTCCCGATCCCCGAACGCGCCCGAATTTTTCGGCGGCCAAACTAGTAACCAATTTCAGGGGGGCATCCAACCCCAATTCCCGCGGCGCGGCATGCAGCCGGTGGCCAAAGCCCGCCGTGCCGGGCGGCGTGGCGGCTCATACCCGGGGACGATCCGCCGCCTGGACCAATCCCGGAGCGCAAACCTGGATCATGCACGCGCCAGAATGACGTGCGCCTGGATTTTGGCGGCGACCTCGCCATTGCCATGCTTGCGCGCGATGGCGGAAGCGGCGTGTTCGGTGGCGGCCTCGAGTTTGTCGGCGCCCCGGGCCTCGATCTCGTTGCGCAGCGGCGTTCCCTGGCAATAGGCGGTCGCGGGAAGACGTGGCGAGGGTGCGCGGCTCTCTTCCGGCTTGGTTTCGATCGTGACGTTGGAAAAGCCTGCTTTCTCCAGATCGCTCCGGATCAGCGCAGTGTCGTGATAGCCGTGCGGCGTGCGCGCCAGGAAGCGCGGCGGATCGCTCTGGGAAAAACTCCGCAAGCGCGTTGGTCACGTCGTCGGCGAACACGTTTTCTTCGATGCGGTCCCAGGCATTGAAGAGGAAACATCCGCCCGGTCTGAGCACGCGCCGGGCCTCGCGGTAGGCGGAGGGGCGGTCGGGGAAGAACATGACGCCGAACTGGCAGCAAACGAGATCGAAGGCGGCATCGTCGAACGGGAGCGCCTGCGCATCGGCCTTGCGCCAAGTGATGCGGTTATCTTGTTCTTGCCGTGTGGCGGCATAATCGAGCATCGGCTGGTTGAGGTCGGTCACCATGTAGCTGGCATCGGGGGAAAGTCCCCGCGCCAGTGCGCGCGTCACCACGCCGCTGCCGGACGCCGTTTCCAGCACGGCTTTGGGCGAAAGTGCGGCAGCCCTTCGAGAAATGTCCTGGGCGTAGCTCTCGAAGATCAAGGGAACCATATAGCGGTCGTAGTTTTCCGGGATCGAGCCGGCAAAAACCTTGTCGCCTGCTGACATGGCCTGTCCTCTGCGCTACCGTATTGATCGCCTCGCAGTTCTACAGAAAAAGAAAACACATTGGGAGGCTGAATGCGCACCAGCAATTTGCCGGGCAAGTTACACGCCGCGCTCATGATGCTTTTTTGCATCGCACTGGTTGCCGCCAGCCCCGCCGCGGCGCAGAAAAAGGGCGGCACGCTCAGGCTCTATCACAACGACAATCCGCCCTCGACCTCGCTGCTCGAGGAATCGACCATTGCCTCGGTGATGCCGTTTGCGGCCGATCTTCAACAATCTCGTCGTGTTCGATCCGGCCAAGGTCCACGAAAGCATCGAGACCGTCATTCCGGATCTGGCCGAAAGCTGGTCGTGGGATTCCACCAACACCAAGCTGACGTTCAAGCTGCGGCAGGGCGTGAAATGGCACGACGGCCAGCCGTTCACCGCCAAGGACGTGCAATGCACCTGGCGGATGCTGATCGGCAAGACCGAGACCCAGGACTTCAAGCGCAATCCGCGAAAAGTCTGGTACACGAAGCTGCAGGACGTCAGCATCAACGGCGATTTCGAGGCGACCTTCGAACTGAGCGAGCCGCAGCCGAGCCTGCCGGTGCTGCTCGCCAGCGCGTTTTCGCCGGTCTATCCCTGTCACGTGCCGCAGCAGGTGATGCGCACCAAGCCTGTCGGCACCGGGCCGTTCAAATTCGTCGAGTTCAAGCGCGGCGAGTTCGATCCGCCTCGTGCGCAATCCCGATTACTTGAAGAAGGACCGGCCCGTATCTCGACGAGATCACGGTCCGCACCATCGACAGCCGCGCCACGCGCATGCTGGCGTTCTCGACCGGCGACTACGACATCACCTTTCCCTCCGACGTCAGCGTTCCCCTGATGAAGGACGTCAAGGCGCGCGCGCCGAATGCGATCTGCGAGATGACGACGACGGGCACCCAGATCAATCTGATGGTCAACCGCGTCAATCCGCCGTTCGACAATCCGGATATCCGCAAGGCGATGTCGCTGGCGCTGGACCGCAAGCCCTTCAATACCATCCTGATGGAGGGAATGGCGCGGCATGGGCGGGGCGATGCTGCCGAAGCCCGAAGGCGAGTGGGGGATGCCGCCGGAAATGGTGACTTCGCTGACCGGCTACGGCCCCGATACCGACAAGAATATCGCCGAGGCGCAGGCGATCATGCAGAAGCTCGGCTACAGCGACTGCAAAACCGCTGCAGATCAAGATCCAGACCCGGAACCTGCCGACCTATCGCGATCCCGCCGTGATCCTGACCGACCAGCTCAAGAAGATCTACATCGTCAGCGAACTCGACATTCTCGACACGCCGCGCTGGTACGCGCGGCTGGCGCAAAGGATTACACGATCGGACTCAACGTCACCGGCGTCAGCGTCGACGATCCCGACGGCAACATCGTCGAGAACTATTCCTGCAAGTCGGAGCGCAACTATACGCAGTACTGCAACGCCGAGGTCGACCGGCTGCTGGCGGCGCAATCGAGCGAACTCGACAAGGAAAAGCGGAGGAAAATGGTCTGGGACATCGAGCGGCTCTTGGTCGAGGACGCGGCGCGGCCCGATCATCCTGCACTCATCGGCCGGCAATTGCTGGCAGCCTCATGTGAAGAACTTTCAAGCCGCACGATAATAGCCAGTACAACAATCTGCGGTTCGAGGATGTGTGGCTGGATAAGTGAAGTTGCGCCAACAAGGCCAGGAAATGCGAGGCTCCGGAGGAGCAAGCGTTATGAAGAGCGATGGGACAAAAATCATTGCAAAAGTGCTGGCCGCCCACGGCTACAGAAACAATACTCCAATAGAGGACATTCACGCAGGTAGGTGGCCTAAAAATGCGAAAGGCGAGTACGCGGATGACTCGGAGGTCATTGTGACTACGCTTGATCGTGGAGAGAAAATACCATGGTCGGCGTGTTCACGAATCCACGATTCCGAAATGGCAGAGATAAATAAATCGGTCGTCAACAATATCTATTCTCTACTATCTCTCTTAGAGGAATTCGGCACCTTACCTTCATCGATGTCTCTACCCCACAATTGGGACGAAGCTAAGCATGCTCCTTGGTACCAGATGGTGAGAAGGCAATTGCGAGCTAGCTTGCCATCGTAACTAGATTGAACCGGACAACGTCAATCGTCTCTACAGCTTTCTTGGTGACGACGGTTCACATCACTCCTGCCGTTGGCTCTGCCACTGCCCCGGCCGCCCGGCCTGTTCGACCTTGACCGCGACCGTCAGCGTCTCCGTGCCGCCGCCATAGCGGGTGCCGCGCACCGGCGCGGCGCCGAGGTAGTCGAGGCCGATCGCGACACGGGCATGGGCGTCGGTGGTGCAGATGCCGTTGGCGGCATCGAAGCCGACCCAGCCGAGGTCAGGCACGTAGGCTTCCGTCCAGGCATGGCCGGCCTGCTGGTGCACGGTGCCGTCGGAGCGCAGGAAGTGCCCGGAGACGAAGCGCGCCGGAACGCCGCCGGAGCGCGCGCAGGCGATGAAGATATGGGCGTAGTCCTGGCAGACGCCGCGCTTGAGCGCGAAAGCTTCCGCCGCCGACGTGCCTGAATTGGTGGGGTCCTCGTCGAAGGTCATGTGCTCGTTGATCTGCACCATCAGCGCATGCAGGAAGCCGAGCACGTCGCCGTCGGACTCCGAGCGCATCTCGCGGGCGAAGGTCGCCATCGCCGGATTGACTTCGGTAAGCGCGGTCGAGCGCAGGAACAGGCTCGGCGGAAAGCGCTCGTCGGTGCCGCGCAGCACGCCGCCGGTGTCGTGGGTCTCGATCAGGCCCTCGACACGGATGGTGAGGTCGGCGATCGGCCCGTGGGTCAGCACATGGGTGACGTTGCCGAACGCGTCCTGGTGCATGTCGAGGCGGGAATCGGTGGAGACGTCGATCTGCCATTCGGCGACATATTGCCCGTCATGGCTGCCGGGCGTCATGCGCAGGATCTGGATCACGCCCGAAGCCGGAGGCTCGTAGCGATAGCTCGTGGTATGGGCAATTCGCAGGCGCATGGCGGAACCAGGGCAGAGCTGAGTTAGTCGTCATGCCCGGCCATAGCAGTCGCGAAGCGCGTACTTGTCGCGGTGCCGGGCATCCACGTCTTTCTTACCACTCAAAGCAAGACGTGGATGGCCGGGACAAGCCCGGCCATGACGGTATGAATGTCATCAAATCAAATACTGCCTGGTGATGATCTCGCCCAGCCGCGCGTTATCCGAAATGAATTCCTGGATGAATTCATGGACGCCGTGCTGGAAGATATCGTCCATATGGCTGTGTTCAAGCCGGTTGCGGACGCCGCGGGCGTGGCGCTGGGAGGCGCCCTGGCGGCCATAGGCGACGCCGATCTGGTCGAGGTTGCGCACCAGGTTGCTGTAGCAGCTCGCCAGCGAGCGCGGCAGCGTGTCGTTGAGGATCAAAAGGTCGGCGATCAGCCAGGGTTTCAGCGTCTCGCGATAGACCCAGTGATAGGCCGTCAGCGCCGACACCGAGCGCAGGATCGAGGTCCACTGGTAGTAATCCAGCGGGACCGCCGACATGTTCCTCCTCGGGCAGCAGCACGTGATACTTCACGTCGAGAATGCGGGCGGTGTTGTCGGCGCGCTCCAGATGCAGCCCGAGCCGCGAGAACCAGTAGGCGTCGTTGCGCAGCATGGTCCGGTAGGCCGAACCGTCGAACCGCAATGAGGTCTCCTGCACGAAGCGCAGGAATCGCGCCAGTTCCTCGCGGCTGGACGTGCCCTTGCCCCAGACCTCCTGCAATTCGATCCAGGCCGAGTTGATGGTGTCCCACATCTCCGATGTCAGCGCGGTGCGCACCGAGCGCGAATTGAGCCGGGCGGCCTCGATGCAGTTCTTGATCGAGGAGGGATTGGACGGCGAGAACGCCAGATATTCGACGACGTTCTGCTCGTTGGCCTCCTGATAGATCTCGTAGAAGCTCGCGCTGACGCCGGCGGTCAGCAGCGCCGATTCCCACTCATTGGTCTTGCCGATATAGGCGGCGGGAAGCGCGGTGACGCGCAGCGTCGCGTCGATGGTGCGCGCGATATATTCGGCGCGCTCGACATAGCGGGCCAGCCAGTACAGGTTTTCGGCGGTGCGCGACAGCATACGAAAATTTCGCTCTCTATTCGTCCAGTATCCAGGTGTCCTTGGTGCCGCCGCCCTGGCTCGAATTGACCACCAGCGAGCCTTCCTTCAGCGCCACGCGGGTCAGCCCGCCCGGCACGATGGTGACGTGCTTGCTGCCCGTCAGCACGAACGGCCTGAGATCGACATGGCGCGGCGCGAGGCCGGACGCGGTGCAGGTCGGGCAGGTCGACAGCGCCAGCGTCGGCTGGGCGATAAAACCCTCGGGCTCGCGCTTGAGCTTGTCGCGGAACGCCTCGATCGTCGCCTTGGTGGCGGCGGGGCCGATCAGCATGCCGTAGCCGCCGGAGCCGTGGACTTCCTTCACCACGAGGTCGCCGAGATTGTCGAGCACATAGGACAGGTCCTTCGGCTCGCGGCAGCGCCAGGTCTGCACGTTCTTCAGGATCGGCTCTTCGCCGAGATAGAATTTTACGACCTCGGGCATGTAGGAATAGATCGCCTTGTCGTCGGCAATCCCGGTGCCGACCGCATTCGCCAGCGTGACGTTGCCGGCCGCATAGGCCGACATCAGGCCGGGGACGCCGAGCGCCGAATCCGGGCGGAAGGTGAGGGGGTCGAGGAAATCGTCGTCGACGCGGCGGTAGATCACGTCGACGCGCTTCAGCCCCTCGGTGGTGCGCATGAACACCTCGTCGTTCTTGACGATGAGGTCGCGGCCCTCGACCAGTTCGATCCCCAATTTGTCGGCGAGGAAGGAGTGTTCGTAATAGGCGGAATTGTAGACGCCGGGCGTCATCAGCGCGACCGTCGGCTCCGCCGAGGCCGAGAGCGGCGCCACCGAGCGCAACGCCGACAGCAGTTCGTCGGGATATCGCTCCACAGGTGCGACGCGGTGGCGGGCGAACAGGTCCGGAAACAGCCGCATCATGATTTCGCGGTTTTCCAGCATGTAGGACACGCCCGAGGGCGTGCGCGCATTGTCCTCCAGCACGATGAAATTGTCGGCGTCGACCCGGACGATGTCGATCCCGGCGATGTGCACGTAGACATCGTGCGGCACGCTCTGGCCGTTCATCTCGGGGCGGAACACCGGGTTCTGGAAGATCAGGTCGTCGGGAATGATGTTGGCGCGCAGGATGTCGCGGCCGTGATAGATGTCGCGCAGGAACATGTTGAGCGCGCGGACCCGCTGCTTCAGGCCCTTTTCCAGCGTGGCCCATTCCTTGGCCGACATGATTCGCGGGATCACGTCGAAGGGGATCAGCCGTTCCTGGGCTTCGGCGTCGCCATAGACGGCGAAGGTGATGCCGATCCGGCGGAACAGCAGTTCCGCCTCCTGGCGGCGATATTCCAGGGCGTCCGGAGGCGTCTCCTTCAGCCAGCGGGAGAGCTCCTGATAGGCCGGGCGGAGGTCGCCGCCGGGCACGTTCATTTCGTCGAAGGCAACGGCCATAAATCCTGACTATCTCTCGAAGCCATGCGGCACAGTGCATGACTTCACGGGATGGTAGCAAGGCTCGGGCCAGCGCGATATGCATTGGCTCGCGGCATTTCGTGTGGGTAGCCTGCCGCGCTGCCCTAAAAAAAGGCTGCCGGGTGCTTATTTCGGCAGCAAACCCCCGTGACTTCAATGCGTTGCTTGCGCAAGGTACGGGGACAGGTGGGGAGAAGTCATGAGCGAGATCGTCACGGCGGGTATTCTGGTCATTGGCGACGAGATCCTGTCCGGCCGGACCAAGGACAAGAACATCGGCTTCATCGCCGAATACCTGACCAATATCGGGATCGACCTCAAGGAGGTCCGCGTCGTCGCCGACGACGAGGCCGATATTGTCGACGCCCTTAATGCACTGCGGAATCGCTATACCTACGTCTTTACCACCGGCGGCATCGGGCCGACCCATGACGACATCACCGCCGACAGCGTCGCCAAGGCATTCGGCGTCGGGATCGACCATCACCCGGAGGTCGTGGCGCGCTTCCGCGAGCGCTGGACCGAGCAGGATCTGAACGAGGCGCGGCTGCGCATGGCACGCGTCCCCGACGGCGCCGAACTGATCCAGAGCGCGACCATCCTGGCGCCCGGCTTCAAGCTCGGCAATGTCATCGTGATGGCCGGCATCCCCTCGATCATGCAGGCGATGATGGACATCGTCGCGCCCAAGCTGAAATCGGGCGTGCGGATGCTGTCGGACTCGGTCCGCGCCAATGCGCGGGAAGGCGACATCGGCGGGCCGCTGCGCGAGATCGCCAACGCCCATCCCGACACCATCATCGGCAGCTATCCGTTCATGGACGATGACAAGAAGCCGAACACCAACCTCGTCGTCCGCTCGCGCGATCCGGAAAAGCTCAACGCCGCGATGGCCGCGGTGAAGGAGATGCTGGCGGGCATCCCGAAGTAGCGACGATTGCGGGTGCTGCGATACTTCGTGCACCGAGCTGGTCGGCGACCAGCGATATGGCAACGTCACCATCAGGAGAACAGAAGTGACCGCTTGTTCCGGAGAGCGCTCGTGACAGAGCGCGAAAAAGCCACCCCGCCGCCGGAGAAAGCCTTTCCGGTCTCCTGGGACCAGTTTCACCGGGATTGCCGGGCGCTGACCTGGCGGCTCAACGAGGTCGGGCCGTTTCATGCCATCATCGCGATTACCCGCGGTGGGCTGGTGCCGGCGGCCATCGTGGCGCGCGAGCTCGGCATTCGCATCATCGATACCGTCTGCATCGCCAGCTACGACCATACCAAGCAGGGCGACCTGAAGGTGCTCAAGGGCGTTTCGGCCGAAGTGGCAAAACTCGGCGGCGGCAGCGGCAAGGGGCTGTTGATCGTCGACGACCTCGTCGACACCGGCAAGACCGGGCGGCTGGTGCGTTCGATGATGCCGGACGCGCATTTCGCGGCCGTCTACGCCAAGCCGCAGGGCAAGCCGCTGGTCGATACGTTCATCACCGAAGTGTCGCAGGACACCTGGATCCATTTTCCCTGGGATACCGCGCTGTCGTTCCAGCCGCCGATCCGGCCGTGACGGCGCGGCTGAGCCGTCATTGCGAGCGCAGCGAAGCAATCCATGCCGCCGCGGAAGATGGATTGCTTCGTCGCTGGCGCTCCCTTGCGCAACGCTTCGCTGTCGCAGGCAATGACGGCGTGGCAATAGGCTGAGCCTTTCATGCCCCTGCAAAACCGCGTCACGCCCACCGGCGACATCATCGCGACGCCGCATCGCGGCCTGTTCACCGGCAACCGCGGCATCATCCATGACCCCGCGACCAAGACCTTGCTGAAGAAGCGCTGGTCGAGCCCGGCCTGGATCACCTGCGTCTGCGAGTTCAGGGGCTGGCGGCGCAAGGTGATGGGCGGGCGGAGCTGGACCGAACTGTTCTTTCTCGACGAGGCGACCGCGTTCGCCGCCGGGCATCGGCCCTGTTTCTTCTGCCGCCGTGACGACGCCAACCGTTTTCGGGCGGCGTGGGAGGAGGGCAATGGCGTGGAAAGCATTCTGGCGCGCGAGATCGACGCCGTATTGCATGGCGAGCGGCTGGAGCGCGGCAAGAAGCGGCTGCATCCGCTGCCGATGCCGCTTGCGCAATTGCCTGATGGCGCGATGGTGCAAGCGGACGAGGAGAGTTTTCTGATCGTGCAGGGCAGGGCGCTGCAATGGTCGCTGGCCGGCTACAGCGTAGCGGACGGCGCAATCGAGAATGCGCTGCTGCTGACGCCGCCGTCAACGCTGCGGGCGCTGGGCGCGGGGTATCGGCCGGTGTTGCATCCGAGCGCGGAGGACTAAGCTCTCTCTCCCGTCATTACCTGCGACAAACGCGAAGCGTTTGCGCAGGGAGCGTTAGCGACGAGCAATCCATACCTTCTAGCGCGGATGGATGGATTGCTTCGCTTCGCTCGCAATGACGGCGTTATCAGCCCAGCCTCTGCCGCGCCAGCTTCGCCCCCGCGCCGAGCGCCGCGAGTTTTGCCTCCGCGATATCCCGGCGCATCGGCGCCATGCCGCAATTCGTCGTCGCGACGATGTGGCTCAACGGCACGAATTTCGATACCGCCTCGATCACCTTGACGACATCCTCCGCCGTCTCCACCGTGTCGCTGGCGACGTCGATCACGCCGGCCTGGACGACCTTGCCGGGGAGCAGTGCGAGCAGATCCAGCGGCACCTTTGAATTGCGGCATTCGATCGCGACCTGCTGGATCGGGCTTTTTGCGATCGCCGGGAAAATATCCTCGTACTGCCGCCACTCGCTGCCCAGCGTCTGCTTCCAGTCGGTATTGGCCTTGATGCCGTAGCCGTAGCAGATGTGGACGGCGGTGGTGCAGGTCAGCCCTTCGGCGGCGCGCTCCAGTGCCTTGATGCCCCAGTCGGAGACTTCGTCCATGAAGACGTTGAAGGCGGGCTCGTCGAACTGGATCACGTCGACGCCGTCGGCCTGCAGCGCCTTGGCCTCGTTGTTGAGCAATTCCGCGAAGGCGAACGCCATCTTGACCTTGTCGCCGTAATATTTGTCGGCGACGGTATCGGCGATGGTCATCGGGCCGGGCAGGGTGAATTTCAGCTTGCGGGTGGTGTGGGTGCGGGCGACGCGGGCCTCATCGGCATGGACGCGGCCCTTGAGCGTCAGTGGCGCTATCACCTGCGGCACCATCGCCTTGTAGCGGTCTTTGCGGATGCCCATCTCGACCTTGTGGGCGAAATCGATGCCCTCGACCTTTTCCAGAAAGCCGTGGACGAAATGCTGGCGGGCCTGCTCGCCCTCGGTGACGATATCGACGCCGGCATCCTCCTGCAGCTTCACCGCCAGCATGGTGGCGTCGCGCTTGGCGCGGGCGAGTTCGTCGCCTTTCGATTTCCAGGGGGCCCAGAGCGTGTTCGGCTCGGCCAGCCATTCCGGCTTGGGCAAAGAGCCTGCGATCGTGGTTGGAAACAGCATGGAAGCCTCCCGGTCGGTTCGGATTGAGCGCCTGTCTGCCATGTCTTATGACCGAGGTACAGAACAACGAAAGTCGCCATTGTGGGAGGCGTTCGGGGTCAGATCACCATCAGTATCTGACCGGAACTGGACAGCTGCAGCGCTTCCGGTCCCCGGTAGTCCGTTGGCCTGAGGGAGATCGTGATCGAGGAATTGTCCTCAAACGCGATCGTGCACGCCGTTGCTTCCTTCAATTCGAGACGCTCGACGACCTTCCCGATTTGTTCGCAAAGCCGATTGCGAAACTGATCGTCGCCATTCCGCACGGCAACGCCGTTTGAATGGACCTCGATGCTGGTCAGGGACGTGACGGCCGAGGCGCCGAATTCAAGCCGCCAATGGTCAGCCACGAATGTAACGCCGGTGAGGATTTCACCGTCCAGCCAATAGTCGTGAACCCTGGTTTGCCGGCCGGAAAACGCCCCGGAATATTGTGTCCGCGCCTCATGCGCCGTGATCGGTCGTAGCTGACGCGGGCCGCCTTCGGGAGGATAAACGACTTCCCAGAATTTCCGGGTTGCGGGATCGCGGAATAGCATATCCCATGCGTTTCGGCGGTTGCCGACCAGCTCAAATTCGGACATTGCCTTGTCGATATCGATCTCGGTCATGACGTCAAAAGTCCGGCCTGGCAGGGGCCAATCGAGAGAGTATTCCGCGAGGCATAAGCATGGCATGTCGCAACGGACGAGGCTAGGATCACTGCGCTCCCCCTTGCCCCGGCACCGACCCAACCACGGACTCCCATGATCGACCTGCACTACGCGCCGACGCCCAATGGCTGGAAAATTTCGATCATGCTGGAGGAACTCGGGCTTCCCTATCAGGTCATTCCGGTCAACATCCGCGCCGGCGAGCAGTTCAGGCCGGAATTTTTGGCGATCAGCCCGAACAACCGCATTCCGGCCATCGTCGACCGCGCGCCGGGCGATGGCGGCGAGCCGGTGTCGGTATTCGAGACCGGGGCGATCCTGATCTATCTGGCCGACAAGACCGGCCGCTTTCTGCCGAAGGAAACGCGGGCACGCTCCCGCGCCATGGAATGGCTGATGTGGCAGATGAGTGGGCTGGGGCCCATGCTCGGCCAGCACGGCCATTTCGCGCTCTATGCGGCGGAAAAAATCCCGTACGCCATCGAGCGCTACCGCGACGAGGCGGCGCGGCTCTACCGCGTGCTCGATACGCAGCTCGGCAAGACCGGCGCCTATGTCGCCGGCGATTATTCGATCGCCGATATCGCATGCTTCCCCTGGACCATGACCCACAAGGCGCAGGGCTTTACGCTCGACGATTACCCGAACGTCAAACGCTGGTACGCTGACGTGCGCGCGCGGCCGCAGGTGCAGGCGGGGCTGGCGATCGGCAAGTTCGTGAAGGAGCCGTTCGACGAGGAGGCGCGGCGGAATATGTTCGGGCAGAAAGCGAAGGAAATGGCGGGGAAGAGTTAAGCCTCGCCACGCCGTCATTGCCTGCGACAAACGCGAAGCGTTTGCGCAAGGGAGCGCAGCGACGAAGCAATCCATTCTTTCTTCGTGCGGCACTATGGATTGCTTCGCTTCGCTCGCAATGACGGTGGAACAACACGGATCACAAATAACAAAAGGAAACCCCATGATCGAATTCTTCTTCGACTGCTCCAGTCCCTGGACCTATCTCGCCTTCCACAACATCCAGCCGCTCGCCAAAGAGCTCGGCGTCGAGATCACCTGGCGGCCGATCCTGGTCGGCGGCATCTTCAATACCGTCAATCCCAGCGTTTACGCGCAGCGCGAGACGCCGGTGCCGTTGAAGGCGCGCTACATGAAGAAGGATCTCGCCGACTGGGCGCGCTCGGCGGGGCTTGCGATCAAGATGCCGCCGACGGTATTTCCGGTGAACAGCGTGAAAGCGATGCGCGGCTGCATCTGGCTCGGTCAGGAGATGGTGCCGTTCGCGACCGCGGTGTTCGAGGCCTATTGGGGCGATGACAAGGACATTTCGCAGGATTCGGTGCTGACGGAGGTCTGCAAGAAGGCTGGCGTCGACCACGTCAAGTTCTTCGAGGGCATTGGCCAGCAGGCGATCAAGGACCAGCTCAAGGCCAACACGGACGAGGTGATGGCGCGCGGCGGTTTTGGTTCGCCGACGATCTTCGTCGGCAAGACCGACATGTATTTCGGCAACGACCGGATGCCGCTGATCCGCGAAGCGCTGGAGCGCCTGAAAGCGCGGGCCGCCTGATGCCGAAAGCCGTCGTCTGCCGCGAGCTTGGCCCGCCCGAGAGCCTGCGCCTGGAAACGTTTGACGCCGCACCCTTGGCCCCCGGGCAGGTGCGCGTCGCCATCCGCGCGGCCGGGTTAAACTTTCCCGACGTTCTGATGGCGGCGGGCGAGTATCAGCTCAAGCCGCCGCTGCCGTTTACGCCGGGCATGGAAGCTGCCGGTGACGTCGTCGAGGTCAATGCGGCCGAGGGCGTCGCGGTAGGCGACCGCGTGATCGTCAAGATGCGGCACGGCGCCTATTGCGACGAAGCCGTCGCCACGCCGTCGCAGCTCGTAAAACTGCCGTCGACATTCGACTATGCCGAGGGCGCAACGTTCCTGGCCGGCCACGGCACGGCCTATCATGCGCTGATCGACCGCGGCCGGCTTCAACCGGGCGAGGTGTTGCTGGTGCACGGCGCCGGCGGCGGCGTCGGGCTCGCCGCCGTCGAGATCGGCAAGATGCTGGGCGCCACTGTGATCGCCACGGCATCGAGCGACGAGAAGCTGGCGATTGCGAAAGCGCGGGGCGCCGATCATCTCATCCGCTACGACCGCGAGCCGTTCCGCGACGCCGTCAAGCGTATCACCGACGGGCAGGGCGCGGACGTGGTGTTCGATCCCGTCGGCGGCGAGGTGTTCGAGAATTCGATGCGCTGCATCAACTGGGGCGCACGGCTCCTGGTCATCGGCTTCACCGGCGGCATCGGCCTGGCCAAGACCAATCTTCTGATGATCAAGGGCGCCAGCGTGCTCGGCGTCCGCGCCGGCGAGGCGGTGCGGAGAAATCCCGCGCTCGGCGAGGTCAGGATCAAGGCGCTGACGGAATGGGCGGAAGCGGGGAAGATCCGTCCCAACGTCTCGCACCGGCTGCCGCTGGAGGATTTTGCCAAGGCGATGCGGCTGTTGATCGACCGCAAGGCGATCGGGCGGGTAGCATTGACGATGGAGTGATCTCTCGTGTCATGCCCCGCGAAGGCGGGGCATCCAGTACGCCGCGGCCTGTCGGTTCAAGCACAGATGTCTCTGGAATACTGGATCACCCGCCTTCGCGGGTGATGACGGCTGGGGGCTCAAATCTCCCATCCCGCAAAAACGCAATCGTCTGCCCGATCGCAATCGCGATTCCGCACCAGCCATGGATGCGACGCCGCGACCACGACATGATCAACCATGCCGTCGAGTTTGGTGTTCGCAACCGACACCCGTCCGTCATGCGGCTTCGGCAGCATCGTCCCGGCCATTGGATCGATCGAGCGATTGCCGGCGATGATGCCGACGGGATAATCGACCGGCGGAAACAGCGCTTCGATGGCGGTATCCCGTTGCGTGCCGAGTTGCTGTCCGGCCGGTCCGAAAAAGGCGCGATAGGCCCCAAAGTTCTTCAGGCGGTCGGCGATTTCGCTGCCGCTGTTCGGCGTGCCGAGCATCACCACGCGGCCCAAACGTTTTGGCCGATAGCTGGCAATGTAGACCCGCGCCAGCAACCCGCCCATGGAATGACAGACAAAATGGATAGAGCCAGTCAGGCCGCCGGCAAACAGTTCGATGGCGGGATGAATGTCCTCCGCCAGCGCTTCCAGCGCCTTTCGGCGGCTGGCATAGTCCAGATTGAGCGTGGCGAAGCCACAGCCTTCCAGCGCCTTCTGCATCTTTCGAAACGATCGGGCCGTCCTGCTGATGCCGTGCAGCAGGACGACGCCGTCTTGCGTCGCGTTGGCCGATGCGGGCCCGCCGCTCACTTATACTCGCGCTCCTGCCACCACGGGAAATAATCAGGCATGTCGCTGGAGACCTTGTTCTTGAAATCGGCCGGGCGCTTTTCCAAAAACGAGACCACGCCTTCTTTCACGTCCTCCGAACGCCCGCGGGCGTAGATGCCGCGGCTGTCGACCTTGTGGGCTTCCATCGGATCGTCGGCGCCCATCATGCGCCACATCATCTGCCGGATCAGCGCCACCGACACCGGCGCGGTCTTGGCGGCAAATTCCTTTGCCAATGCGCGCGCCGTCGGCAGCAAATCGTCCGGCGGCACCACCTTGCTGACGAGGCGGCCGGCCAGCGCTTCCTGCGCCGGGAACACGCGGCCCGAATAGCACCATTCCAGCGCCTGCGAGATGCCGACGATGCGCGGCAGGAACCAGCTCGAGGCGGCCTCGGGCACGATGCCGCGCTGGGAGAACACGAAGCCGAAGCGGGCGGCCTCCGAGGCGATGCGGATATCCATCGCAAGCTGCATGGTGACGCCGATGCCGACCGCCGGCCCGTTCACCGCCGCGATGACAGGCTTCAGGCACTTGAAGATCCGCAGCGTCACCTGGCCGCCGCCGTCGCGCACCTGGGATCGCTGTAGTCGACCGCGCCGCTGGCCAGCCGCTTCACCGGCCCGCGCCGGGCGTCGCGGTCAAACGTGTTGGCGCCGGAGGAGAGGTCGGCGCCGGCGCAAAAGCCGCGCCCCGCGCCGGTCACGATGATGGCGCGGACATTGTCATCCTTGTCGGCGGCGTCGAAGGCGTCGATCAGTTCCTGCTGCATGGTGCCGTTGAAGGCGTTGAGCTTGTCGGGCCGGTTCAGCGTGATGGTGAGAATCTGATCGTCGACCTCGTACTTGATGGTCTCATACGCCATGGGGGATTCCTTCCTTTGTGTTCTTGTTTGACTGCTCAAGGCATCGTCATGCCCGGGCAAAAGCGCGAAGCGCGTCTTCGCGCCAGGTGCCGGGCATCCGCGTTCTTTCGTCTGAAAGAAAAGAAGACGTGGATGGCCGGGTCAAGCCCGGCCATGACGGCTCAATGTCGCTACTTCTTCGGCGGCGACGGCCACGGCCGCTGCGGGCCGCGCAGGCCTTCGAACGCCTTGGCCATGCCGAGCACGCCGAGGTCGTCGAAGCGGCGGCCGACGATCTGCACGCCGATCGGGAAACCCTTCGCGTCGTAACCGCCATTGATCGAGATCGCGGGATTTTCAGACATATTCCACGGCACGGTATAGGCGATGTGCTCGAACGGCTTGTCCGGGTCGTTGACCGGGGCGGCGAATTCGGCGGGGAAGTTCACCACCGGCGACACCGGCGAAATCACGTAGTCGAGGTCGCAGAACAGTTTCGCAGCCGCGGCGCGGATCGCCATCGTGGCGTTAAAACCCCTGATGACGTCGACGCCGGAAAGCTTCGCGGCGGCTTCGGCCCATTTGTGGATGTAAGGCAGCGTCTTGCCGCGCTCCTCGGGCGACAGTTTCGAGAGATCGTCCCACATCCGCGCGCGCCAGAAATTATCGAGCCCGTCGAGCATCTCGCGCGTCAGGATGCCATCGACCTCGGTGACGACGGCGCCGGCGGATTCGAACGCCTTGGCCGCCTTGACGGCAACGCTTCGCACGTCGCTTTCCAGCGGCTGGCCGGTGCCGGGATCGAGCATCAGGCCGATGCGAACCTTGCGCGGCGACTTATCGTGCGCCTTCCAGTTGATGCTGTCCGCCGGCAGGCTCGTGCCGTCGCGGCGATCCGGTTTCGCTAACACGCACATCATCAGCGCCGCGTCGTCGACGGTGCGGGTCATGGGACCTGCGACGCGGCCGACATAGGGCGGATCGACCGGAACGCGCCCGAAACTCGGCTTCAGCGCGACCAGGCCGCACCACGAGGCCGGCAGCCGCACCGAGCCGCCGATGTCGGTGCCGAGATGCAGCGGGCCGTAGCCGGCCGCGCCTGCCGCGCCGGCACCTGAGGAGGAGCCGCCGGCATTTTTGCTGAGGTCCCAGGGATTGCGGGTGAGGGGGTGAAAGCTGGAAAGGCCCGACGACAGCATGCCGTAATCCGGCATCGTGGTCTTGGAGAAGATGATCGCGCCGGATTCACGTAAGCCGCGCGGCGGGCGGCGCATCCTTCTCCGCCGGTATAAGCTTGACGCTGGCAGCACCGAGCGGGATCGGCTGGCCTTTGGTGGCGATATTGTCCTTGATGGTGACTGGAATGCCGTCGAGCGTGCCGCTCGGCTCACCTCTCTGCCAGCGGTCGGTCGAGGCCTTCGCGGCAGCGCGAGCGCCCTCGGGATCGAACAAATAGAGCGCCCTGATGTGCGGCTCCCACGCCGCGACATGCTCAAGCACTTCCTCCAGTACTTCAGAGGGCGAGAACTGCTTGGTGCGATAGCCCGCGGTCAGGTCAGTCGCGGAAAGGTCATGCAGCGAGGTGACTTCTTCTTGTTCTTCGTTGACGGTTTTATGCATGCGAACCTACCGGGAGACGGGTTTCGATGATGCGGGCGAACATGCTGGCGCCGATCGGCAGGATCTTGTCGTCGAGCACGTAGCCGGGATTGTGCACCGGCACCGAGCCGTCATGGCCGATCCAGAAATAGGCGCCGGGCACCACCTGCATCATGTCGGCGAAATCCTCGCTGCCCATCTTCGGCGTCGCGCGCGTGAACACATTGGCCGGATCGACCACCGTCTTCGCCACCGCCTCGACCACCCTGGACTGTTCCTCCTCGTTGACGAGCACGCTGAACGTGTCGCGGATATCGGCCGTGATCTCGCACTGGAAGGTCGCGGCAATGCCCGCGCAGATCGTGCGCATGCGCTCGCGGATCAACGCGCGCGCGCCGTCGTCGAAGGCGCGCACCGTGCCGCAGAGTTTTGCATCGCCGGGGATCACGTTGTACGCGGAGCCGGAATGGATCTGGGTGATCGACAGCACCGCCGCCTTCAGGGGATCGACGTTGCGGCTGACGATGGTCTGCAGTGCCTGGGCGAGCGTGGTTGCGATCACGACCGCGTCCTTGGAGCGTTCCGGCATCGCGCCATGCGCGCCGTAGCCCTGGATGGTGATGTCGAAGAAATCGGCGCCGGCCATCGCGGGTCCCGGCAGGATCGCGATCTCGCCGTGGTTGAGGTCCGGCGCGTTGTGCAGCCCGTAGACCTCGTCGCAGGGAAATTTCTGGAACAGGCCGTCCTTGATCATGGCGCGGGCGCCGCCGAGGCCTTCCTCGGCGGGCTGGAAGATGAAATGCACGGTGCCGTCGAAATTCTTGGTCTCGGCGAGATAGCGCGCGGTGCCGAGCAGCATGGTGGTGTGGCCGTCATGGCCGCAGCCGTGGAAGCGGCCGGGAATCGTCGAACGCCATTTCAGGTTGGTATTCTCTTCCATCGGCAGCGCGTCCATGTCGGCGCGCAAGCCGATGCGCTTGCCGCCGCTGCCCTTGCCCTTGAGCACGCCGATCACGCCGGTGCCGCCGAGGCCGCGATGCACCTCGATGCCCCATCCCTTCAGCTTCTCCGCGACGATGCCGGAAGTGCGCACTTCCTCGAAGCCGATCTCGGGATGGGCGTGCAGATCGCGTCTGATGGCGGTGAGTTCTTCGGCATAGCCGTCGATGCGGTCGATGGTGGGCATGTCTGTTATCCCGTGACTGGAGATGTTGAGCGAGATGGAGCGGATGGGGTGAAGGCAGGGCCGTTCGGCTTGATGCGGATGCCCGGACGCAGCCGTGTCCAGGGCAGCGCCGCCGTATCGGCCGGCATCGCGCCGGGCGCGGCGCAGATCAAAAGCTTTTCGGCGATCGGTTCGAAATCGGCGCGGAAATGCACCGAGCTCTTGTTGACCAGGATTTTCTGTTCGGTCGGCTCGATGCCGACATAGCGGTACATCGATTGATCCGCGAGCTGCGCCTTGTAGGAGCCGACGACGACACGGACGTCACCGATGCGCAGGCAAGCCGACAGTCCCATATCCATGTCGCGTCCGCGATAATAGGGGCCGGACGCCACGAATTTGCCGTCGGACAGTTTTTCGACGACGAAAGTTTCCCTGTATGGCGCATCGCCTGATATGCCGGACTTCCCGCCGAGATCGAGCGTGACCGTGGCGCCGACGCCGGCCGCATGCGCGGCCCTGGCCGACTCCGGATCGTAGATCACGCCGGTGGCGCCGGAGGCCTTGTTGCGCACCAGCGCGCGCAGCATGCCCGTGGTGTCGGAATCGCCGCCGGCGCCGGGATTGTCCTGGGTGTCGGCGATGACGATCGGCTTGCTTGCCGATTTCGCCAGCTCCATCGCGAGGCGCACGCCGTCATCGGGCGAATAGATGCGGCCGTCGAAATCGTCTTCGTGGCTCTCGACCAGCGCCACGAGTTTGTCGGCGGCGGCATCCGCGTCGGCCTGCGTCCTGCCATAGGCAAACACGCTCGGCCCGCAATCCCGGAAATCCGCGGCCGGAAAGCCCGGTGCAAAGGACAGCGTCGGCACTGCGTCGCTCTCCAGCGCCGCAAGCTTCTGATAGATGCCCTTGGTCGGCTGGTCGTTGGTGCATTGCCAGGAGATCGGGATCAGGAACGGCAATTGCCGGAACGCTTTTGCAAAACGTGCCTTCGTCTTCAGCATCAGCGCGAGATGCTTTGCGCAGGCGCGGCCGGTGTCGGCCATGTCGATGTGGGGATAGGTGCGGTAGGCAATGAGTGCATCGGCATGCTCCATCATCTCGGGCGAGACATTGGCATGGAGGTCGAGGCTTACGACCAGCGGCAGGTCCTTGCCGATCACCTTGCGCACGCGGGCAAGCGTTTCGCCTTCACCGTCGTCGAAATGCTCGGTCACCATGGCGCCGTGCAGATCGAGATAGACGCCGTCGATTGATCCTGCCGCAGCGATGCCGTCAACCATCTCCTTCATGATGCGTTCGAAGGCATCGTTGGTGACATGCGCCGATGGGACCGCGGCCGCCGAGATCGTCGGCACCAGCTCCCAGCCATTGGCTTCGGCCGCCTCGACGAAGCCGGCCAGGCCGACATTGATGTTACGCATCACCTTGAGGACTTCGGCGCCGTGCGCCATCGACGGCCAGCCGCCGCCATGGACGAAATCGTCATAGGTCGCCTTGGTCGGCGCGAAGGTGTTGGTCTCGTGCAGAAAGGCGCCAACGGCGATGCGGGTCATTAAGTCTCTCGGCCAATGCTTTTCGTTGGGGGGACGTTAAGCGCGTCATCGTGGCAAGCGCAAGCTGCGGAGCAATTCCGTTTTGCATGCCGCCCCACCGTCATTGCGAGCGACTTGTCCGCAGTAGCTCAACGAGCCAAGGCCGAAGCAATCCATGCCGCGCCTTGCGGCACGCAGATCACGTCAGCGTCGCCAGCAAGCCTGCCATCAAACGGCCACGCTCGGCGAGGCTGTCGACCTCGATATGTTCATTGAGCGTATGAGCGTCGGCGCCACGAACGCCCAAGCCATCCAGGGTGGGGATGCCCATGGCGCCCGTAAAATTGCCGTCGGAGCCGCCACCGGCGCTGCCATGCGGGAGCTCGAGGCCCATGCTCTTCGCCACGCCGCGCGCGTGTTCATAAAGCGCCATCGTGCCAGCGTCCGGTTCCCACACCGGCCGGGTCACACCACGGGTGACCTTGAACGTGACATCATTGCTGCTGCCGGAAAGCGCGAGCATCCGTTCGACGCCGCGATCGAGGTCGGCCTGTCGCTTGGCCATGCTGAGCGCCTCGCCGGTGCAGGTGGTGGCGACGCAATTGACCCATTGGCCGCCATGCACGATGCCGACCGAGAAGGTGCAATCTTCGGTCGTCATGCCGTCGATCGCGATAATCTGGCGTGCCATCTCGCGGATCGCGGAACGGCCCGATGAGAGCGTGGCGCCGGCGTGGCTCGGCTTTCCGATGGCTTCGAGATTGAAGCGGGCAATGGCATATCGCCCGGTGACCACGCCGTTGTTGGCGCGGCCCGGCTCCGGCACCAGCACATATTTGTTGCGGGCGGCTTCGGCCTCGATGATGTCGCGGGTCGATGGCGTGCCGACTTCTTCATCCGGCGTGAACAGCACGGTGATCGGCAGCGGCGTCGTGAACGCGGCGCGGGCCAGTTGCCGGATGGCTTCGAGGGTGAGGTAGTTGCCGCCCTTCATGTCGAAGATGCCCGGGCCGTAGCATTTGTTGCCTTCGCGCCGCCACGCCAGCTTTTCCAGCGTGCCGACGGGATGGACGGTATCGAGATGGCCCGCGATCAGAATGCCAGGCTCGCCCTGCTTCGGGTGAGGGAAGCGCGCGCGGACGCAGCCGGCAAAACCCTGCCGTCCAGCGATGCGTTCGATGGTCGCACCCATGATGGCCATTTCGCGCGCCGCAAGATCGAGCATGCGATCGACCGCACGCGCATCCCAGGTGGGGCTTTCGCATTCCACCCAGGCCCGCAAACCCTGCAGCATGGAGTCGGAATCAAAGGGAAGGTTGGCAGGATTCATGAAGGGTTCTCCCGGTTGGGCCGGAATGTTTGGGTTCGGTGTGGACCCTTTACGAGAAGGACCGGCGGCGAATTTGTAAAGAGAAAACATGGCGCGTTCGGACCTTCCCGGTGCGAGGTAAGGGCAGCGGTAATTCTGGCATCATTCTTGATTGTAGACTTCCGAGAAGGCGTGTTGGCGGAGCTGAACCGGGACTGCAATCCATCCGGCGGCGGGCGTAAGCCGGCCGCGAAAGGACCTGTCCGGAGGGCTGTCCTGATTTCTGCCTGAGCGCCGGCGTCACCAGTGTCGTCGGGTCAAAAGGTGTTGTGAAGCTAAATATCGACCCTATAGTCCGGTCAGAAACCGGGCAGGGGCCCGAACAATAGGCATTCGGGCGTCGAAACGACAACGGAGGTGAAGGAATGAACGCGTTCAGAAAAGCAATTCTTGCTGCGACTTGTGTCGGCAGCCTCGTGGCCATGGCAGCGCCTGCGCTTGCCCAGACCACGTTGCGCGCCGTCATGCACTCGGATCTGAAGATCCTGGATCCGATCTGGACCACGGCCTACATCGTCCGCAACCACGGCTACATGATCTACGACACGCTGCTCGCGCAGGATGAAAAGGGCGAGATCAAGCCGCAGATGGTGGAGAAGTACGAAGCCGCGGCTGACGGCAAGGGCTACACCTTTACGCTGCGCGACGGCCTGGAGTGGCATGACGGCAAGCCGGTGACGTCGGAGGACTGCATCGCCTCGATCAAGCGCTGGGCAATCAAGGACTCGCTCGGTCAGAAGATGATGACCTTCGTCGACTCCATCGACGCGGTCGACGCCAAGACTTTCACCATCAAGCTCAAGGAATCGACAGGTCTCGTGCTGCTCGGCCTCTCGAAGCCTTCGTCGAACGTGCCGTTCATGATGCCCAAGCGTGTCGCCGAAACGGACCCCAACAAACAGATCGAGGATTTTACGGGATCGGGACCCTTCGTCTTCGTCAAGGATGAGTGGAAACCCGGCGACAAGACCGTCTACGTCAAGTTCGACAAGTACAAGCCGCGCGCCGAGCCGGCCTCCGGTCTTGCCGGCGGCAAGGTCGTCAAGGTGGATCGCGTCGAGTGGCGTGCCATTTCCGATGCGCAGCAAGCCGTCAACGCGCTGCAAAAGGGCGAGATCGACTATATCGAGCAGCCCAGCCACGATCTCCTGGGCGGCTTGAAGAAAGATACCAACATCTCGATCATCGAGGTGCCGCAGATCAAGGCGCAGTACGTCTTCCGTCCGAACCACCTGCACAAGCCGTTCGACAACCCAAAGATCCGCCAGGCTTTGTGGTACGCCTTCAATCAGGAAGACTTCCTGATGGCGACCATCGGCGACGAGAACTACATCAAGGCGTGCAAGGCGCTGTTCGTCTGCGACACCGCGTTCGGGACGACCAAGGGAACCGATGGGATTCTCACTTCGAACGCCAAGAAGGCGCAGGAACTCCTGAAGGAAGCGGGCTATGACGGCACGCCCGTGCTGCTGATGCACTCCACCGACCTGAAGGTTCTGACCAACCTCGCGCCGGTGGCGAAATCGCTGATGGAAAAAGCCGGCTTCAAGGTCGACATGCAGTCGATGGACTGGCAGACCCTTGTTGCGCGCCGCGCCAAGAAGGATGCACCGAGTGCCGGTGGCTGGAGTGCCTTCCTGACGGCCTGGATCACGGCCGACGTGATGAACCCGGTTTCTGCCGCCTATGTGAATTCGGGGTGCGAGAAGGCTTCGTTCGGGTGGCCCTGCGATGCAGAGATGGAGAAGCTGCGTGACGAATTCGCGCGCTCAACCGATCTGGCGAAGCAGAAAGAGATCGCGGAAGCGGTCCAGAAGCGCAATATCGAGATCACGGCCATGATCCCGGTCGGTGAGTACATTACGCCCATTGCTGTTCGCAAGAACGTCAAGGGGCTCTTGATGGCGCCGGTCCCGGTGCATTGGAACATCGAAGTCACGAAGTGATGTGAAGGAAGCGGGCGGCTTCCTGCCGCCCGCTTCGTTTCAGGGATCGATCTATGTATGGTTACTTCTTCCGGCGATTGCTCGGCACGATCCCCGTGATGCTGGTGGTCGCGGTCTTCATCTTTCTGATGCTGCGGCTGACCCCGTCCGACCCGGCGGCGGTCATCGCCGGCGACAACGCCACCACCGAACAGGTGGCGCAGATCCGCAGCCAACTCGGCCTCGACCGGCCGATGATCGAGCAGTTCGTGATCTGGTCGGGCCGGGTGCTGACCGGTAATTTCGGCGAGAGCTTCTTCTTCAAGAAGACGGTGGCCGCGCTGATCGGCGAACGCATCGAGCCGACCCTGTCGCTCGCTCTGTTCACGATCCTGATCGCGGTGTTCGTCGCTGTTCCGCTCGGCGTGCTGGCGGCGCACCGGCACGGTTCGTGGATCGACCGCATCGTAATGGGCTTTTCGGTGCTCGGCTTTTCCGTGCCCGTGTTCGTGATCGGCTACCTCCTGATCTATTTGTTCGCGGTCTATTTGAACTGGCTGCCGGTGCAGGGCTATCAGCGAATCTCGGAGGGGGTTGGCGGCTGGGCGCAGCGGCTGATCCTGCCGTCGGTGACCTTGTCGGTGATCTATATCGCGCTGATCGCGCGCATGACGCGCACCAGCGTGCTGGAAGTGCTGTCGGAAGACTATATCCGCACTGCGCGGGCCAAGGGACAGTCCGAGCGAAAGGTGCTGTTCCGTCATGCGCTGCGCAATGCCGCCGTTCCGATCGTCACGGTGATCGGACTTGGCGTGGCGCTCCTGATCGGCGGCGTCGTCGTTACCGAAAGCGTGTTCACGATCCCCGGCCTTGGCAGGCTCACGGTGGACGCGGTGCTGGCGCGCGATTATCCGACGATCCAGGCGGTCATTCTGCTGTTTTCGTTCGTCTACGTCATGATCAACCTTGCGGTTGATATGGTTTACACAATCCTCGATCCAAGGATCCGCTACTGATGGCCGACGCGACGATCCTCGAACCCGTGCTGCCGGCGAGCCCGGTCAAGTCCGCCGCGTATCGCAAATTGCTGCGCAACCCGGGCGTGGTGTTCGGCGCCGCCGTCATTACGATCGTATTGCTGATGGGGTTGTTGGCACCCTGGCTCGGAACCATCGATCCGACGGCGATCAGCCCGATCGCACGAAACAAGGTCCCCGGCGCCGAAATCACGATGCGGACGGACACCGGCGAACGCATCAAGATGATCGCCAAGTTCGGCACGGACAGCCTGGGACGTGACGTCTACAGCCGCGTGGTCTATGGCGCGCGCGTCTCGCTCTTTGTCGGCATCACGGTGGCGCTGATCAGCGTCGCCTGTGGCCTGTTCATCGGTCTGCTCGCCGGCTTCTTCCGCATGCTCGACGCCGTCATCATGCGGATCATGGACGGGCTGATGGCGATCCCGGCCATTCTGCTGGCGATCGCCATGGTGTCGCTGTTCCGCTCCAGCGTGTGGACCGTGATCATCGCCATCACGGTTCCGCAGATTCCAGGCGTGGTCCGGCTCGTGCGCTCCATCGTGCTCAGCGTGCGTGAGGAGCCCTATGTCGAGGCGGCGGTCACGCTCGGCACTTCGACCCCGAAGCTGCTGTGGCGGCATGTTCTGCCGAACACGATCGCGCCCATGATCGTGCAGGGCACCTTCATCTGCGCGTCGGCCATTCTCATCGAGGCCATCCTGTCGTTCCTCGGCATCGGCGTGCCGCCGGAGATACCGACCTGGGGCAATATCATGGCCGAGGGCCGCCAGGTCTTCAGCCTGTTCCCGCACAACATCATCTATCCCGGCGTGTGCCTTGCGCTCACGATCCTTGCCGTCAACGTTCTCGGCGACGGCTTGCGCGATACGCTCGATCCCAAGATGGCGAAGCGGGTGTGATGTGAGCAACACTGTCCTCGAAGTCTCGAATCTTTCCGTCGCCATCAACGGAGGCGACCGGACGCATGCGGTGCAGGGCATCAACCTGACCGTCGGTGCCGACGAGATCGTCTGCGTGGTGGGCGAATCCGGCTCCGGCAAATCGGTGACGGCGCAGGCCGTGATGGGCCTGCTGCCGAAGGGCGCGATGCAGGTCGAGAGCGGCTCGATCCGGCTGCAGGGCGATCAACTGCTCACCAAATCCGACGACGAGCTGCGCGCGATCCGCGGCACCCGCATGGCCATGGTGTTCCAGGAGCCGATGACCGCGCTCAATCCGGTCGAGCGGGTCGGCGACCAGATCCGCGAAGTGCTGGAGATCCACACCAGCCTCGACCAGAAGGAGCAGCGCGCGCGCGTGCTCGAGATCATGCGCGCGGTGCATCTGCCCGATCCCGAACAGATGATCGACGCCTATCCGCACCAGCTCTCCGGCGGCCAGCGCCAGCGGATCATGATCGCGGCGGCGCTGGTGCTCGATCCGGCGCTGCTGATTGCCGACGAGCCGACCACGGCGCTGGACGTCACCACGCAGGCGCAGATCCTCAAGCTCGTGCGGGAAATGCAGGGCCGCACCAAAACCGGCGTGCTGTTCATTACCCATGATTTCGGCGTCGTCTCCGAGATCGCCGACCGTGTCGTGGTGATGCAGATGGGCCGGATCGTGGAGCAGGGCCCTTGCGAAGAGGTGCTGCGGAATCCGCGCGAGGACTATACCAGGATGCTGCTGGCCGCGGTGCCGAGCATGACGCCGCCGAAGCGGTCGCCGGTGATCGGGTCCGGTGGTTCTGCAGACCGAGAATCTTTTCAAGACCTATGGCAAGCGCTCGCTGTTCCAGCCGAAGGCGCGCGTGGTTGCCGCGGTCAAGGACGTCTCGCTGACGATCCGGCGCGGCGAAACGCTAGGCATTGTCGGCGAGTCCGGGTCGGGCAAGTCGACGGTGGCGCGCTGCGTCGCGCGGCTGGTCGATACGACCGGCGGCGGCATCAAGATCGACGGCATCGATATCGCGGCGATGCGGGAAGCAAAATTCCGCCCGATGCGCCGGCGTGTTCAGTTCATCTTCCAGGACCCGTATCGATCGCTCAATCCGCGCCGCACGGTCGGCGAGGCGATCATCGAGGGACCGATGAATTTTGGCCTCAGCCGCAAGGAGGCCCTGCAGCGCGCGCGCGACCTGATGGCTGTGGTGCATCTGCCGCCGGCCGCGATCGACCGTTTCCCGCATCAGTTCTCCGGCGGCCAGCGCCAGCGGATCTGTATCGCGCGGGCGCTGGCGATGGAGCCTGAATTGCTGATCGGCGACGAGCCGGTGTCGGCGCTCGACGTCTCCGTGCAGGATCAGGTGCTGAAGCTTCTGGACGAAGTGCGCCGCAAGTTCAATTTGGCGGTGCTGTTCATTACCCACGATCTGCGGGTGGCGGCCCAGGTCTGTGACCGGATCGCGGTAATGCAGCGCGGGGTGATTGTCGAGCAGGGCGTCACGGCAGACGTCTTTGCCGCGCCCCAGCACGAATACACCAAGGCATTGTTCGAAGCCGCGCCCGGCCGGCATCAGGAATTTGCCGCCAGCGCTTGATGGCGGCATCAAGCGCCCTCTCGTCATTGCGAGCGAAGCGAAGCAATCCATCTTTCTTCGCTGGGCAAGAATGGATTGCTTCGCTTCGCTCGCAATGACGTGGTCGTCAGCAGTGGGTATCCCGCATCTGTTCCAGGCCATCGCTCGACAGCGGCGAGGGGATTTGCGGTTGTTGTGGCTGGGATGACCGCCGATCCGGGGGTAGTTTGCGCCCGGTTCCGGCAGGCTTGTCCAAGGGTTGTTCGCTAGCCATGTCGTCATACTCCTTTTTGTGCATGACAACATTTTTGTGTGCGTTGCGTTCCTCAGGCCGGATGCGCGGCGAGATGTTCCAGCATTAATTCGCATACACGTTCCGGCGCCTGATCCGCCGCAAAATGCCCGACGCCGGGCAGCACTTCGAAGCGATAGGGTGCGGCGATGAAATCGACCGTGCCTTCGGCGGCGGCGCGGCCGACGGTGTCGTCGGCGTCGCCCCAGATATAAAGCGTCGGCACGCGGATCGGGCCGAGCGGCCCGCGGATCGCGCCGCGGGCACGATACCAGGCAAGTGCGGCTTCCATCGCTTGCCTTGTTGCCGAGCACGGCGAGATGCCTCTCGATCGCGTCAGTAGGGACGCCATTGGCGGTCAGACGATCGCGCAGCCATTTGGCGTCGTCGGCCAGCACGACATCGGCGGCATCCGGTTCCAGAAATGCCTTGTGGTGCTTTGAGCGCTGCGCTTGTTCGCCGTCGCTCATCAGCGCGCGATTGAACGCGTTCGGATGCGGCCGCGAGAGAATGGTGAGCGAGGCCAGCCGCTCGTGGTGGCGGTCGGCGATGCCCCAGGCGATGCTGCCGCCCCAATCGTGGCCCATGAGATGAAAGCGCGCCTCGCCATAGCCCGCGGCGGCTGCGATCGCCATGGCGTCGTCCATCAGGCGGTCGATCAGGTAATGCGAAAACTCACGCGGATCCGGCCGGGCGCCCGGCGAATAGCCGCGCTGGCTCGGCGCTATGGCGCGATAGCCCATGTCGCCGAGAGCCGTGACCTGCGCGCGCCAGCAATGCATCGATTCCGCAAAGCCGTGCAGCAGCAGCACCAGCGGCGCCCCGGGCGTGCCGGCGGTGATGGTGTCGAAGACGAGATGCGGCGCGATGGCGATTTGTTCTGATGCCGGCATGGGGCGATCCTAAAGCATGATCCGGAAAAGTGGGTACCGGTTTTCCGGCAAGATCATGCTTGACTTAAAATGATAATTCCGGCCGATCCATGGCGAGAAGGGATCTGCAGCGCGCGCCGGCCGGAATTGTGCAACGCCTGGAAAATGCAGTATTGGAGGCCGCGGGCAGGCACCCGAGGGGACGGATCGTTGCATTATCTGAGGTCTATTATTTTCGATGCGGCGGTGGTGATCCTGACGCTCGTCATTTCGCTGTCGGTGCCGTTCATGGCGCTGTTCAACGCCGGCAGCACGACGGTGCGTGCGGTCTCCCAGGTCTGGGCCAACGGCATCATGTTCCTGATGAAGTACGTGGTAGGGCTGGATTATCGCGTCGAGGGGCGCGAGCACGTTCCCGATGGACCCTGCATCATCGCCTGCAATCATCAATCGCTGTGGGAGACCGCGGCGCTCTGCGTGATCTTCCCCGACGCCAGCATCGTCGCCAAGGAGGAGTTGAGGAAGCTGCCGCTCGTCGGCTGGTTTCTGGAGCGATATCCGATGATCCTGGTTGACCGGTCGGCGGGCCGCCAGGCGCTCCGCCAGATGGTCGATGAAGCCCGGCGCGCGGTCGGCGAGGGGCGCAAGGCGCTGTTGTTTCCGCAAGGCACGCGGCAAGCGATCGACGAGCCCATGACGTTCCAGTCGGCCGGCATCTCCGCGCTCTACACCAACCTCGACGTGTCAGTGGTGCCGGCGGCGTGCAATTCCGGCCTGTTCTGGGACAAGAAGACCTTGATGATGCATTCAGGCACCATCACCCTCTCTTTTCTGCCGCCGATCCCGCCGGGCCTGCCGCGCAAGGAGTTTCAGGAAAAGATGGAGCGGATGATTGCGGAGGAGGCGAGCCGGTTGCTGACGGTGAGTGAGGCGAAGGTTTCGCGTCGGCCCCTGACGCGATGAGACCACGTCGCCGCTGCATCGAAACGGCCGCCATCGAGAAAACGTTCAATTCATACCGCTCTGGCCAGCACGGCGTGCGGCGATCCAACCGGCCAGCGGCGCCAGGAAAGCCAGGCACCAGACGAACTGCGCAATTCGCGGGGCTATCAACGCCATGCTCGTCCCGAGGACGAACACGAACACCGGAAACAGCGCTGTCGCCATTAAATGCGGATCGCCGCGACCCCTGAGCGCAAGAACCCAGAGCACCGCGTTCAGCACGGCGATGATGGTCAGGTGAGACCCGTAGAGGACAGCCAGCACGCCATCGAGCCGGTAGGCGCCGTAGAGTCCGTTCGTCACCGGCAGGATAATGATCGAGAGCAGAAAAAACAGATTGAGAAACACCACGCCTCGGCCGCCTTCCGGAGCAACCGCGAGCCGGCGGTGATGGCTGAACCAGAACATGCCGGCGACGATGAAGCTGATCATCAGTGCGATGACCGGTTGCGCATAAATGCGCATCAGGTCGTGCCAGTCGGGCGCGTGCTTGAAGCTGGAGGCCTTTGGCAAATCATAGGCGAGCAGCGTCATCGCAACGCCGAAGATGGTGTTGCTCAGCATCTCTAGCCGGCGCATTTCGAAAAGACCGATTTGCGGCATATGCCCCCGTACGTCACCAGTCCGTCTTCGCGTTCGCTTCGCTCAAGCTACGCCGGACACGCCTCACCCTGACGGTCTCTAGCGTGGCTGCGCCACGCGTAGCCCGTCAGGGCGGTGGCTTGCCAAGCCGTAGCTCGCGTACACACAGCCCGCCTTCGCCTGTCGGCTTCGGCGCGGCAGCCTTCACTCGCTTCGCGAGCAAAGGCTGGTGCGGGCGGTGGGACTCGAACCCACACGACGTTGCCATCGAGGGATTTTAAGTCCCTTGCGTCTACCAGTTCCGCCACGTCCGCTTAATCTCAGGATATCAGATACTTAGCGCGCTTTCCGGAGAAGTGGAATTGGGATAGTCTCCGGCCAAAACGCTCCCCACCTTTAAGTGAGCGCGCGGCCAAAGCAAAGCCTCAATGCGGACACTTGGGGTGTTTACCTGCGGCGAGCTTTAGGCAATCTCAACATAATCCACTTACCGAAGGTCCGATGCCCAACTTGCTCTCCCATCATCGGTTATTCTCGCGCTGCCTTGCCGCGCTGGTGCTGGTTGCGCTCGGAGCCGGCCTGTCTGGCTGCGCCGGGATGAGCGACACCATTTCCCCGGCCTTCGCCGACCCCGCCAAATACGATCTCTACGACTGCAAGCAGCTCGAGCCGGAGCGCAAGAGCCTTGCCAACCGCACGGCGGAATTGCAGGGGCTGATGACGAAGGCCGAAACCGGCGTCGCCGGTCCCGTGGTGGCGGAGCTCGCCTACCGCAATGACTACATTGCATTGCGCGGACAGTCGAAGCTGGCCGATGAAGCCTGGCAGAAGAACAAGTGCCAGGAATCGAAGCCGGAAGCCAAGCCGGCGCCGGTCGCGTCGGCTCCCGCCGCCAAGGGCGGCCGTTCGAAGGCCAACCGCGCTGCGAATTAAGGGATCGTAGCCCGGATGGAGCGAAGCGAAATCCGGGATAGCTTAATCCGCCGATAAACTGTCCCGGATTGCGCTTCGCTCCATCCGGGCTACGGGATCCTTCACTTACACCCGCCAATCATAAATCCAGTCCTGCCGCGCCAGCATCCGCTGTGGGCCCATCGCCTTGATGGCGAGGTCGCGTGCCAGCGCCAGCGGCCCGGTGAGATGATAGATGCGCCCCTGTTGCCGCGCGGCGCGCTGCACGCGCAGCACGCGGCCGCGCCGCAGCCGGCCATAGCGCTTCAGGGTTGCCGGGATGCCCGCGATCGAGTCGCCCGGGCTTTCGCTTAAGGCTTTGGCGAGCACGGCGGCGTCCTCGATCGCCATTCCCGCGCCCTGCGCGGCAAACGGCAGCATCGCGTGTGCGGCGTCGCCGAGCAGCGCGATCGCGCCGGCCGTCCATTCGCCGAGATCGGGCAGCGTGAACAGCGCCCATCGCCGCCACCCGTCGACGGCGCCGATCAGCATCCGCGCAGTCGCGGGCCAGCCCTGCGAGGCGAACGCGCTCTTGAGTTCGTTGGCATCGCCGGGGGCGCTCCAGCCCGGCCTGTTCCAGGTTCCCGGCACGATCGCGACCACGTTGATTTGCCGCGCGGCTGAAATCGGGTAGGCGACCAGATGCGCGTCCGGCCCCATCCAGAGCTGCACCCGCGGCGAGGTGTATTCGCGCGGCAGCGTCGTCGCATCAAGGGTTCCGCGCCAGGCGATCAGGCCGGAAAATTGCGGCTGCACCTCCGGGAACAAATGGTTCCGCACCGCGGACCAGATGCCGTCGGCGCCGACCAGCGCCACCGCCAGCTCCTGTTGCCGCGCGTTGCCGCGGCGCTGGACCACGGTCAGCCCCTTGGCGTGCGAGGTCACGTCCTCGAACTGGCAGCCGAGCCGCAGGTCGATGTCCGGATGGTCGTTGACCTCTGCCTGCAGGGCGCCTTGCAGATCGGCGCGGTGCATCACCCAATAGGGCGCGCCGGCGCGAAGGCTTGCAGCTTCGCCGAGCGGCAGGCGGGCGATCTCGCCGCCCGCCCGCGCGCTCATGATGTTGATGGCCTCGGGCGTCACCGCGCGCGGCACGAGCCGCGGCCGCAGGCCGAGGTCGACCAGGATCCGGCTGGCGTTGGGCGAAAGCTGCAGTCCGGCGCCGGCTTCCTCCAGCCGTTCGGCCTTCTCCAGAACGATGACGCGAAAGCCTTTCGCGGCGAGCGAAAGCGCTGCCGTCAGTCCCCCGATCCCGGCACCAGCAACGATGATGGTGCGCGCGGCAGCCACCGAAAGGTCAGGCGACCTTGTCCTTCAGGACGCATTCGGGCGGGCGGGCCTCGCCCGCGGCGAGGTCGGCGGCAAAGCGGTAGAGCGTCGAGCAATAGGGGCAGATGATCTCGTTGTCGTTGCCGAGGTCGAGAAACACGTGCGGATGGTCGAACGGCGGATTGGCGCCCACGCACATGAATTCCTGCGAACCGATCTCGATCACCGAGACTCCGGCGTCGTTATGGAAATGCGGGACGACATGATCGGACATCAGTTTCACCTTGGATAGCAACGATGGGTGGACGCAATCAACACATCGCGGCGGCTTCGAAATGCCGCGCACCATAATGGCGGGTGCCGATGATTCCTAGAGCCGATCCTGAGCCGATTCGGGAAGTCCCCGCCGCACACTTGCTCATGCAAATTCGACACAATCTTGTCCTCGGAGAAAAGCCCTTCTTTCGTCGGGGCAGTTGTGTCTTAAAAACGGCACACCATCTTGAGAAAGACGAAAACATTGGATTTTTCGGGATGAGGCGGTTGCGGCTCGGTTCGGCTCTGGCAGGGGCGTTGGGATGCTTGGCGCTCAGCGTGGCGGTGTGCGCTGCGCTGTGGCCGCACGCCCGCGAGGCCGGCGCCGTTCTGGCGGCGCAGGACGACCCCGCGGCGCTGTCCGATATTCACATCAATTCCGCCCTGCGGAGCAATCAGGCGCTGATCGCCGACAATATCGAGGCGGCGCTCGCGGAGGGTGATTCCGATCTCGCCAACAGCTTCGTTGAACTCGCCCGCGACAAAGGCATTGCCGTCAGCGACGAACTGTCGAAGCGCGTCAGCGATGCCGTTACTGATGCGGGTTCGGCGTCGCATTTTGCCAAACGCTTTGCCACGGGTCTGGTGACCGGTAACGCCGACGACGTCGCGAGCCTGTCGGGCACGGTCGCCGGCGATCTCTTCGTGTTCGGCGACATCAGGGACGTGGTGCGCGAGGGCAAGCATCTGGCGACGGGCGAGGAGGTGGACCGGCTGGTGCTGGGCCTGGCGACGGTGGGCCTTGCGGTGACCGCCGCGACCTATGTTTCCGTCGGCGGTGTCGGCCCGCTGCGCGCCGGTCTTTCCATGGTCAAGGATGCCCGCAAGGTCGGGCGGCTGGGCGAGGGGCTGACGCAATGGGCCGGGCGCTCGATGCGCGAGGTCGTCGATGCGCCGGTGCTGCAGCAGGCGGTCGCGAAGGGCTCGGTGCTGCGGCCCGGCGAGACCATCAGCGCGATCAAGGCGGCGTTCCGCGCCGAGAAGGCCGGCGCGCTGGTGCGGCTGGCGAAAGACGTCGGACGCGTCGGCGAAAAGGCCGGCACGCGCGGGGCGCTCGATACGCTGCGCATCGCGCAAGGGCCGAAGGACGTCGCGCGCGCCGCACGGCTTGCCGAATCCAAGGGCGGCCAGACCCGCGCTATCCTGAAGGTGCTCGGCCGCGGCGCGCTGCTGCTGGCTGCCGGGACGTTCAATCTCACGATGTGGGTATTTGGTGCGCTGTTGGCGCTGTTCGGTTTTCTGTCGTCGATCAAGGCGACCACCGAGCGGGCTACCGAAGCATGGCTGCGTCGCAAGAAGGCGCGGCGGTTAAGACAGCAGGCGGCGGCAGGCTTGCCGTCCGGCCCGGCTCTGGCGGGCGCCGTCGCGCAGGGCTAAACTTGCGGTCATTGCAAGCTTGCTTATTCCGATCCCCAAAACATGGAACTGATGATGCCGAGTTTTCACAACGGCGCTGTCGAAATTGCCTATCTCGACGAAGGCGAGGGTGATCCGATCGTTCTCGTACACGGCTTTGCCTCCAGCAAGAACGTCAACTGGATCTATCCGACCTGGGTTTCCGACCTGAGGAAAGACGGCCGCCGCGTGATCGCGCTCGACAATCGCGGCCACGGCGATTCCGAAAAGCTCTACGATTCCGCTGACTACGAAATCGCGATCATGGCAAGCGACGTCGTCGCGCTGCTGGATCATCTGGGAATCGAGCGCGCCGACATCATGGGCTATTCGATGGGCTCGCGGATGACGGCGATATTGGCGCGCGAGCAGCCGCAGCGGCTGCGCTCGGCGATCCTCGGCGGCATCGGGATCGGGCTGATCGAGGGCGGCGGCCCCGGCGAGAACGTGGCCATCGCGCTGGAAGCGCCGTCGCTGGAGGACGTCACCGATCCGGTCGGGCGGACGTTTCGCGCTTTCGCCGACCAGACCCGCTCCGACCGCCGCGCGCTTGCCGCCTGTCTGCGCGGTTCGCGGCGGCTGATGACGTCGGAGGAGGCCGCCGGGATCGGCGTGCCGGTCCTGATCGCGGTCGGCACCAAAGACGAGATCGCTGGCTCAGCCGCGGCGCTCGGGAAAATCATTCCGCGCGCCGAGGTGCTCGACATTCCGAACCGCGATCACATGCGCGCGGTCGGCGACAAGGTCTACAAGACCGGCGTCACCGACTTCCTGTCGCGAAGAGAATGATCTTCTACCAAAAATCGGACTTTGGACCGCTTGATTTCCTGAAAACCCCGACCAACTGGATATAACGCCCTTAGGATGGCCTTCGACAGGGGATTACTTTGTCAGCGCCTGCCCGGGACAGTAGTCCGCCCGCCGTGCTATAATATCAACCAAACCAGTGAATTTGCGAGAGCCACCATGGCAATGCATCAGGTCAATCCGCAGGGTTCGAAGCTCGCCGCGCTCGATCCGATCTGGGACCGCGTCCGGGGCGAGGCGGAGGACATCGTCCGCCGCGAGCCCGAGCTCGCGTCCTTTATCTATTCGACCGTGCTGCATCACGAGCGCCTCGAGGATTCGGTGATCCATCGTCTCGCCGAGCGGCTCGATCATTCGGCGCTGTCGGGCGACTTGATCCGCCAGACCTTTGACGAGGCGCTGCGCGACGAACCCGATCTCGGCAATGCGTTCCGCGCCGATCTCGTCGCAGTCTACGACCGCGATCCTGCAACCTCGCGCTTCATCGATCCGTTGCTCTACTTCAAGGGTTTTCACGCGCTGCAGACCCACAGGCTGGCGCACTGGCTCTATCAAAAGGGCCGCAAGGATTTCGCCTATTATCTGCAGAGCCGCTCGTCGGCGGTGTTTCAGACCGACATCAACCCCGCCGCCAAAATCGGCCGTGGCATTTTCCTCGATCATGCGACCGGCTTCGTCTGCGGCGAGACCGCCGTGATCGACGACGACGTTTCGATCCTGCACGGCGTCACGCTGGGCGGCACCGGCAAGGAGAACGAGGACCGCCATCCGAAGATCAGGCGCGGCGTGCTGATCGGGGCGGGCGCAAAGATTCTCGGCAATATCGAGATCGGCCATTGCGCGCGCATCGCGGCCGGCTCGGTGGTGGTCAAGCCGGTGCCTCACAACGTCACGGTGGCCGGCGTCCCCGCAAAGATCGTCGGCGAGGCCGGCTGTGCGGAGCCGTCGCGCACCATGGACCAGATGATCAACGCGATCGGCCTTTGATTTTCCACACTTTCTGCCAGCCGTATTTGTGAAGTTACGGCTGGTAGTCTGCGCCGTCTCGTCCTAAAAACCTCCCGGAAATTCAAAGAATCCGATTGGAGACCGCCGTGGACGTTCAGGAAGTCAGGAAGCTCGACGCCTATCTCAAGCGCGTATTCGGCAATCCCAAGATCCGCGTCGTGCCGCGGCCGAAAAAGGACGACTCCGCCGAAGTCTATATCGGTGAGGAATTCATCGGCGTGCTGTTCGTCGATGACGAGGACGACGATCGCTCGTTCCAGTTCCAGATGGCGATCCTCGAGGAGGATCTGGCCGACGTCGGCTGAGGCGCGTGCCGCGACGTCTTAGGGTGGGCAAAGCCCCGGGTCGCGCGAATGCGCGCCCGATGACAGGCTCCGCGTGCCCACCAATCTATCTTCCGTGAATTATTGTGGTGGGCACGGCGCTGATGCGCCTTTGCCCACCCTGCGAATTCGTTCTGCGGTTCACGAACCTTTCGGTCCCTGCATCTGCGCCGTCAGGCGGTCCATCGCATTCGCAACGTCGCGCCATTGCGACAGCCAGCTGCGCGGAAAGCGGAACGTCAGGTCGGCGCCGTCGACGCGGCGCTCGCTCAGGCACATGCCGGGCGTCAGGCCGTCGCGCGTGCAGCGCGCGTTGAGGCCCGGCGTCGTGGCGGAGAACAGGTCTTCGTTGGCGTAGGGCGAGCCGTCGCGAAAGGCGCGCATCGTCAAGCCGTCATCGACCGGTGTTGCGGCCTGCGCGAGGTAGCGCGGATAGATCGTGCGGACCCGCGCATCCGGCGCCAGCGCATCGTGGTGGGCTGATATCGACAGGAATATCCGGTCGATCGGCTGCACCTTCTCCTCGATCGTATCGGCGCTGACGTGCTTCGGCGCATCCGGCGGTTCCAGCGACGGGAAGACGAAACTGAGATCGACCCGCTCCTGCGGCCCGGAGTGCCGCTGGATCTTGCGGCGGATCGCCGCCGTCGGCACGTTGAAGAGCGTTGCGCCGACGCTGACCGGCAACCGATCGGGGGCGCTGGCGGGGCGCGCTACCCAGGTCGGCCACAGCAAATAAGCGACCAGCGCAACGGCGCCCGCAGTGATGATTACCGCGACCATGATCAGGATCATGTGCGAGCGCGGGTCCCTGCGGGTGTCGCGGGCGAGGTGCTGGGCCGTCGAAAGCAGGGTCATGAACGAAGCATCGGTCGAGGAAGAGCCAGGCGAATCATCCGGCGAATATGCCATGGGGAGCGTGATCTTCTCATGATTTCGCAGGGTTTCCGGCCCTGCCAGCCATGCGCAAACGAGGTCCCGGCGGGGGCGTTGTTAACCTTTCCTTAAGGATGCTGTGGCGGCCGCCGCCCAATTTTGCGAAAGCAGGGCGCGGTTTTTCGAGTAGGGGAAGTTGCCATGTCGCCCGATGCGTTCAATTCCCTGTTCTCCCTTTGCATCGGCTTTGCGCTCGCGGGCGCGCTCACCAGCGGCTATCAGGCGATGGCGGCGCGGCCGGCGGGGTTCGGGCTGCTTGGGGAAGGCGTGGCGCCGAGGACGTTTGCGGCCGTGCCGTTTCTGGTTTTCGCCGCACCCTTCATCATCATGCGCAACACGTTGCGCGGCGCGAAGATCGAGCGCCGCCGCTTCGAATTCGTGGTGATGGCGACCGTGCTCTCAGGCTTCTGGAGCTTGATGTCCGGCACGTTTTTCCTGATGACGCTGCGTGCCACCGGCGTGCTGGCCTGAGGCTCTAAGGCCTGCTCGCTTGATCCCGCGCCAACGGCTGTGCCAAGGTCTCCGCTAGAGCCTTTTCCGTTCTGATTGAAATCAGAACGGAGCTCTAGCCTTTTTGTTTTGACGCGTTTTCGTCACGCGAACCGGGATCCACTTCGCTTGAAAACGCTCCGACGGAGACCTTTTTGCTATGGCGATCTACGAACTCGACGGACAGGGGCCTGAACTCCCCGGAGACGGAAACTATTTCATCGCAGATACCGCCGTCGTGATCGGCAAGGTGCGCCTTCTGAATTCGGCCAGCGTGTGGTTCGGCGCGGTGCTGCGCGGCGACAATGAGTGGATCGAGATCGGCGAAGGCTCCAACGTGCAGGACAATTGCACCTGCCACACCGACCCCGGCTTTCCGCTCACGATCGGCAGCAACTGCACCGTCGGCCACAACGTTATCCTGCACGGTTGCACGCTTGAAGACGACGCGCTCGTCGGAATGGGCTCGATCGTCATGAATGGCGCGCGAATACGCCGCGGTAGCGTCGTCGGCGCAGGCTCGATCATTACCGAAGGCAAGGAGTATCCCGAATATTCCCTGATCATCGGCTCGCCCGCGCGCGCGATCCGGACGTTGACGCCAGAGCAGTCGACGGCGATGGGGCGTGCCGCGAAGTCCTACGCACGGAACGGGCCACGATTTAAAAATGGACTGAAGAAGATCGGCTGAAGGCGGAAACCAGCTTCCCGTTTCACGTGCCTTCGCTCTCGTTCGCCTCGCGGGCGCCGGCGACCTTTTCATGGCCGGCGGCCCAGAGCGCATGCTCCTCGCTGCCATCCCGATACGGATTGGCTTCCGCCGGAATGTTCTGGCCTGCGGCGCGCTCGCCTTGCTCGAAAGGGTCGGGGTCGGAATTCATGATGGCGTCTTTCCGGTTTTCGATCTTGTCGTCTTCGGCGTTGCGTCCTTGGAAAGCCTCGCACTCTTTCGCAGCGCATCCTTGAGGTCGATAGGAATGCCGTGCTTCTTGAGCAGGTCCGCAAAGGCTTCGTCGGCCAATTCCTGAAACGTCCCCATTCGATCGCGTGCGAGCTGGGTGAGCTTGTCGAGCGTGTCGTCGTCGAAGGCGATCAATTTGCGCAAGCGTGACCACTCCGGGTGTCGAGCGGATGTGAATGAATGATCGGGCGGCGGAATCGTTCCGGCAGGAACCAGGGCCGGGGGCCGTCGTTGCTCCGAAAAGGAGATTTCCGATGAAGCTGGTATCTGCAGCCGCCGCAGTTGCGGCAATCACAATCCTGATATCCCCGGTCGCTTCGTTTGCCCAGAGCGCAGGCGGATCCGCGGGCGGATCATCTGCCGGCAGCAGCAGCGGTAGCGCCGCCGGCTCGCCGAGCGCAGGCTCTGCCGGTGCCGGCTCGCAAGGCATCAGCGGCGTTCCTCCCGGGCCTGCCGCCCCAGGCGGATTGAACAACGCCGGTGAAGATCCAAGCGGCGCGGCGAACGCGTCCAGGCGTGCATCGCCACCTGCGCCGGGCACCAACGCTGCCGGCACCGCGCAGTCGTCGGGCTCCGGCGTCAATACCGGCAGCGGTGTCACGACGGGCTCGGGAAGATCGGCGGGATCGGGAACGAGCATGACCGGCCCGCAGAGGAGCGGCGACGCCGAGATTAATGAGGAGAACAAGGAAGTCGATCGCAAGATCAAGAATATTTGCCGCGGCTGCTGACATCCCTCCCGTGCGATGTCCGGTCGCGCAGAAGTGAGCAAAATTGCCCGGCCAACTCCGGGAACTCGTCCTAGAGTTGCTCCGGGAGCTGTCAGGATCCGACGCCGAAAGCGTCGGGCGTTCGAACGCAAGATCACGGAGGATGGGTGATGTTACGCACAATGATGATCGCCTTGTTTGCATCCGCATCGGTCGCCATGCTGGCGCCGGACGCGGCTTCGGCCCGTGGCGGTTTTGGTGGTGGCGGCGGTGGTTTCCATGGCGGTGGCGGTGGCGGCTTCCGCGGGGGTGGCGGCTTTGGTGGTGGTGGTTTCCGCGGCGGCGGAATGGGAATGGGCGGCGGTGGCTTCCGTGCAGCCGCAATCGGCGGCGGTGGTTTCCGCGCTGCAGCGATCGGCGGCGGCGGTTTCCGTTCTGCTGCGATCGGTGGCGCCGGTTTCCGTTCGATGGCATTTGCACCGGGCGGAATTCGTGGCGGTAGTTTTGCCGGCAACAACTGGCGAGGCGGTAACTGGCGGGGCGGCTTCCACCACGGATTCCGGCATCGGAGATTCCCGATTGTCGCGGTCGGCTTTGGCCTAGGTTACGGATCTTACGGCTATTATGACGACTACTATGGCTATGACGATTCCTATTACTACGGCGACAGCGGCTGCTACATCGTGCGGCGGAGCGTGCTGACGCCGTATGGCTGGCGCATTCGGCCCGTGCAGGTGTGCGGCTGATTCCGGTCCGGCCCGGAAGAATAACGGGGCCCCGGTGTTATCTACACCGAGGCCGTCATTGATGTTCGCTGATACGCCGTTTGCACCGCATGGGGGATGTTGAACATGCTCACAGCGCCCGCATTGACGTTGATGTTTTTGATTGTCGTGGTTGGTCTGGGTACGGCGTTCGTCTGGATGTTCTGGGAAATCGAGCGGACGATGTCCAGGCTGCGTCGGATGTCCGGACCACATCGCAAGGGCGATGGCATCGGATAATCGGGCGGACATCTCGCGCCGTCACGTACCGCGCACCAGCTGGTGTTTGCTGTCGCCGTTCGTTATCTGCAATTTTCCGAAAAATAGCGCTTGTTCTTTGATGCATCCTTAGGTGGTCGCTTGCCACGTTGCGGTTCCGCGCGTGGAACCCGCGCAAATGTCAGACAAAGAATTTGTGGAGCCTAGAAGCTCTGCAGTGCGGCCGGCTTCAAGCGGATGGTAGTTCGATGATCGTCTCATCCACGTCGTGTCTCTCGTCGGCCATCAAACCGTGCATCAGAGACTTTCGGACTTCGGTCAGCGTGATCGCGCTTTTGTGGAGTTTAGGTTACGCGCAGCCGGCGATTGCACAATCCCTGCCGACCGGCGGAACGGTGGCGAGCGGAAACGTTGCGATCAGTCCGACGTCGCCGACCAGCCTCACGATCAGCCAATCGAGCCGCACCGGCATCGTCAACTGGTCGAGCTTTTCAATCGGGCAAGGCAATCAGGTCCAGTTCAATAACGGCAGCGGCGCGACGCTCAACCGCGTGACCGGCAACGTGCCGTCGTCGATCAACGGCGTCCTGTCGGCGACCGGCTCGGTCTACCTCGTCAATCCGTCGGGAGTGGTCGTCGGGCCGAGCGGCGTGGTCAACACCGGCGGCAGCTTCGTGGCCTCGACGCTGGACGTCAAGGATGCGGAATTCCGCGCCGGAGGATCGCTGACCTTCAGCGGCAACAGCAACGCCTCGGTTGTCAATCTCGGCAAGATCGGCGCGTCGAAGGGCGACGTCGTGCTGATCGCGCGCCAGGTTCGCAACGACGGCGCGCTGACCGCGCGCAACGGCACCGCCGCGATGGCGTCCGGCAGCGAGGTGGTGCTGAGCGACGGCTCGCTCGGCAATGGCAAGGTGCTGGTGCGGCGTCCGGCGCAGGATGGCGAGATCCGCAACAGCGGCGCAATCCGCGCCGCGGAAGTGGAATTGCGCGCCAATGGCGGCAACATTTATGCGCTCGCCGGCAACACCGGGCAGGCCATCACGGCAACAGGCGTCGCCAGCAAGGGCGGACGAATTTTTCTCACGGCCGAGGGCGGTTCGGTCAACGTGACGCAGAAGGTCGTGGCGCGGCGCATTCAGGCGGACGTTGCGCCCGCGCCGACGCGTGCGGGATCGCCGGGCGGCGCGCGTTCACCGGCGGCGACGTCGTCGTCAGCGGCGACAAGGTCGTGGTCGGCGGCACGATCGAGGCGAAGGGCAACGGCGGCGCCGGCGGCACCGTCGTGGTGACGGGCACGGACGTCACCCTGACGTCGGGCGCTGCGATCGACGCCAGCGGAACATCGGGCGGCACCGTGCTGATCGGCGGCGACCGGGCTCGGCGGATCGGATGCCGCGCTGAAGTTTCTGCCGCAGACCATCGCCAATGCGCGGACCACGACGATCGAGGCGGGTGCGACGATCACGGCCGACGGCACGTCGGGCGCCGGCGGCAATGTGGTGGTGTGGTCTGACGGCACGACGTCGTTTGCCGGCGCCATCAGCACGCCAGGGTCTGCGCGGCGGCTTCATCGAGACCTCGGGGCATGTGTTCAACTTCACCGGCGGCAGCGTCAATGCCGGCCACGGCGGTGCATGGCTGCTCGATCCGGTGGATCTGACGATCGATGCGACGCTCGCCGGCACCATCGCGACCGCGCTGAACGGCGGCAGCAATGTCACCCAGCTGACGAGCGCGACCGGCACCGGCGGCAACGGCGACATCACGGTGGCAAGCGGCATCAGCTGGTCGACCAATGCGACGCTGACGCTCAGCGCCTATCGCAACATCGCGGTCAACGCCAACATCGCCAGCACCGGCGGTGGCGGTGTCGTGCTGCGCGCCGACAACGCCGGCACGGGCACCGGCACCGTGACGTTCGGCGGCGGGCAGATATCGACCGCGGGAACGGTCTCGATCTTCTACAATCCGACCGGCAGCAACTCGACCGTCAACGCCACCAAATACACGGCGCCGACGCAGACGAATTTCAGCGGCAACGTCACCGGCGGCGCCACGCTCAAGACGAACATGCTGGTCAACAATGTCTATGACCTGCAGAACATGAAGAACAACCTGGCCGGCACCTATGCGCTCGGCCGCGACATCGATGCCGGCATCACATCCGGCTGGAATAGCGGCGCCGGGTTCGAGCCGATCGGCAGCGGGACCAGCTTCACCGGAAACTTGAACGGCCAGGGCCACACGATTTCCGGGCCTCTTCATCAATCGGCTGTCAGATCCAGAACGTCGGGCTGATCGGCTATCTCAGCGCCGGCGGCACGGTAAGCAACGTTGGCGTCATCGGTGCGACCGTCACCGGCTGGGAGATTGTCGGCGGGATCGTCGGCACGAACTACGGGACGGTCAGCAACGTCTATTCGAGCGGATCGGTCACCGCCACCAGTGCCGGCGCCGGCGGTCTCATCGGCTACAACTTTCAGACCGTGTCGAATGGCTATTCGAGCAGCACCGTGAGCGGACCGCTCTACGTTGGCGGTGCCATCGGGTTGAATAACTGTGGCAGTTCCGGCTGCGCTACTAACCCCGGCTCGGTATCACAGGTCTATGCAACGGGCCCCGTGACAGGCACCGGCGCTAGCCCGAGCGCTGTCGGCGGACTGATCGGCTTCAACGGCGGCTCCATCACGGCATCCTACTGGGACACCTACACGAGCGGAACAGACGTCCGCCATCGGCACCGGTTCGGGCAGCGTGACGGCCGTGACCAGCGACCCGGCGCAGTCAGCCGCCGCCAATTACGCCTTCAAGCAGAGCGCCTATAGCAGTTTCAGCTTTCCGGGAACGGGCACGGCCGGTTGGTTCATGATCGACGGCCAGACGCGGCCGTTCGGCCGCTGGGAATATCAAACCACCATCACCAACGCGCACCAGCTTCAGTTGATGGCGATGAATCTCGGCGCGAGCTATACGCTGGCCGGCAATATCGACCTCAGCTCCAGCCTGACGGCCGTCGGCGGCAAATATCCTGGCATGTGGTCGTCAGCGGGCTTCGTCCCGATCGGCAGCACCGCCACGAAATTCACCGGAGCGTTCAACGGCCAAGGGTACACCATTGCGAACCTGACCATCAATCGGCCGACCACCGATGATGTCGGACTGTTTGGCTATGTCGGCGCGGGCGTAACGGTGCGGGACGCGGGTCTGCTGGGCGCCACAGTGACCGGCAGGAACAATGTCGGCGCGCTGGCGGGGATCAACGCCGGCACCGTCACGCGGTCCTATGCGACTGGCGTGGTGAACGGCACCGGCGGATATATCGGCGGGCTGGTCGGGTACAACTTTGGTACGGGCAGCAACGTCACGCAATCCTATGCCAGCGTGACGGTCGGCAGCCCCAACTATTATGTCGGCGGGCTTGTCGGCTACAATGAAGGCGCGATCGCGCAGGCCTACTGCCGTCGGCGCGGTCAGCGGCCAGTACGCCGGAGGTCTTGCCGGCAACAATAGCGGCACCATCACCCAGGCCTACGCGGCCGGGGCGGTGAGCGGCTCTAGCCCCGGCGGGCTGGTCGGCAATAACGGTGGCACGATCACCCAATCCTATTTGGACACGGTGACGACAGGCCGATCGCCGCCATCGGAAACGGATCCGTCAACGGCGGGACCGGCCTGACGACCAGCCAGATGCAGAATCCCGCCAACTACGCGACCACGTATGCCGGCTGGGACTTCACCAACGTGTGGTCGGCGCCGAGCGCCGGCTATTATCCGCAGCTCTATGGCGTCAACTATGTCCTGCGCGTCGATCCCGCCAATGCGTCGCGGGCCTACGGCGATGCCAACCCGGCTTTCACCTATACGTACTACGGCCTGCACACGGGCGACACATCAGCCATTCTCGCCGGCCTCTCGCTGTCGACGGCGGCGACGACGACGTCCAATGTCGGCAGCTACGCGATCACAGCGGGCGGCAGCGTCATCAGCACCGCCGGGCAGGCCTATCGCCTGATCCAAACGCCTGCCGCGCTGACGGTCACCCAGCGAGCGATCACGGTGACGGCCGACGCCAAGAGCCGCGCCTACGGCGATGCCAATCCGGCGCTGACCTATCAGGTCGGCGGCTGCGGGCCTGGTCAATGGCGATACGCTGTCGGGCGCGCTGGCGACATCGGCGACGACAGCGAGCAATGTCGGCGTCTACGGCATCACGCAGGGCACGCTGGCCTCGTCGAACTATGCGATATCCTTGTTTACCGGCGCCAACCTCACCGTCACGCCAGCGGGCGATCACGGTGACGGCCGATGCGAAGAGCCGCGCCTATGGTGACGCCAACCCGGCGCTGACCTATCAGGTCGGCGGCTCCGGCCTTGCCAATGGCGATACCCTGTCGGGTGCGCTCGCGACATCAGCGACAATTGCGAGCAATGTCGGCACCTACGGCATCACGCAAGGCACGCTGGCGGCCTCAGGCAACTACGCGCTGAACTATGCGGGCGCTGATCTGACCGTCACCCAGCGGGCGATCACGGTGACGGCCGATGCGAAGAGCCGCGCCTATGGCGATGCCAATCCGGCGCTGACCTATCAGGTCGGCGGCTCGGGCCTGGTCAATGGCGACACCCTGTCGGGTGCGCTCGCGACATCAGCGACAACAGCCAGCAATGTCGGCACCTACGGCATCGCGCAAGGCACGCTGGCGGCCTCGGGCAACTACGCGCTGAACTATGCGGGCGCCAACCTGACCGTCACCCAGCGGGCGATCACGGTGACGGCCGATGCGAAGAGCCGCGCCTATGGCGATGCCAATCCGGCGCTGACCTATCAGGTCGGCGGCTCGGGCCTGGCCAATGGCGACACGCCTGTCGGGTGCGCTGGCGACGTCGGCGACAACAGCCAGCAATGTCGGCACCTACGGCATCGACGCAAGGCACGCTGGCGGCCTCGGGCAACTACGCGCTGAACTATGCGAGCGCCGATCTGACCGTCACCCAGCGGGCGATCACGGTGACGGCCGATGCGAAGAGCCGCGCCTATGGCGATGCCAACCCGGCGCTGACCTATCAGGTCGGCGGCTCGGGCCTGGTCAATGGCGACAGCCTGTCGGGTGCGCTGGCGACGTCGGCGACAGCAGCCAGCAATGTCGGCACCTACGGCATCGCGCAAGGAACGCTGGCGGCCTCGGGCAATTACGCGCTGAACTATACGAGCGCCGACCTGACCGTCACGCCAGCGGGCGATCACGGTGACGGCCGATGCGAAGAGCCGCGCCTATGGCGATGCCAATCCGGCGCTGACCTATCAGGTCGGCGGCTCTGGCCTTGCCAATGGCGACACCCTGTCGGGTGCGCTCGCGACATCAGCGACAACTGCGAGCAATGTCGGCACCTACGGCATCACGCAGGGCACGCTGGCGGCCTCGGGCAACTACGCGCTGAACTATGCGAGCGCCGACCTGACCGTCACGCAGCGGGCGATCACGGTGACGGCCGATGCGAAGAGCCGCGCCTATGGCGATGCCAATCCGGCGCTGACCTATCAGGTCGGCGGCTCCGGCCTCGCCAATGGCGACAGCCTGTCGGGCGCGCTGGCGACGTCAGCGACAGCAGCCAGCAATGTCGGCATCTACGGCATCAACAAGGGACGCTGGCGGCCTCGGGCAACTACGCGCTGAACTATGCGAGCGCCGATCTGACCGTCACCCAGCGGGCGATCACGGTGACGGCCGATGCCAAGAGCCGCGCCTATGGTGATGCCAATCCTGCGCTGACCTATCAGGTCGGCGGCTCCGGCCTTGCCAATGGCGATACGCTTGTCGGGTGCGCTGGCAACATCAGCGACAACAGCCAGCAATGTCGGCATCTACGGGATCGGGCAGGGAACGCTGGCGGCTTCGGGCAATTACGCGCTGAACTATGCGAGCGCCGACCTGACCGTCACCCAGCGGGCGATCACCGTGACGGCCGATGCGAAGAGCCGCGCCTATGGCGATGCCAATCCGGCGCTGACCTATCAGGTCGGCGGCTCGGGCCTGGTCAATGGCGATACGCCTGTCGGGCGCGCTGGCGACTTCGGCGACGGCAGCGAGCAATGTCGGGGCCTACGGCATTACGCAAGGAAGCCTCGCGGCTTCGACCAACTATGCGCTGAACTATGCGGGCGCCAATCTGACCGTTACGCCGCGCGCGATCACGGTGACGGCCGATGCCAAGAGTCGAACCTATGGCGACGTCAACCCGCGCTGACCTATCAGGTCGGCGGCTCCGGCCTGGCCAACGGCGACACCCTGTCGGGTGCACTCGCGACATCGGCGACAACAGCCAGCAATATCGGCGTCTACGGCATCAACCAGGGGACACTGGCGGCCTCGACCAACTATGCGCTGAACTATGCGAGCGCCAATCTGACCGTCACGCCACGCGCGATCACCGTCACGGCTGACGCCAAGAGCCGCGCCTATGGCGAAGCCAATCCTGCGCTGACCTATCAGGTCGGTGGCTCGGGCCTTGTCAATGGCGACGCGCTGTCGGGCGCGTTGGCGACATCGGCGACGACTTCCAGCGATGCCGGTGTCTATGGCATCACGCAGGGGACGCTGGCGGCCTCATCGAACTACGCCTTCGCCTTTGTTGGAGCGAGCCTCACGGTTACGCCAGCAGCCACGACGCCAGCCCCTCGTGTACCGACCGCAGAACTCGCAGCTTACGTGAAGTCGCGGGTAACTTTGCCCGCGACGCAGCCGCCCGAGCAGATGCGCGAGGTCGCGAGCATCGAGCAACCGTCTCCCGCAATCATCTGCAAATCCAGGCAATGCCTTGAGCTTCCTCATCCGCACAATCGGCGGATCGGCGAACGCGCCAGATTCGTCGACACGACAATCAATCGCGGTCGGCTGCCAGCCTTTGCGGACAATTGATGTTGATTGCGTGAGGCCACGGCAAGCGGCCACACACATTCCGATGTGCTGATGCACGCACAAGTTGGTGTGAGCGGAGTCGCTTCAACCGTACACGCTGCAGTTCTGTCACACCTGGAACTCAACCTTAAACCGTTCTTAATCCATCAACCATATTGGTTGACTTATTCATTGTTCGCCGTGTGCGACAGAACGTCGGGACGTGCAAACTCATGCAGACTCATGCGTCGATATCGCGAAGCCCTGGCAGGCTCCGGTCGTCATGATGCAGTTGCTTTCAGCGCATTCCGGATCGCGCATGACACAACGGGCGCGAACATCCGCGCGTCATGGAAGCGAAATCGGCACCTGTTGCGCGCTGATCATGGCCTGCGTGATCGCGATCGCGCCTGACGGCATCGCGCAGGCGCAAGTGGTGGAGCGCAATCTGCCGCCGGAGCCGCCGCGCCGTGCGTCGGCGATCAAGATCGGCAATAACGATCTGCTCAGGAGCGATGATGCAACGCCGCTCGGCGTGAATGTTCAAGCCATCGTCCTGATTGGAGCAAACGCCGTCGCGAAACAGGTCGGCGGCGTGAAGGGTGTCGATGTGAGTGAGGTCAGCGGCATCGACGCCGCTGCGCTTCGCGAGCAACTCGCGCCATTTGTCGATCGGCCGCTCAGCCGCAAGCTGATTGCCGAAGTGCAGGCGGCGGTGGCCGCGGCTTACCGCGACGCCGGGCGGCCATTCGTGTCGGTCACGCTGCCGCCGCAGGAAGTATCGTCCGGCGTGCTCCAGCTCCGCGTGATCGTCTTCAAGGTCGCCGACATCAAGGTGACGGGAGCCGCAGCCGACAGCTACAAGCAAAGCCGCATCCGCCTCGTCCCCGGACAGGAAATCGATGCCCGCAAACTCGAGACCGATCTCGACTGGGCCAACCGCAATCCGTTTCGGCAGGTCGAAGCGGTGTTCGGTCCCGGCAAGGATCTCGGCCTGACCGACGTCAACATCCAGGTGACGGACCGCAAGCCGTGGCAGGTGTACGCCGGCTATGCCAACAGCGGCACGCGCCTGACCGACCGCAATCGCTATTATGTCGGCGCCAGCGGGGCGCCGTCCGCCGATATCGTCGCGTCCTATCAGCTCACCGGCAGCGGCAATTTCTGGGGCGACGACGGGGTGTTCAGCCGGATCGACGACGCCAAATATGTCAGTCATGCGGGGCGGTTGCTCACGCCGCTCGGATTGCGCACAAGTCTCGAAGTCGTGGGCGATCATGTGCTGACCAATGAGCGGCCCAACAATCTGTTCCAGATCAAGACTCAAACCAGCCAGGCATCGGCAATCGTTCGGACCTCGCTGTCCGATCTGCTGCCCTTGGCGACCGGCGATCTCCTCGGCGGCGTCGAACTCAAGCACCAGTTACGCACGACCATCTTCGATGCTACGCCTGTCGCGGAGGGCAGCGCCGATGTTGCCCAATTGGTGGTCGGATGGAACGGGCGCTGGTCGGATAATTTGGGTACCAACACCCTCGACGTCCGTTTCAAGTCCAATCCCGGCGGCATTCTGACCGGCAACAATTCGCTCGCCTGGAGCTCCTTCACCAATGGACGCGTCACCGACGTGCAGACCAATCTCGTCACCCTCGAGTATGGCCGCGTGACGCCGCTGCCGAAGAGCCTGTCGCTGAAATCGGAAGTGTCCGTGTTGGCATCCTCCAAGCCGCTTCCGGACACCGAACGCATCGGGCTCGGCGGGATCCACGTCGTGCGCGGTTATGTGACCGAAGACGGTGCGGTCGACCAGGCCGTGATCCTGCGGAATTCGCTCTACGTCTCGATGCCCAGCATGCCTTCCTGGATGCCGGGCACGCTGGCGCCGTTCCTGCTCGCCGACGTCGGGTGGGGGCGGGATCTGTTTTCGCGGCGCGACTCCACGCTGTCGTCGGTCGGAGCCGGATTCGACTTTGCGGCCGGGACGAACTTCAATTCCAAATTGCTGGCGGCCAGGGCAATGACCGACGGGCTGCACACCCCGGCCGGATCCTGGCGCGTGTCGGTGCAGGCGTCGGTCAGCTATTGAGGGCTTCTGCTAGCTCAACACCCCGTACTTCCTGAACCATGTCTGCATCTGGCTCCAGGCGTCCTCGGCCGCGTCCTTGCGGTAGCTCGGGCGATAGTCGGCGTGGAAGCCGTGCGGTGCGGCGGGATAGATCTTGAACTCGGCAGTCTTCTTGTTTTCGGCCAGCGCCGCCTTGAAGGCTTCCACCGTTGCGACGGGAATGCCGGTGTCGGCCTCGCCATAGAGGCCGAGGACGGGTGCTTTCATCTCGGGCGCGAGCTGTGTCGGGCTCTTTGGCCAGACCGGATTCGGCGGATCGACCAGCGATCCGTAGAACGCGGCGCCCGCCTTGAGCGCACCGCTATGGGCGGCATATTCCCAGCAGGGGGCCGGCGACCGGTGCGATCGCGGTGACCGTGGGCTTCGCGACGTAGGCGAACAGTCGGCATCGACATAGGCACTGGTGCCGCCCACGGTGGTCACCGTGATCGCCCGGAGCGCGATCGTCGCCGACGGGGGTGAGACCGCGGTGATCTGGGTCGCGGAGTCCACGGTGAAGCTGCTCGCTTGCCCGGCCACGCCGAAGGTCACCCTGGTGGCACCGGTGAAGTCCGTACCGGTGATCACCACGCTCGTGCCCCCGCTCAGGGGACCGGACGACGGCGATATCGCCGTGACGGCCGGCGCCGGGGCGGTGTAGGTGAACCCACCCGCGTCGACGTAGGCGCTGGTGCCGCCGGCGGTCGTCACCGTGATCGCCCGGACCCCGATCGCCGCCGACGGCGGCGACACGACGGTGATCTGGGTCGCGGAGTCCACGGTGAAGCTGCTCGCCAGCCCCGCATTACCGAACTTCACCCTGGTGGCACCGGTGAACCCGGTGCCCGTGATCACCACAGCGGTTCCCCCGGCGATCGGGCCGGATGCGGGCGCGATCGAGGTGACCACCGGGACCGGGCGGTGTAGGTGAACCGACCCGCGTCGACGGACGCGCTGGGCCGCCCGCGTCGTCACCGTGATCGCCCGGACCCCGATCGTCGCCGACGGGGGCGACACGGCGGTGATCTGGGTCGCGGAGTCCACGGTGAAGCTGCTCGCTGGCGTCGTTCCGAAGAGCACCTTGTGGCACCGGTGAAACCCGGTGCCAATGATCGCAAGCGATGCCTCCAGCGGTCGGGCCCGATGCGGGGGCGATCGAGGTGACCACCGGCACCGGAGCGGTGTAGGTGAACCGGCCCGCGTCGACGGGCGCGCTGACCCCGCCCGCAGTCGTCACCGTGATCGCCTGGACGCCGGCGGTCGCCGACGGCGGCGAGACCGCGGTGATCTGGGTCGCGGAGGTCACGGTGAAGCTGCTCGCCGGCGTCGTACCGAAGAGCACCTTGGTCGCGCCGGTGAACCCGGTGCCCCTGATCACCACAGCGGTTCCCCCGGCGATCGGGCCGGATGCGGGTGCGATCGAGGTGACCACCGGGGCCGGGGCGGTGTAGGTGAACCGACCCGCGTCGACGGGCGCGCTGACCCCGCCCGCAGTCGTCACCGTGATCGCCCGGATCCCGGCGGTCGCCGACGGCGGCGAGACCGCGGTGATCTGGGTCGCGGAGTTCACGGTGAAGCTGCTCGCCGGCGCCGTACCGAAGAGCACCTTGGTCGCGCCGGTGAACCCGGTCCCGGTCATCACCACGCTCGTGCCCCCGCTCAGCGGGCCGGACGTCGGTGCGATGGCGGTGATCGCGGCGACGGTTCGCCACTGGGCGTAGGCGGTGATCGGCACGGGTGTGCCGTTGAGGCTGCTACCGCGCAGCACGTCGGCGGCCGTCAGGCGGACGCCGCTGCCGTCGGCTGCAGTGTTCCAGCCGGTGAAGCTCGAGCCGGGCTTGGTCGGATTCGCCGGGAAGATTCGCGCACCGCGGTCGAAGGTGTCGGCGAACACGATCACCGGGCCCGGCGCATCGGACCCACCCTGGGTGTCGAAGCTGACCGCATAGTGACGGCCGGTGACCGTGATGCCCCCGGCCTGATCTTCTCGCTCGGCAGCACGATCCGTCCGCGGTTGTCGATCTGACCGGCTCCGACGACCGTGGCGTACGTCGCCCCCGGCCCGCCGGAGCCGTCGATCACGCCGCCGGCGCCGACGGCGATCTCCACTCCGGTGGAGTTCGGGACCCGCAGGACGCCCGAGGGCAGCCGCAGCACTCCGCCGGTCACCGACAACGTCCCGAACGACGAGCCGCCGTCCCCCGGACCGATCGCCGAGCTGCCGGACTCCGCGGCGTTGACACTGGAGGCGATGACGGTGCCGCCGGTGATCTTCGTGGCTCCGCCGTTGCTGGACGGTCCGCCACCGATGCCGGCGGCGCGCTGACCTCCGGTCGCGACGACCGTGCCGCTGGCCACGGTGAGGGTGGCGAGGGTGTTCTGGATGCCGGCGACGTCGGAGGTCTCCCCGGCGTCGGCGGTGAGGGTGCCACCGGTGCCTGTGTCGGCGATGGTCAGTGCCCGGCCGCCGGCGATCACCACGTTGCGGACGGTCAGGTCGTGTCCGGCGAGGGAGAGGATCGCGTGACAGCCGACGTCCACCTGAGCGGTTGGGGCGACGATGTCGGCCGCGAGCGTGATCGTGGTCGGAGCCGTCCTCGTGCCGGTGCAGCTGCCGCTCACCGCCCGCAGCTCGCTGATCGTCGCGACCGAGCTGTCAGCTGCGGCTGCGTCGTCGACCGCGACCGTCGCGGTCGCGGCCAGGACGGCCGCGACCACGACGGTCGAGACCGGAAGCAGACGGCGGGAACGCCGCAGGGATAGGTAGGACATGACAGGACCATCCGTCCGGGAGAGGTGGTGGCATCGGCCGGCGGATGGGTCCGCGAGCGGAGGCGTATCGGCTGCTGCTCCGGTCGGGTACCTATCCAGTTGTCAAAGACTATGTTCAGATCCGATACCAGTTCGACCTCAGATCGTCCTCGGATCAGGTAGTCAGAAAGGACTAGCGCGAGCTTCTTTCAACGGTTCTGAGCGGGGGGGGGAGAGAGCGAGGTCAGCGACAGAACCCAGGAACCCGGCCCCTCAGGGACCGGGTTTCAGGCGGAGCCGCCTGGGAGATTCGACTCCCGACCTGCTCATTACGAGTCACCAGGTGATGCAGGTTGTCGTCGACGGTCTTCAGCACGTCGGCCTGCAGCGCGCGGATCGGATCCCGGCGCGCGTCGAGGCTCTTGTTCCAGAACGTGATGGTCATCGTGATGGCGGCCTGGGTCATGCCCGGGAAAGTAGGGCGCACCTCCGACGCGACGCGTTGTCTGATGCGTGCCCCGCTTACTGCCGAACCGAGCGTTCCCGCTGGGGTCTGGAGTGCGCCTAGCCGGCGCTGGGGCGGACGTATAGAAGGCAGTTTTGTTCGTCTGACTCGACAGTGGTCGTTTCTGCTGCCTCAATGTCAGTGGCGTGGTCAAAACCGGGCGTCACCCGAACAATTCGCTCGACGTGCCAACTGTGCTTGGTGCCGAACTGTTCTGCCGCGCGAGTAGCCCCCACTCGGACCGTGGCCAAGCGTTCAGGTTAAGGCTCAGGTTCAGCGAAACCACCGCGCCTTCGGCGAAGTCTCCAGCGTCCTCCCTTGGCCGAATCCAACGCACTGCTCTGAAAGAATCCGAGGTCTAGGACGACTGCGTCTGTTGCGGACAGCACCTGAGCGACGGCGCGATAGGTGTTGGAGTCGATGTGTTCGATGGGGGGGACATCCACGAGCCTTGCAGGCTCGACCTCGGATCGCTGGTGGAACTCGACTGACGCCACAAGTCTTCCGCCAACTTGAACAGGCCAGTACTGCCCATCCCGAGACTTGCCAGCCCTCGTAGGTCAGTACGACGGTGTCTGCTTCGCTGTTCAAGTGTCGGGCTAGTCACGTGCGTTGCTGGGGTGGCCGAGGACCTCCACGCTGATAGTGAGCAGGGCAGAGCCTGTCATGGTTGATGGGGCCTACGGCCCAGGTATTCGTTGCCCAGTTCGGCATCCACCCTTTCCCGTTTCTCTTTGGCGGTGGTCCGGAGTTTGTACTGGTTGGATACGCCGAGGCGAGCCATCCCTCGTTGTCATGCCCATCACGCCACTCAATGAGAAACGTCACGATGACCCATTGCCCTGTCCTCACCAGGTCCCCGTCCCGCGTCTCGTATTCGTACAGCCTGTACCTGTAGAGCACTCGGCCCGAATCGGTGTCGGTACAGCGCGGACTGTGGGCGAGCCCAGGGAAACGACGCGCTCCAATATCGGGAACGTGA
>CAWBQP010000051.1:0-15387 GCA_963790735.1 uncultured Alphaproteobacteria bacterium | reverse complement strand
GCTAGGCAACGCTTCGCAAGAAGCGTGCGAAGGGCGCCATCATTTGCGCGCCCTGATCCAGGCATCGACCGCCGGCAGCGCGCGCGTTTTGAGGTCGGCGGAGATCGCGATCATTTCCTGCGCCCGGCCCGCCATCACGCGGCCGCCTGAAGTCGCCTGCGCCGGCGCGAAAGCTGCGAGTTCGGCGGCATGGCCCTCGTCGCTGAAATTGGTCATGAAGTTGGCGATAAACTGGTCGCGGAATTGCGGTCCCTGCTTTGCGAGCAGCGCATCGTAGTTCTTCTGCAGAAAATCCCAGGCCAGATCAGGCTGCTCGCCGGAGGAAGCGACCGAACCGATCAGGCCGGTGACGATCGTGCCCGGCACCTCGTCGGTCAGGGTCAGCGCCAGTGTGGCGTTCGCCAGCGCCGGGTCGCGCGCGCTGGCCGCAGCGTAATAATAGCGCAGCCGCTCATTGGTCACGGTGCTCTTGCGCGCCAGCGCCAGCAGCGTGTCATAGGTCGCACGATCGGCCGTGATGCCGACGACATGGGTGACGGAATCGCGCAACGCGGCCGGCAGCGATTTCGGCTCCTGCAGGAAGCCGGCGAACCGCCGCTTCGCCTCCGCAATGATCTCCTCGTCGCCGAGTTCTCCGAGTGTCCAGATCAGGCTGCCGCGCAGCAGGGTGTTGTCGTCGTCTCCCGAACCGCTGCCATCCCAGCCGAGCCGGTCGAACACCGGACGCAACTTGGCACGGGCATAGCGTTGCAGCGCCGGCCGCTCGGGCCGATCGCGCGACAGACGGTTGAGCGCGGAGAATACCGTGATGATCTGATCCCATACCGGACGGCGGTCATCGGCGGCGACCTGTCTCGACCAAGCGCAAGATAGGATGGCGGCTCGGCGCGGCCGGCCTGCACCATCGCCCAGCTGTCGGCGAGGAAATTGACACGGTCTGCCGGCGACATCTGCGGCAGCGCCTTCGCCAATGCGGCCATGCTCGCCGGCCCGTACTCGACCCGGTAGTAGCCGATGTCGCCGAGATTGACCTTGATCGCCTCGCCGCAGGATCCGGCCGGGATTTCGGTCGAGCCCTGCAGCAGCACGACATCGGCCGGTTGCGCCAGGCCGACCGGCCCGACCGCAACCGGGACCTGCCAGTTGCGCGGCGGCAAGGCAGCCGTCCGCGCGCGGCGCGATCACGAAACGGTCCTGCCGCAGCGTCAGCCGCTGCGCATCGCCGTTGCAGGTGGTTTCGGCCGATGATCAGCGGCACACCGTCCTGTTCGGTAAAGGACGCAGCGATATCGGTCACCGGCTTGTGGCCGACGCGCTCCAGCGCCCGCCAGAGATCGGCCGTGGTGGTGTTGCCATAGGCGTGGGCGGCCATGTAGGCGCGGATGCCGTCGCGGAACGCCGCTTCGCCGAGATAATTCTCCAGCATGCGGATCAGCGCCTGCCCCTTGTTGTAGGTGATGGCGTCGAACGCGACCATGGCCTCGCTCTCGTTGGCGATCGGCTGCTGGATCGGGTGCGAGGTGCGCCGGGCATCGAGCGCCATGGCGAACTGCTTCTGGCCGTAACCGTTCAGCCAGCTCTGCCATTGCGGATAAAACTGCTCCGCAGCCTTGGTCGCCATCCAGGTCGCAAAGCCCTCGTTGAGCCAGAGATTGTCCCACCACGCCATGGTGACGAGATCGCCGAACCATTGATGCGCCATCTCATGCGCGATGATGCCGAAGATGCCGCGCCGCGCGCTGTCCGGATTTGTCGCGGGATCGAACAGCAGCCGGCTCTCGAAGAAGGTGATGCCGCCCCAGTTCTCCATCGCGCCGCCGAAGCCGCCGGGCACCGCGATCAGGTCGAGCTTGGGCAGCGGATATTTGACGCCGAAATAGTCGTTGAACCAGACGAGCAGCTTCGCCGCGCTGTCGAGCGCGAATTGCCCCTTCGCAGCCTTGCCGGCGGTGGCGACGACGCCGATCGTCACGCCGTCCGCCTCCGCCGTGATGCGCTCCAGTTCGCCCACCGTCAGCACGAACAGGTAGGTCGACATTTTTGGCGTGGGCGCGAAAGTGACCTTCTTCAGGTTCGGCTCGAGCGGCTCCTCGCGCACGACGGGCATGTTGCCGACCGCGAGGAAATGACGCGGCACCGTTACCGTCAGCGCGAAACTCGCCTTGAAGGCCGGCTCGTCCCAGCACGGAAAGATCCGCCGCGCGTCCGCCGGCTCGAGCTTGCTCGTCAACAGCCGCTTCATGCCGCTATCGGTCGGATAATCGACGAAGAAGAAGCCGCGGTCGAACTTGTTGATCCGCGCGGTGAACTCGATCCGCAGCTGTGCGCGCCGACCGCGAGCGGCTGCGCGAAGGTGAACGTTGCCGTCTCGGCCGCGGCATCGAGCGTGACGCTGGCGCGCTCTGCGCCGTCGTCGACGGTAACGGAAGCAAACGTCGTGTTGACGGCATTGAGCGTCAGCCGCGCTGTCGGTTCGCGCACCTCGATGTCGATCACTTCGACGCCGGGAAGCGCGAGGCTCTCGGCGTCGGGTCTCAGCTCGATCGAATAGCTGGATCGGAACGACTGTCTTCGGCAGCTTGCCCGGCGTGGCGTCGAAGGAGAAAACCGGCTCGGCTCGCGCGGCGCCTGAAACAACAAGCATCAGCGACGAGCATTGCGCCGAACGTATCGCGCCAAGGGTGCCGTTTCGGTCAGCTTCACGCCAGGCTCCTATGTCAACCAGCACAACGGGATGCCGGACCATATAGGCGCATCGCTTGCCGGGAAACAGCCGGCAGACGCCGCGTTGTGCGGCATCCGGCGGCTGTACATCGGCCAAAAGATGTCCACAGATGTTCACAGGTTCTAACGATTTAACTCACGATAATTTCACGACTTTCTTCGCAGTCTCGCCGCCCCGACCAAGCGAGAGTGGTTTTGATGGCTCTGCAGAATGTCGCTGACGCTTCCTCCTTCCGAACTTCCGAGTTCGATACGCGCGACTCTGCTCAGGCGGCGACAACGCCCGGCTTTCGTCATTTCCTCGGCACGCCGGCTCCATCGCAGCGCTTCCGCGCCTTCGGTGTCGATCCGCTCGGCTCGCCGTCACACCATGCAGAGCTCCGCAGACTGATGCATCGCCTGTCGCGGCGAATGGATGCTGCCATCAAATGGCGGCCACACCAGGTTCGATCGGCAGAATACTGGGAAAATCCCTTCATCCCCTCGGGCTATACCTATCTGCTGCAGTTCGTCGCGCACGACCTGGTGCATTCGGCGATTCCGCTTTCGGTCGCGGGCGGCCTCGGCGGAGGGACCACGAACGCGCGCCGCACGCCGCTTCGGCTGGAGACGCTGTACGGCAGTGGTCCTGTCGGATCGCCTCACATCTACGCGCTCGATGCGCCGAATGACGACCGCCGCACCAAGCTGCGGCTCGGGCGAATGCGCTGGAAAGAGAACGAGCCGGCGAGCGGGTGCCCGTTCCGCGACATCGCGCGGACCCCGGCCGAGAACGTGACGGGGATCGACCGCAGCATTGCAGGTGTCCGCGTTGCCCTCACCGAGGCGCTGGTCGCCGATCCGCGCAATGACGATCACGCCGTCATGTCGCAGCTCACCGCGCTGTTCGCGCTGCTGCACAACGGGCTCATCGATATCATTCGCCGTCATGAAGGCAATGCGGGGCCAAACGGTCAGTTCGGTGCCGCCTACAAGCGCTTCCTGTGCGCCCGCGGCGCCCTGACGGCCATCTATCACAACATCATCCGCAACGACGTGATGCGGCGGGTGATCCATCCGGCGATCTACGCGGTCTATCGCGGACCGAACCCCGACTTCATCGATCGCCCCCATTCCACCGAAGGCTTTGCGACCGGCGACTGGGAAGTCCCCTTCGAGTTCTCGCACGGCGCGTTTCGCTTCGGCCATGCCATGGTGCGGCACGAATACCAGATCAATGACCTGTCCCTCCACGACCTCAACAACACGCTTGAAAAGAGCTCGGTAAACGACCCGGCAAACATGCCGCTCGACGAGACGTGGATGGTGCAATGGTCGCGCTTTTTCGAGATCAACGGGTCGACGCCGAATTTCAGCCGCCGTATCGGGCCCTATCTCAGCTACGGCCTGGGTAACGACCAGTTCTTTCCGGCGTTCGACGAAACGGAACGGGTCGGCCTGCTCTATCGCGACCTGCTTGGCGCCGGACTGGCCGGCATGTGGTCGGTTGACGCCCTGATTGCAGCGATCGGCAATCGCAGACCGCATTTCATCGCGATGTCACGCCTGCTGGCGGACCGCGACTACCGTGTCAATGAGATCCGCGAGTGGCTGGCCGCCGCGCCGGCATACGGCGCCCTGACTGACGCCGATATCGAAACCCTCTCCAACGACCCGCCGCTGCCGTTCTTCATCATGTTCGAAGCAATGCAGCAGACGGAAGGACTTCACCTCGGGCTGCTCGGTTCGATCATCGTATCGGAAGTGATTTTCGGAGCGCTCGCGGGCGATCCGCGTTCGACCGACGGCGGCTCGCTTGCCGGACAACTGGACTCCATTTCCCGCGAATTTTACCCGACGAACGTACTTCAGGACATTCCAGAAATCCAAGACATGGCGCAGCTGGTGGAATTCACCACTGAAATTGCCGAGCTGCAGCAGGCCGTGCCCGCATTTCTGTGAGCGGAATCGTCCGTCTCACGCAACCCCGGAGGAGTAGAACCATGAGAATCGAACGGCTACAAGTCAGCAACCATGAGCGTTGGGGCAAACTGGTGAAGACGTGGGCAACCGGCACGAACTATCTCGAAGATGAAAACACCTATCCGATCCCTGAGACCGTGGACGAGTTCAAGGAGCAGCTCGCCAAGGCCCAGGTATTCGCCACCGTGCCGGAACGCTTCAAGCACATCAAATTCGTGGCCCAGGAGCAGGACACGATCACGGTGAAGTTGCCGCCGAAGGTGATGATCGAGGATTCCGAGGCGCTGCTCAATCAGGAAGGATCGACCTATCCGCTTCCGCCGTTCTACAAGCGCCTGTTCAACGGCATCGATCCGGTGATCCCGGAGGAAGACAAGTTCAAGGTGCACGCCGAACGCATCGGCGACTACACGCTCAGCCTTTGTGCCTGAGCAATCCGGCTTAAGCGGATAGCTGGACAATACCGTCGACCGGAAGCCCTGCGCCACGCAAGCCGTGGCGGAGGGCGTCCCATCGCTCGCCGACACTGATCGGATGAGCCAACAGAACCCAGCGCGCCACCGCCTCATCTGTCGGGGCCAATTGTCCGACCCAGAACGAGCGCAGTCCGTTCACCAGGCGCTGCGCTTCCTCGTGCGCCATCTGTCGCTCTCCCAGATAGTACAGCGTCGCCGCCCGCCATGCGGGCAGGATCGGCACGACGCCATGCGCCCGATCATAGGCTTCGAGCGCGCCCGCGTAGTCGCCCGTCAGGAAGCGGATGATGCAGTGATAACTCCATTCGAGATAGGAAGGCGCCGGCGACAGCGAAAGCGACTGCTCCGCCCGAAGCCGGGCCTGCTCGATCGAACCGCAGAACGCGTCATAGTGCGCGCTCGACAGCAACGTCCACGGATCGTTGTCGTTGAGCTCGCAGGCCAGTTGCATGTGCGGCGCGGCTTCGGCTTCCCGCAGCGCCATCATATAGGACCAGCCGCAGCACAGATGCGCTCTTAAATCGACGGGATCGAGTTGAACGGCGGTCTTGGCGAGTTCGAGTGTTGCTCGCGCCTTGCCGAGATCGCGGAACAGGCCAGGATGCACGAAATGCTCGATGTTGTTCATCTGCACGAGGCTGCTGTAGCAGGGCGAGAAACCCGGATTGTCGCGGATCGCATCGCGGAAGATGGCGACCGCCCGCCGCCAGCTTTCCGGATCGAATTTCGACATGAGATTCTGTCCGCGCAGCCAGCGGTCGTGCAGGTCGAGCGATACGTCAGGCTCGCCCGCCAGCCGCATCAGCCGCTCGGTCGACAATTGAACGTTGAGCGAGGTCGCGATCCGGCGGATGATGCGCTGCTGCGTTTCGAACCAGTTGCCGAGGCCGAGCCGGAAGCTTTCGCTCCAGACGTAAATCCCGGTGGTATCGTCCCGCAGCACCATCACGATGTTGATTTCGGCGCCCGCCTGGTAGGCGGTGGTTTCGATGCAGTATTGCGACGCCGTGCCCGAGGCGGGAAGCACGACAGCCGCGGGAGGACGATCGACCACGCTCCATTCACGGAAGCGGACGAGACAGGCGGCGAGATGTTGCGAGAACCCCTGCACCAGATGGCTGTGATCCTCGTCGACGCCATGCATCGCAAAGGGCCGCAGCACCAGGCGCGTCCTGGCAGATGCATTGACCGATGGCGACATCGGGGCCACCGGCTGGAGAGCCGTCCCCCTGACCATCCTGAGGGCGAACTCGTCATTCGCTGCCGAGGCGGCCAGATCGGCCGGCGTGCGCTCCAGAATGCCGAGCTTGATGTTCGCGACGAGCTCTTCAGTGGCCGACGACGGCTCCATCGCGTAGTCACGGTCCAGGAGATCCCACAGCGCCTTGTAAATGCGCAGCGCACCGGCGACATCGCCCTCTTCCGCATGCGAGCGCATCAGATAGCGGCAGGCATATTCATGGGTCGGATCGAGATTGACGATCGCGGCCGCGATCCTCTTTTTGGAGTCGGCGGGAACGCGCGCGGAGGTCAAGCCTTCGTCGAGATTTCGCATCAGCCGTTCATGGATGGTCTGCCGCTTGGCCAGCACCCAAACCCGGAACGACGGATCGAGATCATCCATTCCTTCGAGCAACCGCCCGTCGAGCTGCGGCGTATCGAGCAGCAGCGGGTGAACGCGTCCGCCTTCGGCGAGCTGGATCACGCTTTCGATGTCGACTTCGATTCGTCCGACGTCGATGCCGATCATCAGCCGCTCCGCGACGAAGCCGTCATATCCGGCCTCCTCGAGCATCGACCGCAGTTCGCGAACGACCTGGCGCAGCGAGGCACGTGCCTTTTCCTCGTCCGAACGACTCCAGAGCAGGCCGACCAGCCGCTCGCGGCTCTCCTGCTTCGCCTCCAACAGCGCAAGGTAACTAAGGACCGCACCGGCCTTGCGGGTTCGCAGTTCGATCGGCCGGCCGTTGAACCGCACGCCGAGCCGCCCGACCAGCGATACCGACAGACGCGGAGCGCTTTCGGGCGCCGCCGTGGCGTTGTCTGCTGTGATGGCGTTCACGCTGGCCGGCATGCAACGGTTTCCGGAACCGGTTGGTTAATTCCGGCCAGTCTATATCAAAGGGACACCCCCGGTATAGGTTGTGCCGCCTCCGGTTCGCGCAATCGTATCCTGCAGCCTGGTCGTGAGGATTTCGGATGGCTCAAGTTGCAGGCCGGGGGCGATCACGCGGACCACCGGAACGGCGAAGCGCTGGCGCATCAGATCAAGGCAAAATGTCTCGATTCCCAGTTTTTCCAAACGCTCTACGATCAATCCAAACGTGACGCCCGCTTCAGTTGCGCGAAGGGGAAGATGGGCCGCGTACTCCGCGACCGGCTGCAACAGTCTGCACTGATCGGCATCGATCGCCGCGCGCTGCAGGTGGATGCGATCCTGGGCGTTGAGCGCGTCATCGCCGCGTTCACTCCGTTTGGCCATAACGACAGCGTCGGCCAGTTCGACCTGACACATTTCGAGAATAGCCGAGCGGATCGCGGCCTCGAGCGCCGGCCGCGCGGCGAGGCCGAAGGCAAAACCGGAACCATCCGCCCGGCAGGAGACGGCCGCGACGCAGGGCACGCCGATATCCGTCGTGATATCGAGCAGCCATGTCCGGCGCTGCACCGATGCGCCATGCCGGAGCTGCCGCAACAAACCTTCCACCACGATGCCGGCTTCATGCTGCGGCGGAATCGATCGGGCCAGCTGACCGCCCCGCCACCACAGGCTGGCCGCATCGCGCTCGATCAATTCCAGCAGGCCGTGCAGTGCCGCGGCGTCCCGTGTCGGACCAGCGGCAGATCCGATGCTCAAGGGGAATGGCGGCGCGAAGTCGCGCTGCGCCGGTGGACGCCGCAGGCAGATGTCGGCCGGAAGCCACACTTCGCCGCCGTCTTTCAGCCTCGTTGCGCGACACCAGGAAAGCGCTCGCTCTGGTTGCATGCGGCGTTCCGAAACGGCAGCCACCAGCTCCCGCGCCTGCGGACCGAGTTTTCCGGCCCAGTCGTCGACGCCAGGCTTGAGCAACAGGTCGGTCCCGGCCTGCAATTGAGACAGATACTCGATCCCCTCGCCGATGCAGCCCTGAAATGCATCCCGCAATGTGAGACCGACGCCGGAAACGCCGACCATCGGGCTTCCGTCATGCAAAGGATCGGCAAGTGCCGGATCGAATTGCGCGCCGAAGCTGAACAGGCCGGGCGCATCGGGTGAGGCCAGTTCGAACACCCGCGCAAATCGGGAAGCAGCGATAAGCAAATGGGCGCGATTCGCGGTCTCCGGATCAATCCGATTGCTGGACTCCGAGGCATATTCCAGCGCCTGAAGGATATGTCTGGCATCGTGGTCGCCGGCGGCGTCCACTTCGTTGCCAATAAGCAACGATGCCGCGCGCGCAAACAATTCCTGTATCGAATTTTCGGTACCGCTCACGGTGACCTCACGACTTGACGCGCAAACTCCGGACGAGAGGCCAGCCCGCCCTCGCCCTGGAGGAAGTTATGCTCGCGAAAGCCTTAGTCATAGCCATGGCAGCAGATATTGCCCGTTCAGACTATGCCAAGCCGACCTTGATTCGTAGCCGCAGCCGCGAGTGGCTGATCGCCTGCCGTTGGGGACCGGAGGGCGAATATCTCTCGATCGCGACGGCTGGCCCGATCATGGAGCCTCTCGCGCTGGTTGCACCGCAGGTGATCGCGCCGATCCACAGCCTGGTCGGCGTATTGGTTTCCGAATCGGAATCGCAATCCACCAGCACATTCCTGTTGGTGCGCCAGCTGCCTGGTGCGATCGAGCTCGCCGGTACATTTTTTCCGGCCGATGGCTACGTGCTGCTGCAGGACCACGGCGATATCCATCTCGTCTGCAAGGCGCGCTACTCGCACAGCTGCGGCTGGCTCGACGGCAAGGAGATCCGCAAGGACATTCCCGATCCGGCCCCCTATTCGGCCGAGGCAATGTCCTGGCATATCGAAGCGACGCGCCGTGACTGGATCGGCGAGTTCATTCCCGGCAGCAGGCCGCCGGAGCGGCTTGCGATGCGCGCGACCGGCTGACGCCCCAACCGGGGCGGCACGAGATTGCCGCTCGTCTTCCTGCGGAAGACTATCCTCGTGAGGGAAACTTCCGCCGCTCACTTCGATCGACAGTATTGAACGGCGCGACCGTGGCCTTCGCTCCGGGAGTTCGACTGGCGACGCTTTCAACCAACTTGGCGATGCAAAGCCGCACATGCGGACTGGTCGTTCGCGCATAGGCCTTGAGAACGCGCAAGGCCCCCGGTTCGGCAAGCAGGCGAACCGGCAAATTCAAGCCGGGAGATCCGGCCCCGGAGGATTCGAACAGCTCGCCGACCGAAACACCAAGCACGGAAGCGATTTGCGACAACCGGCTCGCGCCAACCCGGCTGGCGCCCCGCTCGTATTCCTGCACCTGTTGAAAGGTAACGCCGATGCGTTCCGCGAACATCGTCTGGCTCATGCCGCGGTTGACCCGCAACATACTAATCCTCGCACCCACCATCGCATCGAGCGGGCCAGACTTCCTCGTCGCCATGGGCAGGCTCCCAACTGTTCAAGCTGGAACCTTACCACAACCTCAGGGGGCCTAGGGTACTAATTTGCGATCACAGGAAGCAATTTTACGCGCGGTTCAATATTGACCTGGTCGATCGTCAACCGGCCCTTCGGGTCGATCGCCGCCTTCATGGCCGGCGGGTGGCCGGTTTCGAGAAATTGCTGCAGGACGGCACGGCTCTCGTCCGAAAGCGCAAACAATCCACGCATCAGTTCAAAGAACCCCGGCTCTTCCGCGACATAGAGCAGTTCACGCAGTTCCGCGCCGGTATATTGCCCCAATGCCGTCAAAAGCCATTCAGTTTGGTCATTCGGATCGCTCTCAGGCACGCGATTTAGATAGTAGACAACTGATTCCGCACTCATTTCATCCCCCGGTAACCTCGTGATAGCTTACAGGCCCCCCGATCCCGGACGGCTTTCTGGCAGCTAGCTCCCGAGTTTAACACTGCGTGCAGCTTCGTGATTTCAGCGTGATCGCAAGCGAGGCGGCGCCCGAGACTCGATTCCGCAGGTCCCGTCTGGCCAGCAATGTGCCGAACTGGTGCAGCTGGGCGCAGCCTGGCGCAACATTCTTCCCATTGCGCGATGAGCGGTCGGGATTTCCCATAACCCCAGCCGACCAAACGCGAAATCAGAAGGCCTTCGCGATGGCGCGCTGGGCGTCCTGCTGAATCAACTTCAGATGGTTCTGGTCTCGGAAACTCTCGGCGTAGATCTTGTAGACGTCTTCCGTTCCAGATGGCCGCGCGGCAAACCATCCCGCTTCTGATTCGACCTTGATACCGCCGAAGGATTGATCGTTACCCGGCGCCCGGGTCCGAATTGCGCTGACCGGTTCACCGGCAAGCTGGCGCATATCGAGCTGCTCCGGCCCCAGTGCCTTCAGCGCGCTCTTCTGCTTCGGCGTCGCCGGCACGTCGATCCGCTCGTAGTAGGGCACGCCGAGTTCGGCCGTGAGAGTGGCAAACAACTGGCTCGGGTCGCGGCCGGTGCGGCCGAGAATTTCGGCGGCGAGCAGTCCCATCACAATACCGTCCTTGTCGGTCGTCCACACCGAGCCGTCGCGCTTGAGAAACGATGCGCCGGCGCTTTCCTCGCCGGCGAATCCGAACGCACCGCTGCCGAGGCCATCGACGAACCATTTGAAGCCGACCGGCGTTTCGACCAGCTTGCGATTCAGTTTTCTTGCGACACGGTCGATGATCGAACTGGAGACGATGGTCTTGCCGATCGCCGCTTCGCTGCCCCATTGCGGCCGATGCTCGAACAGATAGGCGATCGCGGCGGCCAGAAAATGGTTCGGATTCATCAGGCCGCCCGTGCGCGTCACGATGCCGTGCCGGTCGGCGTCGGTGTCATTGGCAAAGGCGACATCGAACCTGTCGCGCATCGCAATCAGGCTCGCCATCGCGAACGGCGAGGAACAATCCATCCGGATTTTGCCATCCCAGTCCGCCGTCATGAACCGGAACGTCGGGTCGACGGCGGTGTTCACGACAGTCGCGTTGATTCCGTAATGCTCGATCAGCGGCTGCCAGTAATGAACGGCGGCGCCGCCCAGCGGATCGATCCCGATTTTCACGCCCGATGATTTGATCAGCGCCATGTCGACGGCGCTGCCGAGATCGGTGACGTAGGGGCGGATATAGTCGTGCAGATGCGTCGACGGCGCCTTGCGGGCGCGCTCATATGGCACCCGCGCAACGCCCTTCATGTCGGCTTCCATGTAGGCGTTGGCGGCCTTTTCGACCTTGGCCGTCACATCCGTGTCGGCCGGGCCGCCATGCGGCGGATTGTATTTGTACCCGCCATCTTCAGGCGGATTATGCGACGGCGAGATGACGACGCCATCCGCAAGTCCGCTGGTCCGGCCCTTGTTGTAGCTCAGGATCGCATGCGAGATCACGGGCGTCGGCGTGTAGCCGCCGCGCTCGTCGATCATGATGTCGACGCCGTTGGCGGCAAACACCTCCACCGCGCTTGCCAGCGCCGGCTCGGCGAGCGCATGGGTATCGATGCCGACGAACAGCGGACCGGTGAGCCCGGTTTCGCGGCGGTGATCGCAGATCGCCTGCGTCGTCGCCAGGATATGATTTTCGTTGAAGGAGTTTTTCAGCGAAGTCCCGCGATGGCCCGAGGTTCCGAAGGCGACGCGCTGGGTCGGATCGGAGGGATCCGGTTTCGACGCGAAATAGGCCGTGACCAACTGCGGCACGTTGACAAGGGAGGCGGAATTGACCGGTTTGCCGGCAGCGGGATTGGGGGCAGTCACATGACCTCACGGAATGGGTGGTTCGCCGGATTATACGTGGAAGCGATGGCGTGGGCAAAACTGGCCATGACGCCTCCGAAGCAAGCCGATGCAGCCATCTCTAGTAAACGCCGCGACGCCGAGGCAGTTGCCTGTCGCCCTGCGCGAAATACGGATTGTTCAGGCACTGCGCCCCGCGGCCCGATGCCGACGCCGCGCACTGCGCCAGCGAAGTAAAGCTGCAGTCGATATAGCCGCCGTCAATGCCGTAGGTTTGCAGGCAAACCGGGTAGTTTGGATCATAGGTCTGGGCGCGCGCGGGCGCGGCGACCAGCACCGTTGCGATCGTCAAAATCGTGCAAGCCAATACGCGCATGGGGGGCTCCTTCGGGACAGTTGAAGAAGACAATGTGGAGATTGATTACTGCTTGTCCACAAGCAGATAGGAAATGATACGGAAATCAGCCACCTCAAATGAGGCGGTCGCTTGACGCTCCCCGACCGACACGGTCGCGCAGGTCGGCAGCCCCGTCTGCATCGTGTTCAGCCAGTCCTCGTGAGCGCGCACGCAGTGGCAGCGTGCAATCATGCCGGCAGGCTGCTCGGTCCGTATCTCAGGCTTGTTGAGGCAGGGCTGGCCGGCGCGTCGCAACGCGCCTGGTAATTCTTCAACGCGAGACGCACGTCGTCCGGCAACGCAATTGATTTGTGATCCACCAGCGAAGTCGTCACCGTCACGAAGGTGGCGCGGACGCACTCGGTGCCGTCCTTGAACGCATGAACCGTGAGCTTCATCGAGGTGCGTCCGATATCGCGCACGATGACCGCGACGTCGAGAACGTCACCCATGCGGCTGGGCTTGGCGAAATCCGCCGAAACGTGCGCATAGCCAAGGCCGGTTCGCCGTGTTCCGACCAGCTCATGATAGGGCAGTCCCAGCGCGTCGCCGTACCAGTCCTCGATCACGCCGTTGAACAGGTTGAGATATTCCGGCGTGTAGACGATTCCGGCCGGATCGCAGGAGCCGAAGCGCACCGGGAGGCGCGTGCGCCAGATGCCGCCCGGCAGCTCGGAGAGTGTCATGGTTTCAAAACGGGCCATGCAAGGCGCTCATTTTAGTTTATGCATAAAGTATTATTCTATAACCGCGCCGACGCGAAAAGTCGAGCATTGAAGTCTCGGCGCGCCGTGCCCCGTCCCCCAATCGACAAGTTCAGCGTTGAGGCGCAGAGCCGCATTTTCGAGGAAATTTGGAGTTGTTTCCTGCCATGGGCAGGCCCCGCCACGCTTGCCCAACCACGATATCCTCCGCTACGGTCGAGAGGCGCTAGGCAACCGAACCCAAGGCGCGAGATCGTTCATACCACTCGCGTACGGGAACTTGATTTGGTCCTAAAGGATTTACACGTTCGTTTCAGAACCTTTTGATGCCGATCCGCTCGGCTGCACAGGGAATGTCGGGAGGCATGGGTTGATGGCCGGCAAGGAGATCGCGCTGATCGACGAAGAGAACATGGCCGAGGAAGACGCTGATAACCGCGCCCAGGTCAGGGTATGGCTTCGCCTCCTCGCCTGCACGTCGTTGATCGGCGCCGAGCTGCGGCGTCAGTTCCGGGAAGAGTTCGACTTCACGATGCCGCGGTTTGACGTGCTGGCACAGCTCGATCGCGAGCCTGTCGGGCTGGTGCTGGGCGAGCTGCCAAAGCGCCTGATGGTCACGGCCGGGAATCTGACCCCGATCGTGGATCGCCTGGTCGAGGATGGCTTCATCACGCGGTCGCCGTCGCCGCTCGACCGTCGCGTGCAGATCGTCTGCATGACGGCCGAGGGCAGGAAGGCGTTCAGGCGGATGGCGAAGAAGCACGGCCTCTGGCTGGCCTCGCTGCTTGCCGAGGTTCCGAAAGCGCGGCTCGACGGATTGGTCAAGGAACTCGACGACCTGAAGAACGCCGTGAAGCGCGCGACGGACGACGCCCGCGCCTGATTCTAGAGCATGATCCGGAAAAGTGGGTACCGGTTTTCCCTCGCGACAAACGCGGAACGCGTTTGCGCGGAGATCATGCTCAAATCAAAGAGATAGAGCGGGATGACGATTCGAAGAAACGTCATCCCGCTCTATCGGCGCAGTCTGTATCCCGCGGCATCGCGGTCCCAGGTGTCGGAAGTTTTTCCGGCCTCGCGCAGCGCGACCTTTCGGATCTTGCCGTTCTCGGTCAACGGCATTTCGGTCACGATCCGGACAAAGCGCGGAACGGCGAAATAGGCCATCTTGCCCTCGCAATGCCTGACCACATCGATCGGCTCCAGCGCATGGCCAGGTTCGAGCTGGACGGCCGCCGCAACCTCATCCTCGCCGAGTTCGGACGGCAGCGGATAGACGGCGCAGGCAGCGATTGCCGGATGCTTCAGCAGTACCTGCTCCACCTCCCAGGATGAAACATTCTCGCCGCGCCGGCGGATGGAATCCTTCATCCGGTCGATGAAGCGGTAGTGGCCATCCGCATCGCGCACAACGCGGTCGCCGGTGTGAAACCAGCGATTTCGCCACGCTTCGGCCGTCTTGTCCGGCATTCCGAAATAGCCCGTCGAGAATGCGAGCGGCTCGCGCGAGCGTAGCAGCAGCTCGCCGGCCTCACCGTCAGGGAGCGGCGCGTCGTCGGGGCCTGCGATGCAGGCCTCCACGCCCTCGATGAGATAGCCCATCGTCCCGGGGCGATCGGACGGGATGGAGCTTGCGAACACGAAATTCGTTTCGGTCGAGCCGTAGCCGTCGAGCAGTGGCACGCCGAAGCGTTCGAGAAACGGACCGTGAAATTGACCGGGGACGCCGCCACCGAGCGCGACCCGCAGGAAATGCGCGGTGTCGTCGGCGGATTTCGGCTGCGCCAGCAGCATCACGGCCATCGCGCCGAGGAGATAGCCGACGGTCGCCTGATGCCGTCGCGCCGCTGCACAGAAACCGGAGGCGGAAAATTTCGGCTCGAGCGCGTAGGTGCAGCCGTTCAGCAGCGCCTGATAGAAAGCGTTCAGCGCATTGGTGTGGAACAGTGGCAGCGTCGTGAACAGCACATCGCCCTCGCGGATGTCGAGCGCGCGCGCCGAGTAGACGCCCCACCAGAACATCTGCGCCTGCGGGCAGCAGACGCCCTTGGAAGGACCCGTGGTGCCCGACGTATAGAGGATCGCGACCGTGTCGTCCGGCCGCACCGGCGCGGGCGGCGCCCCCTCGCCCAGTGAAGGCAGTGGCGAGACCGATCCCGATACGGCCGAAGGCACCGCGCCTTCTCCGATCATCCAGACAAGATCCGGCGGCGCGACGTCGCTTTCCAGCGTTTCGATCGCCGCCATAAAGCC
>CAWBQP010000050.1:0-12187 GCA_963790735.1 uncultured Alphaproteobacteria bacterium | reverse complement strand
CCATCGGGCCGAAACATTCAAGTCGCGGTTTCAGGTCGAATGGGTGTTTCGAAAGCTGCGCAACCTGTTCGTTTCCGCCGAGCATGACAAGAACCAACGTCCGGTCGATCACATCGCCTTTCTCGGCCTGTGGGATACTGTTGCCGCCTACGGCCTGCCCATCGACGAAATGACACGCGGCGTCAGCCGCTATCTGTGGCCGCTCGAACTGCCGGACCGGCAGCTCAACCCCTTGGTCCGCAAGGCCTGCCACGCCCTCTCGCTGGATGATGAGCGCACCACATTCCATCCGCTGCTGTGGGATGAGAGCCCGGAAACCGTCGCGACCGGGACGAGGAGCACCAAGTCGGAGCGTATCAGCCAGGTCTGGTTCGCCGGCGTGCATTCCAATGTCGGCGGCGGATATCCGGACGACTCGCTCGCCCATGTGTCGCTCACCTGGATTCTGTCCGAAGCCAGGCGGCGCGGCCTCACCCTGAAGGAAGCTCCGAACGCGGATCCCGACGCTTTCAAACGCGTCTGCTCGACCCAGGACAAGGACGGCCGGATTTATGATTCGCGAAACGGGCTGAGCGGCTACTACCGCTACGGACCAAGGAGCGTCGCCGCGCTGTCGGACACGCGATATTCGGACGACAAGCGCGACTGCGTGAAGATCGCGATGCCGAAAATCCACGAGAGCGTGTTCGCGCGGATCGCCATCGATGCGCATCTCTATGCGCCGGTCGGACTGCCGCCCGCCTACGAAATCCTGACCTACGACGACAAGATCACCTCCCCGGACGAACTGGGGTACGAAACGTCCAAGGCCGCGCGCGGACGCGAAAAGACACAGGAGCACCTCGTCGGAAGCACGATCTGGCGGCGGCGCGTCATCTATTTCCTGACCGTGATCGCCTCCGTTTATCTATTGGCCTATCCGATAGCATCTCAGCTTGCGCCCTCGGCCGAATACACCACCCGCCTCAGGCCACTTTCCGACGTCATCCGCATCGTCGGGATGGCCCTGCCGCGCGTGGCGTCACGATGGCTGGATGCCTATGCGAGAGATCCGCTTTCGTTCGTGCTTCATGCCGGCCTCGTCGCGCTGCTGTTGTGGCTGAGCGTCCGCCTGCGGAGCCGGATCACCGACCAGATGCGCTCGGCGTGGCGGGTGAGCCTGTCGAAATTCGATATCCATGCGCAGCATGCCGAGCCGCGGGCCCGCACGAGCGCCTGGCAGAAGCTCATCTGCCCTGGCCTGCTGGTGATCGCGCTCTATCCGCTGCCGGGCTGGTTCGGATACCCCGTCCCCGCGGTGCCGGAAGCCCCGCAGATCTTCATCGACTCCATAACCAAGCCCTATTTCTGGTGCTTCGCCGTCGTGATCCTGACCACGATGGCGCTGACGGATTCGATGATCGCCTCCTTCAGGCTGACGGACGCCTACAAGCAGGCCATCTCCACCATCAAGCTCAAGATTGCGCCCGGGATCTTTGCGTTCCTGTTTCTCTACGGCGGCGTCGCGCTCGCGAGCCACTACATTTTCAACATCCGCGACAGTTTCGGTGATTTCTGCAAGCCGGATCCCAAGGCGAGCAAGCTCGATCTTTGCACGGCGGCCGAAGTGGGGCTGTGCACCCAGGCGGCCGACGGCACACTTCCCGACACGTGCACGAAACTCTGTGCCGTGAGAACCGAATTCGACACCCGCAATGTCTGCGCGTCGACCAAGGTCAAGGTTTTTGCCTCCCAGAATTATGCGTTCGAGATCAGCAAGAAGGATGAGTGGTCATTTCTTGGTGCATCCTCGGGCCCGGGTGGAATGCCGCTGAGTGAGTTCTGGCATCACAAGGACGCTGGCTGGTGGGGTTCGACCGTCGCTCTGGCGCAAATGGCGGCCTTGGGGGCGGCATATCCGATCAAACGCACTTTCGATCGTCCGTTTGGACGGGTCATTACCCGTTACGGAGAGACCGGCAATACGGAAAATTTCATCGACACGCGCGACGATCCTCGAACGGTCGAGTATTTGAGAGAGACGTTCAAGCCGACAAACGACGGCGAGCTCTACGTCTATTTGAACAAGCCGGTGAGCGGATTCTGGTCGGGCCTGTTCCGGGACGTGAACACGGGAACGGCGAAAGTCCGGGTCGTTCGTATCCCGAACAAGTGATGCTCGGCAGGGGCTCGGCCGGCAGCCCACCTTCTCATCGTGAAGGCCATACCCGTTACGCGCGCATCGGCCCACAAACGGCAAGGCCGCCAAAAGGCGGCCTGTCATTGATCCGGTGAGTTGCCATAGAAAAAATCTGGAGCGGGCGAAGGGGCTCGAACCCTCGACCCCGACCTTGGCAAGGTCGTGCTCTACCACTGAGCTACACCCGCATCCGAGATGGCGGCAAACGTTCGCCGTCAACGGCAGACCTATGCCAAATGCGGACCGTGAATGCAACAGTCCGCGTGCGGTCCGATGCCACGCGGATAATCCGATTTCATTAACAAATGGGCGCGAATCGGTCCGAAACAACGCCTAAACGGGGTTTGTCGGCCCCTTGAGCCCGCGCCGGGAACCCAAGGTCAGGCCGCGAGCGTGACGCGGGGGCGATTCGAGCCGTTTTCGAACCAGCCTGGCAGCGCCCCTGTCAGTTCGTCCCACACGCCGCAACCGCAATCGACGCGGCATCGACGTCCCGAGGGGGTTCCGGCCCATCCGGTCTCCGGTGACCTGAAAGCCTCTTGCCGATTGAATTTTGTGACCAAGCCGCCATCTAGCGGATGAGGAACTTCGTCCCTAGCCGTGCTAGAACGGCCCCGAATTCCAAGACACCTTCTAATTCCAAGACATCTTCTCAAGACATCAGGCGAGGATACCGTGACGATAGTTGAGCAGGGCGGCGGCCCGGCGCCGCAGGCAGCACCCGATCTGATCAAGGAGACGACCACCCAGACCTTCGTGAAGGACGTCATCGAGGAATCGAAGCGTCAGCCAGTGCTGATCGATTTCTGGGCGCCCTGGTGCGGACCCTGCCGTCAGCTCACGCCCGTTCTCGAAAAGGCGGTCCGCGCGGCCAAGGGCAAGGTCAAGCTGGTCAAGATGAATATCGACGAGCATCCGGCGATCCCCGGCCAGATGGGCATTCAGTCGATCCCGGCCGTGATCGCGTTCGTCGGCGGCCAGCCCGCCGACGGCTTCATGGGCGCGGTGCCGGAGAGCCAGATCAACGCCTTCATCGACAAGCTCACCAAGGGCATGACGGCGCCGGGCGAGCCGAATATCGCAGAGATCCTGCAGGAGGCCGAGGCCGTGCTGGCGGAAGGCGACCCTGCCGCGGCAGCCCAGATCTACGCCGAGATACTGGGCTTCGATGCCACCAATATCGCGGCCCTTGCCGGGCTGGCGAAATGCTACGTGACGTCGGGCGCGATCGAACAGGCCAAGCAGACGCTGGCGATGGTGCCGGAATCGAAGCGCAATGACGCCGCCGTCAAGGCGGTGCAGACCTCGATCGATCTCGCCGAGCAGGCCCAGGCGGTCGGCCCGGTGACCGAGCTGGAACAGAAAGTCGCCGCAAACCCGCTCGACCATCAGGCGCGATTCGATCTCGCGACCGCGCTCAACGCCCAGGGCAACCGCGCCGAGGCGACCAACCAGCTGCTCGAAATCGTCAAGCGCGATCGCAAGTGGAACGACGACGCCGCGCGCAAGCAGCTGGTGCAGTTCTTCGAAGCGTGGGGCGGCGCCGACGAGGCCACCGTCGATGGACGCAAGCGGCTGTCGACGATTCTATTCTCGTAAGGCGCGTATTCCACCAGAGCTGGGCGTGGTTTTGTGAAGAGAACACGCACCGAACCAACGAACTGACCGGGACTGCAAATGCCGATCAATGCCGAATACCGCGGACCCGGCGAGCTTCCCGAAATCATTCCGGTGTTTCCATTGCCGGGCGCGCTGTTGCTGCCGCGCGGCCAGATGCCGCTCAATATTTTCGAGCAGCGCTATCTGGCGATGGTGGACGACACGCTGCGCGACGGTCACCGGCTGATCGGGATGATCCAGCCGGATATTTCGCACAGCAGGGACGAGGCAAGGCCGGAGCTGTTCCGGGTCGGCTGCGTCGGCCGCATCACGCAGCTCGCCGAATCCGGCGACGGCCGCTACATCCTGGAACTGACCGGCGTCGCGCGCTTCAAGGTGCTCGAGGAAATCTCCGCACTGACCGCGTACCGGCAATGCAAGGTGGATTTCTTTCCCTATGCCGACGATTTCGTCGCGCGCAAAGGCGAAGAAGCCGTCGACCGCACGGCCTTGCTCGACGTGCTGACCGATTTTCTCGAAGCCAACAATCTGAAGGTGGATTGGGAAGGTATCGAGAGCGCGCCGAATGAGGCGCTGGTCAACGCGCTGGCGATGATGTCGCCCTATGGTGCGGCGGAGAAGCAGGCGATGCTGGAGGCGCCCGACCTGAAAACCCGCGCCGAGATCCTGATCGCTGTCACCGAAATGGACCTCGCCAAGAAGCGCACCAGCGGCGACACGGGACTGCAGTAGTGCTCGCGCTGTTCAGCGCCCTATTCCCGCAGCCCTGCCCTGCGCAATCCGTCCGCAAACTCCGAGATTTTTCATTGTGATCGCGTTTCCTTGCCGCGAACCGGATCGGTCCACTATCGGGGGCGTGGAAAACGCTCTAATACCCCGCCACTGCCAGCACGACGACGGCGCCGAGCGCTTTCCAGCCGAAGCCGCGGCCGCGCGACCACCAGGCGTTGGCGGCGGCGGCAAAGGCGATAGACCGCGACGATCGTCACGATGATCCAGTGCCGCGCGCTCTCCGACCCCAACCAGGGCGCGGCCATCAGCAGCACGCCGCCGCCGATCCACGCCACCGTAGCCGCCTGCCAGACCAGGCGGATCAGGGTCCGCAGGCTCTCCGGCTGGATGGTCGCCCTGGCAAACACCTTGGTTTCGCCGAGCACGCCGTGAATCAGGGCCACCGCTATTCCGGCGACGCCCGCGCATTGCAGAATGAGATCGCGCATCGGATGTCTCCATACACTACTGTATGGTTATGCGCCGCATTCTGGCGCCTGTCAATACAGTAGTGTATGGTGGGACATTGCGGGACCGACCATGAACGATCAACTATCGGCAAAGGACTGGCTCGATCAGGGCCTCAAGACGCTGGCGAGCCGCGGCTTCACCGCGCTGAAGGCCGAGCCGCTGGCGAAGGCGATGCGCGTGTCGCGCGGCAGTTTCTACTGGCACTTTGCCGATATCGCCGCTTTCCATGCCGCAATCCTGGCGCGCTGGCACGAGGTCGCCGCCGAGCAGATCATCGCCAATGTCGAGGCGGCCTCGAAGGATGAAGACCCGCTGGCGCTGCTGCTGCGCCGGGTGTTCGGCGAGCGGCTGATGCTGGAGCGGGCGGTCCGCACCTGGGCGAGCGTCGACCCCGCCGCCCGTGCCGCCGTGCAGGCGATCGACCGGCGGCGGCTGAATTATGTGGAGGGGCTGCTGGCGCAATCCGGATTATCGGCGGAACTGGCCCGCGCCCGCGCCCAAATTCTCTATTGGGCGTTTCTCGGCTTTGCGCTATCGGATCAGCCATTGCCGAAAGCGCGACAACAGGCCGTGCTCGACGAACTGCTGCGCATCGCCGCCTCATGACACCTCGCGATCCAGTATGCTAAGGACCGCGGCCTATCCGGAGACAGTAAATGAACGCCTCGCCCGAACGCCTCGACGGCACCGTCGATCCGAAGCTGCTGGAGATCCTGGTCTGTCCGGTGACCAAGGGCCCGCTCGAATTCGATTCGACCCGGCAGGAACTGATCTCGCGCTCCGCAAAGCTCGCGTATCCGATCCGCGACGGCATCCCGATCATGCTGCCGGAAGAGGCAAGGAAGATCGAGTGACGCCAACTTCGTAGGATGGGTAGAGCGAAGCGAAACCCATCATCTAGTGCTCGACGAAAGCGATGGGTTTCGCTTCGCTCTACCCATCCTACGGTCCGCCTACAGCGCCTCGCCCTTCAGCAGCCGCGGCACTTCGCCTGACAATCCCGCAGCCTGGCGGATGAACAGGCTCTTCAGCGGCGGCGCGCGATCGACGAGGCCAAGCCCGATATCGCGCACGGTACGCAGCAGCGTCGATTCGTTCGAGAACAGGAAATTCAGCGAATTGGTGGCGAGCCCCATCGCCATGGTGTCGAAGCGCCGCCAGCGCTGGTAGCGGTCGAGCACGTCGGCCTGCCCGGGATCGATGCCGAGCCGCGCCGCATCGACCACGACTTCCGCCAGCGCCGCGACATCCTTCAGGCCCATGTTGAGGCCCTGCCCCGCGATCGGATGAATGACGTGCGCGGCGTCGCCGACCAGCGCCAGCCGCTCGGCGATGAATGAGCGCGCGACGAAATAGCCGAGCGGAAACGCGCGCGGCTTGTCGAGCGCCTTGATCTCGCCGAGGTGCAGCCCGAAGCGCTTCTCCAGCTCATCGTGGAATTCGGCTTCGCCGAGCGCGGTGATGCGTGCGGCCTCGGCGCGATTCTCGGTCCACACCAGCGACGAGCGCTTTGCCGGTCAGCGGCAGGATCGCGAACGGACCCGCCGGGAGAAAATGCTCTTCGGCGCGGCCGTGATGGTCCCGCTCATGGCCGACGGTGACGACGATGCCGGATTGATCGTAATCCCAGCCATGGGTGGCAATGCCGGCGCGCTCGCGCAGTTTTGAGCGCGCGCCATCGGCGGCGACCAGCAGGCTCGCCTCGATGACATTGCCGTCGGCGAGCGTCACGGTGACGCCATCGGGACGGGAATCGTAGGTCGAAACCGCCGTGGCCCGGAGATCGATGCCCTCAGCCTCGGCACGCGCGACCAGCGCATCGATCAGACGGCGATTTTCGACCATATGGGCGAAGGGTTCGCCGGGCTCGACTTCCCCGGCAAAGGTCAGGAACACCGGACGGGTGGCATCCTCCAGTTTGGAATCGGTGACGACCATGTCGAGGATGGCTTGCGAATCGGCGGCCACCTGGTCCCAGACGCCGAGCGCCTCGAACAACCGCCGGCACGCGGCCACAATGGCGGTCGCCCGCGGATCGCGGCTCGGCCGCATCGCCAGGGCCGGATCGGCCACGATGACGGGAATTTCCGCGCCAAGGCCCTGACGGAACGCCAGCGCCAGCGCCAGCCCGGCAAAGGCGCCGCCGCAGATGACAATGCTTCGCTGTGCCGCCATGCGATCCTTACCCGGTTACTTCGTCAGACTACGCTTGCTACCTGATAATAGCTGGGCGAAACAGGCCCGAGAAACAAGGTCTAAGCTCGTCATTCCGGGGCGCGCGCCAGCGCGAATCCGGAATCAAGACGTTTTCGACGATTCCGGGTTCGCCTCGGATCGCCCCGGAATGACGCGGAACATCGAAAGCACCACCATGTCCAAAGGCCTGATCGACCTGATTTCCATCCTCGATCTCGAACAGCTCGAGGTGAACCTGTTCCGGGGCAACAGCCCGAAGACGAGCTGGCAGCGGGTGTTCGGCGGCCAGGTGATTGGGCAGGCGATGGTCGCGGCATGCCGCACCGTCGAGGGCCGCCTGCCGCATTCGATCCATTGCTATTTCATCCTGCCCGGCGATCCGCAGATCCCGATCATCTACCAGGTCGAACGCCTGCGCGACGGCAAGAGCTATTCGACCCGCCGCGTCACCGCGATCCAGCATGGCAACGCGATCTTCTCGATCATGGTGTCGTTCCATGCGGAAGAGGAAGGCGCGTTCAACCATCAGGAAAAGATGCCGGATGTCCCGCCGCCGGAAAAACTCACGGCGGAAGAAGTGTCGAAGCAGCCGATGTTCAAGGAGATGCCGGAATTCATCCGCCGCTATTATGAATCCGACCGGCCGATCGAGCTGCGCCCGGTCGAGCTCGGCCGCTATTTCGGCCAGAAGATCGACGACGGGCGCATCCATGTCTGGATTCGCACCGCAGCCAAGCTGCCCGACGATCCGGCGCTGCATTTGTGCGCGCTGGCCTATGCGTCGGATTTCTCGCTGCTCGATGCGGTGATGGCGCGCTACGGCCGCACGCTGTTCGACAAGCGCATGATGCCGGCGAGCCTCGACCACGCGATGTGGTTTCACCGGCCGTTCCGCGCCGACGAATGGCTGCTCTACGCGCAGGATTCGCCGAGCGCGCAAGACGGCCGCGGATTGACCCGCGGCCTGATCTTCAAGCCCGACGGCACGCTGGTGGCGTCGGTGGCCCAGGAAGGCTCGGTGCGCCAGCGCAAGTAAGCGCGTTACGCTTGACGCTAGTCTACGCCGCGTTCGACCAGTTCGAATTGCGAACGCGACCACCGCCATACCAGCGCATCACCCACGGGATCGGGATGATGAACATGCAGGCGATCACGAACACGAGGTCCGCCACAGCATTTCCAATCCGGTCGCGATGAACATGACCTCGCGATGCGTGCCGCTGATGTTGCGGCAGACCCAGCGCATCCAGGCCGTGACGACCCACGCCCAGCCGATGATCGTGATGACGGAGATGATACAGCAGCACTTGCCAGCCGACATAGGCCAGCGCGCTGCCGTTGAAGGCGATCGGAAGCGGCTGGCCGTTGGAGCTGAGATTGCGGCGATCCATCGCAGGATCATCCAGGACAGCACGGCCTGAATCGGAATGGACGAGATATTGCAGGTAATAGAGGTCGAGCCGCGCCCACATAGGTCAGAACGCCGATCGCGATGAAGACGACCAGATATCGATGGGCTGGCCGGTGAAGGCGAGATTCGGCCGGCCCGGCACGCGAAGCCGGGACGCCATCCAGCGATAGAACCCGGTCGCGAGCCCACGGCGCCGGGATGACCAGACGATGCCGATGACGAGAGCAGGCTGTCGCCGAGGAAAGCCGGCCAAATGCGCGACAGTCGATCGACAGCGATCGCCGCTATTGGCCGCCGGCGTATAGCCGCCGGCTGGCATGCCGGGGGCGGGCCGCCGGGCCGCGCGGGCATCGAGGGCGGGCCCGATCCGCCGGGCACCAGGCCGGGAATGTCGCCGGCCCGCTGCCAGCCCGACATCCCCTCGGTCCAGACCAGCGTGTCCGCGCTGACCGTGTCCCGGGCGATGAGGTCGCGAAGCTGAGCCTCCGGAAACGGGCCCTGTTGCTGGCCGCTGGATGCATAAAACCACGATCGGTTGGACATTTTATTCCCTTGAGCCGTGGAGAGGCGGAGAGCCAGCCGGCGCGGCATCGGCTTTTGGTGATAATCGCATTTTGGCGGACGATCCCGCCGCCTGTACAGTGATCAGACGGCACCAGCGGAAATGTTTTCCCGTTCTACCTGCAACTTTTTTGTGCCATTTGCACAGAAAGATGCCAGATTTGCGTGGCAGCGAACCGCCGGGCGGCCAGCTGCCGGGTGCTCAGAAATATCCAGGGAAAGAAGGCCTGACCATGAAACTCGTCGTCGCGATCATCAAACCCTTCAAGCTCGACGAGGTGCGCCAGGCGCTGACCGCGATCGGCGTCCACGGCATGACCGTGACCGAGGTCAAGGGCTACGGCCGCCAGAAGGGCCACACCGAAATCTATCGCGGCGCCGAATATGTCGTGAACTTCCTGCCCAAGCTGCGCATCGAAATCGCGGTCGCCTCCGACGTCGCCGACAAGGCGGTCGAGGTCATCACCGCGAACGCGCGCACCGGCCAGATCGGCGACGGCAAGATCTTCGTCACGCCGATCGACCACGCCCTGCGGATCCGGACCGGCGAAACCGACAGCGACGCGCTGTAAGTCACAAAATTCCTGCCATCCGTCGCATCGGGCAACGACGCCTTCGCTGCGACAACGATACAAATCAATGCCGGGGGAATATCCATGGGGGCATCTCGTGTGCCGCGCAGCGAATGGCTGCGCCATCACGTGTGACGGTCTGACGCGCGCTCTCGACACCCGCCTTCGCGCAGACGCCACCATCAATGCCGCCGATACCGCCTGGATGATCGTCGCCACCGCGCTGGTGCTGATGATGACGATACCGGGCCTGGCGCTGTTCTATTCCGGCATGGTGCGCAAGAAGAACGTGCTGGCGACGATGGCGCAGAGCCTCGCCGCGGTCGCGATCATCTCGATACTCTGGGTGGCATTCGGCTATTCGCTGGTGTTCGTCGGCGACGGCCCGTGGCTCGGAACGCTCGATCGCTGGTTTCTCACCGGCATGACCATGGACAGCGTCAATCCTGCCGCCAGGACGATCCCGGAAGCGCTGTTCATGCTGTACCAGATGACGTTTGCGATCATCACGGTGGCGCTGGTGGCGGGCTCGGTCGCCGACCGCATGCGGTTCTCCGCCTATCTGATTTTCTCGATCGGCTGGTTTCTGTTCGTCTATGTCCCGCTCGCGCATTGGGTGTGGGGCGGCGGTTTTCTCGCCGCCATGGGCGTGCTGGATTTCGCCGGCGGCCTCGTCGTGCATCTTTCCGCCGGCATCGGCGGCCTGGTGGCGGCGAAGGTGCTGGGCCGGCGTCACGGCTATGGCAGCGAGAATCTCGCGCCGTTCGACCTGTCGCTCGCGGTGATCGGCACCGGATTGCTGTGGGTCGGCTGGTTCGGCTTCAACGGCGGCTCGGCGCTGGCGGCGAACTCGCGCGCGGTGATGGCGATCACCGCGACCCATCTGGCGGCCTGCGCCGGCGCGCTGACCTGGGGCGCGATCGAATGGTCGACACGGCGCAAGCCGTCGGTGCTCGGCATGATTTCCGGCGCGGTCGCGGGACTGGGCACCATCACGCCGGCCTCCGGCTTTGTCGCGCCGTGGCACGGCATCGTCATCGGCGTCGTCGCGGGCACGCTCTGCTTCTGGGCCTGTACCTGGCTCAAGCAGCGCTTCAGCTATGACGATTCGCTCGACGTGTTCGGCGTCCACGGCATCGGCGGCTTGATCGGCACCCTGCTGCGCCGGCGTGTTCGCGTGACCGCGATCGGCGGCACCGTCGGGCCTGATCGAGGGCAATCCGCAACAGGTCCTGATCCAGCTCTATGGCGTCGCCGTCACGCTGGCCTGGTCCGGCGGCATCGACCTTTGTGCTGCTGAAGCTGGTCGGCGTCTTCGTGCCGCTGCGGGTCTCGCGCAGCAGGAGCTGGAAGGCCTCGATATTTCGCAGCATGGCGAGGCACTGCAATAGACAGCCTACCTCACTACCGTCGCCTGCCCGTCCCGTGGGCAGCGATTATGTCGCCAGTCTGGCATGCCCACGATTTAGGCAGGCCTGGCTAGGCTTTGGGCGCGACCGAATGGCGCAGTCTATGCCCAATTCCCGCAAAGGGCGAAAAGACCCGCGATTCATAATCCGTTAGGGAATTCTCCCGATCTGGCACGGCATTTGATTCTAAGGGTCCTGGCTGTGCCCGCGTAGTGATCTCTCTCCGCGTGGTGAACCTCAGTCGATAACGCCCGGTCGCGTCTGGACCGGGCCCAAGCGGGGATAGGACCCATGAAAATTGTTATGGCGATCATCAAGCCATTCAAACTCGAAGAAGTCCGGGACGCCCTGACCGCCATTGGCGTTCACGGTCTCACGGTGACGGAAGTCAAGGGATACGGGCGGCAGAAGGGCCACACGGAAATCTATCGCGGCGCTGAATACGCGGTGAGCTTCCTGCCCAAGATCAAGATCGAGGTCGCGATCGCATCCGACCAGGTCGACAAGACCATCGACGCCATCACCTCTGCCGCGAAAACCGGCCAGATCGGCGACGGCAAGATCTTTGTCATCAACCTCGACCATGCGGTTCGCATCCGCACCGGCGAGGCCGATGCCGCTGCCCTTTGATTTCGCGCTCACCCTTATTCAATCAGGAGTAAAACAAATGACGTTTAAACGTCCCTATAGCGCGGGATTGGCGGTCCTCGCAGTCGGCCTGTTCGCCGCGACCGCGGCCTACGCCGAACCGACCGTCAACAAGGGCGACAACGCCTGGATGCTGATGTCGACCGTGCTGGTGCTGTTGATGACCATCCCCGGCCTCGCGCTGTTCTACGGCGGTCTCGTCCGTTCCAAGAACATGCTCTCGGTCCTGATGCAGGTCTTCTACACCGTCGCATCGTCGGCGTGCTCTGGACGCTCTACGGCTACAGCCTCGCCTTCACCGGCGGTTCCGACTTCATCGGCGGCTTCTCCAAAGCCTTCCTGATGGGCG
>CAWBQP010000049.1:0-34856 GCA_963790735.1 uncultured Alphaproteobacteria bacterium | reverse complement strand
GCCTCGTCCTTGATGAACTGGGCGGCGTCTTCCTCGGCGGAGCCGCCGATTTCGCCGATCATGATGATCGAGGTGGTCTTGGGGTCGGCCAGGAACATCTCCAGCACGTCGATGAATTCGGTGCCCTTGACCGGGTCGCCGCCGATGCCGACCGCGGTGGTCTGGCCGAGGCCTTCCTGGGTGGTCTGGAACACGGCTTCATAGGTCAGCGTGCCCGAGCGGGAGACGATGCCGACGCTGCCGGGCTTGAAGATGTTGGCCGGCATGATGCCGATCTTGCACTCGCCCGCGGTCATCACGCCCGGGCAGTTCGGCCCGATCAGGCGCGATTTCGATCCCGACAGCGAGCGCTTCACGCGCACCATGTCGAGCACCGGAATGCCCTCGGTGATGCAGACGATCAGCGGAATTTCCGCATCGATCGCTTCGCAGATCGCATCCGCCGCGCCCGGCGGCGGCACGTAGATCACGGAAGCATCGGCGCCGGTCTTTTCGCGCGCTTCGGCGACGGTGTCGAACACCGGCAGACCGAGATGCGTCGAGCCGCCTTTGCCCGGCGAGGTGCCGCCGACCATCTTGGTGCCGTACGCGATCGCGGCTTCCGAATGGAACGTGCCGTTCTTGCCGGTAAAACCCTGGCAGATGACTTTGGTGTTCTTGTCGATCAGAACGGACATGATTGAGGTTCTTTCGTGGTATCGGAAACGGGGTTAGTGGATTCGCCGATAGACGCCGGTGAGCACGTCGGCCCATCCTTCGGCATCAGGCGAGAACTGGATCTTCATGGTGTAGTTGTTGTCGTCGACGACTTCATAGACATGGCGCGCATTGCCGCGCAGCGAGCCGCGCACCAGGATCAGCGTCTTGCCGCTCCAGCCGCCGGAGGCCGGCGCCGGCGAATAGTAGCCGAGCGAATCGTGCCAGAACAATTTGTAGTGCCGGTCCTCGCGATCGTAGGTGAACACGCCATGGGTCGCGAAGGTCTCCTTGCCGTCGCGCATCTGGCGGGTGTCCTGGATCAGATAGAAGCCGTTGAGATCCATCCGCGCCACCACATGCGAGGTCGCAGGCCCGCCGGCGGTCCAGCGCGACGGATAGACCATTTCCTCGCCGGCCCATTCGCCCGCAAACACCGCGAGCTTGCGGTGTTCTTCCAGCGGTGTCGGTGCGGCGAGATGGTCAGCCATCGCTAGCCTCCCTTGACGGCTTTCACGATTTTCTGTGCGGCATCGTCGAGATTGTCGGCCGACACCACGTTGAGGCCGGACTGGCGGATGATCTTCTTGCCGGCGTCGACATTGGTGCCTTCGAGCCGCACCACCAGCGGCACTTTCAGGCCGACTTCCTTGACGGCAGCGACCACGCCGTCGGCGATGATGTCGCACTTCATGATGCCGCCGAAGATGTTGACCAGGATGCCCTTCACGTTGGGATCGGCGGTGATGATCTTGAAGGCCGCCGCGACCTTCTCCTTGCTGGCGCCGCCGCCGACGTCGAGGAAGTTGGCGGGCTCCATGCCGTAGAGCTTGATGATGTCCATGGTCGCCATGGCAAGGCCGGCGCCGTTGACCATGCAGCCGATGGTGCCGTCGAGCGTGACGTAGTTGAGATCGTATTTCGACGCCTCGATTTCCTTGGCGTCCTCCTCGGTCTCGTCGCGCAGCGCTGCGACTTCGGGATGGCGGTACATGGCGTTGTCGTCGAACGACACCTTCGCGTCGAGCACGCGGAGCAGGCCCTGCTTGGTGACGACGAGCGGATTGATTTCCAGCATCGCCATGTCCTTGGCGACGAAGGCGGTATAGAGCTGCACCACCAGCTTCTCCGCCTGCTTGGCGAGATCGCCGGAAAGATTCAGCGCCTTCGCCACCGTGCGGCCGTGATGGCCCATGATGCCGGTCGCCGGATCGACCGAGAAGGTCACGATCTTTTCCGGATTGTTGTGCGCGACTTCCTCGATGTTGACGCCGCCTTCGGTCGAGACCACGAACGCCACTTCGGAGGTTTCGCGGTCGACCAGGATCGAGAGATAGAACTCCTTGTCGATGTCGGAGCCTTCCTCGATGTAGAGGCGGTTGACCTGCTTGCCGTGCGCGCCGGTCTGGATCGTGACCAGGGTCGCGCCCAGCATCTGCTTGGCGAATTCATTGACCTCGGCGACGGATTTGGCGATGCGGACGCCGCCCTTGTCGCCGGCGGAGGCTTCCTTGAACTTGCCCTTGCCGCGGCCGCCGGCATGGATCTGGCTCTTCACCACCCAGACCGGGCCGGGAAGCGTCTTGGCGGCGGCATCCGAATCCGAGGCCTTCAACACCGGCACGCCGCGCGAAATCGGCACGCCGAATTCATGCAGCAGAGCCTTGGCCTGGTATTCATGGATATTCATCTGGACGCTCCCCAAAACCCTGATGCGGCGAGTTCTACAGTTCACCTACACTGGTAGTTGGCATACCATATACCAATTGAACTGCAACCCGAAAGGCTTCCGCCCGTTTCCGGGCGGAAAGCCGAGTAAAATCAACGCCCGAGCAGGTCGGGCGCGATCTTCTTGCAGGCGTCGACCAGACCCTGAACCGCGCCGACCGACTTGTCGAAAGCTTCGCGATCCTTGCCGGCCAGTTCGATCTCGACGATGCGCTCGACGCCCTTCGAGCCGATCACGACGGGAACGCCGACATACATGTCCTTCACGCCGTATTCGCCGTTGAGATAGGCGGCGCAGGGCAGCACGCGCTTCTTGTCCTTCAGGTAGCTCTCGGCCATCGCGATCGCGGAAGCGGCCGGCGCGTAGAACGCCGAACCGGTCTTCAGCAGGTTGACGATCTCGGCGCCGCCGTTGCGGGTGCGGTCGACGATCTCGTCGATGCGGGCCTGCGAGGTCCAGCCCATCTTGACCAGATCGGGCAGCGGAATGCCGGCGACGGTGGAATAGCGGGTCAGCGGCACCATGGTGTCGCCGTGGCCGCCGAGCACGAAGGCGGTGACGTCTTCGACCGAGACGTTGAATTCGTCGGCCAGGAAATAGCGGAAGCGCGAGGAATCCAGCACGCCGGCCATGCCGACCACCTTCTTGTGCGGCATGCCGGAAGCCTTCTGCAGCGCCCACACCATCGCATCCAGCGGGTTGGTGATGCAGATGACGAAGGCGTCGGGGGCATATTTCTTGATGCCGGCGCCGACCTGCTCCATGACCTTGAGATTGATGCTGAGGAGATCGTCGCGGCTCATGCCGGGCTTGCGCGGCACGCCGGCGGTGACGATGCAGACCTTGGCGCCATCGAGCGCGTCGTAGGAATTGGCGCCGGTGAGATGGGCGTCGAAACCGTCGACCGGGGACGACTGCGCGATATCGAGCGCCTTACCCTGGGGAACGCCCTCCGCGATGTCGAACATCACGACGTCGCCGAGCTCCTTCAGGCCAATGAGGTGAGCCAGCGTTCCGCCGATCTGACCGGAGCCAATCAAAGCAATCTTGTCGCGCGCCATGGGAAATTTGTCCTTCTGAGACGAAGAGGAGGGTGGACGAGTGAAGTTGGATGGCTGGTTATCCCTTTCGAATGACCGGTTCAAGCCGGGGCATGCCCAATTGTCAGGCCCTGCCTTGATTTCGGTCAGGTATGCCAGCGAGGCTCTCGCCCTGCCGTCATTGCGAGGAGCGCAGCGACGAAGCAATCCAGACTGCCTCCGAGGAGAGATCTGGATTGCTTCGCTTCGCTCGCAATGACGACGGAGAGACTTACGTCTCCACCAATCCCGTACTCGACCCGCTCGCCGCGGAATCCTTCCGGCCGTGCGGCAGCGCCAGGTAGGATTCCGAGCTCATTTCGATCAGCCGCGACGAGGTCCGCTTGAACTCGTTGGCCTCATTGCCCTCGGTCGCCAGATACAGCGACACCGGATCGGCCTCGGCCGAGGCCATCAGCTTCACGGCATTGTCATAGAGCGTATCGATCAGCGAGATGAAACGCTTGGCGGCGTTGCGCTCGGCGTAATCCATGACCGGAATGCGGTCGATCAGGATGGTGTGATAGTCGTGCGCCAGCCGCAGATAGTCCGACGCGGCCAGCGGCTTTTCGCAGATATCGGCAAAGGAAAACCGCGCGACGCCGTGCGCCGAACAGGGCACGTGCAGCATGCGGCCCTTGATCGCGATGTCGCGCGGCTTGCACGGCGCGTTGCCGGTCATCTTGCCCCAGGCCTTGTCGAGCGCGGCGCTTGGCTTCATCATCCGGCGGCACCAGCCACATCTTCACGCCGGCGAGCTTTTCCAGCCGGAAATCCGTGCGCGCGTCGAGCCGCAGCACGTCCATGTGATCTGCGATCTGCGCGATGAAGGGCAGGAACAGCGCGCGGTTGAGGCCGCCCTTGTAGAGATCTTCGGGCGCGACGTTCGAGGTCGCCACCACGACGGTGCCGAGTTCGAACAGTTTTGAGAACAGCCGCCCCAGGATCATGGCGTCGGCGATGTCGGTGACGTGGAATTCGTCGAAGCACAACAGCCACGCCTCGTCGAAGATCGCATTCGCCGTCAGCGCCATGACGTCGCCGTCGGCGATCTCGCCGCGCGCGATGTTCTGGCGATAGCCGTAGATCCGCTCATGCACCTCGGCCATGAATTCGTGGAAATGGGCGCGGCGCTTGTGCTGGACCGGTGACTGTGCTGAAAGAACAGGTCCATCAGCATGGTCTTGCCGCGGCCGACCTCGCCGTGAATGTAAAGCCCGCGCGGCGGCGGCTCGTCCTTGTCGCCGAACAGCCGGCCGAGCAGGCTCTGCTTGCGCACCGGCTTGTAGCTCGACAGCCGCTCCTCGAGCGCGGCAAACGCCTCGGCGGCATCGGCCTGCGCCGGATCGGCCTCGATCGCGCCGGAGGAAACCAGCGCCTGATACTGCGCGCGGAACGAGGTGGGGTCGGTCGACAGCATGGCCCCCTTTCGGCCTCAAGCGAGCGAGAAATTGCAAGCCGTGAATTGGTGTGCGGGGTATGCAACACGCTCGTCAGGCCGCGTAGCCCGGATGGAGCGTAGCGCAATCCGGGATCAATCTCGCCGGCTGGCGAGACTCGTCCCCGGATTTCGCTGCGCTCCATCCGGGCTACGGCATCTGCGTTCTGGCCTCACGCACTCAGCGCGTAGGAATCCTCGACCACATAGGGCCCGCCGCCGGTGGAGGCGCGCGACGAGAACAGCACGAAGCGCGAGGCCATGAACGTCCGGCTCGGGAAATAGCCGCGCACCGAAAGATAATCCGCGACATCCTGGCTCGACGCATCGTGCAGCCGCGCCAGCGTCACGTGCGGCGTGAATTTGCGGCCCTCCGGATCGAGCCCGAGCCGCTGCATCAGCCGTTCGAGTTCGGCCTGCAGCTCGATCAGCGGCCGGCACGGCTCGACGGAAGCGACCACCGCGCGCGGTTTCCTGCCGCCAAAGCTCTGCAGGCCCTGCACCTTGACCTCGAACGGCTTGCGGTTGATCCGAAACAGCATCGAGGCGATTTCATTCGCCGACATGCCGTCGATATCGCCGATGAAGCGCAAGGTGACGTGATAATTTTCGGGATCGATCCAGCGTGCGCCGGGAAGGCCGCCACGCAAATTGGAAAGGCTCTGGCCGATCTCGGCCGGAATTTCCAGTCCAGCGAACAAACGCGGCATCGCAAGATCCTCGATGCGAAGGCGTCAGCTTGGAGGCTCACGCCTGACAGCAAACCCGGTGACGAATCACCGATCACTAATTCCTATCCGACTTATATGACCCTGCGAAGCACGCCGCGCGAGCAGACCGGAAAGCTACGGGGAAAACCATCGGTAAGGTTATTCGTTTGCATCCTTTTCAACTCCGCTGCCCGGAGATCGTGCCGAGAAATGCCTCCACCATGGGCAGAATATTCTTCACGATGACATCGATGCCCTCCGCGGTCGGATGCAGCCCGTCGGGCTGGTTGAGTTTTGCTTCGGCCGCGACCCCCTCCAGGAAGAACGGATAGAGCGGCACGCCGAAGGATTTCGAAAGCTCCGGATAGATCGCGTTGAAGCGGGCGGCATATTCGCTGCCGTAATTGGGCGGCGCAAGCATTCCGCACATCAGCACGGCGATCTTGCGCGCCTTCAGCCGCGTCAGGATATCGGTCAGCGCGGCGCGGGTGACGGCCGGGTCGATGCCGCGCAAGGCATCGTTGGCGCCGAGTTCGAGGATGACCGCCTCGGTTCCTTCCGGGATCGACCAGTCCAGCCGGTCGCGGCCGCCGGACGCGGTATCGCCGGACACCCCGGCATTGATCATGTCGACCTTTATCCCTTTGCCATCCAAGGCTTTTTGCAGACGCGCCGGGAACGCCGCCGAGGCCGGCAGGCCAAGGCCGGCGCTCAGGGAATCGCCGAGGACGACCATTTTGACCGGCTTGTCCGGCGCCGCGGCCGGGGTTTGGGCAAATGCCGGCCCCGCCGTCATCAAAGCCATAATCAACACGCGTATGTGCGCAAACATCCGTTTCAAGCCCTCGACCCGAGCGGTGGAAGTGCCATATGACCGAGCCATGGACAGTCTCATCGAACCCTCTTCACTGACCGGCGTCGGGCCGGACACCATTTCCATCTCCAACGTCAACCTCTCGCTCGGCTCAGGCGCCGCACGCGTTCATATCCTGAAAGATATCAGCCTTCGTGTGGCATCGGGCGAGGCGATCGGCCTGATCGGACCTTCCGGCTCGGGCAAATCGACCTTGCTGATGGTGATGGCGGGGTTGGAGCGTCCTGACAGCGGAGAGGTGGTGGTCAGCGGCACGCCGTTCAATGCCCTCGACGAGGATGCGCTGGCCCGCTTCCGCGGCCGCCAGGTCGGCATCGTGTTCCAGTCGTTTCATCTGATCCCGACCATGACGGCGCTGGAAAACGTCGCGGTGCCGCTGGAGCTCGCCGGCAATCCCGACGCGGCAGCGCGCGCGGCGCAGGAATTGACATCCGTCGGACTTGGCGATCGCCTGCATCATTATCCGACGCAACTATCCGGCGGCGAGCAGCAGCGCGTCGCGCTGGCCCGGGCGCTGGCGCCCGATCCCGCCATTCTCGTTGCGGACGAGCCGACCGGCAATCTCGATGAAGCCACCGGCAAGCAGATCGTCGATCTGCTGTTCACCAAGCACGCCGAGCGCGGCATGACCTTGGTGCTGGTGACGCACGACACCTCGCTCGCGCAACGCTGCGACCGCGTGGTGCGGCTGCGCTCGGGCCGGATCGACGGACATTCATGACCATCGCTTCCGAACCCGTCTATCGCAGCCGCGCGTCTTCCCTTGCCCTGCGCTACGCGCTGCGCGAATTGCGCAGCGGCCTGCGCGGCTTTTACGTCTTCATCGCCTGCATCGCGCTCGGCGTGATGGCGATTGCCGGGGTCGGCTCGGTGGCGGCGAGCCTCAGCGAAGGTTTGACGCGCGAGGGCCGCACGCTGCTCGGCGGCGACGTTGCTTTCTCGCTGATCCAGCGCGAAGCCAAGCCGGAGGAACTCGCCTTCCTGCGCGCGCGCGGCCAGGTTTCGGTCGCGGCCGCGTTGCGCGTGATGGCCCGCAGCAGCGACGGCAAGCTGGCGCTGGTCGAACTCAAGGCCGTGGACGGCAACTACCCGATGCTCGGGGAGGTAACGCTCGAGCCCAAAATGCCGATGGCGGATCTGCTGGCCGAGCGCGACGGCGCGTTCGGCGCGGCCGTCGACTCCATCCTGCTGGCGCGGCTCGATCTCAAGCTCGGCGACCGCATCACAATCGGCAACGCCACATTCCAGATCCGAAGCACGGTCACGGCCGAGCCGGACAAGCTCGCCGGCAATGTCGGGCTGGGCCCGCGCGTTCTGGTCAGCGAGGCAGAGCCTGCGCACCACCGGATTGCTGCAGCCCGGCAGCCTGGTGCGCTGGATCTACCGCGTGAAGCTGCCGGACAACGCAGCCGACGATCGCGCCGCGACGCAGTTGATCGACAGCGCGCGGAGCGCCCTGCCCGAGGCCGGCTGGTGGATCCGCAGCAGCAGCAATGCCTCGCCGCAACTCGAGCGCACCATCAACCGCTTCACCCAGTTCCTGACGCTGGTCGGTCTCGCCGCCCTTCTGGTCGGCGGCGTTGGCGTCGCCAACGCGGTCAAGAGCCATATCGACCGCCGCCGCGACGTCATCGCCTCGTTCAAGGCGCTCGGCGCCACCGGCCGCGACGTCTTCACGATCTATCTGACGCAGGTGATCCTGCTCGCCGGGGTCGGTTCGGTGATCGGGCTGGCGGCCGGCGCGGCATTGCCGTTCGTCATCGTCGGCATATTCGGCAAGCTGCTGCCGCTGCCGGTGATCCCTGCCCTGCATTTCGACGAGCTGGCGCTGTCGTTCGTCTATGGCCTGCTCACCGCGCTTGCCTTCGGACTATGGCCGCTCGGCCGGGTGCACGACGTGCCGGTTGCGGCGCTGTTTCGCGAGGAGGTCGCCCGTGAGTGGCATCGCCCGCGCTGGAGCTATCTCGCGCTGATGGCGGTGGTGATCGCGCTGCTGGTCGCGGTCGCGATCGGGCTTGCCTATGACAAGCGGGTCGCGGCCGTGTTCGTCGTCTCCTCGGTGGCAGTATTCGCACTGCTGCGCGGCGTCGCGGCCGGCCTGATGGCGCTGGCACGCCGCATGCCACGATCCCGAATCACGATGCTGCGGCTGGCGATCGCCAACATCTACCGGCCCGGCGCGCTGACGCCCTCGGTCGTGATGTCGCTCGGCCTCGGGCTCGCGGTGCTGGTCACGATCACCCAGATCGACGGCAATCTGCGCCGGCAATTCCTGGCGGCGCTGCCGGAGAAAGCCCCCTCGTTCTACTTCATCGACATTCCGACCGCCGATGCCGACCGCTTCGGCGCCTTCCTCAAGCAGGTCGCGCCGGAATCGACGGTGGACGACGTGCCGATGCTGCGCGGACGCATCGTCGGCGCCCGCGGCGTCAAGGCCGACGAGCTCAAGCCGTCGCAGGATTCCGAGTGGGTGCTGCAGAGCGACCGCGGCCTGACCTACACCAACGAAGTCCCGAAGGGCTCGAAGGTGGTCGAGGGCGAATGGTGGAGCGCGGACTATAAGGGCCCGCCGCTGGTCTCGATGGAGAAGAAGATCGCCGACGGCCTGAAGCTCAAAATAGGCGACGAGATCGTCGTCAACGTGCTCGGCCGCGACATTCCGGCCAAAATCAGCAATCTGCGCAACGTCGACTGGCAGGGGCTCGGCATCAATTTCGTGCTGGTGTTCTCGCCCAACGCCTTCAAGGGCGCGCCGCACAGCCATGTCGCGACCCTGTCCGAGGTCCATCCGGACCCGGCCGGCGACGCCCGGATCGTCAAGCAGGTGGCGGACGCCTTCCCGATGGTGACCAGCGTCCGGGTCCGCGAGGCGCTGGAAACCATCGGCACCGTCGTCACCAACCTCGTGCTCGCCATCCGCGGCGCCAGCGCGGTGACGCTGATCTCGGCGATCCTGGTGCTGGGCGGCGCGCTGGCGGCCGGCCACCGCCACCGGGTCTACGACGCGGTGATCCTGAAGACGCTGGGCGCAACCCGGGCGCGACTGCTCGGCGCCTACGCGCTGGAGTACCTGATGATCGGCCTTGCCACCGCGGTGTTCGGCGTGATCGCGGGCTCGATCGCGGCCTGGCTGATCGTGACCCGGCTGATGACGCTCGGTTTCATCTGGCAGGCCGGCAGCGCCGCAGGCGTGGTCGCCGCCGCCCTGATCGTCACGGTGGGGCTGGGGCTCGCCGGGACGTTGCTGGCGCTGAACCAGAAGCCGGCCAGCGTGTTGCGGAATTTGTGACAATTTGTAGCGGCGGAAAGGCCGGGTTAACGCTGCTTTTACTCAGGAATGCCGGCAGAAGCGACATTCAGCCGCGCGTGGAAGCTTGCGTCGAATGTGTTAGTTTCCCACATACCAGCCAGGATCAGAGGCCGGGTTGATGACGTAAAATTAACGTCGGCAGATCGGGACATCTGAGATAGAAATCTAACCGGCGCCGCAAACCCCTTGCGCTCCGCCGGGCAACCAACGGGAATTCGACCATGTCGGACCTAGACCGTAACTACGCTTCTCCTTTCGGCCGGGCCGCCGGGCGCGTTGATGCCGCGACCGTCGATGCCGGTCTGCGCGCCTACATGCTGCGCATCTACAACTACATGAGCATCGGCCTGGCCATCACCGGCCTTGCGGCGCTCGGCGTCTACATGGCTGCGGTGACCACCGATCAGGCCGGCGCCGTCGCCAAGTTCGGCAACGCCTACCTGACGCAGTTCGGCTACGCGATGTATGTCAGCCCCCTGAAGTGGCTGTTCATCCTCGCGCCGCTGGCCATGGTGTTTGCGATCTCGGCCGGCATCAACCGGCTGCGGCCTGCAACCGCCCAGATGCTGTTCTGGGTGTTCTCGGCGCTGATGGGCATTTCGCTGTCGTCGATCTTCCTGGTGTATACGCATACCTCGATCGTGCGGGTATTCTTCATCACCGCGGCCACCTTCGGCGCACTGAGCCTCTACGGCTACACCACCAAGCGTGACATGAGCGGCATGGGGTCGTTCCTGTTCATGGGCCTGATCGGCGTCATCATCGCGAGCGTGGTCAACATCTTCCTGGCGAGCTCGATGCTGCAGTTCATCGTCTCGGTGGTCGGCGTGCTGGTGTTCGCGGGCCTCACCGCCTGGGATACCCAGCGGCTGAAGAACGACTACATCTACGGCTACGCCTCTGAAGGCGGCGAGATTGCGGAGAAAGCGGCGATCACCGGTGCACTGTCGCTCTACTTGAACTTCATCAACCTGTTCACGCTGCTGTTGCAGCTGCTCGGCCAGCGCGACTAGTCGCTACCGACCAGGCATGAGTTTGAAGCCCCGGCCTCGCGGCCGGGGCTTTTCTTTTGGTCGCCAGCGTCATGGCGGGGCGCATCCTGGACATGGCAGAAAACGTTGATCTGCGTTGGTCTGCTGATATCCTTCTCCCCATGTCCGCTCCTGAAATTCGCGCCGCCACCGAGGCCGACCTCCCCACCATCACCGAAATCTACGAGCACGCGGTGCGCCATGGCACCGCGACGTTCGAGCTGATCCCGCCCGATCTCGCCGAGATGACCCGGCGGTTCAGGGCGCTGATGGATGGCGGCTTTCCCTATTTCGTCGCCGCGGTTGAAGGCCGCGTGATCGGCTATACCTATGCGGGGCCCTATCGCCCGCGGCCGGCCTACCGTTTCACGGTGGAAAATTCAGTCTACCTGCAACCCTCGACCCACCGCCGCGGCATCGGCCTGCAACTGTTGCAGCGGCTGATCACTGAATGCGAGGCGCGCGGCTACCGGCAGATGATCGCGGTGATCGGCGATTCCGCCAATGCCGGCTCGATCGGCGTTCACACCAAATGCGGTTTCCAGATGATCGGGACGCATCGCCAATGTCGGCCTCAAGTTCGGCCGCTGGCTCGACACCGTGATGATGCAGCGCGCGCTCGGTGAAGGCGGGACGACGGTGCCGAAGGATTGAGAAGGCTTCGTAGCCCGGATGGAGCGAAGCGCAATCCGGGACGGTCTCGCAAGCGGATGTAGTCTTCCCGGATTTCGCTTCGCTTCATCCGGGCTACGGGATCGCCTACACCAGCGCCAGCTTGCGGTCGATCACCAGCAGCACGCGTTCGAGTTCGTGGCCGCGGCGCAGGATCAGACCGGTCGCCGAGATCACGCTGTACATGCCCTGCTTGCGCGCGAGCCGCGGATCCTTCTCGATCCGGTAGATCGGAACTTCGGAGGCGCGGCGGAATACCGAAAACACCGCGCGGTCTTTCAGAAAGTCGATGGCGTAGTCGCGCCATTCGCCATCGGCGACCATGCGCCCATACAGATTGAGGATACGGTTGAGTTCGAGACGATTGAACGTGACACGATTCGGCGATGGGGTTGCAGTGGCGGTGCGCGCCACTGCGCGATTCTCGCTTGGATCGGTGTCCTCCGATGTCGAGCTCATGGAGCGCCTCCTGTCATCTCAGGCATGCTCTCGCTCCGAAAACCGGTCCCCACTTTTCGGGAGCATGCCGAGGCTCACATGATTGCGCTAACCGCAGGACCCTGCAAGGGGGTGTAAATACAAAGGGAACCGCGCCGGATGGCCCGGTATTCCGGAAATATCGATTCACGGGATCGTTAGCGGAATCTTATTGCTGCCCCACTTCCGCCAACCGCCCGCCCCGCTGGGTTGCGACAAGAAAATCCTGCGTTGGCCCGGTCCTTTCGGTTCCGGATTCCTCAGCCCCCAGCCCCCCGGGGCCGTCGGGATCGGGCCTGTTCGCAGAGGGAGTTATTCCCGATACTGGGCCAACGAAAGTTGGTCCTTTTTCGTTTGCGGTGACGGCTCCAACGACAAACGACATCGGCCGCCATTCCAGGCCGTGTCAGACGCCTCATCAGGGAAACTTATTCGGTTGATCGGCGTAGCCCGGATGTAGCGAAGCGAAATCCGGGAATCTCACTGGCGGAGAAGGCCGTCCCGGATTGCGCTTCGCTACATCCGGGCTACAAGGGCGCCGGCGTCAGCTATCGCAGCGCGGTGTAGGCCGCGCCGAGCATCGCACCCGGCTTGTCGCGACTGCCGTCCTGGACATAGACGACCGCGGCATCGACGCCGTCGCGGGAAATATTTTCCAGCGGAATGGTCCAGCTTCCCGCACTGCCGTTCCAGTCGCCGACCTTCACGAGATTGCGCACCACATTGTAGTAGGTGATTTGCTGGCCGCGATTCTCGCCGCGCCCGATCGAAATCGGGATCTCCTTCGAGATCGAGCAAAGCCAGACTTCGCCGCGACCCGTCGTCGCCGCCTTGCTCGCCTCGACCGAGACGTTGATCAGTTTGCCCGACAACGTCATCGTCACCGGCACCGACATCACGCCCTCGGCCTTGCTCGTGGTCTTGATGGCGCCGTCGATGGCGGCACGATCGCTGCCGATCACCTGCGCCGAGCCGTTGACGATCATCTGCGGCGTGTAGAGATTGCGGTCGCCGCGCACATGCGAATAGGCTTTCTGACGCGCGCTGAAACGCTAGTCCGCCAGCGTGTCCTTCCAGCCAAGATAGTCCCAGTAGTCGATCGGCATGCTCAGCGCGATCACGTTCGGATCCTTGGCGAGTTCGCCGACGATCCTGTCGGCCGGCGGACACGACGAACAGCCCTGAGAGGTGAACAGTTCGACCACGGTGCGCGGATCGGCATGAGCCGGGCGGATGATGGCGATGATCGCGCAGACTCCGAGCGCGCCGGACCATCGCGATATCAGATTATTGGCCATTATCGCTGTCATTGTGCGAACCGGTGGTAGCGTCTTCCATCCGTATTTGTACGGGGCATGATCTGATCCCAGAAAAGCGTGCCCCAAACACGCGAAAGCGGCCTTTTCATTAGGCCGCCTTCCTCTTGCTCGCTACTCACTTCGCAGTGAGGCACTGATCACAAATCCGCGTCAGGCCGCGAGTTTGCGCAGCACATAATGCAGAATGCCGCCGTTTCGGTAGTACTCGAGCTCGTCGAGGGTATCGATGCGGCAGAGCAGCGGCACGCGCTGCAGCGCGCCATCGCCGGAGACGATCTCGGCCGTCAGGGTCTGACGCGGCTTCAGGTCGCCCTGCAGCCCCCGGATCGTCACCTTCTCGTCACCCTTCAGGCCCAGCGACGTCCATGACGTGCCGTCCTCGAAGGTAAGCGGCAGCACGCCCATGCCGACCAGGTTGGAGCGATGGATGCGCTCAAAGCTCTGGCAGATCACGGCGCGGACGCCGAGCAGCCGCGTGCCCTTGGCGGCCCAGTCGCGCGACGAGCCGTTGCCGTATTCGGCGCCGGCGAACACCACCAGCGGCACGCCCTCCGCCTGGTACTTCATCGCCGCGTCGTAGATCGGCATCTGCTCGCCGTCGGGCCAGTGCTTGGTGAGGCCGCCTTCCGGAATGTTGCCGTCGGCGCCCTTCAGCATGAAGTTCTTGATGCGGATGTTGGCGAAGGTGCCGCGCATCATGATCTCGTGATTGCCGCGCCGCGTGCCGTACTGGTTGAAGTCGGCCGGACGCACCTGGTGCTCCTGACAGGAATTTTCCGGCTGGCGACGTCAGCTTGATCGAGCCGGCCGGCGAGATGTGGTCGGTGGTGATCTTGTCGCCGAACATCGCCAGAATCCGCGCATCGACCACGTCAGCGATCGGCTCCGGCTCCTTCTTCATGCCTTCGAAATAGGGCGGGTTCTGCACATAGGTCGAGCTCATGTTCCAGCGATAGGTCTCGCTCTCGACCGTCTTGATCTTGCGCCAGTTGGTGTCGCCCTTGAACACGTCGGCATACTTCTTCTTGAAGATCGTCGCGGTGACGAACTTCTTCATGTAGGCGTTGATTTCCTTCGTGGTCGGCCAGATGTCCTTCAGAAACACCGGCTTGCCGTCCTTGCCGGTGCCGATCGGCTCGACCGCGAGATCCTTGGTCACGGTGCCTGCCAGCGCGTAGGCCACGACCAGCGGCGGCGAGGCCAGATAGTTCGCCTGCACGTCCGGCGAGACGCGCCCCTCGAAGTTGCGGTTACCCGACAGCACGGCCGCGGCAACGATGCCGTTGTCGTTGATCGACTTCGAAATCTCCTCCGGCAGCGGGCCGGAATTGCCGATGCAGGTGGTGCAGCCGAAGCCGACCAGGTTGAAGCCGACCTTGTCGAGGTCGATCTGCAGTCCGGAATTGGAAAGATATTCCGCGACCACCTGGCTTCCGGGCGCGAGCGAGGTCTTCACCCACGGCTTGGCCTTCAGACCCTTGGCGGCGGCGTTGCGCGCCAACAGGCCCGCGCCGATCAGCACGCTCGGGTTGGAGGTGTTGGTGCAGGAGGTGATCGCGGCGATCACGACATCGCCATGGCCGAGATCGAAGTTGCGGCCCTCGACCGAATAGCGGTTATCGGCGCCATCGGGCTTCTTGTATTCGCCGGCCAGCGCGGTGGCGAAGCCGGTGGAAACGGCGGGCAGCGCGACGCGGCCTTCGGGGCGCTTCGGGCCGGCCATCGACGGCACGACATCCTTGAGATCGAGCGTCAGCGTTTCCGTGAACACGGGGTCGGCCGATTTCGCGGTGCGGAACAGACCCTGCGCCTTGGCGTAAGCCGAAACCAGCGCGACGCGGTCAGCCTTGCGGCCGGAGGTCTTGAGATAATCGATGGTCGCGGCATCGACCGGGAAGAAGCCGCAGGTCGCGCCATATTCCGGCGCCATGTTGCCGATGGTCGCCTTGTCCGCCACCGAAAGGAAGTCGAGGCCGGGGCCGAAGAACTCGACGAACTTGCCGACCACGCCCTGCTTGCGCAGCATCTGCGTCACGGTCAGCACGAGATCGGTCGCGGTGACGCCTTCCTTGAGCTGGCCCTTGAGCTTGAAGCCGACCACTTCGGGCAGCAGCATCGACAGCGGCTGGCCGAGCATGCAGGCTTCCGCCTCGATGCCGCCGACGCCCCAGCCGAGCACGGCGAGGCCGTTGACCATGGTGGTGTGCGAGTCGGTGCCGACAAGCGAATCCGGATAGGCGACCTCGAAGGTGCCGGTCTTCTTGCCGACCGTCATCTTCTCCTTCTTGGTCCACACCGTCTGCGCGAGATATTCGAGATTGACCTGGTGGCAGATGCCGGTGCCGGGCGGCACCACGGAGAAGTTCGAAAACGCCTTCTGGCCCCATTTCAGGAATTCGTAGCGTTCCTGGTTCTGCTTGTATTCCTCGACCACGTTCTTGCCGAACGCCTTGTTGTCCCCGAAGAAGTTGACGATCACGGAGTGGTCGATGACGAGATCGACCGGCACCAGCGGGTTGATCTTCTCGGCATCGCCGCCGAGCGCCTGCATCGCATTACGCATCGCGGCGAGATCGACCACCGCCGGCACGCCGGTGAAATCCTGCATCAGCACACGCGCCGGGCGGAACGCGACTTCGTGCTCGAGCTTGCGCTTCCGCAGCCACTTCGACACCGCGACGATGTCGGCCTTCTTGACCGTGCGGTCGTCCTCGTTGCGCAGCAGGTTTTCCAGCAGCACCTTCATCGAATAGGGCAGCTTGGAAATTCCCTTCAGACCGTTCTTCTCGGCGGCGGGCAGGCTGTAATACACGTAGGTCTTGCTGCCGACCTTGAGGGTCTTGCGGCATTTGAAGCTGTCGAGCGAGGTCATGTCAGGAAATCCCAAATTCTAGTTATACCCGGCAAGGGTATTTAAACACCGTCGGCGAGGCTGGCCTATTGGCTTGCAGCCGCCGATTGTGTGCTGCATCAAGTTCCGGGCTTATAGAATCTTTCTAGAAGCGCCGCCACACCGACAAGCGTGCTGCAGCAATGCGGTACCCACAAATTCTGACGCGGTACCCATCAATTTCAGAGGGCTGTGAAGAGGCAAAATGCGGCTCTCGGGGCGCCACATCGACTGTATCAGGGGCGGCCGCGAGGTGTTCTCCGGGCTCGATTTCGAAGCCTCGTCGGGCGAGGTGCTGGCCGTGGTCGGCCCGAACGGCTCCGGCAAGACCTCGCTGTTGCGCCTGATCGCGGGTCTTCTGGTGCCGGCGGGCGGATCGGTCGGCCTGGAGGGCGGCGAGGCCGAGCTGACCTTGCCGGAACAATCCCATTATCTCGGCCATCGCGATGCGCTGAAGCCGGCGCTGAGCGTGGCGGAAAACCTGTCGTTCTGGCGGGATTTTCTCGGCGGCGCGGCTGATGACATTGGCAAGTGCCTTTCCGCCGTGGGGCTCGGCCATGCCACGCATCTGCCGGCGGCGTATCTCTCGGCCGGCCAGCGGCGGCGGCTGTCGATCGCCCGCCTGCTGGTGGTGCGCCGGCCGGTCTGGCTGCTGGACGAGCCGACCTCGGCGCTCGATACCGCCGGGCAGGAACTGTTCGTCGGGGTGATGGGCCAACATCTCGCCAGCGGCGGCATCATCATCGCCGCCACCCACACCCCGCTCGGGATCGCGGCCAGAGAACTGCGGATGGGGGCAGCGACATGACCGCCCTCGCCGCGCTGATTCGACGCGACATCAAGATTGCGCTGCGCGTCGGCGGCGGCGCGCTGATCGGCGTGCTGTTTTTCCTCACGGTCACGGTGCTGATGCCGTTCGCGATCGGGCCGGACCTGGCGCTGCTGACGCGGCTCGGACCCGCGATCCTCTGGCTCGGCGCGCTGCTGGCCAGCCTGCTCACGCTCGACCGCCTGTTCACGGCCGACCACGAGGATGGCTCGCTCGACCTGATCGTGATGGGCAGGACGCCGCTGGAACTGGCCTGTGCCGCCAAAGCGCTGGCGCACTGGCTTGCGGCGGGACTGCCGCTGATCGCGGCGACCCCCGTGCTCGGGCTGATGCTCAATCTCGACGCCACGGCGACCTCGGCGGTGGCGCTGACGCTGCTGGTGGGAACACCGGCGCTGACGTTTACGGGAATGATCGGCGCAGCGCTCGCCGTGACACTCCACCGCGGCGGCTTGCTGCTGGCGGTGCTGGTGCTGCCGCTGTCGATCCCGGTACTGATCTTCGGCGTCGCGGCCTCGCAGGCGGCCATCACGGGTCCACTGTCATTTGGAACACCGTTTTCGATCCTGTGCGCGCTCTCGCTGGTCAGTTTCGTGGTCGGACCGTTTGCCGCCGCGGCCAGCCTGCGGCACGGTCTGGACTGAACTGATTTGACGCCGATCAACTCTCGCGGAGGCCGTATGAAACAAACCAAGCCGCATTGCCTGCCCCGCCGCTGACGACTATCAGGATGCCCATGACGCTGATCGATCTCGCCAACCCCACGAAATTCCTGTCGCTGACGGCGCGCGTGCTGCCGTGGCTGGCGGGCGCGACCGCCATCCTGCTGCTGATCGGCTTCTACCAGGCGGCGATGGCGCCCGACGACTATCAGCACGGCGCCGTCGTGAAGATCATGTTCATCCACGTGCCGAATGCGTGGCTGTCGATGTTCGTCTGGAGCGTGATGAGCCTTGCCGCGCTTGGCACGCTGGTATGGCGGCATCCGCTTGCCGATGTCGCGGCGAAAGCGGCGGCCCCGATCGGCGCGGCCTTCACCTTTCTGGCGCTGGTGACGGGCTCGCTGTGGGGGCGGCCGATGTGGGGCACCTATTGGGAATGGGATGCGCGGCTGACCTCGGTGCTGATCCTGTTTCTGATGTATCTCGGCCTGATGGCGCTGTGGCGCGCGGTGGACGACCCCTCGCGGGCGGCACGGGCCGCCGCCATCCTGACGCTGGTCGGCGCGCTCAACCTGCCGATCATCAAATTCTCGGTCGACTGGTGGAACACGCTGCATCAGCCGGCCTCGGTGATGCGGCTGGGCGGCCCTACGCTCGACAAGGCGTTCCTGATTCCATTGCTGGTAATGGCGGTCGGCTTCTCGCTGCTGTTCGTCACGCTGCATCTGGCGGCGATGCGCAACGAGATCCTGCGCCGGCGCGTGCGCAGCTTGCAGATCATGCAAGCCAGCCAGCAGGCGGCGTGACGCGATGTCGCTCGGTCCCTACGCCTCCTTTATCGTAACCTCCTACGCGCTGGTGGCGGCGGTCGTGGTGATCCTCATCGGCTGGATCGCCATCGATTATCGCCGTCAGAAGGAGCGCCTGCGCGAACTCGAGGCCAGCGGCATAACCCGGCGCTCCGGCCGCACCGCGACGGATATCTGATGAACGCGCCCGTGACATCGGAGGCTCCCACGCACCGCCGGCGCTGGCTGGTGGCGCTGCCGCTGATCGGCTTCATGGCCGTTGCCGGGCTGTTCCTGCTGCGGCTGTATGGCGGCGATCCCTCAAAAATCCCATCCGCCCTGATCGGCCGCCCGGCGCCGCAAACCGCGCTGCCGGCGCTGGAAGGCCTCGTCCATAACGGGGCGCCGATCCCCGGGCTCGATCCCGCGGCCTTCAAGGGCAAGGTCTCCGTCGTCAACGTCTGGGCGTCCTGGTGCGTGCCGTGCCACGACGAGGCGCCGCTGCTGACCGCGCTGGCCAAGGACACGCGGCTGCAGATCGTCGGCATCAACTACAAGGATTCCCCCGACAACGCCCGCCGCTTCCTCGGCCGCTACGGCAATCCCTTCAGCATGGTCGGTGCCGATGCCAATGGCCGCGGCTCGATCGAATGGGGCGTCTACGGCGTGCCCGAGACCTTTGTGGTCGGCCGCGACGGGACCATCGTCTACAAGTTGGTCGGCCCCGTGACGCCGGCCAATCTCGACAGTGTGCTCAAGGTCGAGATCGAGAAGGCGTTGAGAGCGGGGAGCTGATCCACAATCCTCATCCTGAGGAGCCGCGGAACGGCGTCTCGAAGGATGATGGCCACCAGCCGGGCCTCGATGGTTCGAGACGGCGCTACGCGCGCTCCTCACCATGAGGGAGCAAATAATTTTCCGCTTTTATCTGCCGTTCATTTCGCAGCCATGGCGCCGCCACGAATTCGCAGCTAGCTTGATGGCGTTACCTGAACCGTCCTTGGAGGGACACCCATATGCGTCATTTCACGCTCGCTTCTCTTCTCGCTACCGCGCTGACGTTGGGCATGCTGACGGCGACCCCGTCGATGGCCCAGACCGCGCAGCCCGCGGCCAAGTCCGACAGCAAGATGGCTCCAGCCCCGAAGGCCTCGGAGTCGAAGATGGCGCCTGCGCCCAAGGCCGAACTGCTGGACATCAATTCCGCGACCGCCGATCAGCTCGACGCGCTGCCGGGTGTCGGCAAGGCCTATTCCGCCAAAATCATCGCGGGCCGGCCGTACAAGGGCAAGGATGATCTCGTGAACAAGAGCATTCTCCCGCAGGCGACCTACGACAAGATCAAGGACAAGATCATCGCCAAGCAGAAGAGCTGAGGCGGTTTCCTGAACCTCGCCCCGCTTGCGGGGAGAGGTCGGAATTTGCGCGAAGCGCGAATTCCGGGTGAGGGGTACAGGTCCCATCAATTCGCCGCAGCATTCGCGGAGAGAGCCCCTCACCCCGACCCCCTAAGAGCGAGCTTCACTCGTCTCGGCCCCGCGAAGAGCGAGGCGAGGGAGTAGAGCGGCGCCAGAGCTCACCCCTTGCTCACATCGCCCGCTTCCGCCTCGCTCGCCTCGAGCGTGGCCGGCTCCAGATGGTAGCGCTTGATCAGCGGCATCTGGGTGATCGCAAAGACCATCGTGATCGGAACCGCGCCGAACAGCTTGAACGCGACCCAGAAGTCGGTCGACTGCGTGCGCCAGATGACTTCGTTCAGGACCGCCATCCCCAGGAAGAACAACGCCCAGCGCATGGTCAGGACGCGCCAGCCCTTCGGCGTCAGGTTGAACATCTGATTGAACAGGATCGCGATGAAGGAGCGGCCGAACAAAAGACCGCCGCCGAGGATCGCGGCGAACAGGCCGTAGATGATGGTCGGCTTGACCTTGATGAAGGTCTCGTCGTGCAGCACCAGCGTCAGCGTGCCGAACACGAGCACGATGACGGCGGTGACGATCGCCATCATGGGCACATGCCGCACCACCACATAGGAGGCGATCATCGCGGCCACGATCGCCACCATGAAGGCGCCGGTGGCGACAAACAGGTTGAATTTGGCGTTGGCGACGAAGAACACGATGAGCGGACCGAGTTCGGTCGCGAGCTTGAACACCGGATGCGGCTGGGTCTTGTCCATCGTTCACTTCATCTTTCGTTTGGGCATGATCTTGTCCGAAAACCGGTTCCCACTTTTCGGGATCATGCCCCTTCAATTCCTGCAATCGCGTTCGCGAAATCCCGCGCGGTGAACGGCGCGAGATCGTCGATGCCTTCGCCGACGCCGATGAAGTGCACCGGCAGTTTGAACTTCTCCGCCAGCGCCACCAGGATGCCGCCGCGCGCGGTACCGTCGAGTTTCGTCATCACCAGGCCGGTGACGCCAGCGGTACGATGAAATGCCTCGACCTGCGACAGCGCATTTTGTCCCACCGTGGCATCGAGCACCAGCAGCACCGCATGCGGGGCTGACGCATCGACCTTCTTGATGACGCGAACGACCTTTTCGAGTTCGTTCATCAGCTCGGCCTTGTTCTGCAGCCGCCCGGCGGTATCGACCAGCAGCACGTCGATATTCTGTTCCTTCGCCGCGGTCAGCGCGTTGAAGGCAAGGCTTGCCGAATCCGAACCCTGCGCGGCCGCATATAACCGGCGACTTCGTGCGCTCGCCCCAGACCTTGAGCTGTTCGATCGCGGCGGCACGAAACGTATCGCCGGCCGCCAGCATGATCTTGCGGCCCTCGGCACTCAATTTCGCGGCAAGCTTGCCGATGGTGGTGGTCTTGCCCGAGCCGTTGACGCCGACCACGAGGATGACGAACGGCTTTTGCGCCGCGTCGATCTCCAGCGGCTTCGCCACCGGCGCCAGCACCTTCTCGACCTCGGTCGCGACCACCGTCTTCACTTCATCGGCCGAAATCGCCTTGTCGTAGCGGCCGGCGCCGACGGCGTCCGCAATCCGGACCGCCACGGCGGTGCCGAGATCGGCGCGCAGCAGCACATCCTCGATATCGTCGAGCATGGCGCGGTCGAGCTTGCGCTTGGTGACGAGGTCGGCAACGGCCGAGCCGAGCGAACTCGAGGTCCGCTTCAGGCCGCTCGAAAGCCGCCGCCACCAGCTCAGTTTGGGGGTTCCGGGAGTGGTATCGCTCATGTCGGGGACGTGTTAGCGGTTTCGCGCCATGAGCGGAAGTCACAACAAATCCATCGCCGATGTTCCCGGGACATCCTTTGATGTCCCAGGGCATCTTGATGTCCCCGGATTAACGGCAGACGAAATCCAGGCCCGCGTGCTCCACCGCGACGGGCTGATGCTGGTGATCGACAAGCCCGCCGGGCTGCCGGTGCATCGCGGCCCCAAGGGCGGCGCCAATCTGGAAGCGTCCTTCGACGGCTTGCGATTCGGCCTGCCGCGGCCGCCGGTGCTGGCCCACCGGCTCGACAAGGATACCTCCGGCTGTCTGGTGCTGGGACGCCATCGCAAGGCCACCGCCTCGCTCGGCCTGTTGTTCAAGCACGGCAAGATCGGAAAAACCTATTGGGCGGTGGTCGAGGGCGGACCTGCCGAAGATGAAGGCACCATCGACATGCCGCTGGGACGGCTCAACGTCGAGCGCGGCTGGTGGCAGAAGCCGGATCCGGACGGGCAGAAGGCCGTCACCAACTGGAAAGTGCGCGGCCGCGGCGACGGCCTTTGCTGGCTCGCACTGGAACCGGTGACCGGCCGCACCCATCAATTGCGCGTGCACACGTCGGCCACGGGCTGGCCGATCGTCGGCGACAATATTTACGGCAACGGCCCGCGATTCGGCGAGCCGATCCTGCATCTGCATTCCCGCGAGATCGTGATTCCGATTTCGAAGAACAAGGAGCCGGTGCGCGTGGTGGCGCCGGCGCCGGAGCATATGCGGGAGCGGCTGAGGGCATGCGGGTGGAACGGGGAATAGTCGCGACGCCCGCTTCCCTTTCCCCTTGTGGATCATCCGCGAAGCGGGGGAGCCGGTATTCCGCGAGAGTCCGTGATCAACCGCATCGGCGCTGCGCACCGCCTCTCCCACAAGGGGAGAAGGAAGAATCACACCGTCAGCCGCGCGCCGTCGTGGCCCTTGATCGCTAGCGTCATCACCGCACCCGGTGTTTCGCCTGATACGCCACCGGCAGGAAATGTTCCGTGCGCCCCTGCGTCGCGCTCTCGATCAAGCACCTGACGCGTCGCGCCGACCTCTGCCGCCAGCCGCTTCCGCAACGCCGCCTCACCCGCCGCCCGCAATCGTTTCGCGCGCGCCTTGATCTCGCCGCCCGCCACCTGCGGCATCCGCGCTGCCGGCGTGCCCGGGCCGCTTCGAGTAGGGAAACACGTGCAGGAAGGTGAGATCGCATTCGTCCACGAGGTCCTGCGAGCGCGCGAACATCTCTTCCGTCTCGGTCGGAAAGCCCGCGATGATATCGGCGCCGAACGTGATGTCCGGGCGCAACCGCCGCACCTGCGCGCAGAACTCGATCGCGTCTTTGCGCGAATGCCGCCGCTTCATCCGCTTTAAAATCATGTCGTCGCCCGACTGCAGCGACAGATGCAGATGCGGCATCAGCCGCTCATCGTCCGCGATGACGTCGAGCAGATCGCGATCGGCTTCGATGGAATCGATGGACGAAATCCGCAGGCGCTTCAGCTCCGGCACGTGCCGCAAAATCTGTTTTGTCAATTGCCCGAGCTTCGGCGTGCCCGGCAGATCGGCGCCGTAGCTCGTCAGATCGACGCCGGTCAGCACGATCTCGGCATGGCCGCGCTCGGCCAGCGCGCGAACCTGATCGACGACGGCGCCCATCGGCACCGAGCGCGAATTGCCGCGGCCGTAGGGGATGATGCAGAAGGTGCAGCGATGGTCGCAGCCGTTCTGCACCTGCACGAACACCCGCGGCAGACCGGCCTTGAAACCGTCGAGCAGATGCGGCGCCATCTCGCGCACCGCCATGATGTCGGCGACCGCGATCTTCTCGCTTGCCTCGATGCCAAAGCCGCTATCGAACGCCGCGCGCGCATCGCGCCACGCCTCGCCGCGCATCTTGTCGTCATTGCCGACGACGCGATCGACCTCGGCCATTTCGGCGAACATTTCCGGCTGGGTCTGCGCCGCGCAGCCGGTGACGACGATGCGCACATCCGGCCGCTCGCGCTTCAGCCGCCGGATCGATTGCCGCGCCTGCGCCACCGCCTCGTTGGTGACCGCGCAGCTATTGATGACGACGGTATCGGAAAGTCCGGCGCGCTCCGCCTCGCGGGCGATCACCTCGGATTCGAAGGCGTTGAGACGGCAGCCGAAGGTGAGGACGTCGACGCTCATTGCTCTCAGGCGACGCTGGCGAACAGCGCCGGATCGAAGCGGCCTTCATATTCGAAATCGGCGGTGCCGGTCATCAGCACATGGTCGTCGCGCTCGCGCCATTCGATCCCGAGCTTGCCGCCGGGCAGCGTGATCTCGACCGAGCGATTGGCGCGCTTCAGCCGCGCCGCCGCCACCGCGGTCGCACACGCGGCCGAGCCGCAGGCCCTGGTCAGCCCGGCGCCGCGCTCCCAGGTGCGGATCGTGATGTGATCGCGGTCGACGATATGCGCGAGCGTGATGTTGGCGCGGTCCGGGAAAATCGGGTGGTTCTCCAGCAGCGGCCCGAAGCGTTCGAGGTCATAGGCGTTGACGTCGTCGACCCAGAAGATCGCGTGCGGATTGCCCATGTTGACCGCCGACGGCGAATGCAGCACCGGCGCATCGATCGGCCCGACCTGCAATTCGATATAGCGGGTGTCGCGAAATTCTTCGGCGAGCGGAATATCCTGCCAGTCGAACTTCGGCGCCCCCATGTCGACGGTATAGAGATCGGGCGCCGGGCCCTGCCAGCAATTCAATAGCCCCGCGCGGGTCTCGAATGTCACGGCGGTCTGGCCGGTCTTTTCGAACAGGCGGCGCACCACGCAGCGCATGCCGTTGCCGCAGGCGCCGGCCTCCGAGCCGTCATTGTTGTAGATGCGGATGAAGGCCTCGGTGCCCTGCAGCCGCGGCGGCTGCAATACCATCAACTGGTCATAGGGCACGCCCGCGGGGGAAGCCACCGCCCGCGCGTCTTCCGGCCGTCACCGCCGACTTGGAATCGCGCAAATCCACCACGACAATCTCGTTGCCGATGCCGTTCATCTTGGCAAATGCGTGGTTGGCGAGCGCGCTCATGGAATTTCCCAATTTCTGCCTGCCTTATATGGCGAATGATGGCCGATTGCCTAGTACGCAGGGCGCAGTATGACGCATCTGTCATGGGACGAAAGCGGACCTTGCGTGTTAGAAAATGGCACCATTCTGGCGGGCGCGGATGGGGACATGCCGCCGCCAGGTGGGGTGGATGGAGAATACCTGAAATGAACCGTATCAGCACTTTCCGTGCGGCCATGGTCGCGCTCTCCATGGTTGCGTTTGGCGGGGCCGCCCTGGCGCAATCGCCGGCGCCCTCAGCCTCGCCGGCCGCGAGCCCGTCGGCTGTGCCCAGCCCCGCACCATCGGCGGTGCCGGTCCCGCCGCCGGCCGAAACCAAGTCGCCGGCGGATGCCCCCACGGCGGAAAAAGCCCCGCCGCCCGCGCCGCCTCCTCCCGCCGCCAGCGTCCAGACCGCCGACCCCTTCGGCGAGGAGTTCGCGCTGGAGCCCAAGAAAGTGGTGGTCATCAAGGGCACCGCGAATTGGGACGCGGCGTTCGACACCCTGATCGATGCGTTCAAGGCGCTGACCGCGCTGCTCGACAAGCAGGGCATCAAGGCCACGGGCAATTCGATGATCGTCTACACCTCGACCGACGACACCGGTTTCACGTTCCTGGCGGAAATCCCGGTCGACCAGGAGCCGAAGAACCTGACCAAGGACATGAGCATCGGCAAGTCGCCCGAAGGCAAGGCGCTGAAGTTCGTCCATCGCGGCTCCTACGACAACATGGACAACACCTATGAGGCGATCACCAACCACCTCGACGACAAGAAGCTCGAGGCCAAGGATACTTTCATCGAGGAATACATCACCGATCCCCTGAAGACGGCGGAGGACAAGCTGGTGATCAACGTCTACGTGCCGCTGAGGTGAGACGCATGAAACGTCCGCTCGCCTTTGCCGTCGTTGCCGCCATGCTGCTCGCCGCGCCCGCGCTGGCGCAGACAATGCCGCCGCCTGCGATTTCCGTGACCGGCGAAGCGACCGTGTCGGTGGCGCCCGATCAGGCCCAGATCGACGGCGGCGTGACGTCGGACGCCAAGACCGCGCGCGAGGCGTCGGACGCCAACAACGCGGCGATGGGCAAGGTGCTGCTGGCGCTGAAGGGCGCCGGCATCGACGGAAAAGGACTACCAGACCTCGCGGCTGTCGCTGCAGCCGCAATTTGCGACTTCGTCCAAAGCCTCGGAGCGCGCGCCAGGCATCGTCAGCTTCCGCGCCAGCAACCGTGTCACGGTCAAGATCCGCGATGTGACCAAGGTCGCGAACGTGATCGACGTGCTGGTCGGCGCCGGCGCCAACGACATCGGCGGCATCAATTTCACGGTAACGCAGGCCTCAAAACATCTCGACGAAGCCCGCGAAAAGGCGATCGCGGATGCGCGCCGCAAGGCGGAGATCTACGCCAAGGCCGCCGGCGTGACGCTCGGCGAGCCCATCAGCATTTCCGAGGAAGGCGCGCCCGTGCCGTTATATCGCGGCAAGATGGCCGCGCCGATGGCCGCCGGCGCACCGGTGGCGCAGGGCGAAGAGACGCTTTCGGTGACGGTCAGCGTGTCCTGGGCGATCAAGGCCGCGCAGTAGATTCCCTGTCGCTCCGACCTCAGCCTGAGAGCGCGCATAGCGCGCGTCTCGAAGGATGGAGACGGATCCTCGCGCTTCGAGACGGCGCTAACGCGCCTCCTCGCATGAGGGACAGTTAAATCTCCACCACCTGCCCCGGCTTCAGCGCCGCGAACCGCTCCGGCGGAATCTTCGCTTCCTTGAGCGCATCGGCCAGCGCATTCGACCGGCGCGTCGATCGCCTCATCCGTCAGCTGGAACGTGCCGTGATGATGCGCCAGCGCTTGCTGCGCGCCGCAATCGGCCAGCGCCTTCACGGCATCGGGCGGATTCATGTGCTGGTCCTTCATGAACCAGCGCGGCTCATAGGCGCCGATCGGCAAGATCGCCAGCCGCAGCGGGCCGTGCTGCTCGGCCACGCGGCGGAAATGCTTGCCCTCGCCGTAGCCGGAATCGCAGACGATGTAGAGTTTGCCCGCCGGCGTCTCCAGCACAAAACTCGCCCACAGCGCCTTGTTGCGGTCGAACAATCCGCGCGCCGACCAGTGCCGCGTCGGCACCAGCGTCACCGCGATGCCGTTGCCGAGCTCGACGCGGTCCTGCCAGTCGAACGCCTTCGGCTTTGATCGCGCTGTCGGTATCGCGCATGGTGACGTCGTTGCCGAGCGGCGTGATCACGCGCGGCGAAAATTTTGCCGACAGCTTTGACAGCGTCGCGATGTCGAGATGGTCGTAATGGCCATGCGACACCAGCACGACGTCGATCTTGGGCAGCGCGTCGAAGGCGATGCCGGGATCGTTGTGCCGATGCGGCCCGGCAAAGGAAACCGGCGAAGCGCGCATCGACCACACGGGATCGATGAGAATGTTCAGGTCCCGGGTCTGGATCAGCCAGGTGACGTGGCCGACGAACGACAGCCGCACCTTGTCGCCGCTGACGCGCGGTGGCGGCGTATCGCTGTGGGCATTCGGCACCCAATCCGGCCAGCTCGCGCGCTTGCGGTCGGTGCCGAACTGCCAGCGCAGCACCTCGCCCAGCGATTTCGGCGGCACCCCGTCGGGATCGAAGAAGCGGGTTCCGTCGAAATGGTCGGAGACGGGGCCGTCATAGGTTTTCATGTTGCTGATCCAGATCGACGGCACGCCGACGGCCGCAGCCGCTCCGGCGAGCACTCCAAAAACGCGGCGGCGGGTGATGGGCACGGGGTCACGACAGGCGGGAGAGAACGAAAGGCATGGGGCGCTATATGGCGTGTGCGGGTTGAACTTTGAACCTGCGGCGAAAGGAAGCCCGCGCGCCGGCCACCCTGATCTTCAAAAGCATAAACATGTCAAAGCCTTACGCCTCTGCCATGGGGCATTATGCCCTAGTTTCTCCTTGACTTTCGCTCCCTCCGGGGGTTTAACCCGCGCACTTTCTCGGAAAGACGTTCTTTTCGACCCGCCGCCCGGCCCATGAGACCGGAGGCCAACGCCCGACAGCGCGATGCGCCCTCGGGCGCGAAAGTGTTTGGACGATCGTTTTGGCGTTCCGCGCCAGGACATATAGGTCGTCATCACCCGCGAAGGCGGGTGATCCAGTATCCCAGAGGCCGCTCGGCTAGAACCGAGAGGCCGCGGCGTACTGGATACCCCGCCTTCGCGGGGTATGACGGTGGTGAGCTAAGGCAGCACCTGCAAACGCAGGACAGAGGACAACGGCATTGTTCGACAATCTGTCGGAAAAGCTTGGTGGGATACTCGATCGGCTGACGGGCCGCGGTTCGCTGTCCGAGGCCGACGTCGATGCCGCGATGCGCGAGGTGCGCCGCGCGCTGCTGGAAGCCGACGTCGCGCTCGACGTCGTCAGAAGCTTCACCGATCGCGTCCGCGAGCAGGCGGTCGGCGCCACCGTCGTCAAGTCGGTCACCCCCGGCCAGATGGTGGTCAAGATCGTCCATGACGAACTGGTCGCCACGCTTGGTTCCGACGGCCAGACCATCGACCTCAATGCGGTGCCGCCGGTCGCCATCATGATGGTCGGCCTGCAGGGCTCCGGCAAAACCACCACCACCGCAAAACTCGCCCGCCGCATGACCCAGCGCGACAAGCGCAAGGTGCTGATGGCCTCGCTCGACATCTACCGCCCGGCGGCGATGGAGCAATTGGCCGTGCTGGGGCGCGACCTCGACATTCCGACATTGCCGATCGTCGCCGGCCAAAAGCCCGCGCAAATTGCAAAACGCGCGTTGGAGGCGGCCAAGCTCGGCGGCTACGACGTGGTGCTGCTCGACACCGCCGGCCGCACCACGCTCGACGAAGAGATGATGAGCGAGGCGGCCGAGATCAAAACCACGGCCAACCCGCATGAAGTGCTGCTGGTCGCGGATTCCCTGACCGGCCAGGACGCGGTCAACCTCGCGCGCGCCTTCGATCAGCGCGTCGGCCTCACCGGCATCGTGCTGACGCGGGTGGACGGCGACGGCCGCGGCGGCGCGGCGCTGTCGATGCGCGCGGTGACCGGCAAGCCGATCAAGCTGATCGGCACCGGCGAAAAGACCGACGCGCTGGAAGATTTTCATCCCAGCCGCATCGCGGGCCGCATCCTCGGCATGGGCGACGTGGTGTCGCTGGTCGAACGCGCGGCGGCGAATATCGACGCCGAAAAAGCCGCGCGCACCGCCGAGCGGATGCGCAAGGGCCAGTTCGACCTCACCGACATGCGCGAGCAATTGCTGCAGATGGCGAATATGGGCGGCATCAGCGGGTTGATGGGCATGATGCCCGGCGTTGCCAAGATGAAGAACCAGATCGCCGCCGCCGGAATCGACGACAAGATCATCAAGCGCCAGGTCGCGGTGATCGATTCGATGACGCGGCAGGAGCGCAAGAATCCCGACATCCTCAAGGCCAGCCGCAAGAAGCGCATCGCCGCCGGCGCCGGCCTGGAGGTCCAGGAAGTCAACAAGCTGCTCAAGATGCACCGGAACATGGCCGACATGATGAAGGCGATGGGCTCGGGCAAGCGCGGCCCGATGGCCGGCATCGCGCAGGCGATGGGCTTTGGCGGCGGCATGAAGCCGCCCTCAGCCGAAGAGATGAAGGCGATGGCGGAGAAGATGCAGGGCGGCGCCGGAGGCGGCCTGCCGAATTTGCCGAAGGATCTTCCCGTCGGCCTGCGCCAGGGCCTGCCGAACGTGCCGGGCCTTACCGGCCTCAGCGGCAAGCCGACCTTGCCCGGCCTCGGCGGCTTTCCGGGGAAGAAGAAATGACCACTTTCGTCATTGCGAGCGCAGCGAAGCAATCCATCGATCCGCGAAAAGAAAGAATGGATTGCTTCGTCGCTTCGCTCCTCGCAATGACGACGTAACCAACCGACACACTTTCAATCGAACCCACACTCAGGAGAACCAAATGTCAGTCGTTATCCGCCTCGCTCGCGCAGGCACCAAGAAGCGCCCGGTCTATCACGTCGTCGTCGCCGACTCGCGCTTTCCCCGCGACGGCCGCTTCATCGAGCGTCTCGGCCATTTCAACCCGCTGCTGCCGAAGGACAATGAGTCGCGGCTGAAGCTCGACATGGACAAGGTCAAGTCCTGGCTCGCCAAGGGCGCGCAGCCGTCGGATCGCGTGACGCGCTTCCTGGATGCCGCCGGCATCGTCAAGCGTCCCGCCCGCAGCAACCCGGAAAAGGCCGTGCCGCGCAAGGAGCGCAAGGCGCGCGCTGAAGCCGCCGCGAAGGCCTAAGGCGCAGCGGGCGCACGACGGTGGCAGCACCGATTTGCGTCGCGCGTATCGGCGCCGCGCATGGCGTGCGCGGCGCGGTGAAACTGTGGACGTTCACCGAAGATCCGCTGGCCGTAAAACAATACGGCCCGCTGATGACCAAGGACGGCGCGCGCCAGTTCGAGGTGACGCATGCCCGCGAGGCCAAGGACCATCTGGTGGCGACGCTGAAAGGCATCGCCACCCGCGAGGACGCCGAACGGCTCAACGGCATCGAACTCTATATCGCGCGCGAAAAACTGCCCGAGACCGATGAGGACGAATATTACCACGCCGACCTGATCGGGCTTGCCGCGGTCAATGCCGCGAACGAGCCGCTCGGCCGCGTCACCGCGATCCATAATTTCGGCGCCGGCGACATTATCGAAATTGCGCCGCCACATGGCCCGACCATGCTGCTGCCGTTCACCAATGCGGTGGTGCCGACAGTCGATCTCGCCGGCGGCCGCGTCGTGATCGAACTGCCGCAGGAAATTGAAGGCGACGACGCCCCGACGCTCACGTGATGGGTTTGACATGACCTGGCGCGCCACGGTTCTCACGCTGTTTCCCGAGATGTTTCCCGGGCCGCTCGGCGTCAGCCTGGCGGGCAAGGCGCTGGCCTCCGGCCTGTGGGCGCTGGAGGCGCGCGACATCAGGGATTCCGCCACCGACCGCCACCGCAGCGTCGATGACACCCCGGCCGGCGGCGGCCCGGGCATGGTGCTGCGGGCCGACGTGCTGGCGGCGGCGATCGATGCCGCGGATACCGATCAAAGCCGTCCGCGCCTGCTGATGAGCCCGCGGGGTCGGCCATTGACCCAGTCGCAGGTTAAGGAACTCGCCGCCGGGCCCGGCCCCCTGATCGTCTGCGGGCGGTTCGAGGGGGTCGATCAGCGGGTCATCGAGGCACGGCACCTCGAAGAGGTCTCGATCGGGGACTATGTGCTGTCGGGTGGCGAGATCGCCGCGATGGCCCTGATCGATGCCTGCGTGCGGCTTTTGCCGGGCGTGATGGGCAAACAGGCCTCGGGCGAGGACGAAAGCTTTTCCGAAGGACTACTGGAATACCCCCAATTCACCCGCCCGCAGGAGTTCGAGGGCCGCGGCATCCCCGAAATCCTGATCTCCGGCGACCATGCCAAGGTGGCGGCCTGGCGAAAGGCCGAAGCCGAGGCCCTGACCCGGGCGCGGCGGCCGGATTTGTGGACCGCGAGGCCCGGCCAAAAAGCCACAAAAAGCACGACAGACGGGTGACAAGCGCCCGCCTTTGCCTTATACGAGCGCCAAATCCGCGCAATGGCAGGATAAAAGGACGTTCGCGCAGCCCGCGCCGGACCGGCTGGGCGCGCTGCCGATGGAGATTTCAATGAACCTCATTCAACAGCTCGAAAAAGAGCAATTCGACAAATTGGCAGCGACCAAGGTGATCCCGGAGTTCGGCCCCGGCGACACCGTGATCGTCAACGTCAAGGTGGTCGAAGGCGAGCGCACCCGCGTGCAGGCCTATGAAGGCGTCTGCATCGGCCGTTCCGGCGGCGGGCTCAACGAGAGCTTCACCGTCCGCAAGATTTCCTACGGCGAAGGCGTGGAGCGCGTGTTCCCCGTGATGTCGCCGATGATCGACTCGATCAAGGTGGTGCGCCGCGGCAAGGTGCGTCGCGCCAAGCTGTATTACCTGCGCCAGCTGCGCGGCAAGTCGGCCCGCATCGTCGAGAAGCAGGACCGCCAGACCGCCGTCGGCGAGTAATTTTTCCCGAACGGGATGCGACAAGAGCGCGGGGTTTTGCCCCGCGCTTTTTTGTTGCCGGTACCTATCTAGGTATCAGCCCTGCCAATCGATTGATTGTGGCAGCTGCTGACCCTGTGTTAGAAATTCAGAATGGTTCTAGATCGCACCAGCGCCGCCTTTGGCACCGCCCAGCTCGTCGTCATCGACGATCGCTCGCGCCTGCCCGGCCGGTTCTTCGGACGGTTCGCGACCTCGGCGACGTCTGAGCTTACGCCCGCAGCTTGATGCTGCGCCGACGTCCGTTGCTTGCGCGTATCCGCGCTTGACCGCTCACACAGAATTTCATTTTGGAGCTGACGCTCATGTCCAAACCGACCACGCTGTACGACAAGATCTGGAACGACCATCTGGTGCACGAAGCCGATGACGGCACCTGCCTGCTCTATATCGACCGCCATCTGGTGCACGAGGTGACCTCGCCGCAGGCGTTCGAAGGCCTGCGCGCCACGGGGCGCAAGGTTCACGCGCCGGAGAAGACGCTGGCCGTCGTCGATCACAACGTCCCGACCACCGACCGCAGCAAACCCAATCCCGACCCTGAAAGCATCGAGCAGATCCGGGCGCTGGCGGACAACGCCAAGGAGTTCGGCGTCGAATATTTCAACGAGTTCGACAAGCGCCAGGGCATCGTCCACGTGATCGGCCCCGAGCAGGGCTTTACGCTGCCCGGCACCACCATCGTCTGCGGCGACAGCCACACCTCCACCCATGGCGCGTTCGGCGCGCTGGCGCACGGCATCGGCACCTCGGAAGTCGAGCACGTGCTGGCGACGCAAACGCTGATCCAGAAAAAAGCAAAGAACATGCGCGCGGTAGTCGACGGCAAATTGCCCGACGGCGTCACCGGCAAGGACATCATCCTGGCGATCATCGGCGAGATCGGCACCGCCGGCGGCACCGGCTATGTGCTGGAATATGCCGGCGACGCCATCCGCGCGCTGACGATGGAAGGCCGCATGACGGTCTGCAACATGTCGATCGAGGGCGGCGCCCGCGCCGGCCTGATCGCGCCGGACGAAAAAGCGTTCGAATTCCTTAAAGGTAGGCCGAAGTCGCCGAAGGGCGCCGACTGGGACGCCGCGATGCGCTATTGGGAAAAGCTGCGCTCGGACGAAGGCGCGCATTTCGACCACGAGATCCGGCTGGACGCGGCAAAGCTGCCGCCGATCGTGACCTGGGGCACCTCGCCCGAGGACGTGGTGTCGATCTCGGGCTTCGTGCCGGATCCCGATGAGATCGCCGACGAGGCCAAGCGGCTGTCGAAGCACCGCGCGCTGAAATATATGGGCCTCACGGCGGGAACGAAGATCACCGACATCAAGCTCGACCGCGTCTTCATCGGCTCCTGCACCAACGGCCGCATCGAGGATCTGCGCGCTGCCGCAAAGGTCGCCGAGGGCAAGACCGTCAACGCCCACGTCAATGCGATGATCGTGCCGGGCTCGGGCATCGTGAAGGAACAGGCGGAAGCCGAAGGCCTCGACAAGATCTTCATCAAGGCCGGCTTCGAATGGCGCGAGCCGGGCTGCTCGATGTGCCTCGCCATGAACCCCGACAAGCTGTCGCCGGAAGAGCGCTGCGCCTCGACCTCGAACCGCAATTTCGAGGGCCGCCAGGGTTTTAAGGGCCGCACCCATCTGGTGTCGCCGGCCATGGCGGCGGCGGCGGCGATCGCCGGGCACTTTGTCGACATCCGGGAATGGCGTTAACCCTTCCTTTGCCTAGATAGCGAGGCGTTCCGGAAACGCCACGTTAACGGCCGAAGCGCAGACTGGTCCCTTGCGAAGAGCTTCGCGAGGGAGCCTGCCGTGGCGGACAAGCCTGAATTCGTCGATATGATCAGCGAGGCGACGCAGCAGGCGCGCCGGCGCGTGATGCCGCGCATCGTCGACCTGCAGCCCGACGCCCCAAGGAAACCTCGCGTCTCAGCCATTGGCCGCCGGAACATTGGGCGCAGTGGCGGATGGAGAAGCTGACACCGTGGAAGATCAAGCCCTGGGAGGCAAGGATTGGGATTGAGCCAGCCGTATTTCTCTTGCAGCTAAACAAAACAGGCGCCCATTTGGACGCCTGTTTCGTTTCGAGCCTGATCTCACCAATACCGGTATCCGTAATAGCGGTGACGCCAGCCACGGGCGATATTTGGCAGATCTTGCGCGGCCCGTAATAGGTCCAGATCACGCGGCAGTAGCGGTGCCGGTAGCCATGGTAATATGGATACGCGTAATAGCGCGGCGCGTAGAACCGCCGGTGGAAGTGATGCCGGTGGTGGAAATGCGGCCGGTGATAGATGTGGCGATGTCCGTAGCGCATGCCGCCGCCGTGGAACACGGGCGCGGCGCGAAAGCCGCCGCCGGATCGCAACGCCACCGCCTCTGAAACCGCCACCATGGAACGCAGCACCGCCGCCTCTGAATCCACCGCCATGAAACCCGCCGCCGCGGAAACCACCGCCGCCGCCGCGAAAGCCACCGCCGCCACCCCGCGGAAACCACCGCCTCCACCGCCGCGGAAACCGCCGCCGCCGTGGCCGCGATGCTGAACCTCGGTCGTCAGCCCGTCGGTTGCAAATTTCGCTGAAGGCGCCGCGCCGGGACTCGCAAGCGAGAGCGCCTCGGCGCGCTGTTGTGATGCCGCCGCGAACGCAAGCAGAGCCGCAGCCGTTACGCCCAGACGGCGGACAAGGCCGCGTCCGGGATCGGATATCGCCATGGATGAACCTCCCTAACCGGCGACGGCGCGCCCTCAACCGCTCTGCGGTTGGTCCCCGTCGCGTTTCTTTGCGGTCGCTCCCGACGTGAAATTAAAGACAGGCACGTGAACGCGCCATGAATGCGCCGCTCACAAAGATGAACGCACAAAAGAAAACGCAAAAGAGATTCGCGGCTGAACGAAGTTGTGCACGCTTACCACCAGGCCGGACCAAACCCGATGCCGAAGGTGAACGGCGCCGGCGCGTGATAGGGATAC
>CAWBQP010000048.1:0-97968 GCA_963790735.1 uncultured Alphaproteobacteria bacterium | reverse complement strand
TGCTCCCTGTAACGTGAGATTGAGTGACGCGTGCGGACTTGTGCTGCGGATGCCTGAGCAGTCGAGATGTTTCACCGTACGGCGCCCAATGAACCGGCGTCGTACGGCGAGTTGCCAGCTTCAGCCAGTGTTCACTTAGCGATTGATGCCGTCGCAACGACGCGATTATTGCGAGCCGCTAACGAACGATGCCTGTGCCAAACTTCTCCAACCTGCGCACGCGAAGCAAGCATTCGCGTGGGATCAGCTGACTCTAACCAGCGCTGAATATCGCGACTGCGCGTGCCAACGAGCAACGCACTTCCCTAAGTTAGTCTTATCCCACTGATTTCTCCGAATAATCTGCGTCTCAACTATTCAATTCCAAATAGGAATTGATCGCGTGAGATGGAAGTAAGCATCGCCTCCAAAACAGCATCCAGCCATTCAGCTTGACAGTTCTATTTTAGAACTATTTACTTGGGCGGCCGATGGAAGTGAAGGAGCGGACTTGCCCGTTTGAAGGGGGAGGCCGCGCAGCGCTCCCGAAAACAAGGCGCGAGGAGGATGGCATGAGGAGCGTGGACGATATCACTGCGGCCGAGTTGCTCGACGGCCTGCCGTCCAGGGTACACGAGGTCTATGCGCCGTTCGTGCGGGACACCCCGGATCATCCGGCGTTCGTGGAAGGGGGGCGTTCGTGGAGCTACCGGCAGTTCGCAGAAGCTGTCGACGCCGTGGCGAAGGATCTCGCCGATTTGGGGATCAGGCCTGGCGATCGCGTGATGATTGCGAGCGAGAACAGCGTGGCCCTCGGGGCGATGCTATTCGCGGCGAGCAAGCTCGATGCATGGGGCATTGCGGTTAATCCCCGCCTCTCGGCCAGGGAGATCGACCTGATCGGGGCGCACAGTGGCGCCAGGCGCGTGCTGTTCAACGCGGCGCTTTCGAAGGAAGCCGCCGATCACGCCAGCCGCGTCGGCGCCAAAATAGACGCTGTGGGGCCATTCGGTGGAATCGGTATTGGTCCACTCAATGCGGATGCGCAAGCGGAGCCCGTCGAGAAGGATGGCGCCCGCCAGGTCGCCGGCCTCTTGTACACCTCGGGCACGACCGGTGCTCCGAAGGGAGTCATGCTGAGCCACCGCAATCTGCTCTTTACCGCAAAGACTTCGGGAATTCTCCACCAAAGCGGTCCCGCCGACCGCATCTACGGCGTGCTGCCGATGTCCCACATCGTCGGATATGCGATCCTGCTGATCGCCACGCTGATGCACGGCGGCACGTTGTATGTTGTGGCCAAGGCCGACCCCGCTGCGCTGGCCCATGCTATAGTCGAGGAGGGGATCACGAGCCTGTTCGGCGTGCCCGCCACATATCAGCGTCTGCTCGAACACAAGGCGGTCAAGGGCATCCAACGACTCGATCGAGGCAAGCTGCGGATCACGGCCGTTGCCGGCGCTCCGCTCGACCTCGATCTCAAGAAGCGGATCGAGGACGAATTCGGAATCCCGCTTTTGAACAATTACGGCATAACCGAATGTTCGCCCGGCCTGTCGGGTGTCCGTTCAGAACACCCCGTCTCGGACGAATCGGTCGGCCCCTTTCTTCCCGGCATCGAGCACCGGATCGTAGACAGGCAGGGCAAGAAGGTGGCGACCGGCGAAGTGGGCGAACTGCACGTCCGAGGCCCCAACGTGATGCTGGGCTACTATCGCGCTCCCGAGCAGACCGCCGCGGCGATCGATGACCAGGGATGGTTCAACACAGGGGATCTCGCCCGGGTGAACGGCGAGGGCCATCTCTACATTGCTGGTCGCACCAAAGAACTCATCATCCGCTCCGGTTTCAACGTTTATCCCACCGAGGTGGAGGCGGTGCTGAGCGCGCACGACCAAGTTGTCCAATCAGCTGTGGTGGGACGACCGGTCGATGGCAACGAGGAGGTCGTCGCGTTCGTGCAGCTTCTCCCCGGCGCCAGTATCAGCGCCGAAGACCTGAAGGCGTACGCAGCCCAACAGCTCACTTCGTACAAGCGTCCGACTGAATTGATCGTGCTCGACGCTCTGCCTTCAGCCTCCACCGGCAAGATACTCAAACACAAGCTGCGAGAGCTGGCGATCGAGCGGGCGGCCGGGAAGGCGTCCGATGCCGCAGCCGCGGGCTGAGTGATGCACTGCAAGGAATGGGACGAAGCCGCACCAGGGGTCGGTCGCCGAGGCCGCACGGAAATTCGGCGATTGATGAGCGACGCAGCCCGTCGCCGCACAAGGGAGAAGTCGATGTTCAGGAAGACCATACTAGCAGCCGCGATCGGCGTGACGATTGTCGGCGCGCACGCGCGTGCGGAAACGCCCGGCGTCACGAGCGCCGAAGTGAAGGTGGGAGCTACGTTCCCGTTTAGCGGTCCCGCGTCGCCGCTCAGCAATACCGGAAAGGGTCTGATCGCCTACATCAATTCGATCAACGAGCGCGGTGGCATCAACGGCCGCAAGATCAATCTCATCACCTACGACGATGCTTACAGCCCTCCCAAGACGGTGGAGCAGACCAGGAAGCTTATCGAGAGCGACGAAGTGGCCTTCCTGTTCGGCCCGCTCGGTACTCCCGGCATTGGCGCCACCATCAAGTACGTCAACGCGAAGAAAGTGCCGCATCTGTTTGTGGTAAGCGGCGTCACCAAATTCACGAACTTCGCTGAATTCCCGATGACCACCACGGGGTTGCCCAGCTATGACACCGAAGGGCGAATCTACGCGAAATACGTCACCCAGGCACGGCCCGACGCAAAGATAGCGATTCTGTATCAGAACGACGATTTGGGTAAGGACTTCCTCAATGCATTCAAAGGCTACCTGAAAGACGACTTCGACAAGAAAGTCGTGTCGTCCTCCTATGAAGTGACCGAGCCGACGATCGATTCCCACGTGGTGAAGTTGAAGTCGTCTGGCGCAGAGGTGTTCCTGGTCGCCGGCACGCCGAAGTTCGCGGCGCAGGCCATCAAGAAGGCCGATGAGGTCAATTGGAAGCCTCTGTTCCTGATCAACTTCGTTTCAAGCTCGGTTTCTTCAACCATCGTTCCCGCGGGACCGGAAAAGGCCGTGGGCATCATCGCAGCAACGATCACCAAGGATCCGAACGACAAGAAATGGGCCGACGATCCCGGCATCAAATGGTACCGTGAGCATTTCGCGAAATACCTGCCGGGCGCGGACATCGGGGATGCCAATTATCTGTTCGGTACGCAGCAGGGACAGATCCTGGAGCAGGTGCTCAAGCAGTGTGGTGACGATCTCTCGCGCGAGAATATCGTCAAGCAATCGCGGAGCATACGCGGGCTGTCGCTTCCCACTCTCATACCGGGTGTTACGATCAACACAGGCCCGGAAAACAGTATGGCGTACACGCAGTTGCAGCTGCAGCGCTGGAACGGTACGACGTGGGAGCAATTCGGTAACGTACTCAGCGCCGATGGAAAGTGAAGTGTGCTTTCTGAAGGTGCAATGCGGGTGATCTGAGCCCGCAACGCCACTAACTGAATCAGGGAGCATAAATGTCCAGCAACGCACTTTTCCGGCCTTTCAAGCTGAAAGGGCTGAACTTGCCGAACCGGGTCGTGATGGCGCCGATGACGCGCTCATTCTCTCCGGGCGGAATTCCGACAGAAGACGTCGCGCGATACTACCGCCGTCGAGCCGAAGGAGCGGTCGGGTTCATCATATCGGAGGGGACGGGCGTGGATCGTCCGGCATCCCTGAACGATCCGAATGTTCCCCGCTTTCATGGCGAGAAGGAGCTGACAGGGTGGCGGCGTGTAGTTGACGAGGTACACGCCGCGGGTGGCCTGATGGCGCCGCAGCTATGGCATGTCGGCGCCGTTCGCACGCGCACCGAGAATTGGTCTCCTCCCGGCGCCTACGACAGTCCGTCCGGCCTGTCGCGACCGGAGAAGAAGTTCGGCGAGCCGATGAGCGAAAAGGACATCGCAGACGCCATTCGCGCTTTCGCCGATGCGGCGCTTGCGGCAAAGCGCCTGGGGTTCGATGCCGTCGAATTGCATGGCGCGCACGGCTATCTGATTGATCAGTTCTTTTGGGAGGGTACCAATCGCCGCGAGGATGCTTACGGAGGCAAGGACCTGCCCGGTCGGGCCAGGTTCGCCGCTGATATCGTTCACGCCGTGCGCAAGGCGGTCGGATCGGACTTTCCGATCGTGCTGCGCATCAGCCAGTGGAAGCAGCAGGACTTTGAAGTGAAGCTGGCCGATACGCCTCGCGCATTGGAAGCCTGGCTCAAACCTCTGGTCGACGCGGGAGTCGATATTCTGCATTGCTCGCAACGGCGCTTCTGGGAGGCGGAGTTCGATGGCTCCGATTTGAATTTCGCCGGATGGGCGAAGAAAGTAACAGGAGTGCCGACGATTTCGGTCGGGTCGGTCGGCCTGACCGGCGAATTCATCGCCGCATACGGCGGCGAGAGTTCCCGTCCGGCGTCCCTCGACGAGTTGATCAGCCGCCTCGATCGCGAGGAGTTCGATCTCGTCGCGGTGGGCCGGGCGCTGCTTCAGGATCCGCAGTGGCTACTGAAGGTACGTGACGGCCGGACGGAAGAACTGATGGCTTTCGAACGGACTGCGTTCGCGGCGTTGAACTGACCCTCCGAAGAAAGTAATACAACCGGACTCCACCATGAACCTGTCAATCTACCGAATCTGCCTGCAAGGGCTGATGCTGGCCGCCATTGCCGTCGGCGCAAGCTCCGCCGCCAGGACGCAGGGCTATCCCAACAAGCCAATCACAATCAAGGTGGCTTTCCCTGCCGGCGGCCCGGCGGATGTATCGATCCGTGCTGCGAATATCGTGCTTCAGCGCAATCTCGGCTCTTCGCTGATTACCGAGAACGTTCCTGGCGCCAACGGCTCGATCAGCGTCATGGCCGTTCTCAGGGCCGGCCCTGATGGTTACACGCTGCTCGGCACGGCAGGCACAGATTTCCTGGTCGCGCCCTTCATGGTTGCTTCCGCGAAGTACCAGCCTGAAAAATTCCGCCTGCTGGGCGTGGTCGGGATCTCCGATTTTGTCCTCTTGTCCGGCAACGCTCATTCCTTCAAGAACGTCGACGAATTGATCGCCTATGCACGCACGCCCGGCAGCAAAGAGCTTACGTTGGCGCATTGGGGCACCGGCTCGACATCGCATATCGTTGGTGCTGATTTGCAGCAGCGGACCGGCGCGAAATTTCTGGAAGTGCCGTACAGGGGCGTCGCGCCGGTGCTGGCCGACATGTCGGGCGGGCACATTGACCTCACCTTTGCTCCGCTAGGCGGCTCGACGCTCAGCCTGATCCAGACCGGCCAGGTCAAGGCGCTCGCCGTCGCCAGCGCGAATCGCAATCCAGCCCTGCCGGACGTGCCGACGATCGGCGAGAGCGCATGGGGCAGGAATTTCGAATACAGCCTCTGGTCGGCGTTGTTTGCGCCGCCCGGCACGCCGGATGAGGTTGTCACTCGGTTGAACGATGCAATGAATGAGTGGACCACAAGCGAGGACAACCTCGCGCGGATCCAGAGGGATGCTTCCCGGCGACTGGAACCAATGAGTGTCGATCAGGCCGAGGCCTTTCTCAAAAGCGAGCGCGACAAATACATCGCCATGGTGCGCGCGCTAAATCTCCAGCCACAGTAGCGGCAATGCCGGCGCAGAATGTCCATTGCCAAATCTTCGAACCAACTTGCATCGACGTTAACATGCGGAAAAATTGAAGCTCGGGGCGCAACAGCATCTATGATGAATTGGCGTTATTCGAAATGTTCTTGGAAGGTGTTAGCCGCTGAATAACACCTATCCAATATTTTTGAAGGCCGCGTTCATCTGCCGTTTAAGCTGACACGTAGAAACCGTCGAGTGGGCGAGACGGTGGCCAGGATTTGGCGAACCGTCGAACTGCTTGCCAAATGCAGGAGGTTGGTTATGAGCGCGAAAACCCAAGTCGGGCATATCCGCACCGAGGTGCAGGGGCACATCTTCAAGATTATCATCGACAACGTAGCGAAGAAGAACTCGTTCAGCCCGCAGATGATGGCGCAGATGTCGGATGCGATGACGCTGCTCGACCGAACGGACGATTACTGGGTCGGGGTACTCTGCGCCGACGGTCCGGATTTCACGGCCGGACTTGATATGCCGAAGTTCTTCGGACCAAAGGCCGAGAATACCGAGATCAAGCCCGGGAATATCGATGCGTTCGCTCTGAAGAGCCGGTGCCGCAAACCGATCGTCACGGCAGTGCAGGGGATTTGCTTCACGATTGGCATCGAAATGATGCTCGCTGGGGACATCGTCGTGGCAGCCGAAGACGCCCGGTTTTGTCAGATGGAATCCAAGCGCGGGATCGCGCCCCTGGGTGGTGCCCATTTCCGGTACTTGACGCGGGCCGGATGGGGAGACGCGATGTATCACCTATTCCTGTGTGACGAATTCGACGCAGCCCGGGCTCACAAGATCGGGTTCGTTCAGGAAGTCGTTGCACCCGGCCAGCAGATTGCACGCGCGATGGAGATTGCGAATCTGATCGCTAAGAACGCTCCGATCGGCATTCAGGTGACGAAGGAAGCCGCCTTGAAATACATCGAGGCCGGCGAAAGAGCCGCGATCGATTACATTCCCAAGATCAAGGATCGCGTCTTCAGCAGCGAAGACATGAAGGAAGGCATCCAGTCTTTCGTGGAACGTCGCTCGGCAGTGTTCCGCGGGAAATAGATCCCACGAAGCGTCCACTAGAGGCTTGTTCATGGGTTGCAGGATTTGGCCGTTGGAAGCATCAAGAAGGCATTCGATCTTACCGGCAAGAACCCGGGAACGAGTGCGTTCAGTTCGCTCTGGTGAGTCAGCCTGACATATTTGGACCGAGGCGACTAGGACGTTAGCCACGGGGTCCCGCGGCAAGAATACCTTCGTCTGTCCACCAACAGGGAAATGACGGCATGCGCTCCAACTTTGAAAACGCGCCGTTTGCGGTCGAACCGTTCACGCTGGACGTTCCGGATCGTGTGCTTGCCGACCTGAAGCAACGGCTGGCGCGCACGCGCCTGCCGGACACTGAACCAAAGGCCACGCCTTGGCGCTACGGTACCAGCCTCGCCTACATGCGCGACGTCGTTGACCACTGGCACAATCGCTACGACTGGCGGACCTGGGAGGCGCGCATCAACGCGTTCTCGCACTACAAGACGGCGATCGGGGACAAGAATATCCATTTCATCCTCGAGCGCGGATCCGGCGACCGACCGCTGCCGCTGCTGCTCACCCATGGCTGGCCCGGCTCTTTCGTCGAGTTTCTCGACGTCATCGATAAGCTCGCGCATCCGGAACGCTTCGGGGGCGATGTGCGCGACGCGTTCACGGTAGTTGTCCCGAGCCTACCGGGCTATGGCTTTTCCGATGCGCCCGACGCTCCGCTTGGCCCCCGCGACATTGCCTCGTTCTGGCACACGCTGATGACGGAGGTGCTGGCTTGTGAACACTACGTCGCGCAGGGCGGTGACTGGGGTGCCGTCATCACGTCCTGGCTTGCGCTGGACCATCCCAATAATCTCGCCGCGATCCATCTTAACATGTTGGGCCTGCGGCCGTTCGTCGACGAGAAGACGCAACCGCTCAGTGACGAGGAAAAGGCCTGGATAGAGCGCGCACAGGCGCGGCGGACACAGATCACCGCCTATCAGCAGATTCAAGGCACGAAGCCGCAGACCCTCGCCTATGGACTAACGGATTCGCCGATCGGACTCGCCGGTTGGATTCTGGAGAAATTCCATGACTGGACGATTCCAGACACAGACGCGCCACCGCCATTCGACTTGGATTGGTTGCTCACCAACGTAATGCTGTACTGGATCGGTGGGATTAACGCGGCAAACTGGATCTATGTGTCGATCGTCGAAGGAACGGCGGGCGTCATGAAGGCAGGTGAGTTTGTCCATGTGCCCACCGGGGTGTTGCTGTTTCCAAACGATCTCACCTCGCCGGCGCCGGAGACCTGGATTCGCCGCGCCTATAATCTTCAACAGCGAAACATCAGCCCGTGCGGTGGACATTTTCCTGCGATAGAGAATGGCGACATGCTAGTCGCCGACATGCGTGCGTTCTTTCGTCGGTATCGCTGAATAGCATCTCGCGAGTATCCACGCGTGGTACCTGGATTACTAACTTTGGGTGAGGCTGACTCATGGCGACGATTGAAGCTGACTACCTGATCATTGGAGCCGGAGCCATGGGAATGGCATTCGCTGACTCAATTGTTGCCGAAACCGACGCAAGTATCGTCATTGTCGACCGATATCACCAGCCGGGCGGGCACTGGACCACAGCGTACCCCTACGTGCGCCTACATCAACCCTCAGCATTCTACGGCGTTAACTCTAGGAAGCTTGGCAGTGACTCGATCGACCGAGTGGGTTGGAACAAGGGTCTCTACGAGTTGGCGACCGCGGGCGAAGTGTGCGCATATTTTGACCAGGTGATGCAGCAGCAACTGCTGCCGACTGGCCGGGTCGCTTATTTCCCGATGAGCGAGTATCTTGGCGACAACTGCTTCCGTACGCTCAACCATGAAGTAGAGAGGGTCAAGGTAAGGCGTCGCATTGTCGATGCCGCCTACATGCAGGTTGTTGTGCCGTCGATGCGGCCGCCAGGCTATTCCGTAGATCCCGGCGTCATCTGCATTGCACCGAACGATTTACCTAAGCACCGCGACCATTACGAAAGCTACGTCATCGTAGGCGCCGGAAAGACCGGCATGGATGCTGGCCTGTGGCTGCTACGTCATGGAATCGGCGCAGACAAGCTCAGGTGGATAATGCCGAGAGATTCTTGGCTGCTCGACCGCGCAAGTCTTCAGCCAGGGCCTGAATTCATCGACGCTATTCGGATCAGCATCGCCAAGCAAACTGAGGCCATCCTCGAGGCAACGTCGGTCGACGATCTTTTCAACCGCCTGGAGAGGAGCGGTCGTCTCATGCGCTTCAATTCCACGGTGCGTCCGACTATGTATCGGTGCGCCACAGTGACCCGTGCCGAACTCGAGCAGCTGCGCGGCATTAAGGACATCGTCAAACTCGGCCACGTACAGCGTATTGAGGCCAACGCGATCGTACTTGAGCGTGGGACCGTTTCCGCAGACGCGTCGACACTCTACATCGACTGTACTGCCGACGGCCTGGAACGACGACCGTCGGCAGCGGTGTTCGACGGGGACAAGATCACGCTTCAGACTGTGCGAGGCTGCCAACAGGTTTTTAGCGCTGCTTTCATTGGCCATATAGAAGCGTGTTACGATGGCGATGCCATTAAGAACGAAGTGTGCGTACCCGTGCCGCATCCTGATGCCGATATCGATTGGATCAGCATGACGGTCGCCTACAACAGCAACCTGTTGCGGTGGCTAGACGAACCGGAACTCATCAGATGGCTCGATGACTCCCGGCTCGATATGCTGGGCCATTTGCGTCCACGTATTCCGTCGGACCCCGCTGCTATCGAGAGCACTCTAGATCCGATCAGGACGCGTCTCAGGGCGGTAAATGCGAAGCTCAAGGTGCTGACTGGAGATTGACGCTGGCGAATGCTGTAATCCGGCGTACCGTGACGTGAATCAAGCAGGCGCGCGATCGAAGCCGGCGCGGCGATAGTCAGTTGGAGAGTGGCCAGTCCACTTTCTAAACGCCTTGCGAAAACTGGTCGCGTCGGCAAATCCGACGCGCTCCGCGACTTGATCAATCTGTAGGTGGGTGTTTAGAAATTCCGTTGCCATGCTCCATATCCTTGATGCGAGCCGGCGAGATCTTTCGCTCCGCCAGGATCTCTTTGTTGTGTTCGCCACGCGCCAGGACAATTTCTACGTTGTCGGTGGGACCATCACGATGTGCCGGTCATTATCACGCTACACCGCGTTGCTGATCAAGGCTGCGCTGGAGGAAATCATCGACAGAGCCGGCGTGTCGGAAGGCGCAAGCGATAACGGAGAGGTGGCCATCGCCGGGAGGCGGGCTCCGGCACTTGCGATGACCCGAGTGGACCGGTGACACAACCTTGGCCGATTATCAACATGCGGCCGTCCGCCGTCCATGCCGTTATGGAGCCTATCACTTATCTTTCGATATTTTTTTGGCGAAGTTGACGTCGAGGTAGTCACGCCACGCGACGATGCAATCGCCTTCTGATTGCCGCGAGCACCGCCTCCAGTCGCTAGAGCCTGTCCCGGAACGCCGCCTGCTTTGTATCAGCGGTCGGGCGATCCGTGGCGTTGAGGAACCGCCAGGCGTGGGCGAGAGTCGCCGCACCGAACTCAATTCAACCCCGCTGTCGGGCCCGGGACAGCGCATCGACTGGATAGAGCGACGCGATGTCGTATCCGAGGTCAATCCACGGAGCCAAGCCTCGTGTCTTGCATTATCAGACCCCCGACCGTCGAAGAGCTGCCAACGCTCTCAGCTTTGTGCCTGAGGTCGAGAGCTGTATGGGGTATGGCAGCGGCTTCATGGAAGCCTGTCGCAGCGAACTCACCATTCAAGCATGTGAACTGCAGTTCAACTTCAATTGCGTTGGCGGAAGAGAACGGCAAGATTGTCGGCGTCGCCCAAGTCAAGGTCAACGGAGGCGAGGCTGATTTGTTGAAGTTATTCGTCGAGCCGACAATGCTTCGCGGTGGCGTAGGGATGCAACTATTTCACTGGGCGACCAGCGTAGCAACGGCGATGGGTGCTTATCGTATGTTGATCGAAGCCGACCCAGACGCTGTATCGTTCTATCGACGATTGGGCGCCAAGGACTGCGGCGTCGCTCCTTCCGGATCAATGCCCGGCAGAATGCTTCCCAAGCTGGTTAAGGAGCTGGGCTCAATCTGATATGCATGTCGCCTCTTGGCGCAAAGCGGCCGTTTATTAAAGCGTCGCGCTCAGGAGCAGCAAATTATAATGCTATTTCAATAACATAGAGTTAGCAGTTTTATTCGGAATGGCACACCCGACACAATTCGAACGTGTGGCCTTCGCCTTCAGAGGATAAGGCATTTAGTTAGCTCGCGCGCGATAACGGAATGATTTTATCGCCTTCGAGCGCCAGCGCTGTAATATGGTCCGCCCACCACTGCATCATTCTTCGACGGTCAGGTATCCACTCCGCAGCGTTGTAGGCGCGTCGTACTTCGTTTCGTTCTACGTGTGAAAGCTGACGTTCGATCCAGTCTCGGTTGAACAAGTTGGTTTCGTTCAAGATCGTGGAAGCGACGGCGCGGAAACCGTGCGTCGTGGCCCGGCCGTGATATCCCATCCGGTAGAGGGCATAGAGCATGGTGTTGCTGGACATGCAGTCACCTTTTCCAGGGGAAGGGAAGATGTTGGGACTGCCGCCAGCTATCGCGCGTAGCTCGCGCAATACCGCGACGGCTTGGCGTGACAGAGGCACCAGATGCTCCAGGCGCATTTTCATGCGTTCGGCCGGAATACGCCACAGAGCGGAATTTTCATCGAGGTTCTCCAACTCGCTCCACTTGCCGGCGCGCAGCTCAGTCGTTCGGAGAAACGTCAGGGTTACTAGCTTCAATGCAAGTTTGGTCTGCTGCTCGCCGCTGTAACACTCCAACTTCCGCAAGAACGTTGGCAGCTCCGAAATCGGCATCGCTCTGTGACGCTGCGGTTCTCCGGTGGCTCGTAAAGCGTCCTTGAGATCAACGGAGGGATCCCGCTTCGCTCGGCCAGTCACGATAGCGAAACGGAATATTTGTCCGACGAGTTGCTTTAGCCGTCGCGCCGTTTCGTTCACCCCGCGCTTCTCGACCTTGCGCAGCATGTCCAGCAGCTCGGGCGGTTCGAGCGCCGCAATCGGACGGCGGCCGATCGCCGGGAAGGCATCCGCCTCCAGACGTCGGAGGATCTGGGCAGCGTAGTAGGGGCTACGCGCGCCTTTCCAGTTTTCGTGCCACTCGCGCGCGACGGCTTCGAAGGTATTGTCAGTCGCAATCTTTGCAGCCCGCTTACGCTCCTGTTTCACTACGGAAGGATCGATGTCAGCAGCAAGGTTACGTTTGGCTTCATCCCGCGCAGCGCGCGCCTCCATCAACCCAATGGCCGGATAGACGCCGACTGCAAGGGTGCGTTGCTTGCCATGCCACCGATAGGCCAAGCGCCAGTATTTAGCTCCGTCTGGATTGATTAAGAGGTGCAAGCCACCGCCGTCGGAGAGCTTGCGTGGCTTGATTTGCCCCTTGGCATTTCGGCACTTCGTATCCGTGAGCGGCATGTTGGTATCTCGCTTTGGCATCGATAAAATACCAACAAATATGCCAACAAAACGACGGGATGCCAGCAAACAGCATGCGAACGTCGGCGAACATTGGAACGCCGCAGACCACTGGGAAATTGGGAAAAAGCATCGTTTCAGCGGATGAGGGCGCACCGTTGCGAACGCTGACGGACTAACAATGTGGTGGGCCCGGCAGGACTCGAACCTGCAACCAGACCGTTATGAGCGGCCGGCTCTAACCATTGAGCTACAGGCCCCGCCGCGAGCGGCCGGGAGGCGGCCGGCAACGGTGCTGGCATCGTTTACAGGCATGACAGCGATACGGCAATGCCGGGTTGGGGGCCCAGAACGGGCTTTCATAAGCTCCCGTGCTTGCCTACAACCTGTCTCGCGTCATTCGTCACGAACGCTTGAGGCCAACAATGAAACTCGCTCGGATCGCCTGCGCCAGCCTCCTTGTTTTTGCCGGCGCCGCCGCGGCGCAGGATGGAGGCAAGGCCATTACCAAAACCACACTCAGCCTGGGTACCGCGACGCCGGGCGGCGGCTTTCCGGTCTATGGCAATGCCTTCGCCGAAATCATGAACGCCGCCGATCCGGGGCTCTCGATCGAGCCGCGCAACACCAAGGGCTCCTACGAAAACATCCCGTCCCTGGAATCCGACCAGCTCGACATCGCGCTGGTGGCCGGCGAGCCTTCCTACGAAGCCTTCATGGGCATCGGGCGGGCGGCAACGAAGCTGAAAATCCTCACCGCGATGTATTCCAGTCCCGGCATGTTCGTGGTGCGCGCCGACAGTCCCTACAAGACGATCAGGGATCTGGTCGGGCAGCCGGTCGCCTTCGGCGCCAAGGGCTCCGGCCTGCCGATCCTGTCGCGCTACATGCTCGACGGTATCGGGCTGAAGCAGGACGAGGATTTCAAGTCGATCTATCTCGACCGCGCCGGCGACGGCCCCGCCATGGTGCAGGACGGCCGCGCCGCCGCGCTGTGGGGCGCGGGCATCGGCTGGCCGGGTTTTGCCACGATGGCGCAAAGCCCCGGCGGCGCACGGTTCATCGCGCCCGACGCCAGTGAGATCGCGCGCGTCCGCGCCAAGCACACGTTCCTCAAACCGCTGACGGTGCCCGCCAACAGCTATCCGAATCAGCCGGCAGCGATCGATTCCGTCGGCTCATGGAGCTTTGTGCTCGCGCGCGAAAGCCTGCCCGACGACGTCGCCTACCGGCTGGCGCGCACGCTGCACGGCGCGGAGGCCGCGCTCTGCAAGAAGCTGCCGCAGGCCTGCGAGACGACGGCCGCGAACACGGTTGCGGCTGCGCCGAATGCGGCGCTGATCCACCCCGGCGTGATGAAGTATTTTAGGGAGGCGGGGGTGGTGAAATAGGACGAATAGCGAATGGCGAGTAGCGAATGGAAGAACTCGCAGCCGACCATTCGCCACTCACTACTCGCCATTCGCCAACTTCACTTCTTCGCCATCGTGCACGCGGGATCCGGCGGGCCGAACGCTTCATCGCCGGGGATCTTGGCGAGGATCTGATAGTAGTCCCACGGATATTTCGATTCCTCCGGCTTCTTGACCTGCACCAGCCACAGGTCATGCACCATCAGATTGTCCTCGCGCAGCTTGCCGTTGCGGGAGAAGAAATCCTCGATCGGTTTTTCGCGCATCTTCGCCGCCACTTTCAGCGGCTCGTCGGTGCCGGCTTCCTGGATGGCGTTGAGATAGCTCATGACCGAGGAATAGACGCCGGCCTGCCACATCGTCGGCATCCGGTTCATCTTGGCGAAATAGCGTTTTGACCATTCACGGGTCTTGTCGTCCATGTCCCAGTAGAACGAGGTCGTCAGCAACAGGCCCTGTGCCGCCGGCAATCCCAGCGAATGGATGTCGGTGATCAGCGCGAGCAACGCGGCCATCTGCTGGCCGCCCTTGAGCACGCCGAACTCGGCGGCGGTCTTGATCTCGTTCATGTTGTTGGGCGGACCTGCCGCGATGCCGATGATCTTGGCCTTGGAGGCCTGCGCCTGCAGCACGAAGGACGACAGGTCAGGTGTCGCGAGCGGCGGGCGCACCGAACCCAGCACCTTGCCGCCATTGGCGGTGACGACGGCGGAAGCGTCGCGTTCCAGCGCATGGCCGAACGCATAGTCGTCGGTGATGAAGAACCAGCTGTCGCCGCCGCGCTTCACCACCGCCTGCGCGGTGCCTGCGGCGAGCGAACGGGTGTCGATCACCCACTGCATCGCGTAGGGCGAGCAGAATTTGCCGTGGAAATCCGCGGCCAGGGTCGAATGCGTGATGAACAGTTTCTTCTTGTCATTGGCGATGTTCTGCACCGCAAGGCCGACCGCGGAGACCGGAACGTCGACGATCAGGTCGACCTGATCGACGTCATACCAGCGCCGCGCAATCGCGCCGCCGATATCGGGCTTGAGCTGGTGGTCGCCGACGATGATGCTGATCGGCTTGCCCAGCACCTTGCCGCCGAAATCGTCGATCGCCATTTGCGCTGACGTGACCGAGCCCTGGCCGGTCGGCGTCGCCGCCGGGCCGTTCATGTCGGTGAGAACGCCGATCTTGACCACATCGTCTGAAATTTGCGCGAGCGCGGCGGTCGACGCCAGCAGCGCGGCCGCGAGTATTCCCAGCCTGGATAGGTTCCTGGCGAACATCCTGTCTTCTCCTCCCTGGAATCGGCAACGTTGGCCGTTGGTTTTCGCAGGCGGTTGATCCGCCAATTGGTCTCATTTGCAACTATTTTTGGGCGGCGTCAACGTGGTCCTTGGAGGGCCCTGACGACGGGCTGCCCCCGGTTCTGTTTATTTCCGGCCCGATTCAGGGCATAGCCGGGCCATGACCTCGCCCCAGCGCCTGCCGACCTCGCTGACACCGCTCGATGTGGCGCTCGACGCCCTGCTGAACGGGTTGGAACCGGTCGCGCCGGTGGAATTAACGCTCAAGGAAGCGCTGCGTTGCATCGCCGCCGGGATGCCGCCGCTTCCTGCCTATCCGTCGCGCGACACCGCCGCAGCGGATGGTTACGCCTTTTGCGCACGCGATCTCGTCGGCGCATCCTCCTATTCGCCGCTGCCATTGTCGGCGCCGCCGGTTTGGGTCGAGGCCGGCGAAGCCATCCCGGAGGCTTGCGACTGCGTGCTCGATTCCGATTCCGTCGACGTATCCGGGCCGATGGCGCAGGTGCTGGCGGAGGCGATCCCGGGGCAGGGCGTGCGCCGGGCCGGCGGCGATATCGCTGCCGGTTGTCTCGTCGCGGAGGCCGGGCGGCGCGTGCTGCCTCGCGATCTCCTGATGGCGCGCGCTGCCGGATTGGAGCGATTGAACGTCCGCCGTCCGCGGCTGCGCATCGTCAATGTCCCCGGCGGCAGCGTGACGGCAGAACTGATCGCGGAAAGCGCGCAAGCCACCGGCGCCGAAACCGTCTCGTTCACCGCCGCGGGCCGCGATGCCGGATCGATTGCGGCGGCACTCGATGATGATGCGTGCGATCTGCTGCTGGTCATCGGCGGCTCCGGCGTCGGGCGCACCGACGCGGCGGTGACGGCATTGGCTGCGCGTGGCGAAATTCTCGCCCACGGCATTGCCCTGCAACCCGGCCGCACCTCGGCCGTCGGGCGCCTCGGCAAGACGCCCGTCGTGGTGCTGCCGGGCGCGCCGGATCAGGCCCTTGCGGCGTGGTGGACGCTGGCGCTTCCCGCGGTCGATCGCCTCTCGGGCCGCCGCCCGCGCAAGACGGTCAATTTGCCGCTGGCGCGCAAGATTGCATCTGGCGTCGGCATCGCCGAGATCGTGTTGCTGGAGCGGAAGCAGGATATGTGGACCACGCTGGCGGTGGGCGAATTGTCGCTTGATGCGATTGCGCGTGCCGAAGCCTGGCTCGTGGTATCAGGCGGCTCGGAAGGCTTTGCGGCAGGCAGCCCGGTTGATGCCTATATGTTGCGGGATTGATATGAGTTCGGGAATGACCAATACGCCCTCGCCGAAAGATCGTGACAATAGCGAGCAGGACCAGTTCCTGACGATCCTGTCGCGCGAAGATGCGCTGGCGCGTTTCGAGGCCGCCTTGTTCCCGCGTGCGGTGCCGGCAGAGAAGTGCCCGCTCGCCGACGCGCTCGGCTGCGCGCTCGCTGAAGACGTCGTCGCGCCGATCGACGTGCCGCCGTTCGACCGCTCCAATGTCGATGGCTTTGCGGTGCGTTCCGCCGATCTCGCTTCCGCCGGCGAGGCCTCGCCGGTCCGCGTGATGCTGAACGACGAGGTGATCGCCTGCGGCACCGCGCCGACGCGGCCGGTATTGTCGGGAACGGCCACGGCCATCGCGACCGGCGGTCCGGTGCCGCGCGGGGCGGACGCCGTCGTCATGGTCGAGCATACGCAGCCGGCGGGACATCGCGCGATCGAAATCCGCCGCGCCGCATCGCCGGGACAATTCGTCTCCTATGCCGGTTCCGATATCGCCCGCGGCGAGGCGCTGCTGCGCGCCGGCACCGTCATCGGCTCGCGCGAGATCGGCATGCTGGCGGCCTGCGGCATCGCGCATGTCACCGTCGCGCGCCGGCCGCGCGTTGCGATCATTTCCACCGGCGACGAACTGGTGCAGCCCGGCCAGCCGCTGCGTCCCGCCGCGATTTACGACACCAACGGCGCGATCGTCACGGCGGCGATCTCGGAGAACGGCGGCGAGGCTCATTTTTTCGGCGCCATCCCGGATGACGAAGTGCAACTCGAAGCCGCGATGCGCAAGGCGCTGGAAGTCAGCGACATGCTGGTGCTGTCGGGCGGCACGTCCAAGGGCGCGGGCGACGTGTCCCATCGCATCATCGGCCGGCTCGGCAAGCCCGGCATCATCGCCCATGGCGTGGCGCTGAAGCCCGGCAAGCCGCTGTGCCTTGCGGTGTGCGACGGCAAGCCTGTGGTCATCCTGCCGGGATTCCCGACCTCGGCGATGTTCACCTTCCACGACATGATCGTACCGGTGCTGCGGCGAATGGCGGGCCTGCCGCCGCGTTCGGACGCCAAGGTCAATGCACGCGTACCGGTGCGGATCGCCTCCGAACTCGGCCGCACCGAATTCATCATGGTGTCGCTGGTCGAAGGGTCGGACGGATTGATCGCATACCCGACAGGCAAGGGCTCCGGCGCCATCACCTCCTTTGCGCAGGCCGACGGTTTTCTGCGCATCGATGCGCTGGCCGACCAGATGCCGGCCGGCAGCGAGGCCGAGGTGACGCTGTTCACGCCGCATGTGCGGGTGCCGGATCTCGTCATCGTCGGCAGCCATTGCACCGGGCTCGATCTCGTCACCGCGCCGCTGGCGCATGCCGGGCTCGTCGTGCGCTCGATCGCCGTCGGCAGTCTCGGCGGGCTCTCGGCGGCCAAACGCGGCGAGTGCGATTTTGCGCCGATCCATTTGTTCGACGAGAAGACCGAGACCTACAACACGCCCTATCTCAGCGAGGGGCTCGAACTGGTGCCGGGCTGGCGGCGCATGCAGGGCATCGTGTTCCGCAAGGGCGATCGGCGCTTCGAGGGCTTGAACGCCGAAGACGCGGTTCGCGCCGCATTGGCCGATCCCGCCTGCATCATGGTCAATCGCAACCAGGGCGCCGGCACGCGCATCCTGATCGACCGGCTGCTCGGCGGCGCGCGTCCGGACGGCTACTGGAATCAGCCGCGCTCGCACAATGCGGTGGCAGCTGCAGTCGCACAGCACCGCGCCGACTGGGGCATGACCATTGCGCCGGTCGCGCATGCGTCAAACCTGGGTTTCATTCCCTTTGCCGAAGAGCATTATGATTTTGCGCTGGTAAAGGCGCGGAAGCAGCGGCCGGCGGTGCAGGCCTTTCTCGACGCGCTGGCGTCGGACGAGGGCCGCGCGGCGCTGGAGCAGGCGGGTTTTCGGCCGGCCTGACGCGCGACATGTGAGAAGCCGTCGACAGAAACGGCTCGGGCAGGGACGGGAATGGCAAGACCGCTATCGATTGCGATCGTCGGCGCCGGCATGGGTGGGCTCGCGGCCGCCGCTGCGTTGCGGCGGGTGGGCATCGATGTCACCGTCTACGAGCAGGCGACGCAGTTCGCGCGGATTGGCGCCGGCATCCAGATCGGCTGCAATGCCATGAAGGTGCTGCGCGGGCTGGGACTGGAAGCGCGACTGCGCGCGCAGTCCTTCTACCCGCGCTCCTGGAACAACCGCGACTGGCGCACCGGCGAAGTCAAATTCGACATGATTTTTGGCGAGAGCGCCGAACAGAAATTCGGCGCGCCCTATCTGCTGGCGCATCGCGGTGATCTCCACGCGGCGCTCGCCAGCGCCGTTCCGGAGGAATGCGTCAGGCTCAACCACAAGCTGGTCGGGCTGGATGAGACCGGCGAAGGCGTCCGGCTGACATTCGCCAACGGCGCAAGCGATGACCGCCGATGCCGTGATCGGCGCGGATGGCATTCATTCCGTCGTGAGAGACATTCTGTTCGGCGCCTCGCCGGTCAGCTTCACCGGACGGATCGCCTACCGCACGACCTATCCCGCCGCGCTGCTCGGCGGCGAAAAGATCGACGACTGCACCAAATGGTGGGGCGAGGATCGCCACATCGTCATCTATTACGTCAAGCCGGACCGCAGCGAGATCTACCTCGTCACCAGCCAGCCGGAGCCGGATTTCCGGATCGAGTCGTGGTCGGCGAAGGGCGACGTCAGGGAATTGCGCAAGGCGTTCGCCGGCTTCGACCGCCAGGTCGAGCAGGTGCTGGCCGCATGCCCCGACGTGCACAAATGGGCGATCGTCGATCGCAATTCGCTGGAGCGATGGACTGAGCGCAATGTGACGCTGCTCGGCGACGCCTGCCATCCGATGACGCCCTACATGGCGCAGGGGGCGGCGATGGCGATCGAGGACGCCGCGGTGCTGTCGCGCTGCCTCGATGGCGTGGAGCGGGACGGCATTGCAAATGCATTCCGCCGCTTCGAGGCGACGCGCAAGGAGCGCACGGCGCGGATCCAGCAGACCTCGCGCGCGAATACCTGGCTCAGCGGGAGGACCGATACCGACTGGGTCTACGGCTACGACGCCTGGACGGTGCCGCTGGCGGCGTAAGTTTCTCTTAACGCTGAATGCGCAACAGCTCGCTGATGATCCGTGGCTTCATCCAGCCGACATTGTCGACGATCTCCCTGCGCAGGTCGTCCTGCTCGGTCTCGAATTGCTCTCGGGTGATGCCCTGGGTGGTTCCTTGGCCGCCCGTCGCTGTAATGCCGAATGCTTCCAGCACGACTTCATAGCGCCGCTTCCATTCGACCACGCGCTCGGTCATGACTTGCGTAACCGCCGGCGCCGGGCCGGGATGGCCGGCCAGGTCACAGACCTCCCTGGTACGTTCATCCGCTGCCAGCATGAGTACGTTCCAGTCATCGAACCCTATGAGGTTCATCTGGGCATACAGAAACGCACCATGCTCGCCGTCCCAGATCGTGTGGTCGATGACCAGAAAAGGTAAGGCATGGCAATAGCCATGGCGCATCGTCATTTCACGGTTGAAGGCCTCGGCACGCTCATCCAGCCGCTTCTTGGCTGCGGCGAAAAGAGCGATGTAGTCTTCCGCTGTTGGCAGGATGTTGCGCGCATCATCCGGAGCAAAGCCAGCTTCCCGCAGCATGTTGCCGATCTTCGGATCATCCCAGAGTTCACTGGGAAAAACGCGGGTTACACCATCTGCGTCCGGTGCCGGACGCATGGTCTCTTTCAACTCGGTAAAGCTTTGCGGCTGCCTTCGTCCGAATATTGCCACGGTGCCTCGCGCTAAAATCCGTCGCGGCAACTCTATGAGCGAATATGTTAAATTGCATTAATCTAAATCTGAAATCACGACCGAATTCTTCAATCTCCGGGTAGTCAAGCGCCATCCAGCGCCGCCAGCCGTTCCGCTTCTGCGATGTCGTCCATGGTGTTGGCGTTGAAGAATGGATCAAGCGGTTCGACCGGCCACGCCACGGTGGCGAGTTTGTAACGCGCGGTCCAACGGTCGATCTTCCTGATGTCCTCGACGACAAGCGCGTGGCGAAGCTCTTCGCGCAAACGCACGCTCCACAATCCGATCACCGGATGCGACTGGCCATCGGAAGCGGCAACCGCAAGCTCGGCATTCTCTGCTTTGAGCGCGCCATACAGCCGTGACACCAGATCGCGCGGCAGGAATGGGCAGTCCGCGGCGGCGCTCAGCACAAACGCCACATCAGGCCGGTTGGCCGCGGCCCAGTCGAGAGCCGCCAGAATGCCGGCGAGGGGCCCGGGAAAATCGGCGACGCCGTCAGCGATGACCGGAAGCCCGAACGCTGCAAAGCGCGCGGGATCGCCATTGGCGTTGAGGATGAGGCCGTCGCATTGCGGCTTCAGCCGCGCGATCACGCGGTCGAGAATGGTGCGGCCGGCGATCGTGCGCATCGGCTTGTCGCCGCCGCCCATCCGCCGCGCGAGGCCACCGGCGAGCAATACGCCGGGAATCCCCAGAGCTTCTCTTGACGTCGCCCGCGCGTCTTTTGACGTCGCCTCAGTCATCGCTTTCGCCCTTGCGCTTGTGCCGCGCGGATTCCTCCTCGACATAATCGAGGTTCTGGTCGAACACGATCCGCTCCTGTCCGGACAGCGCGATGAAGCGTTTTCCCCGCGTGCGGCCGACCAGCGTCAAGCCCGACCTGCCGCGCCAGTTCGACGCCCCATGCGGTGAAGCCCGAGCGCGAGATCAGAATGGGAATTCCCATCCGCACCGTCTTGATCACCATCTCCGAGGTGAGGCGGCCCGTGGTGTAGAGGATCTTGTCGCCGGGATCGACGCCGTGGCGATAGATCCAGCCGGCGATCTTGTCGACGGCGTTGTGGCGGCCGACGTCCTCGGTGTAGCAGACCGGCGTGCCTTCCTTGCACAGCACGCAGCCGTGGATCGCGCCGGCTTCCAGATAGAGCGAGGGCATGGTGTTGATCGCCTGCGTCATCTGGTAGAGCCAGGACGTGCGCAACTCCGCCTTCGGCAGCGCCACGCTTTCGACGGCTTCCAGCAGATCGCCGAACGCGGTGCCCTGCGCGCAGCCCGACGTCTGCGTGCGCTTCTTCAGTTTTGCCTCAAAATTGGTGTGGTGCTCGGTGCGCACCACCACCACCTGAAGGTCGTCGTCATATTCGACCTCGGTGACGACGTCGTCGTATTTCAGCATGTTCTGGTTCAGGAGATAGCCGAGCGCCAGATATTCCGGATAGTCGCCGATCGTCATCATGGTGACGATCTCCTGCGCGTTCAGATACAGCGTCAGCGGCCGCTCCACCGGCACCCGGATTTCGACCGTCGCGCCGGTCTGGTCGGTCCCGGCGACGCGCTCGGTCAGCCGCGGATCCGCAGGGTCAGGCACGATCAGGGGGGCGGGGGCTTTCTCGATTTTCATCATATCCGCAGGTTAGCATGACATTGGCCTCCAGCCGATATAAAGCATTTCAGGGTACGAACAATGCGGCCAACGCCGTCATTGCGAGCGAAGCGAAGCAATCCATGACAGCAGCAAAGGAAGCGTGGATTGCTTCGTCGCTTCGCTCCCTTGCGCAAACGCGTCGCGTTTGTCGCAGGCAATGACGGTCAGAGCCGGTTCCGGAGAGCATGATGAAAGTAATAGGCCTCGCGGGATGGAGCGGCGCCGGCAAGACCACCTTGCTGACGCGGGCGATCCCGCAATTGCAGAAACAGGGCCTGCGCGTTTCCGTGATCAAGCACGCCCATCATGCCTTCGATGTCGACGTGCCCGGCAAGGATTCCTGGAAGCACCGCGAGGCCGGCGCGGCCGAAGTGCTGGTGTCCTCCAGCCAGCGCTGGGCGCTGATGCATGAACTGCGCGGCGCCGCCGAGCCGCGATTGCCGGAACTGCTGGCAAAGATGTCGCGGGTCGATCTCGTCGTCGTCGAGGGTTTCAAGCGCGAGCCGCACCGCAAGATCGAGGTCTATCGCGCCGCGAATGAAAAGCCGCTGCTGTTCCCCGACGATCCCGGCATCGTCGGCATCGCGACCGATACAGCGGTTGAAACCACGCTGCCGACCGCCCATCTCGACGATATCGAGGCGGTGGCGGCGATGATGCTGAAATCGGCGATATCGCTCGAGGACGTGCTGGCGAAATGCGAAGCTGAGGGCTGATCAGGCACATGGCGCAATTGTCCGACGATTGCTTTGCCTTCGGCGGGCCGATGATGTCGGTCGATGAGGCCGTCGGTCTCATTGCCACGCGCGTGACGCCGGTCGTGGATGTCGAGACGGTCACGCTCGCCGGCGCCGATGGCCGCATTCTCGCGCACGATATTTTGGCGCCGCTGCCGCTGCCGCCCTTCACCAATTCCGCCGTCGACGGCTATGCGGTTGTCGAGCCGCGACCTGCCGCAGCAGGAAGAACAGGCATTTCCGGTCATCGGCCGCGTCCAGGCCGGCGGTTCCGCGTCGGCGCCGCTCAAGCCGGGGCAGGCGGTGCGCATCTTTACCGGCGCGCCGATGCCCGAAGGCGCCGATACCGTGTTCATGCAGGAAGACGTCCGCGTCGACGGCGACAAGGTCGTGCTTCCCGCAGGCCTCAAGCCCGGCGCCAATGTGCGGCCCGCGGGCGAAGATATTCCGTCAGGCTCTGCGGCGCTGAAGGCCGGGCCAGCGGCTGCGGCCGCAGGATGTTGCGCTTGCCGCAGCCTTCGGCCTGACGCAGCTCGATGTCGTCAGGCGCATTCGCGTCGCGGTGTTCTCCACCGGCAACGAACTGGCCTCGCCGGGCGAGAGCGCGCGCCGCGGCGCAATTGTTCGATTCCAACCGTTTCATGCTGATGGCGATGCTGGCGCGGCTCGGCTGCGAGGTCAGCGATCTCGGCATCCTCAGGGACGACCGCGCCGCGCTCGCGCGCGCGCTGCAGGAGGTGGCCGGCAGCCATGACCTGATCCTCACCACCGGCGGCGTTTCGACCGGCGAGGAGGACCACGTCAAGGCGAGCGTCGAAAGCGTCGGCAGGCTGGTGCTGTGGCGGATGGCGATCAAGCCGGGACGCCCCGTCGCGATGGGCATCATCGGCGGCACGCCCTTCATCGGATTGCCCGGCAATCCGGTGGCGAGTTTTGTCACCTTCGTCCACGTGGTGCGGCCGACCATTCTCGCGCTGTCGGGTGCGCGGCCGGAGCCGCTGATGCCGATGCCGGTGCGCGCCGCCTTCAGCTACAGGAAGAAGATTGCCCGCCGCGAATATGTCCGCGTCACCCTGCGCAAGGCCGCGGATGGCGCGCTCGAAGCGGTGAAATTTCCGCGCGAAGGCGCGGGGCTGTTGTCCTCGCTGGTCGACACCGATGGCCTGGTCGAACTCGGCGAAGAGGTAACGCTGGTCGAGCCCGGCCAGACGGTCGGGTTCCTGTCCTACGCTGGTCTGATGTAGGATCGTATGGTGGGCACGCGGAGCCTGTCATCGGGCGCGCATTCGCGCGACCCGTTGGCTTTGCCCACCCTACGACCGTCGTTGACGAAGCAGTTCCCTTCGCCATGGTCGGCCCATGACGACGACAAAACTCGATCTTGCCGGGCTGAAATGCCCGCTTCCGGCGTTGAAGACGCGCAAGGCGCTGAAGACGTTGCCGCCCGGCGACCGGCTGGAAGTGCTCTGCACCGATCCGCTGTCGGTGATCGATATCCCGAACCTCATTCGCGAGACCGGCGACAAGGTCGAAATCACCGAGCGCAGCCAGGACCGCATCGTGTTTTTGATAGAAAAAGCAAATGGATCGATAGAAAAGACAAATGCCTGAGCCGTCCGCGCAGGTCGGAACCCTCGCGCGTCAATTAGACGACTTCATTAGAGCGCGCGATTGCCGGGTGCGACGATCGGCCCTACAAATCCCGGCATGAACTTCCCGACATCGAAGGCGAGCGCAGCGGTATCTCCTGCCACGGTCAATGAACCGGCGGGAAAACTCGGCAAATCGGCCGGCGGCGCCGAGTTCAGCGCGCTCGCGCAGGCCTCGATCCTGATCGTCGATGACGAGCCCGGGATGCGCAATTTTCTCGTGCGCACGCTGGGGCCGCGCTGCAAGCATGTGGCGGAGGCCGCCGACACGGACGAAGCCTCGCGCCTGCTCGACAAGAGCCGGTTCGACGTCGTCATCCTCGACAACATCATGCCGGGCAAGAACGGCGTCGACTGGCTGGCGGAGCAGCGGGCCGTCGGCTTCTTTGCCGACGCCATCCTCATCACGGCCTATGCCGATCTCGACACCGCGATTCAGGCGCTGCGCGCCGGCGCGGTCGATTTCGTGCTGAAACCGTTCCGCTCCAACCAGATCTTGAACGCGGTGGCGCGTTGTCTCGACCGGGTCCGGCTGCAGCGCGAGAATTATGTGCTGCGCTATGCGCTGCGCGCTTCATCCGATCGCACGTTCCTGCGCGACAATCTGATCGGGACGTCGCCGGCGACCCGCAGCGTGCGGGAAACCATCGCCCGCGTCGCGCGCCTGCCGACATCGATCCTGCTCACCGGCGAATCCGGCACCGGCAAGGAAGTCGCGGCGCGCTCGATCCATTCGCTGTCCGACCGCGCCGACAAGCCCTTCGTGCCGGTGAACTGCGCCGCCATTCCGCCCGAGATGATCGAGGCCGAGCTGTTCGGGCACCTCAAGGGCGCCTTCACCGGCGCGGACAGCGGGCGTGAGGGCCTGTTCCTTTATGCCCATGGCGGCACGCTGTTCCTGGATGAAATCGGCGAACTGCCGCTGCCGATGCAGAGCAAATTGCTGCGCGTTCTGGAGGACCGCCGCGTCCGTCCCGTCGGCTCCGAGCGCGAGGTGCCGGTCGATCTTCGCCTCATCTTTGCGACCAACGCCGATCTGCAGAAGGAGGTGGAGAAGGGCCGCTTTCGGGCCGACCTGTACTACCGCCTGAACGTCATGCAAATTCATCTGCCGCTGCTGAAGGACCGCGGCGACGACGTGCAGGAACTCGCCACCATCTTCATGGACAAGCTCTCGACGCAGCTTGGCATGCCGCCGGTTGCGATCGACAGCGCGGTCCGCGCCGCACTGGCGAGTTACGACTGGCCGGGCAATGTGCGGGAACTGCGCAACCTGATCGAACGCACGCTGATCCTCGGCGCATTCCCGGACGATTTCGCCGGGCCGCGAAGCGACGGCCAGCCGGCCGCCGCCGACAGCCTGGCCGATCTGGAGCGCCGGCACATTCTTGCCGTCCTGAAAGAGACCGGCGGCAACCGCGAGGAAGCCGCGCGCCGGCTCGGCATCTCGCGCAAGACCATCGACCGCAAATGCGCGCTATGGAATGTCTGAGCGGGCAGGCGGCATGAACGAGCCGGCGCGCGGGCGCTCCGTTCGTTTCCGGCTGCTGGCGATCGCGCTGCTGCCCATGCTGGTCATCCTGCCGCTGCTGCTCGGCGTCGCGATCTATCGCTGGAATGCGAGGTTCGACGCCACGCTGATTTCGAAGGTGCATGGCGATCTCACCATCGCGCATCAATATCTGGCCCGCATTCTGGAAAAAACCGGCGTTCAGATCCGCGCGCTCGGCCTCTCCGCCCGCTTTCGCGATGTGGAAGAGCACGATCCGCTGTCCGCCGTGGGCGACCTGCTCGAAGCACTCCCGCAAGGAGATCGGTCTCGACTTTCTCTATTTGATGGACGCCAGCGGAAAGATCCTCGCCTCGTCGCCCGCGTTTCCGGGACGGCCAAAGCGCGACTGGCCGATCATCACTGCGGCGTTGTCGGGCGAAGCCCCGTCAGCCGGCATCGACATCTTCAGCAATGACGAGCTTGCGGCGATTTCGCCTGCTCTTGCCGAACGTGCGCGTCTCGACCTGGTGCCGACGCCGAACGCCGTACCGACCGATCGCAGCACGGAAACCCACGGCATGGTCGTGCATGCGGCGAGCCGGGCGACGACCCCCGGCGGCGCGCCGGCTGCGTTGGTCGGCGGCATTCTGCTCAATCAGAATCTGGAATTCATCGATACGATCAACGACCTCGTCTATCAGTGCGGCCAGCCTGCCGGAGGGCAGCCAGGGAACGGCGACGCTGTTCCTGGACGACGTGCGGATCAGCGACCAATGTCCGGCTGTTCGAGGGCCGGCGCGCGCTCGGCACGCGGGTGTCGGCGGCCGTGCGCTCGGCTGTCATGGACGAGGGGCGCACCTGGCTCGACAGCGCGTTCGTGGTCAACGACTGGTACATCTCGGCCTATGAGCCGCTGGTCGACAGCTATGGCAAGCGCGTCGGCATGCTCTATGTCGGCTTCCTGCAAAAGCCGTTCAGTGACGCGAAATTTGAGACGCTCCTGATCATCGCGCTCGCATTCATCGTGATCACGGCGGCGACCGTGCCGATCTTCCTGCGCTGGGCGCAGTCGATATTCATGCCGCTCGAACGCGTGACGACGACGATCGGCGAGGTGGAGAGCGGCAATCTGTCCGCCCGCACCAAATTGCCGGCATCGGGCGACGAGATCGGCCGCGTGGCGTTTCACCTCGATACCCTGCTCGACCAGATCCAGGAGCGCGACCGGCAATTGCGCGAGTGGAACGAGGAATTGAACACGCGGGTGCGCGAGCGAACCAGGGATCTCGAACACGCCAATCTGAAGCTGGAGGCGACCACCAAGCAACTCATCATGTCCGAGAAGCTTGCCGCGATCGGCGAAATCACCGCCGGCGTGGCCCATGAGATCAACAATCCGATCGCGGTGATGCAGGGCAATCTCGACGTCATCCGCAGCGTGATCGGCGACGAGGCCGACAAGGCCAAGGTCGAGTTCCGCCTGCTGGATCAGCAGATTCATCGCATCAGCCAGATCGTCACCAAGCTGCTGCAGTTTGCCCGGCCGGAAGAATATGCCGGCTATGTCGAGCGCCATGCGCCCGGAAGCGTCGTGGCGGACTGCCTGCCGCTGGTGCAGCATCTCCTGAACAAGACGGAAATCGGCGTGGTGAGAGAGGATCGGGCAAGCCGCCTGGTCCTGATGAACCGCACCGAACTGCAGCAGGTCGTGATCAACCTGATCGTCAACGCGATCCATGCCATGCCGGACGGCGGTACGCTTGCGCTGCGGTCATTCGATGCCGAGCGAGACGGCAGTCCGGGCATCGTCATCGAGGTGGCCGACACCGGCGTCGGCATGCCTGCGGATATGGTGGAGAAGGTCTTCGATCCCTTCTTCACGACGAAACGCCGGGTGGAACCGGCCTTGGTCTTTCCATAAGTCAGACATTGATCAAGCGTCAGCGTGGCCAGATCACGGCGGACAGCGAAATCGGTCGCGGGAGCACATTCCGCGTCTGGCTTCCGGAGGCCGACTGATCCCGACGGTTTCGGACATTTTGTCCGGCGAAGTCCGGACATTTTGTCTTGGGTTGCATCGCGGTCCCTCACAAGTCATTGATTTCCCGTATCGTGCGATATGGCACATGGATTGCTCACTCCTCTTCAACAAGTTGAAAGGGAGGAGCGATGACCAGCGGTGCGTAGTCGAGGTGAGCTGTCGGCCGCGCATGTCATGCCGGCAAAATCTCACCTCAATTGGCCGGCATGGCTGCGAGCATAATCAAAACATCAGGGTGGATTCTCGAATGCGCGTGGCGATCCCCGCGCGTTCCGGAACTGCATGGAACAGCGGATGGGGCTGTTCCATTGCATGGAAGACGGGATCGAAGACGGCAAAAACGCCCAGTTCAACAGTGGGCTGCAGGGGAAAATAGCGATGACGACAATCAGTAGCGCCGGGAGCATCCCCGGTGCCGGAACGGGATTCCTTGACAAGGAGCGGACGATTGCGACCGCCGGCTTCAATCGCTGGCTGGTGCCGCCGGCGGCGCTTTGCATTCATCTGTGCATCGGCATGGCCTATGGCTTCAGCGTGTTCTGGCTGCCGCTGTCGCGCGCGCTCGGGCTGAGCGCGCCGAAGGCATGCCCGGACATGTCGCTGGTGCAGGAACTCTTCACCACCACCTGCGACTGGAAGGTCGCCAGCATGGGCTGGATGTACACGCTGTTCTTCGTGCTGCTCGGCATTGCCGCCGCGGTGTGGGGCGGCTGGCTCGAGCGCGTCGGCCCCCGCAAGGCGGGCTTCGTCTCGGCGCTGTGCTGGTGCGGCGGTCTCTTCCTCGGCGCGATCGGCGTCTATACGCATCAACTCTGGTTGTTGTGGCTGGGCTCGGGCGTGATCGGCGGCATCGGCCTCGGCCTCGGCTACATCTCGCCGGTGTCGACGCTGGTGAAATGGTTCCCGGACCGCCGCGGCATGGCGACCGGCATGGCCATCATGGGCTTCGGCGGCGGCGCCATGATCGGCGCGCCGCTGGCCAATCTGCTGATGAACTATTTCAAGACCCCGAGCTCGGTCGGCGTCTGGGAAACCTTCGTCGCAATGGGCGTGATCTACTTCGTGTTCATGATGATCGGCGCCTTCCGCTATCGCATTCCGCCGGCCGGCTGGCGGCCCGAGGGCTGGACGCCTCCGGCAAAAGCCAATGCGATGATCTCGCAGAACCACGTTCATCTCAATGACGCGCACAAGACGCCGCAGTTCTGGCTGATCTGGTGGGTGCTCTGCCTCAACGTCTCGGCAGGCATCGGCGTGATCGGCATGGCTTCGCCGATGCTGCAGGAAATCTTCGCCGGCAAGCTGATCGGACTGCCCGACGTCGGCTTCAACCAGCTCGACGCGACGCAGAAGGCGACGATTGCCGGCATCGCGGCGGGCTTCGCCGGCCTGCTCTCGCTGTTCAACATCGGCGGCCGCTTCTTCTGGGCGTCGCTGTCGGACAAGATCGGCCGCAAGAACACCTATTATACGTTCTTCATCCTCGGCATCGTGCTTTACGCGCTGGCGCCGACCTTCGCCGCGATGGGCTCGAAGCTTTTGTTCGTGCTCGGCTTCGGCATCATCCTGTCGATGTATGGCGGCGGCTTCGCCACCGTGCCGGCCTATCTCGCCGACATGTTCGGCACCCAGTTCGTGGGCGCCATCCACGGCCGGCTGCTGACGGCGTGGTCGACCGCGGGCATCATCGGTCCCGTGGTTGTGAACTACATCCGCGAGTTTCAGCTTGCCGCCGGCGTGCCGCGTGACCAGCTCTACAACACCACGATGTACATCCTGTGCGCCATGCTGATCGCGGGCCTGATCTGCAACTACCTGATCAAGCCGGTCGACAAGAAATGGCACATGAACGACGCCGAGGTCGCCAAGCTGCAGGCGGCAACGGCGAGCGCGGGAGCATCGGGACCGTCGGGCTCCTACGGCATCGGGTTCGGCGGGCTCGACGCCAAGGCCGCGCTGTTCTGGGCGTTCGTCGGCATTCCCCTGGCCTGGGGCGTGTGGAAGACGCTGGAAAGCGCCGTCAAGATACTCTGAGCGCAAGGACGCCGCGGGATCGCCAGCCACGCGCATCCCGCGGCGTCTTCCAACTCGGTTTCGCGCGGCGATCGATGCGTCTTCGCAATCGCAGCATAGGATGGCTTTATTGATCTTGCGATCATTTCGCGGTCTCATCCTCCCGCCAGACAAGGCGACGCGGGCGAGGATTCGCCGCTGATATTCGAGCGCCCAAACCGCGCCAGCGACTTAAATGCCTTATCACGACGTCACAATTCTGCTTGGCATCTGGCATACCAGTGATTAGAGTTGATCTAATTCAGGTCCAGAGAACGAGACGCAATCTATGACTGTCCATGACGTACAAACGGTCCGCGCGTTCGAACATCCGGGCGCGGGCCGGAAGCGGGCCAAGGCGACCCCGAAGGGCCGCCAGGTCGACCCTACCGCCGCCCACGAGATCGAGCTTCTGCTCGGCGACCGGCCGCGGCGGCGCGATCTCCTGATCGAGCACCTGCACCTGATCCAGGACAAATATCGCCAGATCTCGGCGGCGCATCTGGCGGCGCTGGCCGACGAGATGAAGCTGTCGTTTGCGGAAGTGTTCGAGACCGCGACCTTCTACGCGCATTTCGACGTGGTGAAGGAGGGCGAGCCTGATATCGCGCCGCTGACCATTCGCGTCTGCGATTCGCTGACCTGCGCCATGATGGGCGCGGAAAAATTGCTGCACGAATTGCAGGACAAGTGCCGGCCCCGGCATTCGCGTGGTGCGCGCGCCCTGCGTCGGCCGCTGCGATACCGCGCCTGCCGCCGAGGTCGGCCATCACTTCGTCGATCATGCCACGGTGACGAACGTGCTCGCCGCCGCCAAGGCCGGCGAGACCCACGCGCATCTGCCCGAATATGTCGACTATGACGCCTATGTCGCCGATGGCGGCTACAAGCTGCTGAACCGCCTGCGCTCCGGCGCGATGACGAAGGAAGATCTGCTGAAGTCGCTCGACGACGCCTCGCTGCGCGGCCTCGGCGGCGCGGGCTTTCCGACCGGGCGCAAATGGCGCGCGGTGCTCGGCGAGCCCGGGCCCGCGGCTGATGGCGATCAACGGCGACGAGGGCGAGCCCGGCACGTTCAAGGATCGCTTCTACCTCGAAACCGATCCGCATCGCTTTCTCGAGGGCATGCTGATCGGCGCGCATGTGGTCGAGGCGACCGACGTCTACATCTACCTGCGCGACGAATATCCGGCCTCGCGCGAAATCCTCGAACACGAAATCGCAAAGCTGCCACCGGGCGGACCTATCCTGCACATGCGCCGCGGCGCCGGGGCCTATATCTGCGGCGAGGAATCCTCGCTGCTCGAAAGCATCGAGGGCAAGCGCGGCCTGCCCAGGCACAAGCCGCCTTATCCGTTCCAGGTCGGGCTGTTCGGCCTGCCGACGCTGATCAACAATATCGAGACGCTGTGGTGGGTGCGCGACATCGTCGAGAAGGGCGCCGACTGGTGGAAGAGCCACGGCCGCAACGACCGTCATGGCCTGCGCAGCTATTCGGTGTCGGGCCGCGTCAAAAATCCCGGCATGAAGCTGGCGCCATCAGGCGTCACCGTGCGCGAACTGATCGACGAGTTCTGCGGCGGCATGGCCGATGGCCACACCTTCCACGCCTACCTTCCAGGCGGCGCGTCGGGCGGCATCCTGCCGGCCTCGATGGACAACATCCCGCTCGATTTCGGCACGCTGGAAAAATACGGCTGCTTCATCGGTTCGGCCGCCGTCGTCATCCTGTCCGAGCAGGACAGCGTGAAGGGCGCGGCGCTGAACCTGATGAAATTCTTCGAGGATGAGAGCTGCGGCCAGTGCACGCCGTGCCGGGTCGGCACCCAGAAGGCGGCGATCCTGATGGAGCGCCCGGTCTGGAACCGCGAACTGCTCGACCAGTTGAGCCAGGCGATGCGCGATGCCTCGATCTGCGGGCTTGGACAGGCAGCCTCGAATCCGCTGACGTCAGTGATTAAATATTTTCCGGAAGAATTCGTGCCGAAAGAGGCCGCGGAATGACCAAGATCCAGTTCGAACTCGACGGCAAGCAGGTCGAGGCCATCAACGGCGAAACCATCTGGCAAGTCGCCAAGCGCCAGGGCCGCGAAATCCCGCATCTCTGCTATTCGCCGGAGCCGGACTACCGGCCCGACGGCAACTGCCGCGCCTGCATGGTCGAGATCGAGGGCGAGCGCGTGCTGGCCGCGTCCTGCAAGCGCACGCCGAGCGTCGGCATGAAGGTGAAGACCGAGAGCGCCCGCGCGGTCGCCGCGCAGAAGATGGTGATGGAATTGCTGGTCGCCGACCAGCCGGCGCGCGAGACCTCGCACGATCCCGATTCGAAGTTCTGGCACTGGGCCGAAAAGGTCGAGGTGACCGAGAGCCGATTTCCGGCCGCCGAGCGCTGGCAGAGCGATAGCAGCCATCCCGCGATGAGCGTCAATCTCGACGCCTGCATCCAGTGCGGTCTGTGCGTGCGCGCCTGCCGCGAGGTGCAGGTCAATGACGTCATCGGCATGGCCTATCGCAGTCACGAAGCCAAGATCGTGTTCGACTTCGACGATCCGATGGGCGAGTCCACCTGCGTCGCCTGCGGCGAATGCGTGCAGGCCTGCCCGACCGGCGCCCTGATGCCCTCGGTAATGCTGGACGAGAACCAGACCCGCGTCACCTATGCCGACAGAAAAGTCGACTCGCTGTGCCCGTTCTGCGGCGTCGGCTGTCAGGTCACCTATCAGGTCAAGGACGAGAAGGTCATCTATGCCGAGGGTCGCGACGGCCCGGCCAACCACAATCGGCTCTGCGTCAAGGGCCGCTTCGGTTTCGACTACATCCATCACCCGCATCGGCTGACAAAGCCGCTGGTGCGGCTGCCGAACGCGAAGAAGGATGCCAACGACCAGGTCGACCCGGCCAATCCGTTCACGCATTTCCGCGAAGCCTCCTGGGAAGAGGCGCTGGATATCGCGGCCAAGGGCCTCGTCAAAATCCGCGACGAGAAGGGCGTCAAGGCGCTGGCGGGCTTCGGCTCCGCCAAAGGTTCGAACGAAGAGGCGTATCTGTTCCAGAAACTGGTGCGCACCGGCTTCGGCTCCAACAATGTCGATCACTGCACGCGGCTGTGCCACGCTTCATCCGTGGCGGCGCTGATGGAAGGGCTGAATTCCGGCGCGGTGTCGGCGCCGTTTGCGGCCGCCATGGACGCCGAAGTCATCATCGTGATCGGCGCCAATCCGACCGTGAACCATCCGGTCGCCGCGACCTACATCAAGAATGCGGCCAAGCGCGGCGCCAAGCTGATCGTGATGGATCCGCGCAAGCAGTCGCTGTCGCGCCACGCCTGGAAGCATCTCGCGTTCAAGCCCGGCAGCGACGTCGCGATGCTGAACGCGATGCTGCACACCATCATCACCGAAGGCCTGACCGACCAGCAATATATCGCGGGCTATACCGAAGGCTTTGACGAACTCGCCGAGCGCATCAAGGATTTCCCGCCGGAGAAGATGGAAGCGATCTGCGGCATTCCGGCCGAGACGCTGAAGGAAGTCGCGCGGGTCTATGCCCGCTCGCAGTCCTCGATCATCTTCTGGGGCATGGGCATCAGCCAGCACATCCACGGCACCGACAACGCGCGCTGCCTGATCGCGCTGGCGCTGACGACCGGCCAGGTCGGCCGTCCCGGCACCGGCCTGCATCCGCTGCGCGGCCAGAACAACGTGCAGGGCGCTTCCGACGCCGGCCTGATCCCGATGTTCCTGCCGGATTATCAGCCGGTCGGCCGCACCGATCTGCGCGAGCCCTTTGAAAAACTGTGGCAGCAGGACCTCGATCCCGTGCGTGGCTTGACCGTGGTCGAGATCATGAACGCGATCCACGCCGGCGAGATCACCGGCATGTATATCGAGGGTGAAAACCCCGCGATGTCGGACCCCGATCTGCAGCACGCGCGCGGGGCGCTGGCGATGCTCGACCATCTGGTCGTGCAGGATCTCTTCGTCACCGAAACCGCGTTCCACGCCGACGTGATCCTGCCGGCCTCGGCCTTTGCCGAGAAGTCCGGCACCTTCACCAACACCGACCGCCGCGTGCAGCTCGCGCGCGAAGTGATCAAGCCGCCCGGCGATGCGCGGCAGGATCTCTGGATCATCCAGGAGATCGGCAAGCGCATGGGCCTGCCGTGGAACTACAACGGCCCGGCCGACGTCTTCACCGAGATGACGCAGGTGATGCCGTCGCTGAACAACATCACCTGGGAGCGGCTGGTGCGCGAGGGCGCGGTGACCTATCCGGTCGACGCTTCCGACAAGCCCGGCAACGAGATCATCTTCACCACGGGTTTCCCGACCGCGAGCGGCCGCGGCAAGATCGTGCCGGCGAAGGTGATCGCACCCGACGAGGTGCCCGACACCGAATATCCGATGGTGCTGTCCACGGGGCGCGTGCTCGAACACTGGCACACCGGATCGATGACCCGCCGCTCCAGTGTGCTCGATCAGATCGAGCCGGAGGCGGTGGCGTTCATGTCGCCAAAGGACATGCGGCGTCTCAGCGTATGGCCCGGCGATTTCATCCGCCTGCAGACCCGCCGCGGCGCGGTGGAAGTCAAGGTGCGCTCCGACCGCGACGTGCCTGAAAACATGGTGTTCATGCCGTTCTGCTACGCGGAGGCGGCAGCGAACCTGTTGACCAATCCCGCGCTCGACCCGTTCGGCAAGATTCCCGAATTCAAGTTCTGCGCCGTGCGCGCGGAGAAGGTGGAATTGCAGTCGGCGGCGGAGTAGCGCGCTCCTCGCGGACGGCATCCTCCGTCATTGCGAGCGGAGCGAAGCAATCCATGTCGCCGCTTGCCGAGAAATGGATTGCTTCGTCGCTGAGGCTCCCTTGCGCAAACGCTTCGCGTTTGTCGCAGGCAATGACGGCGAGATGAGCGAAGCGATATCCGGGGCTCAATAGCCGCGCTTCACTGCGTGGGAAGGACAAAGACCTGGCCGGGATAGATCAGGTTGGGATTGCGGATCTGCCCCCGGTTCGCCTTGTAGATGACGGCATAGCGCATGCCCGCGCCGTACGAGACTTGGCTGAGACGCCAGAGGCTATCGCCGCGGGAGACGGTGGTGGTCGAGATCTTCGGCACCACCACGGTGGAGGACGGCGAACCTTCGTCCGGCAAGACGGTAGCCCCTGCGGCCGCCAGCCGCGGCTGATGTGTCCGGGCGCTTGGACGCTGTGGCCTGCGCCGCCACCGACGCGGTTGTCTCGGGAGCGGTGAACGGCACCTCGGCGCGTGCGCGCACCGCGCCGGAACCCGACGCCTCGTCCAGCCTGACACGGTAGTTGCCCGGTGCGACCCCTTCATTGATGGTGACTGCAAAGCGTCCATCCGCGCCGGCCGTTACCGACGTCACAAAGCTGTCGTTGAGATAAAGCCTCAGCGCCGCGCCGGGGCGCGCCTGGCCGCTCACATGGAACTTGCCGCCCGGCTCGATCTCGACCGTCTCCACGACCACCGCGCCGGCCGGTTTTGGCGCACCCGGTTGCGACAGCACGACGGTGGGTTTGTTCGGCGTGACCAGCGCCACGACCGGCCGCTCGGTCGATCTCGGCTCCAGCGCCGCCGTCACGCGCTGTTTGGACGTGGCTACCGTACCGTCCGGCCGCTTTCGAGCGCAGCGTCAGGTCGTAAGTGCCTGGAGGAAGCTTGGGCGGGACGATGACGAATTGTCCGGACTTATCCGCGACCGCGCGATCATGCACTTCGCCATCGCGCAGCAGTTCCACCGTTGCGCCCGGCGTCGCCCGGCCCGCGATGACGGCTTCGCCCGTCGGCTCGATGCTGGCAACGTCGAACGTCGGCACGCCGTCGCCGCTCTCCGGCGATGGAGGCGATCCGATCAGCGCGTCCACGACGGCGTTTGCTTCCGATTTGGCCTTTGCGAGCGAGGTCGCACTCTGCTCTCGCGCATCAGATGCAGGCTTCGAGATCGCAGGCGCGGTCGTTGCAGCCATGGTGTCAGCCGGCGGCTCGCGGCGGACGTGCTGAATGGCGAAGACAACGCCACCGGCGGCTACAACCGCCACCAGGGGAAGGACTATTCGGCTAATCGATATGGCAGTCATGATGCTCACCCGCCTGCCGGATCGCTGGCTCGTCCGTACTTTATACCGTCTCAAGCAGGGTGGGTACTGGTTTGCGCCCGGAAAACGCAGCCTTTTCGGCGCCTTACAAGCCTACAGCCAGCCGACGCGCCGGAACCGCCAGAATAAGGCTGCGCATACCAGCAGGATCGTACCGATCACGCCAAAATAGCCGTATTCCCACTCCAGTTCCGGCATGTGCTTGAAGTTCATGCCGTAGACGCCGGCGATCGCCGTCGGGACCGCGATGATGGCGAGCCATGACGCCAGTTTCTTGGACACCGCGGTCTCCTGTGCCTGGCCGACCAGAAGGCTCGCCTCAAAGGCAAACGCCAGCACTTCCCGAAGCGAATCGATCTGCTCCTGCACCGTGCGGACGTGGTCCGTGACGTCGCGAAACAACGGCTGCATCGTGGATCGCACCATCGGCAGATTGTCATGCTCGAGCCGGCGGCAGACTTCCACCAGGGGCCCAACCGCATTGCGCAACCGCAACAGGTCGCGTCGGAGCAAATAGAGGCGCTCGATCTGCGCCTGCGTCATGGCGCTGGCGAGCACTTGCGCTTCCATCGCCTCGACTTCCTCCTGAATGGTTTCGAGCACGGGGGAGTAGTTGTCGACGATGAAGTCGAGGATGGCGTAGAGAATGTAATCCTCGCCCCGGGCCAGCGCCCGAGGGCAGCTTTCGCATCGTTCGCGCACCGACTTGTAGGACGTCGAGGCGCCGTGCCGGACCGATACGATATATCCTTCGCCGACGAACAGATGCGTCTCGCCGAATGCGATGCTGTCGCCGTCGAGTTGCGCGGTGCGCGCCACGATGAAAAGCGCGTCGCCATATTGCTCGATCTTCGGTCGTTGATGGGCGTGGTCGGCATCCTCGATCGCCAGGTCATGCAGCTCGAACTGCCGCTGCACGCGGCTGAGCACCGACATGTCAGGCTCGTGCAGGCCGATCCAGACCACGTGGTCGGGCTTGCTGCGCCAGCTCGAGGCGTCATCGATGGCGATGTTGGCGACACGCCGGCCCTCGACGTAGACGCCGGCCGCCACCACGCCGTCGGCGGAGGCGGGCTCGGTTTTCATGATGCCTGAAGATGCGACGTTCATGACTTCCATCCTCGATTGATTGCTGCCGACCCTACTGCGCGGCGTGTTTTCGAATGAGGCTAGCACCATGGAATCCCCCGTCAATGCGATCGGGACAACGATGTTCCCGCAAGCTCCTTCGACCATGCAGGCGTGCTCTGCAGTCCTTATGCCGTGCCTATGCGAAAGGTTCGCCGGACCTCTCGAAATCCTATGCTTGTCTTTGCATGTTCGGTTATCCGGCGCGCGCTTCGCGCCGACATTGGGAAGACGAACATGACGCTTTTCTACACGCACCATGACCGGCGGAACGGTTCGACAGGCGGCTTTTCTGCCAGCCGTGCGGTCCGCCGCCTGCGCACAGCCCTGAAGAGAATCCATCGCGCGATCGCCGCCGCCAAGATCCGGCGGCTGCGCAACGAATTGCGGCTGCATGCCGCAACGCGTGCGAAATGGGCGCGCGCGCACCAACCCGGCGCAGAACCGCATGGCGACCGGTTTCCGCGCCAGCCGCTGCATCTCGGCGAGAAGTGGGATTTCTGACATGCGACAATCAGTATCCAAATCGGCGGTGGCATCATTGCTGCGCGCGCTAGCCCGCTTGCTGATCTGGCTCGGCAACGAGCCGGTCAGGATGTATCGCCCGGAAGCCCACTATATGCGCGGCCCCGGACCGGCGTGGCGAGCAAAGCACGGCGTGGGTTGACCAGATCTTCGCCGAAAAGGCGGGCGACGGCGGACTGGAGCAACGGCACGGTGTCGAGCCCGATCAATAGTGGAAACGCGAGAAATAGATCGCTGTTCTCAGCGCGACCAGTCCGACAAGCAGCGCCCCCATCGAAAGTATCGGAAGCGCGCCGCGGCAGGACCGCTTGATTGTCGCCAAATGCATTCTTGCCGTACCAGCTCTGACGATATTTTGCCGGTTCGGCGAATGAAGCGAATCTTCGAATTGATGCGTCAATGTCGACATGTTCGGAATTCCATTCGGGTGATCACAGCGAATGCTGTTTCGTTGAGGTCATGATGCATCGCGGACCCATAGGACTGCGAGAGGTTCGGCTGCGGCGCCGAGGAAATATAAAGCAGACCTGGACCCATGCTTGGTCTCTAGGCCTGCACTTTGCGGGACGGCAAACCCTTGAACAGATACTGATCTTGTTTTGGGCGTCGCCTCACCGGCGCGGCGTCGGGTTCAGGCATGCCAACGACTGCTGCGAATGCTTGCTTCAATCGGTGCTCGCCGATTTGCGCGAGATAACAGCGCAGGATCGCAGGCCGCGTCTCGCCCTGATCCAGGATTGCCAGGCAAAGATCGACACTCGTTTTCCTGAAGAAGCGGAACTCGCTCTCACGCTCCCTTCGGCCAGATCGGTCCATTTCCTGCGCGATCGCCAGAACGTTGAGGCGATCGGTCTCATCGAGAGTTACGGCAAACCGCAGGATCGCAAGCTGCCACGCGCGCAATATCCTCTCATGCTGTTCAAGCGATCCTCCCGTACTCATTGCAACGCCTTGATCGACATTCGTCCAGGGCCGACAGTGCGAAATGGCATCACGCCTGCGCGGCCCCGATCAGATCGTCGTTGGCGCCGGCAAGCGCGCGTGCCACCTGCGCTTTGTCCGCTTCATCCAGTTCCACGATCGGCAAACGGGTATTGGGATGCATCAATCCGAGCAGGCTCAGCGCATATTTCAAGGCCGCCGGGACGTCATTCGACAGACAAGCCTCCAGCCCGCCGAGACGGCTTTGCAGTTGCCGCGCTGATTGCAGCCGGCCCTGCCTCAAGTTCGAAAAGATCGTCCGGCACACGTCCGGTGCGATATTTGAAACCAGCGAAATACAGCCGTGTCCCCCGCTGGCAATAAAGCTGAAAGCAGTGCCGTCGTCCCCGGACAACAGCCGAAAGCCGGGCGGCACCAGCGAACTCAGGCGGGTTAGGCGGGAGACGTCACCTGTCCCATCCCTCAAACCCACGAATTGTCTGGACTGAGCCAGAAAGGCAATCGTCTCGTCTGCCAGCGGTCGAACGGTCCGCGCGGGAATGTCGTGCAGGATGACCGGCAGCGCGGTGGAGGCGGCGATGGCGCGGAAATGCGCGGCAATGCCCTCCTGCATCGGCTTGTTGTAGTAGGGCACCACCGACAACACGGCATCCGCGCCGGCGCGCTCGGCCCGCATCGTCAACTCGATCGCGCGATCGGTCGAATTGGATCCGGCGCCCGCAATGACGCGGGCGCGGTCTCGTGTGGTCTCGACGGCACAGCGAATGAGGCGAACTTTTTCGGCCATCGTCAGCGTCGATGCCTCTCCGGCAGTCTCGCCGACGATGATCGCCGTAGCGCCGGCGTCGATCTGGCGTTCGCACAGTGCGGCGAAAGCGCCGAGATCGAGTTCGCCGTCTCCGTCGAATGGGGTCGGAAGATCGGCCATGTAGCCGGTGAGCCAGCTTGCCGGGTTTGCCAATGCGGTCATCGCGGTTCAGGAAGTGCGGCCGAACCCGGTACGGTCGCTGGCCGCCGGTCGACCGGCGGAGCTACGGCTGTCATGCATGTTGAGCTCGATCCCGCGCGGCAATTCGATGATGGTTTCCGGGTGATGTCCGTTCTCGAACAGCGCGTATTTCAGCGCCTGGGCGCGGTTGACGAACAGGCCGCCATAGAGGCCGTTTTGTTCCTGGGCGACCCACTGGCCGCGCCGGTTTCGGCCGATAAAAACAATGGTGGACGCAGCGCTGCACGATGGAGGTTCGACGAGTTTCACGTTGGTATTCCTTCACGAGACGAGGTAGGCGGCCTTGAATATCTTTACGGATGGATATGAATTCGAGCGGAGTGCGGCAGCGATCTCATAAGGATCGCATAAAGGGGCGGCCCGGCTCAGTAGTGAAGGGAATGCAGATAGAACGCGGTTTGCAGGGCGATAATGGCGGCAGCAATCAACCCCGAGACGATGGCTGCCAGCGCACACAGGCCGAATTGCCTGATGCCGGTCGAATGCGTGTTCGCCGGGCCCGTGACGTCAACGTCTCGGCTAGCGATTGATCGGGGATGATTCTTGCCCGTCTGGATGAGCATGGTCATGTTCGAAATCCTGGTCGGCGCGCGCCGCTGACGCCCCGACCGCGAATTTGCGGAGGGGGTTAGCGGATCGCATGGATCTGCGGTTCACGCGAAATTGTCGCTGTAAACCGGTTCATACAGGGGATTTGTCTGCTGCGGCACGGGCGGAACGCTGGTCCGGCTCGGCGTTGAACTGATGCGTTGCGCTTCCACAAACGCGCTCAGGATCGCCAGCGCGAGATCGGCGTGGTGGGTCTCGATCGACTGATCCAGCCAGTCCGGCAGCTCGCGCTGGCGTGACAGCGCGCAATACCATTCACCGTCGTCGTAGGCGAGGCGGCGGACCTGCCATTGCGGTAGCTCCAGATCGATCAGCGCGAGCGCCGCGTCGGTCCAGGCCTGCGACTGAATCAGCCGCTCGACGCGGGCGGCCCTGGCGTTCTGTTTGGCGGAAGGCAGGCGGCGGGAGGTCGCGCGGATGATGTCGGAGAGGAATTCGGCGGTGACATGACCGGCGTTGCGGAGTTGGTCACCGAGGTCAGCGGGGGTTTGGTGTTCTGAAAGAAGTGACATGGGTTCTTCTCAACTCGTAGCGCGGCTGTCATCGCAGCCGCACGTCCAAGGTGGCCAGAACCCCATTTGAAAACGAGATGAGGCGGGGGACGAAGATATAGGGATTTCATAGGGGGCACTCGTCCCCTCTCCCCTGGTGGGAGAGGGTGGATCAATCGCGCAATGCGCGATTGAGACGGGTGAGGGGTTCTCTCCGCGGAGACAGACCCCTCATCCGCCCTCGCTGACGCGAGGGCACCTTCTCCCACAAGGGGAGAAGGAAGGGGGCGCGTCTTTATGAGATTCCTATAACGTCGCCTATCTCTCCCGTCTCGAAAACCTATGCGCCCGGTGGCACCTGTTGTCCGGTAAACGCGATAGCCGCACCTTCGGCTCGCGGTTCACGTCGCACAGGAGCATCCCATGCTGGACATTTTCATGCTGGCGCTCGGCCTCGGCTTCTTCGTGGCAGGCATCGGTTATGCCTATGCCTGCGAACGCCTGTAACGGAGCAGAGCCATGATCTTCGATTATTCACTCGCCGGCCTCGTCTCGCTCGGCCTGCTGTTCTACCTGACCTACGCGCTGCTGCGCCCCGAGCGGTTCTGAGCGCGCCATGACCACGCTCGCCGAAGTCATCCTGGCGTTTGTCGTCACCTCGGCGCTCCTGATTGCGCTCATTCACCTGCTGCTGCCTGCAAGAAAGCTCTGAAGGATTCCCGACAATGACCGTCATCGGCTGGATTCAAATTCTTCTGTACTGCGCCATTGTGGTCGCGCTGGTCAAACCGCTCGGCTGGTACATGACGCGCGTCTTCAATGGCGAACGCACGTTCATGTCTCCTGTGCTGCGGCCGGTCGAGCGCGGGCTGTACTGGATCGGCGGCGTCGACGAGAAGCGCGAGCAGCATTGGCTGACCTATACGGTGGCCATGCTGCTGTTCCATGTCGGCGGCTTCCTCATCATCTACGGCCTGATGCGGCTGCAGGCGCTGTTGCCGCTCAATCCGGCGGATCAATCCGCCGTCGCCCAAGACCTTTCCTTCAACACGGCGATCTCCTTCATCACCAACACCAACTGGCAGAACTACGGCGGCGAGAGCACGCTGTCCTATCTGACGCAGATGGTCGGCCTGACGCACCAGAACTTCCTGTCGGCGGCGACCGGCATTGCGCTGGCGGTGGCGCTGATCCGCGGCTTCTCGCGATCCTCGATGCGCACCATCGGCAATTTCTGGGTCGATGTGACGCGCACCACCCTCTATGTGCTGCTGCCGATCTGCATCGTCTACACGATGTTCCTGGTCTGGCAGGGCATGCCGCAGACGCTTGGTGCCTATGTCGAGGCGACGACGCTGGAAGGCGCCAAGCAGACCATCGCGGTCGGGCCGGTGGCCTCGCAGGTCGCGATCAAGATGCTGGGCACCAATGGCGGCGGCTTCTTCAACGCCAATGCCGCGCATCCCTTCGAAAACCCCACCGCGCTGTCGAACTTCGTGCAGATGATCTCGATCTTCGCGCTCGGCGCGGCGCTGACCAACGTGTTCGGCCGCATGGTCGGCAACCAGCGGCAGGGCTGGGCGATCCTCGCCGTGATGGGCGTGCTGTTCCTTGCCGGCGTCGCCGTGACCTATTGGGCCGAAGCCAACGGCACCTCGACGCTTGCCGCGCTCGGCCTCTCCGGCGGCAATATGGAAGGCAAGGAAGTCCGCTTCGGCATCGTCGCCTCCTCACTCTTTGCGGTCGTCACCACCGCGGCCTCGTGCGGCGCGGTCAACGCCATGCATGACTCGTTCACCGCGCTCGGCGGCATGATCCCGCTGATCAACATGCAGCTCGGCGAGATCATCGTCGGCGGCGTCGGCGCCGGGCTTTACGGCATGCTGTTGTTCGTGGTGCTGGCGATCTTCGTCGCCGGCCTGATGGTCGGCCGCACGCCGGAATATGTCGGCAAGAAGATCGAGGCGCGCGAAGTCAAGATGGCGATGCTTGCGATCCTGGTGCTGCCGCTGATGTATCTCGGCTGGACCGCGGTCGCCGTGGTGCTGCCGTCAGCCGTGGCTTCGATGGCCAACTCCGGCCCGCACGGGTTCACGGAGGTGCTCTATGCCTTCACGTCTGCGACCGGCAACAACGGCTCGGCCTTCGGCGGGCTCACGGGCAACACGTTCTTCTACAATCTCACGCTCGCCAGTTCGATGTTCGTCGGCCGCTTCTTCATGATCGTGCCGGCGATGGCGCTGGCAGGCTCGCTCGCCGGCAAGAAGTCGATCCCGGCGTCGGCCGGCACGCTGCCGACCACGGGCGGCCTGTTCGTCGGCCTCGTCGTCGGCGTCATCCTGATCATCGGCGGCCTGACGTTCTTCCCGGCGCTGGCGCTCGGGCCGATCGTCGAGCATCTCGCAATGAACGCCAACACCCTGTTCTGATCGTCTTTTCGGAGTTACGTCCATGGAAGCCATGAAACTGCAGAAACAAGTGCGGGCCTCGGCGATGCTCGATCCGAAGATCGTGCTGCCTGCGATCAGCTCGGCGTTCGTAAAACTCGATCCGCGGCTGATGATCAAGAACCCCGTGATGTTCGTGGTCGAGATCGTCGCTGCGCTCACGACCGTCATTTTCCTGCGCAATCTGGTGACGGGCGGCGAGGGCCTCGCCTTCACCTTCCAGATCATCCTGTGGCTGTGGTTCACCGTGCTGTTCGCCAATTTCGCCGAAGCCGTCGCCGAAGGCCGCGGCAAGGCGCAGGCGGAATTGCTGAAGAAGACCCGCACCGATAGTCAGGCCAAGCTGTTGACCGGGTCCGACAAGACCTATCGTCTGGTGCCCGGCACCAGCCTCAAGGTCGGCGATGTCGTTCTGGTGGAAGCCGGCGACAACATTCCCTCCGATGGCGAGGTGATCGAAGGCGTCGCCTCGGTTAACGAGGCGGCGATCACCGGCGAGTCCGCTCCCGTCATTCGTGAATCCGGCGGCGACCGCTCGGCGGTGACCGGCGGCACGCAAGTGCTGTCCGACTGGATCCGCGTCCGCATCACGGCGGCGCAGGGCTCGACCTTCATCGACCGCATGATCAGGCTGGTGGAGGGCGCCGAGCGGCAGAAGACGCCGAACGAGATCGCGCTCAACATCCTGCTCGCAGGGCTCACCATCATCTTCGTGTTCGCGACCGTGACGATCCCGAGCTATGCGGCCTATGCCGGCGGCTCGATCTCGGTAGTGGTGCTGGTGGCGCTGTTCGTGACGCTGATCCCGACCACGATCGGCGCGCTGCTGTCCGCCATCGGCATCGCCGGCATGGACCGGCTGGTGCGCTTCAACGTGCTGGCGATGTCCGGCCGCGCGGTCGAGGCCGCGGGCGACGTCGATACGTTGCTGCTGGACAAGACCGGCACCATCACGCTCGGCAACCGGCAGGCCACCGCGTTTCGCCCCGTCCGCGGCGTGACCGAACAGGAGCTTGCCGATGCGGCGCAACTGGCGTCGCTCGCCGATGAGACGCCGGAGGGACGTTCGATCGTCGTGCTGGCGAAGGAAAAGTACGGCATCCGCGGCCGCGACATGAAGGAACTGGCCGCGACGTTTATTCCGTTCACGGCGCAGACCCGCATGAGCGGCGTCGATGCCGGTAATTCGTCGGTCCGCAAGGGCGCGGTGGATGCGATCCTCAACTATGTCGGGGGCGGCACCGCGCAGACCATGGCCTCCGGCAACACGGTTCGGGCCATCCAGCCGACGCTCGGTTCCGATGTCGCCCGCGAGATCCAGGCGATTGCCGATGAGATCGCAAAGGCCGGCGGCACGCCGCTGGCGGTCGCCAGGGACGGTCGCCTGCTCGGCGTCATTCACCTGAAGGACATCGTCAAGGGCGGCATCCGCGAACGCTTTGCCGAACTGCGCCGGATGGGCATCCGCACCGTGATGATCACCGGCGACAATCCGATGACGGCAGCGGCCATCGCGGCCGAAGCCGGCGTCGACGACTTCCTGGCGCAGGCGACGCCCGAGGACAAGCTGAAGCTGATCCGCGACGAGCAGGCCAAGGGCAAGCTGGTGGCGATGTGCGGCGACGGCACCAATGACGCGCCGGCGCTTGCGCAAGCCGATGTCGGCGTTGCCATGAACACCGGCACGCAGGCTGCGCGCGAAGCGGGCAACATGGTCGATCTCGATTCCAACCCGACCAAGCTGATCGAGGTGGTCGAGATCGGCAAGCAGCTCCTGATGACCCGCGGCGCGCTGACGACGTTCTCGATCGCCAACGACGTCGCAAAATATTTCGCCATCATCCCGGCGATGTTCCTGGCGTTCTACCCGCAGCTCGAGGTGCTCAACATCATGCATCTCGCCAGCCCGCAGAGCGCGATCCTGTCGGCGATCATCTTCAATGCGCTGATCATCATCGCGTTGATCCCGCTGGCGCTGAAAGGCGTCGCCTATCGCGCGGTCGGGGCAGGGGCATTGTTGCGCCGTAACCTGCTGATCTACGGCCTCGGCGGCATCATCGTTCCCTTCATCGGCATCAAGGCCATCGACCTGGTGGTCGCTGCCTTGCACCTGGCCTAACCCCGTCATTGCGAGCGACGTAAGAGACAGTTGGATTGCTTCGTCGCTTCGCTCCTCGCAATGACGGAGAACTAACGGAGACACACCATGCTTAGAGAAATCCGTCCCGCCATCCTCATCCTCCTCCTGCTCACGGCCATCACGGGCGTAGCCTATCCGCTCGCCATGACCGCGATCGCCGGCGCGATCTTTCCAAAACAGGCGCAAGGCAGCCTGATCGAGAAGGACGGCAAGGTGATCGGCTCCGCGCTGATCGGGCAGGAGTTCAAGGACGCCAAATATTTCCACGGCCGCCTGTCTGCGACCACGGCGCCGGACCCGGCCGATCCGACCAAGACGGTGTCCGCGCCTTATAACGCCGCCAATTCCGGCGGCTCCAATCTCGGCCCGACCAGCAAGGCGCTGGCCGACCGGGTCAAGGAAGACGTCGCGAAGCTGAAGGCCGAAAACCCGTCCGCGGCGGTGCCGGTCGATCTCGTCACCACTTCCGCCAGCGGGCTCGATCCCGATATCTCGCCTGAGGCGGCGCTGTTCCAGGTGCCGCGGGTCGCAAAGGCCCGCAACCTGCCGGAAGATCGCGTCCGCCAGCTGGTCTCGGAGCACATCCAGGGCCGCATGGCTGGATTGCTGGGCGAGCCGCGCGTTAACGTATTGGCGCTGAACCTGGCATTGGACCAGGCCGCGCCATGAGACCAGCTAGGCCCGTCGCGGCGTGAGGACTATATTGCCGTATGGTTCAAACCCGCCGCGACACCGACCAACGTCCCTCGCCAGAAGCGCTGCTGGAAACGGCACGCCGCGAGGAAAGCCGCGCGGGACGGCTCAAGATCTTCGTTGGCGCGGCCCCCGGCGTCGGCAAGACCTATGAGATGCTGCAGAGCGCGCATGCCCGGCTCAGGGCCGGCGCCGATGTGGTGGTCGGCGTCGTGGAGACCCACGGGCGCGCGGAAACCGAAGCCCTGCTGAAAGGCCTCGAGGTGCTGCCGCGCAAGCGGCTCGCCTACAAGGAACAGCTTCTCGAAGAGATGGATCTCGACGCGCTGATCGCGCGGCGGCCGCAAATTGCGCTGGTCGACGAACTCGCCCATACCAATGCGCCGGGCAGCCGTCATCCCAAGCGCTATCTCGACGTCGAAGAGCTGCTGTCCCAGGGCATCGACGTCTATACCGCGGTCAACGTCCAGCACATCGAAAGCCTCAACGACGTGGTCGCGCAGATCACGCATGTGCGGGTGCGGGAGACCGTGCCGGACAAGGTGTTCGACAGCGCCGATGCCATCGAGCTGATCGACCTTACGCCCGACGATCTGATCCAGCGACTGAAGGAGGGCAAGGTCTATGTCCCCAAGCAGGCCGAGCGCGCGCTGGAGCATTACTTTTCGCCGGGCAACCTGACCGCGCTGCGCGAGCTGGCGCTGCGGCGCACCGCCGAGCGGGTCGACGAACAGTTGCTCACGCATATGCAGGCCAACGCCATCGCCGGCCCCTGGGCGGCAGGCGAACGTATTCTGGTTTGTTTGAGCGAGGATCCGCGCGCCGCCGGCCTCGTACGCTACACCAAGCGGCTGGCCGACCGGCTGCACGCGCCATGGACGGCGATCAGCATCGAGACGCGGCGCAGCCTGCAGTTTACCGACGAGCAGCGCGACCGGCTGGCCGACACCATGCGGCTGGCGGAAGCGCTCGGGGCTGAGGCGCTGAGCATTCCCGGCGTCGGCCGCCGCATTGCCGACGACGTCATCCATTTCGCGCAAGCCAACAACGTGACGCAGATCATCATCGGCAAGTCGTCGCGTTCATGGTGGTTCGAATTGACGCGCGGTTCTGTCGTGCACGATCTGGTGCGGCGCGCCGGCAATATCAGCGTCAACGTCATCTCCGGCGACGAAGAGGGCGTGGCGAAGGCGGTAGTTCGGACCGCGGCGCACCAGGAGCCGTTCGAGGCGCGGCCCTATCTGATGGCGCTGCTGTTCGTTGCGATCGGCCTTGGCGCCGCCACGCTGATCAAGCCCATGTTCGGTGGCATCGAGAATGTCGATCTGGTGTTCCTCACCGCCGTGGTCGGCGTCGCCGCCCGCTATGGGCTGTTGCCGTCGCTGCTGGCAAGCGTCGTGGCGTCGCTGTGTTACAATTTCTTCTTCCTGCCGCCGGTCTATAACTTCACCATCACCGAACCGACCAATATCGCCGCGTTCTTCTTCTTCATGCTGATTGCTATACTGGTTTCCAATGTCGCGGCGCGGGTGCGCTTGCAGGCCGATACGGCAATCGGCCGGGTGCGCACCACCGAATCGCTGTACGCGTTCAGCCGCAAGCTGGCGGGCACCGCGACGCTGGACGACGTGCTGTGGGCGACCGCCTACCAGATCGCGCTGATGTTGAAAGTGCGGGTGGTGTTGCTGTTGCCGGAGGAGGGCGTGCTCACCGTGAAGTCCGGTTATCCGCCGGAAGACCAGCTCGACAGCGCCGATCTCGCCGCCGCCCACTGGGCCTGGGACAATGATCGTCCCGCCGGGCGCGGCTCGGACACGCTGCCGGGCGCAAAACGGCTGTTCCTGCCGATGCGCACCGGGCGCGGCGCGATCGGCGTCATCGGCATCGACGACGACCGCACCGGCCCGCTGCTGACGCCGGACCAGCGCCGCCTGCTGGATGCGCTGGTCGATCAGGGCGCGCTCGCGATCGAGCGCGTGCTGCTGGTCGAGGACATGGACCGGGTCAAGCGCACGGTGGAATCCGATCGGCTGCGCGGCGCGCTGCTGACCTCGATCTCGCACGACCTGAAGACGCCGCTGGCCTCGGTGCTCGGCGCCGCCAGCACGCTTCGCGATCTCGCTTCCGGCCTCACCGACGCGCAGAAGCACGAGCTGCTCGCCACCGTGATCGATGAATCCGAGCGGCTGAACAGGTTCATCGCCAACCTGCTCGACATGACCAAGCTGGAATCCGGCGCCATCGTGCCGAATGCCGCGCGGCAGGATGTCGGCGAGATCGTCGGCAGCGCGCTGCGACGCGCCGGCAAGATTCTGGTGCATCACAAAGTGTCGCTGGACCTCGGCTCCGATCTGCCGATGCTGGAGCTCGACGCCGTGCTGTTCGAGCAGGTGCTGTTCAACCTGCTGGACAACGCCGCCAAATACGCGCCATCAGGCACCACGATATCGATCCGGGGTGCGCGGGATCGGGATTCCGTATTGTTGCAGGTCATGGACGAAGGCAACGGCATCCCGCCCGAGGAACTGGAAAGTGTGTTCGACAAATTCTTTCGCGCGCAGAAGGGCGATCATGTCCGCCCCGGTACTGGCCTGGGACTCGCGATCTCGCGCGGCTTCGTCGAGGCGATGCGCGGCACGATCGTAGCCGCCAACCGCTCCGATCGGAGCGGCGCGATCATAACCATCCGGTTGCCGATACCCGCCGCAAACAATGCGCTGGACACCGCCGCATGAACGCAAGCCCCATCAAGGTCCTGGTCATCGATGACGAGCCGCCGATCCGAAAACTGTTGCGGATGGGGCTGAGCACGCAGGGCTATGACATTCTCGAAGCCTCCAACGGCAAGATCGCGCTGGAGAAGCTGGCCGAGGGGCCGGCGCTGATCATCCTCGATCTGGGACTGCCCGACATCCAGGGGCACGACCTGCTGCGCATGATCCGCGGCCGTAACGAGAGCGTGCCGATCGTGGTGCTGTCGAGCCGGGGCGACGAGGCCGGCAAGGTGCAGGCGCTCGACCTCGGCGCCGACGACTACCTGACAAAACCGTTCGGCATGGACGAGTTGCTGGCGCGGATGCGCGCCGCACTGCGGCACCAATTGCAGGTGCAGGGCGAGCGGCCGGTGTTCCGCGCCGGCGATCTCTCGGTCGACCTGGTGCGCCGCATCGTCAAGACCGGCGAGCGCGAAGTAAAACTGTCGCCGAAGGAATATGAATTGCTGCGCGTGCTGGTGCAGCACGCCGGCAAGGTGCTGACCCATCGCTTCCTGTTGAAGGAGCTCTGGGACGAGCTGACGGATGCGCAATATCTGCGCGTCTATGTCCGCCAGCTCCGGCAGAAGATCGAAGCCGATCCGGAGCGCCCGCAATTCGTGCTGACGGAAACCGGCATCGGTTACCGGTTGCGTGCGCCGGATTGATCCTATCTCCGATAGCGGCGATCCCGCACTTGGCCTGTCATGCGGGTCAGCTTGCCGCATCCGGTGTTGCCATAAAGTGATATGCTTCCACGTGGGATCTGACCCGGGTGACCACGTACGCCCAGGTGAATCGGAGGAGGACGTACGGTCATGGCTGAGAGTGTCATGTATCACGAAGGCAATCGGCAATTGCAGGATCAGTTCGACAGCCGCCGGATTTCCGATCGGCTGGAAGAGAAGCTGATGCGCAAGGAATTTTCGGCTGACGACAAGCAGTTCATCGAGAGCCTGCCATATTTCTTCCTGGCGACGGCGGACGCCGAAGGCCGGCCCGATTGCTCGTTCAAGGGCGGCGCGCCGGGCTTTGTGCGCATCACCGGGCCTTCCGAGATCGCATTCCCCGACTATGACGGCAACGGCATGTTCAAGAGTCTCGGCAACATCGTCGCCAATGCCGATGTCGGCCTGCTGTTCATCGCCATGCATGACAAGCCGCGGCGTTTGCGGGTCAACGGCAGCGCCAGCGTGAGCGACCGCGATCCGCTGCTGGCGGAGACCGTCGGCGCGCAGCTGATCGTTCGCGTGACCGCGCGCGCGATCTTCCCGAACTGTCCGCGCTATATTCCGACGATGAGTTCGATCGAGCCGTCGATCTACGTGCCGCTCGCCGGCCAGGACGCGCCGGAACCGGCATGGAAGGGCTTTGCGGATTTCAAGGACTGCATCCATCCGCGGCAACCGACATTCAAGGGGTGAGGACGGCAGCCATTCGCTAAATCGCTCGGCTTGCAGATGCGGAAGCTAGAACCACGGCTCCTCATAGACCGGCTTGCCGTCGATCAGCAGGCGTTTGATCGCGGCGCGCCCTGATGGAAGGACTGCCGCGACAACCGACAGCTTACCTTGGTTGCGGACGTCTTCGAGCTTGCGACCTTCACCTTCGGGAACGAAATAGCTTTCGAGATTGTAGCGAACCGTGAGCTTTTCGCAGAAGGTGTCTTGCTTTGAACCGCAGGAGGCGCCGTAGGCGAGACGGCCGCGGATCAGCACCTCGGGACTTGTGACCGCGACAGGTTCGGCATGGACTGAAAGCGCTTGGTAGACACCGTCGCGATTGGGCGCGAGCTTGACGTACACCAGCGGGTTGCGTTCGCCGGATGGCTGGTTCTGAAGCGAACCTGCCGGCAATTGCGTAATATCGTAGCCCAGGACAACATAGTCGCCGCGCAGAAAATCCCTGGGATCGACGGGGCGGGTCTGCAGGGTCACTTCCACGCCGTCACGCAGAATCTGAGCCCGATCGATGATCATCAGGGTGAGGAGCGCGAGCTGAACCAGAGCGGCAGCGCCGAACAGCACGAATTTTGGAATGCGCGCCAGGCGCTCAGCCAGGGATGCGACGGACATCGTCATCATTCGCGGCTCCTCGGCACGAAGCGATTGAGCACCAGGGCGAGCACCACGGCGAAGCTGCCAGCCACGGCCAGGAATATTGAGCGGTTCAACAGCGAACCCTTCACCGCCCATGTGACGGCCGCAATGACGCCTGCGATTCCGAGCCAGCCGGCGACGATCCGCGGGCGGGCGGCGTCCAGCATGCCGGAAACAACAAGGCAGAGCATGGCGCAGAGCAAAGCGGCATAGGCAAGCCACGGCTCACCCGATTGCGGTGGCGTCCATAGGGCCACCGCGGCAAGGACGAGCCCGATCGCGCCTGCGGCGAAGGCCGTGCCGGCCCGGCGCGTCGTGGCGGTGGCGGCAAAGGCGAGGATCACGCCCGCGACGCCACATGAGATCGTCCAAAGCGGCTGGTTTGCAATCCCTGCCGCTGCGCGGGTTCGGAAGACCTCGTTGGCCAAGGTCGCCTCCAGGATCGCGACGCCCGCCAGTGAAAACGCACCATAGATCGACAGCACGGACCCGATGCGGGCCGCGCGTGGCCAGGGTGAAACGGCAAGCGCGATTCCACCGCCGAACAGCAACGCTGCGCCATTGGCGAGTATGAACGACGGCCGGAAATCAAGAGGGGCCTGAAACGCGGACGCCATCCACCACGGAAGTGCCGCGACCGCGACGAGATGGGCCGCCACGCGCGAGTTCCAGGCCAGTGCGAGCGCGCCCGCCAAAAGCCAGAGCGCCACAAATGCAAAATGCGGGACGTCGGTCTCGATGACGCGCATCCAGCTCCAGATGCTTGCAGCAGCGAGCGCCACTGCAAGCGCCCCGCGCGAGCCGGTCAACGTCGCTGTTGCGAGCGCGCCAACGGCCCACAGCAGCATGCCGCCGGCAAAGTCGCCACCCAGGTGATACATCTGGCCAACCAGCGCGATCGCGGCGCCAAAGACGATCGCGCCCACGGCGGCACAAAGATCGGCGAGGACCGGATGGCCGGCACGGGCGAACCAGGCGCCAAGCCCGTGGGCGCTGAGGATGCCGGCAAACAGCATGGCCAGGCGCGGCAGGCGTGTGATTTCTGTCCAATGCGCCGCGACGAACGCGAGGAACGCCGCGGCGATCAAAAGGCCGCCGACGATGGCGACCACCACCGCGATGTTGATGCCGGGAGCGAGCGGCGGAAGTGCGACGCGGATGGCGGCGACAGCGGAAGGCGTGATCACGCCATCGGATTCCCATCGCGCAAGATCAGCTTCGAGGCGCTGCCGATAGACCCGGTCAAACATCATGCTGGCCTATCGGCTCGTCCATCGCCCGATGGCGTCAAAGCAGATCAGGCGGCGTGCACCGCTTTGGCACGCTGTCTCCAGCTTCGAGATCAAGTTCAGACGCGGCATTGATGTCCCCCAGTGCCGGACCAACCTATCACCGTTGCAATTGTATTGGAACAGCACCTCGTCCTTCCGTCGTTTTCAGATCGCCGCCATCTCACCTTTGGTCCAGGCTTCGCGCAGCTTGAATTTCTGGATCTTGCCTGATCCCGTCAGCGGGAACGCATCCACCACGAACCAGTGTTTAGGCGTCTTGTGCGGGGCGAGCGAGGCGCGCATGTAGTCGATCAGTTCTTCCTTTTCGATTGTTGCGCCGGGCGCCGGGCGGATGAAGGCGGCTACCTCTTCACCCCACTTCTCATGGGGAACACCGATCACGGCGACTTCACCGACCTTCGGATGCTTGAATAGCAGCTCCTCGAGCTCGCGCGGATAGATGTTTTCGCCGCCGCGGATGATCATGTCCTTCAGCCGGCCTTCCACCGTGCAATAGCCGCGGGCGTCCATCGCGCAGAGATCGCCGGTATGCAGCCAACCGTCGGCGTCGATCGCGGCGGCGGTTGCATCAGGCATTTCGAAGTAACCGAGCATCACATGATAACCGCGGGTGCAGAATTCGCCGACCGTGCCGATCGGAACCGTCTCCCCGGTGTTGGGGTCGATGATCTTGTTTTCCATGTTGGGCAGCGGCAGGCCGATCGTGTTGGCCTTGTCCTCGACGCTGTCGGTGGTGCGCGTTTGCGCCGCGACCGGGGAGCATTCGGTCTGGCCGAACACGATGGTAAAGGGCGCGCCAAGCTTTTCTTCCAACAGCCGTACCAGCGCGGCCGGCACCGTGGAGCCGCCGGAGCAGATCGCCTTGACCGACGACAAATCGGTGGTCGGAAATGTCGCATGCTCCAGCATCGCAACCAGCATGGTGGGAACGCCGAGCATCGCATTGCCGCGATAGGTCCCGAGCATCTCCAGCACCAGCCCTGGCTCGAAGGCTTCGACCAGCACTTGCGTTGAGGCCTTCGATACCGCGCCGATCACGCAGCAGACGCAGCCGCCGGTATGAAACAGCGGCATCGTGGTGACGAAGACGTCGCCGGCATCGACGCCCATCCGGTCGGCGGTATCGGCGCCGTTGTTGAGAAGCCCGCGATGGCGGAGCAGGGCGCCCTTCGGAAAGCCCGTGGTGCCTGAGGTGTACTGGATCATGACAGGATCGTCGGGACTGACCGCCGGCAGCTTGATGCTTTCGTCGTCGCCTGCAGCGATGAAAGCATTCCAGTCGTCGAACGAGATGATCTCGCGCAGCTCGGGGCAGTTCGGCGCCACCGCCTGCACCGTCTCCAGCATCGGGTTGCCGCGGAAACCGCTAACGACGAAGATTCCGGCCGAGCGCGACTGCTTCAACACATATTCGACTTCCCGGGCGCGGAAGGCCGGGTTCACGGTGACGAGGACCATGCCGGCCATGCCGGCGCCGAATTCGAGCATGACCCATTCCGGGAGATTCTGCGCCCAGACGGCAATGCGCTCGCCCGGCTTGAAGCGCGACAGCAGCGCGCGGGCGGTGCGCTGGGCTTCGCGATAAAGCTGCGCGTAGGTCCATTGACGGCGCAGTTTTGGATCGGGGACGCCTGCAATCAGGGCCAGGCGATCGGGCGCCGCCTCCGCCGCCTTGCGCAACAGGTCGCCGAACGTCATCTCCCGCACCGCAGGCGTCGTTGGGCCTGCGACGTGCGACTTCGTCAATGTCATTAGATCCTCCCCGGTCCGGGAACGGCGCCGTTCTTGCTGCCGGCGTTTCCGTCGTCCCCCGGCAGCCAAAATGCCTTCCGTCGCCGGTCAATGCAAGCGGATGATGACGTGCGAGGAACTTTGCATGCCACCGGTGATTATTTTTTTACCAACCGGAGGAAAGCCGGAGAAAAGCAATGGCACGCAGATATTCGAAAAAGGCGTCGGCCGACGTCAGGCGCGCGATGAAGAAGCGCAAGGCTGGCACGCTGAAGAGTGGCCGCTCGGGCGCGAAGGTCAAGAGCCGCAAGCAGGCGATTGCGATCGGACTGTCGGAGGCGAGGGCCAAGGGCAAGAAGGTGCCGAAGAAAGCTGCGAAGAAGCGGAAGACGTCGAAGAAAAAGACGGCGAAGAAATCGAAGCGGAAGGCGAAGAAGCTGCGGTAGTACCGTCATTGCGAGCGAAGCGAAGCAATCCAGAATCCCGGCGGGGCTCTGGATTGCTTCGTCGCTCGCAATGACGGTACTTACTACCCCGCCTTGCGATTCCTCGCCGCTGACCGATGCGCCTTCTTCGCCGCCCGGCGTGCCGGCGCCCGCCGCGACGCCGGAGCATGCGCCCGCCGTTTCGCCGCCGGCTTGCCCTTCAGGCTCGCCTTCAACGCGTCCATCAGGTTGATGACGTTGTCCGGCTTTTCCTCGCGTTCGGCGACCTTGATCGGTTTGCCGGAGGCCTTGCGCCGCACCAGCGCCTTCAACGCGTCCTCGTACTCATCCTTGAATTTCGAGGGATCGAAATGCGCCGCCTTGGTGTGCAGGATGTGGCTGGCGAGTTCGACCATGTCCTTGGTGATCTTCGGGGTCTTGATGCCGTCGAAATAGTCCTCCTCGTCGCGCAGCTCGTAAGGATAGCGCAGCGTGGTGCCGAGCAGGCCCTTGCCGAGCGGCTCGATCGCCATGACGTGCTCGCGGTTGGTCAGCACGATGCGCGCCAGCGCGACCCGACCCTCATCCTTCATGGCGTCGCGGATCACCGCGAAGGCGTCGACCGCGGCCTTGCCGTCGGGCGCGACGTAGTAGGGATGGTTGTAATAGCGCTTGTCGATCTCGTCGCTTGGCACGAAGCTGTCGATCTCGATGGTGTGGTTGCTCTCGATCTGGACGGCCTCGAGCTCCTCCTTTTCGATCTCGACATACTGGCCCTTCTTCAGCTCATAGCCGCGGCCCTTCTGGTCGCTCTCCACGACATCGCCGGTCTCGGCATCGACCATCTGCTGCTTCAGCCGGTTGCCGGTCTCCCTGTTGATCATGTGGAAGCGGGTTTTCTCGACCGATGTCGAAGCCGGATACAGCACCACCGGGCATGACACCAGGGAGAGCTTTAGCGTGCCTTTCCAATAGGCGCGGGGGGCCATTGCAATCTCCGGCATGGTTGGGTTTCGGAACTTCAACGGTTAGTATGGGTTTTCGTTCCGGATGCCGCCGCGCGGGCGGTCGCGATGGTCGAGGTTTGCCGTGGCGTTGAAGAAGCTCAGCACGTACCGGAAGAAGCGGGATTTCGGCAAAACCGCCGAGCCTTCCGGCGTGGTCAAGGTCGCGCCCGCCAGGCAGCGGCGCTTCGTGATCCAGAAGCATGATGCGACGCGGCTGCATTACGACCTGCGGCTGGAGTTCGACGGCGTCTTCAAATCCTGGGCGGTCACCAAGGGACCGTCGCTCGATCCGCACGACAAGCGGCTGGCGGTCGAGGTCGAGGATCACCCGCTGGACTACGGCGATTTCGAAGGCACGATTCCGGACGATCAGTATGGTGGCGGCACCGTGATGCTGTGGGACCGCGGCACCTGGGAATCCGATGATCCCGAGCGCGGCTTCAAGAAGGGCGACCTGAAATTCACGTTGCACGGCGACAAGCTGCAGGGCAGTTGGGTGCTGGTGCGGATGAAAGGCGACCGCTACGGCGGCAAGCGCACCAACTGGCTCCTGATCAAGCACCGCGACGAATTCGCCAAGGAAGGCGAGGCCAACGACATCCTGGAAGAGGATCGCTCCGTGGCTTCGGGGCGACCCATGGCGCAGATCGCGCAAGGCAAGGGCAAGGCGCCAAAGCCGTTCATGCTGGCCAAAGGCAAGACCTCGGCCGACGCCGTCTGGCAATCCAACCGCGGCGAAGCGGCTGACGCGCGCGCCGGCAGGAAAACAGCAGCACTGCGCGCCACGCCGGAGACCAGGACCCGCGCGCCAGCGCAAAGCGCCAAGCCGAAGAAGGTTTCCGCGATGCCGGATTTCGTCGCGCCGCAGCTTTGCGCCTCGGTCGAGCGGCCGCCGAATTCGGACGGCTGGTGCCATGAAGTCAAGTTCGACGGCTACCGCGTACAACTGCGGATCGAGGATGGCGATGTAGCGTTGTTGACCCGCAAAGGGCTGGACTGGGCCGGCAAGTTCGGCGCCATCGCGAGAGCAGCCAAGGCGTTGCCCGATGCGCTGATCGACGGCGAAATCGTCGCGCTGGACCACAACGGCGTGCCCAGCTTCTCGGCGCTGCAGGCGGCGATAGCGGACAACAAGACCGGCGACCTCATCTTCTTTGCGTTCGATCTCCTGTTTGCCGACGGTGAGGATCTGCGCGCGACTGCCGCTGCGCGAGCGCAAGGAACGCTTGAAGCGCCTGCTGGAGCGGCGGAATGGAAAAGAAGAGCTGATCCGCTACGTCGAGCATTTCGAAGATCGCGGCGATACCGTGCTGGAATCGGCAAAGAAACTGGAGCTGGAAGGCATCGTTTCCAAGAAACTGGATGCGCCCTATCGCTCGGGACGCACCGAGAGCTGGACCAAGGCCAAGATCCGCGGCGGGCAGGAGGTGGTGCTGGGCGGCTGGAAGACCACCAACGGCAAATTCCGTTCGCTGATGGCGGGTGTCTATCGCGGCGGTCATCTGGTGTTCGTCGGCCTTGTCGGCACCGGTTTCGGGCAGGACGTCGTCCGGCGCATCATGCCGGCGTTGAAGGCGGCGGCGTCCGACAAGAGCCCGTTCGGCGGCAAGGATGCACCGAAGAAGGCCCGTGACGTGCATTGGCTGAAGCCCGAACTGGTCGCCGAGGTCGAGTTCGCCGGCTGGACCGATGGCGGCAACATCCGGCAGGCCGCGTTCAAGGGGCTGCGGCAGGACAAGCCGGCGAAGGAGATACGCGCGGAGAGGCCTGCCATGACTGGAATTGCAAAGCCCGTAGTGCGGTCCGTGAAATCATCGGCCAAATCCGCCGAGGTGATGGGCGTCGCCATCTCGAAACCCGACAAGGCGCTGTGGCCCGACGGCGGCGACGGCGAGGCCGTCACCAAGCTCGACCTCGCGCAGTATTTCGAAGCGGTCGGGGAGTGGATGATCGTCCACCTCAAGGGCCGTCCGTGCTCCGTGTTGCGCGCGCCGGACGGCATCAAGGGTGAAACCTTCTTTCAGCGCCACGGCATGCCGGGCGGCTCGGATCTGCTGAAGCTTGCCAAGGTCGCAGGCGATCGCAAACCCTATTTGCAGATCGACCAGGTCGAGGGGCTGGCGGCGGTGGCGCAGAGCGGCGGACTGGAGCTGCATCCCTGGAATTGCGCGCCGGACGACTACGACACGCCGGGGCGGCTGGTGTTCGATCTCGATCCCGCGCCGAACGTTGAATTTTCGGAGGTGATCGAGGCCGCCAAGGAGATGCGGCAGCGGCTGACGGCGGTCGGTCTCGAAAGCTTCTGCAAGACCACCGGCGGCAAGGGCCTGCATGTGGTGACGCCGCTGCTTCATGGCGCAAGGGACAAGGTGAGCTGGAAGGAAGCCAAGGCCTTCGCGCAAGGCATCTGCCAGTGGATGGCGAATGATGATCCCGAGCGCTATCTGCTCAACATGTCGAAGAAGCTGCGCAAGGGAAAGATCTTCCTCGACTATCTGCGCAACGACCGGCTCTCGACCGCAGTCGCCGTGCTGTCGCCGCGTGCGCGCGAGGGCGCCACCGTCTCGATGCCGCTGACCTGGCCACAGGTGCGCGGCGACCTCGATCCGAAGAAGTACACGGTGCGCACCGTGCCGGCGCTGCTGGCAAAGACAAAAGCCTGGGACGGCTACGACGACGCGGCGGCGTCGATCAAGCCGGCGATGAAGAAGTTGGCTGGGAAGATGTAGCTGCAATCCTATGCTGTCATACCCCGCGAAGGCGGGGTATCCAGTACGCTGCGGCTTATCGGCTTAATCACCGGTGTCTCTGGAATACTGGATCACCCGCCCCAGTGCGCAATTGCGCACAAGGCGGGTGATGACAGTCTTCGTGTTGGATCGGAACGTAGGGTGGGCAAAGCGAAGCGTGCCCACCATTTTTGATCGCGCAGGAAAGGGTGGGCACGGCTGCGCCTTGCCCACCCCTACGATCTACAACCCGCTCAAAGCTTCCCGAGCAGCAACAGGATCAGCAGGATCACGATCACAAGACCAAGGCCGCCGCCGCCGTAATATCCGGTGCCATAGAACGGCCCGCCGCCGACGCCGCTGAATCCACCCAGCAGCGCGATGATAAGAATGATCAGGATGATGGTGCCGATTGACATTAGTCTCTCCTCAGCCCGGTAGGGCCCGTTGTGTTTGTTCTGCCCTGAGACGGGAACAACAAACCGGAATCTCCAAAGTTCCCCATTGCACCGCGATAATCCGCGCGCCTCTTCTTTTCGAACGGCGTGCAATTACATGCGTTAAGATGACGAGAGGATTTTTGCCGATGACTAAACCGCTGGTGGTTTCGATCCCGCACAGCCTCGGGCGCGAAGAGGCCATGCGCCGCCTGAAGACCGGGCTGTCGCGCGCCGCTTCCGGCGTGCCGGTGCTGAGCGTCGATGAGGAGCGATGGGAAGACAACCGCATGATTTTTCGCGTTCGCGCGCTAGGTCAGGCGGCCGCCGGCCATGTCGACGTGGCGGAAGATCATGTGCAGGTGGAAGTCGTGCTGCCATGGCTGTTGCAGCGCTTTGCGGAAGTGGCACAGGCTGCGATCCAGAACCGCGGCAAGCTGTTGCTGACCAAGAAAAGCTGATGTTGTCCCAGAGCGTTTTCCAGCGAAGTGGAGGCCGGTTCGCGTCAAGAAAACGCGTGAATCAAAAATCTAGGGCCCTCGTTCCGATGCAATCGGGACGGGGGCCCTAGTCGCGCCCGCGCTTTCGTGCCGGTTTGGCCGCGCCGTTGAACCTCGCCCTCAGCACGGCCACCGGCAGGTGCGCCAGCAGATCCGACAGCCGCAACTGCGTGGCATCGGCGTCGGCAAAACCTTCCACCGCATAGCCGCCGACATCAAGCGCGGCGTCAAAATTCCCCGGACCAGGCCAATGTCTGCCGCCGTCGGTCAGCGGCGCAAACCAGCGCGTGACCACGGTGATCGCCGCCTCGCGACCGCGCCGCCGGGCGAACGCGATGAAATGGTCGCGATGCGGCCCGCTCACTTCCAACGGCTCGTAATCGCCGCCCATGAATACATCGGCGAGTTCGTTCCGAAGCTTGAGCAGATGCCGTGTCCAGGCCAGCTTCAGATGACCGCTCGGCCACTTCTCGACCAGCCGGTCCCAATCCGGCTTCTCCAGCGCGCCGAGCCGGCCTGCGCGTTCGGCAAAGTCGACCGGCCGCCGGTTATCGGGATCGACCAGTGAAAAATCCCAAAGCTCCGTGCCCTGATAGAAATCCGGTACGCCCGGCAGCATCGCCTTCAGCGTGATCTGGCTGAGCGAATTCAGTGCGCCCATTAGCGACAGCCGCTGCGCGAGCGTTTGCAGCGCGTTCAGAAATTCGCCTGAGAGCGAGGGATCGAGAATTTTCTCGATGAAGCTCTTGACGCCCGCCTCATAGGCCGCGTGGGGATTGAGCCAGCTCGTTTCCTGCTTGCCCTCGCGCGCGGCCTTCAGCGCATATTCCTGCATCCGCGCGGGAAAAGAAGCGTCGTCCGGCTGCCATGCCCCGAGCAGCGCCTGATACAGCATGTACTCGAATGTTGCCGACGGCGCGCGCAGATCGCCGTCGACCGAGAGATGCGGCGCGTTGAGCAGCTTCCATCGGGCCACGGCGCTGGTCCATTCACCCGGAATTTCCGAAAGCGCCATGATGCGCGCCCGCGCGTCCTCGCCGCGCTTGGTGTCATGCGTCGCGGTGGCCGTCATGCCATGCGGCCATTCGCTGGCGCGAGCCCGCATCATCCCGTGAAACTCGCCGGCCGAAAGCGCTCTGGCCGCCGGATCGCCGCCGACCTCATTGAGGGCGAGCAGGCGGTGGTAGCGGTAGAACGTCGTGTCCTCCAGCGACTTCGCCATCATCGGGCCGGTGAACTGCTGCACCTTCAACGCGAAACGTCTGACGCGCGGTGCGCTGTGGTGCGCGCGCCCGGGCTTGATCAGGTCCATCGTCAGGGTGTCGCGGAGAAAGTCGAAAATGCCGTCATCGGCGGCAAACCAGTCGGCGCGCGCCCGTTCGATCGTCGCTGATATCAACTGGCGATCATGCGCGGATGGACCTGACGATGTCAGGTAGGTGCGGTACACCGGGAAGTGCAGCACATAGAGTTCGAGCGCCTGCCGCAGGCCATCGGCGGAATAGTCGCGGGTGGAGTAATGTCCGCTGGCGATCCGCGCCAAGAGGCGCGTCAGCACGGTGAATTCGCTGGTCAGCAGCGTTTCCAGCACGCGGCGTTTTGCCTCCCGCAGGATAGGCTCGAGTTTTGGCGATTGGTTGCTGACCTGCCGCCAGATCTCGTCGAGCGGCTCCAGGCCGCTTCCGTCGGTCAGCACCTGGGTGATGGCGTTCAACCACTCATAGCCGGTGGTGCCGTGAACGCCGGCGAATGACGGCAGCTTTTCGTGTTCGCCGAGAATTTTCTCGACCACCACGTAGAAGGGCTGGCTTCGGCCGCCATGCGCGTCGCGGACCAGCCGGCGCAGGCGCTGGAAATACTGGACGGGATCGCGCAGGCCGTCGATATGATCGAGCCGCAACCCGCCGAGCTTTCCCTCCGCAATCAGCCGTTTGACCAGCGCGATGGATCGCCTCGAAGGTGCCGGCGTCCTCGACGCGCAAGCCGGCCAGCGTATTGATGTCGAAGAAGCGCCGGTAGTTGATGTCGCTGGAAGCGAGCCGCCAGTGGCCGAGCTTGTAGTGCTGGCGTTCGAGCAGATGGTGCAGCGAAAGCGTCGGCGCTGTGCGATCCGGCCCGGCGCGATAGGCTGCGAGCCCATCGCGCGATGATGTCCGCCGCACCGGAGATCGCCTTCAACTCGGCCTTGAAGCCCGGTGCTTCCTTGCGGTTCGGACGGCGTGGTCCTTGGTGTCGCGAAGCCAGCGCAAGCATCGCCTTGCCGGGCGCGCTTTCCTCCGCGCCTGCCTCCTTGATTATCATGCGCAGGATTTCGCCATAACGTTCCGGCGCGATCGGCAGCCGGTGTTCGAAATACCAGGCCGAAAAACTGCCTTCGCCGGTGTCATAGCGCAGTTCGATCTCGCCATTTTCCAGCGCCTGACCGTAGGACGAGCCGATGATCGGCAGCAGCACGCCGCCGCGGGCGCGGTAGGGCAACTGCTCCCAGTCGATGTCGAAGGAGGCGGCGTGAGGCGAGGCGGGGCCCCATTCCAGCACGTCGAGCCACCATGGATTGTCGGCAAAATGCACGCCGATATGGTTCGGCACGAAATCCAGGATCAGCCCGAGATCGTGTTGCCGCAGCACGGCGCTCAGCCGCTCGAAGCCGGCTTCGCCGCCGAGCTCCGGATTGAACTGGGCGTGGTCGGTGACGTCGTAGCCATGCGTGCTGCCCTTGCGGGCGCGCATGAAGGGCGAGGCATAGAGATGCGTGATGCCGAGCGCCTTCAGGTAGGGCACCACGGAAGCGGCGGCGTCGAAATCGAAATCCGCCGATAATTGCAGGCGGTAGGTCGCGATCGGGATCGCCGGGGGCATTTTTCCTATCCGATGCGCCAGAGCACCGTCCATGGCGGGACGCTGCCGCCCAACTCGCTGCCCCAGATCAGGGTTCCCGCGGGTCCACCGGACGCATGGCTGATGGCCTGGTCCGACAGGTTGGCGAGAAGGCGAAGCGTGGCGCCGTCGCCCATCCGCCAATCGGCCGTCAGCAAACCACCGTGTGCCACCTGTGCCTTGCCGAAGGCGGCGCCGGCCAGACGGGGGACAATCTGTTGCTTCCGGGTTCGCAGCAGTTCTCGCACGAGCGTCAGGCGTTTTCGGCCCGCAGGCGCCTCGCGACTGTCCCAGTCGAGCACCGCAGAGTCCCTCGTCGAAGCCGCAAGCGCGTCGGGGACCTCATCGCCATATTCCGCATAGGCCCAGGCCAGCTCAACGCGGCGGCCCTTGCGGACGGCGTCGGCGAGATCGCCGCCGAAGTCGCAGAAGAACGGGAAGGGGACGGTTGAGCCCCATTCCTCGCCCATGAACAGCATGGGAATGTGAGGCGCGATCAGCAGGACCTGAAGCGCCGCCTCGATCATCCGCGCGTCGGCATTGCCTTCGAGCCGGTCGCCCAGCGCGCGGTTGCCGATCTGGTCGTGGTTCTGCAGGAAGTTGATGAAGGCGATCGGCGCCAGATGGCCGCTCGGCTCGCCCCGCTTGCCGCCGCGAAACGCCGACGGTTCTCCCTGATAAACGAAGCCAGATGACAGCGCGCGCGCGATGTCCGACAGCGGCGACCGCTGGTAGTCGACATAGTAACCTTGCTTCTCGCCGGTCATCAGCACGCGCCAGGCGTGGTGATAGTCGTCGTTCCATTGCGCGCGATATTTTCCGTGCGGCGGGTCTTCAATGGCGTCCAGAATGCTGGCGCGGTTGTCGCCGTTCTCCAGCACCAGATGTATGTGCCGGCCGGTTTCCGCGGCGAGCCGGCCGGCAGCGGCGCTGAGATCGTGCAGCAGCGACAGCCCGCCCGGCTCGGCGATCGAGTTGACGGCATCGAGCCGCAAGCCATCGAAGCGATAGTCACGCAGCCAGTGCAGCGCGTTCTCGATCGTGAAGGCGCGGACCTCTTTCACGCGATAGTCGATCGCGCTGCCCCAGGGCGTGTGCGCTTCGGTGAAGAAGGAGGGCGCATAGCGGCCGAGATAATTCCCTTCCGGGCCGAAATGGTTGTAGACCACGTCGAGCATCACCATCAGCCCGCGCAGATGCGCTTCGTCGATCAGCGCCTTGAGATCTTCGGGGCGGCCATAGGCGCTGTCGGGCGCGTACCACAGCACGCCGTCATAGCCCCAGTTTCGGGAGCCTGCGAAATCCGCCAGCGGCATCAATTCCAGCGCGGTGATGCCGGTTTCAACGAGATGATCGAGCCTGTCGATCATCGCGCGATAGCTGCCTTGTTCGGTGAAGGTCCCGACATGGGCCTCGACGATCACGGCCTCCTGCCACGGCCGTCCGCGCCAGTTGGTAGCGCGCCATGGATAGGCTTCGTGATCGATCACTTCGCTGGGGCCGAAGACGTCATCGGGCTGAAACGCCGACGCCGGATCCGGCACGTCGATCTCGTCATCGATGCGGAATTTGTAGCGCGCGCCGGCCTTCACGCCGGCGATGTCGGCCGTAAACCAGCCGTCCTCGCCGCGTTTCATCGCGTGCGGTTGCTCCAGCATGACATCGACGCGCTCGGCCGCCGGCGCCCACAGCCGAAACCGCGTGCCGTAGTTTGCCAGACACGGGCCGAATTGCCGGTCGTTCATGCCATGCCCGCAAAGGCAAGCACCGACCGCGGCGGCGCGCTGGTCTCGGCGCCCGAACCGAATGCGGTCGGGCTCAGCACGGCCTCAGTCGTGTTCAGCACTGGGTGCCAGTTTTTGTACTCGGGCATCTTGGGCAATGTGAAAGCGATCTCTTCAGGGGCGGCATTCAGCACGATAAAGATCGGCGGCTGCCCTGGTTCCATCGGCCCCAGTACGTAGGCGAGGAACCGTCCCTCCGGAAAATTCCAGTCGGCTTCCTGCATCTCCTCGGCCGCCGGCGTCAGCCATAGCACGCCATAGGAGCCATCCTTGCGCCGCCCGGAGAGCCAGCGCTGGCAGCGCAGCTGCGCGAAGCGCCGGCGCAGGGTCGTCATGTGGCTGACGAAATCGGTGAGATCGTCGCCTGGCTTGCCGAGATTGTCCCAGCTCACCCAGCCGGTCTCATTATCCTGGCAATAGGCGTTGTTGTTGCCGTTCTGCGAATTGCCGACCTCGTCGCCGGCCAGCATCAAGGGCGTGCCTTGCGCGAGGAACAGGCAGGCGAGCTGGTTCTTGCGGAGCTGCCGGCGCAGCGCAACGATCGCGGCGTCGCTGGTCGGGCCCTCATGGCCGCAATTGTTGCTCTGGTTGTCGTTGGAGCCGTCGCGATTGTCCTCGCCGTTGGCCTCGTTGTGCTTGTCGTTGTAGCTGAACAGGTCGGCCAGCGTGAAACCGTCATGGACGGTGATGTGATTGATGCCGGCGCGGGTTGCGCGGTTGTCGTGATGAAACAGGTCGGAGGAGGCGGTCATGCGGCGCGATACCTCGCCGATCAGGCTGCCTTCGCCGCTCCAGTAACGGCGCATCGCGCTGCGATAGCGGTCGTTCCATTCCGACCATTGCGAGGGAAACGCGCCGACCTGATAGCCGCCCATGCCGAGGTCCCACGGCTCGGCGACGAGCTTCACCGTCGCCAGCACCGGGTCCTGCCGCACCGCGGTCAGAAACGACGAATTGCGGTCGAAGCCGTTCGGCGTGCGCGCCAGCGTGGTGGCAAGGTCGAAGCGAAAGCCGTCGACGTGACAGACCTCGACCCAGTAGCGCAGCGAATCCATCACCATCTGCAGCACGCGCGGATGGGTGAGGTTGACCGAGCTGCCGCAGCCGGTGAAGTCGTCGTAGTAGCGCGGGTTTTCCTTGTTGAGCCAGTAATAGGACGCGTTGTCGATGCCGCGGAACGATAGCGTCGGGCCGAGATGGTTGCCCTCGGCGGTGTGGTTATAGACCACGTCGAGCATCACCTCGATGCCGGCGTCGTGCAGCCGCGCCACCGTGGTGCGGAACGCGTCGAGCGCATTGTCCTGCGCATAGCGCGGCTCCGGCGCGAAGAACGCCAGCGTGTTGTAGCCCCAGTAGTTCGCAAGCTTCCGCTCGACCAGCACCCGGTCGTCGATCAGCCCGTGGATCGGCAGCAATTCGACGGTGGTGACGCCGAGCCGCTTGAGATGGTCGATCATTGCCGGCGAGCACAGCCCGCCATAGGTGCCGCGCCAGCCCGGACCGACGTCGTCGCGCTTTTGCGTCAGGCCCTTGACGTGGGCCTCGTAGATGATGGTGTCTTCCCAGGCGATGTTCGGCCGTATCTCGCGGCGCCCCCAGTTGAAGTTCTCGTCGACCACGACCGCCTTCGGCATGCCGCGCGCATTGTCGCGGCGGTCGAAGGAGAGATCCTCGCGCGCGCTGCCGGTGCGATAGCCGAAATGCGCGTCGCTCCACACCAGCCGGCCGGCGATCCGCTTGGCGTAGGGATCGAGCAGCAGCTTGTTGGCGTTGAAGCGGTGGCCGCGCTCGGGCGCATAGGGGCCGTGGACGCGATAGCCATAGAGCTGCCCGGGCGAGATGTCGTTGAGATAGCCATGCCAGACATCCTCGTTGCGCTCGGGCAGTTCGATCCGCTCGAGTTCGCGGCGGCCCTGGCCGTCGAACAGGCAAAGCTCGACCTTTTCCGCATTGGCCGAGAACAGCGCAAAGTTGGTGCCCCGTCCGTCCCAGCTTGCACCTAAGCGGGCGGGGCTTCCCGCGGACAATCGCATGCGTCAGCTTTCCGGTACGAGAAAGATCGCGGCCAGCGGCGGGATGGTCAGGTTGAGCTCGGGGATGCTGCCTTCCAGGGTGTGGACTTCGCCGACATTGCCGACATTGCTGCCGCCATAATTGGCGGAGTCGGAATTGAGCGCTTCCTTCCACTTGCCGGCGAACGGCACCCGGACGCGGTAATTGCGATAGACGTTCGGAGAGAAGTTCACGACCACGAGGCAGCGTGCGTGCGCATCGTAACCCTTGCGCAGCCAGGCAAAGATGTTGTTGGCGGAATCATGGGTGATCACCCATTCAAATCCCGCCTGGTTGCAGTCCATCTCGTGCAGCGCCGGTACGGCTACGATAGAGCCGGTTGAGATCGCGGATCAGATTCTGGATACCGGCGTGCCGCTGTTGCCCCAAAAGGTGCCAGTCGAGCGACTGATCGTGATTCCACTCGCGCTGCTGGCCGAACTCGCAGCCCATGAACAAAAGCTTCTTGCCGGGATGGCCGAACATGAAACTGTAATAGGCGCGCAGGTTCGCAAACCGCTGCCACTCGTCGCCCGGCATGCGGCCGAGGATCGAGCGTTTGCCGTGCACGACTTCGTCATGCGACAGCGGCAGAATGAAATTCTCCGAAAACGCGTAATGCAGGCCGAACAGGACGTCGCCGTGATGGTGCTTCCGGTACACCGGATCCTTGCCGATATATTTCAGCGTGTCGTGCATCCAGCCCATGTTCCATTTGAAGCCGAAGCCGAGCCCGCCATATTCGACCGGCTGCGAGACCTGCGGCCATGCGGTGGATTCTTCCGCGGCTGTGGTGGCTTCCGGAAAATGCCCGAACAGTTCGATGTTGAAGCGGCGCAGGAATTCGATGGCTTCGAGATTTTCCCGGCCGCCATGCCGGTTTGGAATCCACTCGCCGGCGGGCCGGCTGTAGTCGAGGTAGAGCATCGAGGCGACGGCATCGACGCGCAGGCCGTCGACGCCGTAGCGATCGAACCAGAACAGCGCGTTGGAGACCAGGAAATTGACCACTTCGGTGCGGCCGTAATTGTAGATCAGCGTGCCCCAGTCGAGGTGGCGGCCCTGCAGCGGATTGGCGTGCTCGTAGAGCGCGGTGCCGTCGAAATAGCCGAGCCCATGCGGATCGTCGGGAAAATGTCCGGGCACCCAGTCGAGCCATACGCCGATCCCCTCGCGATGGCAGGCATCGACGAGCGCGGAAAAATCTTCCGGCGTGCCGAACCGGCTGGTCGGCGCGTACAGGCCGGTCGGCTGATAGCCCCATGATCCGTCGAACGGATGCTCGCTGACGGGCAGAAACTCGAGATGGGTAAAGCCCATGTCCTTTGCATAGGCCGGAAGCTGTTCGGCGAGGTCGCGATAGCTCAGCCATTCATTGCCGTTCTTGCGTCGCCACGAGCCGAGATGCACCTCGTAGATCGAGATCGGCGCACCCAGCGCGTTGATGCCCGATGGCGCGGGGCGCGGATGCGGGATTCTGCTTTCGTCGACGACGATCGAGGCCGTTGAGGGCCGGACTTCCGCCGCGAAGGCCACCGGATCGGATTTCAGCGGCAGATGCCGTCCGTCGGGGCCGGTGACGTCGAACTTGTAGCGGTCGCCGGCGTGGGCATGGGGCACGAACAATTCCCAATAGCCGACGCCGCGCACCCGCATCGGATGCCGCAGCGCATTCCAGAAATTGAAATCGCCGACCACGCTGACGGCCTTGGCGTTCGGCGCCAGCACCACGAACGCCACGCCGTCGACGCCGTCGAGCGTTATCGGATGCGCGCCGAGCTTGTCGTAGATCCGCCGGTGGGTGCCTTCGCCCAGCAGATAGAGATCGAAGTCGCTGAGCACGGGCGGGAAGCGGTAGGGGTCGTCGAGATCGACGACGTTTTCGCCGAAGCGGGCGCGGAGCTGGTAGCGTTTGGAGCCGTTCGGCAGCGCGCCTGCGAACAGCCCGGCATCGTGAATCCGTTGCAGCGGCGCCGTCTCGCCATGCTCGCCGACCGCCTCCACGTTGGAAGCTTCGGGGATGAAAGCGCGCACCACGCTGTGGCCGCCTTCGCTGTGCAAGCCGAGATAGCGAAACGGATCGGAATGCTTGCCTTCGATGATCGCGTAGGCCTCGGCGGGTAGCTTGGTCATGAGGCCTCGAAGGATGGTTGCGACAACATTCTGATGATCCCGGTCAGCGGCACGCGCAGCCATTCCGGCCGGAATGACAATTCGTGTTCGATTTCGTTCAAGGCCTTCTCGAGCAGGAAGAAGGTCAGCAAGCCGTCTGCGGCCTCCGGATCGGCGGGCCACAGCCGCTGATCGGTCATGGCCTCGTGGTAGGCGGCGAGACATGCGGCCGTCGCCCGGTCGCGCCACTCGCCAAGCGCCGCGCCGAGCTTGCCGTGCTCATCGTGGGCCACTTTGAGCGCGCGCTCAAGGGCTGCGGTTGCCGAATAATCGATCGATCGGACCAGGCTGGCGATGTCGCGCGCCGCGGGCGCCTTGCGCCGGCGTTCGGCGATACTGCGCCGCGGCGCGCCTTCGAAGTCGACGATGAAGATGTCGTCCTTGACGATCAGCAACTGGGTGAGATCGAGGTCGCCATGGCAGCGGATGTTGGCGGCATCGGCCTCGCGCAGCAGCAGCGTTTCCAGCAAACCCGGCAGGGCCGGCTGCAACGCCAGCACCTGGTCGGCCAGCGGGCGGTCGGCCTCCCTCAACGTTTCCCGCCGCTGCCGGAGCGCATCGAAAACGCGCCCGGCGCACAGCATCAGATCGTCGATCCAGCGCTGCACGTCGTCGCGGCCGACCGGCTCCGGCGCGAATTCGGCAAGCTCGCTGTTGCCGGCGAGCGCAACATGCAGCTCGGCCACGCGCCGCCCGGCCTGCGACATGTAACGCAGATAGGGGATCTCTTCCTCGCGCTCGCCGGGATGCATGCTCGCCGCCAGCAGGCGCTGCTCCTCGACGAAGCGATCGAGATAGGCCGCGCTCACGGTCCAGAGGTCGCCCTGATTGGCGACGAAGGCGTGAACGACGCCGACCGCGCTCTTCTCGTTGCCCTCGACCAGCTCGACGCTGCCGAGCAGCGCCGGCGCGTTGGGAAAGTTCGCGACGTCGGTGAGGAAGCGCCCCATCTCGATCTCGGGATTGGGGCCGGGCTGAAGCGTCCGGTAGATCTTGACGACATAGTCGTTATCCACCAGGGCGGTGCTGCGGGGCTGGTCGGACTCGACGATGCGGATGTGCTCGGGCTGCCGGATCGGCTTGTCGCTGAAGCGGTTGGTTGGCCGGAATTCGAGCCGCAAGCCCTGTTCGCTCTCGTCGACCGTCAGCGATTGCTGCAGATTGCGCAACAATAGCGCGATGAAGATCTGGTCGGTGGCGACGTCGAGCAGGGTGCCTTCGCGGGCTCCTTGCCGAACGGCGGCCAGCGCATGCGGGTTGTAGCGCTCGCGGTCGAAGCGCACCCATTCGATCTGCATCGGCAGCACGTAGCGCGTGCTGACGCCGCGCTGCGTCGTTTCGAAGAAGGCGAGCCATGGCCGGTTGTCGCCGATGTCGCAGAACGGAATCGCCGACGTCAGGGCCGGACGGATCGCCTTGGGCGATCGTTCCGGATACCAGCGGCTGCGCGCCAGATGTCCCGGAAGCACGTCGCGCTCGAACACGCCGCGCTCGCGCGCCAGCGACACCCAGGTCGCGTTCAGCGGCACGACAAGCGTTTCGAACTCGGGCACGGCCCGCTGCACCACCGGCGCCGACTTGTCGCGCTCCTGCAGTTCGAACCAGTAGAAGCCGTAGGGCGCCAGCGTGATCATGTAGGGCAGTTCGCCGATCGGCGGGAAGCGGGTACGGCCGAGCATTTCCAGCGGGATGCGGTCCTGGAAGGCGGAAAGGTCGAGTTCGGTCGCCTGCGCCGATCGCGACAGGTTGGCGACGCACAGGATGACTTCACCCTGGTACTGGCGCACATAGCACAGCACCGAGCGGTTCTCGGGGCGGATGAACGTCATGGTGCCGCGGCCGAACGCGAGCGTGGATTTGCGGACCGCGATCAGCCGCTTGGTGGCCGAGAGCAGCGAGGACAGGCTGCGCGATTGCGCCTCGACATTGACGGACTCATAGCCATAGACCGGGTCCATGATGGTCGGCGCGTAGAGCCGCGCCGGATCGGCGCGCGAGAAGCCGCCATTGCGGTCCGGTGTCCACTGCATCGGCGTGCGGACGCCGTTGCGGTCACCGAGATAGATGTTGTCGCCCATGCCGATCTCGTCGCCGTAATAGATGATCGGCGTGCCGGGGAACGACAGCAACAGCGAGTTCATCAACTCGATCTTGCGCCGGTCGTTGTCCATCAGCGGCGCCAGCCGCCGGCGGATGCCGACATTGATGCGGGCACGCGGATCGTTGGCGTAGGTCGACCACAGATAATCGCGCTCGACGTCGGTGACCATTTCCAGCGTCAGCTCGTCGTGATTGCGCAGGAACAGCGCCCATTGGCAGTTACCGGGGATGTCCGGCGTCTGGCGCAGGATATCGGTGATCGGAAAGCGGTCTTCCTGCGCGATCGCCATGTAGATGCGCGGCATCAGCGGGAAATGATAGGCCATGTGGCATTCGTCGCCACGGCCGAAATATTCCTGCACGTCCTCCGGCCATTGATTGGCCTCGGCCAGCAACACCTTGCCCTTGGCGTAGGCATCGAGTTCGCGGCGCAGCCCTTTGATGACGTCATGCGTCTCGGGCAGGTTCTCGTTGTTGGTGCCGTCGCGCTCGCAGAGATAGGGGATGGCGTCGAGGCGGAAGCCGTCGACGCCGGTGTCGAGCCAGCGCTTCATCACCTGCACCAGCGCGCTCACCACGCGCGGATTGTCGAAATTGAGGTCCGGCTGGTGCGAGAAGAAGCGATGCCAGTAGAACTGGCCGGCTTCCGGATCCCAGGTCCAGTTCGATTTCTCGGTATCGGTGAAGATGATCCGCGTGCCCTGGTACTTCTGGTCGGTATCGCTCCAGACATACCAGTTGCGGGCGCTTGAATTCGGGTCCGAGCGGCGGGCGCGCTTGAACCAGTCGTGCTGGTCGGACGTGTGGTTGATGACGAGTTCGGTAATGACCCGCAAGCCGCGCTTCTTGGCTTCCTGGATGAAGCGGCGGAAATCCTTCATCGTCCCGAAATCGGGGTTGATGTCGCCGTAATCGGCGATGTCGTAGCCGTCGTCGCGGCCGGGGGAGGGGTAGAACGGCAACAGCCACAGCGTGGTGACGCCGAGATCCTGCAGATATCCCAGTTTCTCGGTCAGCCCGGCAAAGTCGCCGATGCCGTCATTGTTGCTGTCGGCGAAGGCCTTGACGTGCAGCTGATAGATGATCGCGTCCTTGTACCAGAGCTCGTCAGCGACGGCCTCAGTGGCTGGCCTCCCCTTTGCTTCGACTATAAGGCTACCATCCGGATTCAGCGGATAGGCACCGCCGATAGGAAGGGAGACGCCGGCGTTGGAGCTCTCGGCGGTTTGCGCTTTTTTGTTCACGGTGATGCCATTGCCATGGAAATGACGTCCCCGTTTCGTTTGCAGAAACGGAGACGTTTCGAACTGAGATAGAAAGCCGCTCGACTCGCTTTGGTTCCCCTGGAACCGTTGCTGGGACCGAGCGTTAGACACCGTCTATCTCCTTCCCGTAATTAGACAATTTCGCGACATCCGTTTGATGTTTGCGTGCAAAGTACGTGCCGAATGGACCTTTTTGCTCAAGCCAAAGCCCAGGGAATCCAGACCGAGTTCCTGGACGGTCAGGGTCACCGCCGTGTGACGGACGCCGCCGCGCTCAAAATTATCCTGGATGCCCTGCCGCCGCAGGCCCCGGGACCGCTGGTCGGCCACCCCGTCGTGGTCCGGTCCGGACGGCCGTCGCGAACCGAGCTTCCGGCTACAGCCAGGCTCCCGGTGGCGTGGAAAATCGTTGCGGATTCGGGGGTTATCGCCAAGGGCGAGAGCTCGGATCACGCCATCGACTGGCCCAGGGACGTGCCGCCGGGCGTCTACCGGCTGCAGGTGAGCGACGCCACGACCGCCGAGGACGTGCCGCTGATTTCGGCGCCGGAACGGGCGTTTGGTGGCGAATTTGACCGCTGCTGGCTGCTCGCGGCCCAACTTTACGGCGTTCGCTCCGCGCGCAACTGGGGCATGGGCGACTTCACCGATCTCGCCAGCCTGATCGAACTCGCCGATCATCTCGGCGCCGACGGTGTCGGCCTCAATCCGCTGCATGCCCTGTTCGACGATCGCCCGGGCGATTGCAGCCCCTATTCGCCGAACAGCCGGCTGTTTCTCAACGCGCTTTATATCGACGTCGAAAGGCTTCCCGAATTTCAGCCCGATTCCGAAACAAGCGAGGCGCTGGCGCCGTTGCGGGCGGGCGATGTCGTCGATTACGTCGGCGTCGCCGGTCTGAAGTGGCGGGCGCTGCGCAGGGCCTTTGCTGCTTTCAAGGCCAACGCCAAGCCGGGCCGCCAACAGGATTTTGACAAATTCCGCGCCGAGCGCGGCACCCTGCTGTCGCACTTTGCCTGCTTCGAGGTGCTCCGGCACAAATTCGGCAAGCCGTGGTGGGAATGGCCGGAAGCGTGGCGGCAGCCGGACGATGCCAGATGCGCTGCGCTTGCGCCAGGGCGAGGACGCCAACGAGATCGAGTTCGTCGAATTCGTGCAATGGATCGCCGACCGGCAGTTGGGGGCCGCCGCCGATCTGGCGAAGCAGCTCGGCATGAAGGTCGGGCTCTATCTCGACGTCGCGGTCGGCGTGCAGGCCGATGGGTTCGATGCCTGGAACGAGCAGGTTGCGATATCCCGCCATCTCGGCGTCGGCGCGCCGCCCGATCCGCTCAACACCGCCGGCCAGACCTGGGGCCTTGCCGGGTTCAATGCCGCTGGGCTGGAGCTTCAGTCCTTTGCGCCGTACCGCGACATGCTGCGCGCCTCGATGCGCCACGCCGGCGCCATCCGGCTCGACCATGTGCTCGGGCTGAAGCGGCTCTATCTGGTGCCGCAAGGCTTCAGTGCCGCGCGACGGCGTCTACGTCCAGATGCCGTTCGAGGCGCTGCTGGCGGTGACCGCGCAGGAAAGCGTTGCGAACCGCTGCGTCGTGATCGGCGAAGACCTCGGCACCGTGCCGGAAGGGTTTCGCGACCAGATCGCCGATTGGGGCATCTGGTCGTATCTCGTGATGATGTTCGAGCGCGACGACGCCGGCTCGTTCCGCCATATCGACCACTACCTGACCAATGCGCTCGTCACTTTCAACACCCACGATCTCTCGACCTATGCCGGCTGGCGCTCGTTCGGCGATCTCAAGCTGAAGCGCTCGCTCGGCATCGATCCGGGCGAGACCGACGAGGCACGCTGGCATGCGCTGGCAATGCTGGACGACGTGCTGCGCCATCACGCCATCGACCGCAACGATCTCTATTCGGTGTCGAATTTTCTGGCCCGCACCAGGTCGCGGCTGCTCGCGATCTCGCTGGAGGACCTGCTCGGGGTGGTGGACCAGCCCAATATTCCCGGCACCGTCAACGAGCATCCGAACTGGCGGCGGCGGCTTCCGGTGCCGATCGAGGAAATGACATCGACGGTCGACGTCGCCGCGCTCAAGGCGGCAACCCATGAGCGGTCGCGCGCCGCAATTTGATACAGCAGATCCGGAAAAGTGGTTGCCGGTTTTCCGAAAAGATCATGCTCAAGGATGGAGATGGAGCGGGATGACAGTTCGAAGAAATGCCAGCCCGCTCCAGCGGTGAAACACTTGCCGTGCCGTATCGAAGATTATGGGCTGATCGGCGATTGCGAGACCGCCGCGCTGGTCGGCCGGAACGGATCGATCGACTGGCTGTGCTGGCCGGCCTTCGATTCCGACGCCTGCTTTGCCGCACTTCTCGGCACCGAGAAGCACGGCCGCTGGCTGATCGCGCCGGCCGGCGAGATTACCGGCACCTCGCGCCGCTATTGGGATGACACCCTGATTCTGGAGACCCGGTTCGAGACCGCTGACGGCGCGGTCGACCTGATCGATTTCATGCCGCCGCGCGGCAACGCCTCCGACGTGGTGCGGCTGGTGCGTGGCGTTCGCGGCCGGGTCAGGATGCACATGCAACTGGTGATCCGCTTCGGCTTCGGCATCGATATTCCCTGGGTCAAGAAGAGCGAAGACGGCTCCGCGCTGCTTGCGATCTGCGGGCAGGACATGGCGGTGTTGCGGACGCCGGTCGAGACCCGCGGCGAGGATCTGACGACGGTCGCCGATTTTGAGGTCGGCGAGGGCGACACCGTTCCCTTCGTGCTCACCTACGGCCCCTCGCATCTGCCCGTGCCCAAGCCGATCGATCCTTCATATGCGTTGAAGGACGCCGAAGCGTTCTGGACCGAATGGTGCAGCCGTTGCACCTACCAGGGCGAGTATCGCGACCTCGTGATGCGCTCGCTGATCACGCTGAAGGCGCAGACCTATGCCCCGACCGGCGGCATCGTCGCCGCGCCAACGACCTCGCTGCCGGAAAAGCTCGGTGGGCAACGCAACTGGGACTATCGCTTCTGCTGGCTGCGCGACGCCACCTTCACGCTGCTGGCGCTGATGAACTCCGGCTATACCGAGGAAGCCTTCGCCTGGCACCAATGGCTGTTGCGGGCGGCGGCGGGTTCTCCCGCCAACATGCAGATCATGTACGGCATCATGGGCCAGCGCCGCCTGCTGGAATGGGAGGCCACATGGCTGCCCGGCTACGAAGGCGCAAAGCCGGTGCGGGTCGGCAACGCCGCGCACGCGCAACTGCAGCTCGACGTCTACGGCGAACTGATCGACGCCTTTCATCAATGGCGCACGGCCAAGCTCGAACTGGATGCAAGCACCTGGGCGGTGGAATGCACGGTGCTCGAGCATCTTGCCGAGGTATGGGACCAGCCCGATCACGGCATCTGGGAGCGCCGCGGCGCGGGCAGGCATTATGTCTCGTCGAAGGTGATGACCTGGGTCGCGTTCGACCGCGGCATCAAGAGCGCCGAGACGTTCGGCTTCAAGGCGCCGCTCGAGAAGTGGCGCGCGCTGCGCGACGCCATCCACCTCGACGTCTGCGCCAGAGGCTTCGATCCCGAACTGAACGCGTTCGTCGAGTCCTACGGCTCGAAGATGCTCGATGCCAGCATCTTGCTGTTGCCGTCGGTGGGATTTCTGCCGCCGGAGGATCCGCGCGTTCGCGGCACGCTCGCTGCGGTCGAACGGCATCTGATGCGCGACGGTTTTGTGCTGCGGCACGACCCCCGCGAAGCGGAGCAGCAACCGGCCGAAGGCGCGTTCCTCGCCTGCACGCTATGGCTCGCCGATGCCTACGTGCTGACGGGCGAGCTCGCTCACGCGCAAGAGCTGTTTACCCGCGTGGTGGCGGTCGCCAACGATCTCGGCCTGTTGGCCGAGGAGTACGATACGGCCGCCCGCCGCCAGACCGGCAATTTCCCGCAGGCGCTGACGCACATCGCGCTGATCAACACCGCACATAATCTCAGCGTGGCGAAGAAATCGACCGAGAAGCCGGCGATGCAGCGATCGAAATAGCGGCGGGCTCGGCCGGCCGCTGCCGAGCCCGGCCGGGACAAGGTTTGCCAAACGTCTCCGACGGATACTCGTCGAACAGCGCGCGGTAGTAGCCGGAAAACCTTCCGAGATTGAGGAAGCCATGTTGCAGGGCGATTTCCGAGATCGTCGTCGTGGCCGGATCGGAGTCGCGAAGCGCGGAATGAACGTCGCATAACCGCTTGCGTTGAAGGAAGGTAACCGGACCGATGCCGAGCACTTCGTCGAACGCACGATGAAGGCTGCGGCGGGATACGCCGCACTCGGTGCAAATCTCGGAAATATGCACGGGCCGGGCGCCCGCGGCTTCGATATAATGCTCGGCCTTCCGCGTTAGCCGGATCGCCGATGGAATCGCCTCTGTCATGCCGGGCGGTTGCGAATGCAGGACGGTCGCGGTGACGACATCGATGATGGCACGACGCCAGAAGTCGGCGGCCGTCGGCGACACGCGAGTGTCCGGCTCGGCTAGTCGCGAGACGATCTCGCGCAGTCTTGCCACGGCTTCCGCGCCGGTACGTGGGTCGGCGCGATAGCGGCTTTTTTGGCTCCAGTTTGCCGGATCGCCCATCCAGTTCTCGCCGCCGAAAACGCCGGCCACGTCGGACAGGTCGAACCGAAGCGCCGCATACGACGCAGCGCCATGGAATCGCCCGTCATGGTCGATGCCGGGCGGAATCACCAGAACATCCCCCGGGTCCATGTCGTACGACCAGTGCGTGACGCGGCTTTCCGCGCCGAGCAGCATGCCGACGATGAGCTTGGGGTCGGACGACGTTCGTTGTGTCCGGAGTCCGACGGAGAACGATCCGACGCTGAGGGTGAAGTCTCCGACGCCGATATGAGTCAGCCGGCCGCTAAACCGGCCGCGCTGAAGCTGCATCACATCGACATGCGAGCCGTGGACGGCATCGCGAAAACCTTCGAAACCATCGACGCGAGACGTGGTGACCGTCAAGCCGTCCATCGCCAAAGCCCGCTGCTTCACTGCCCTGTTAGATGGCATTCAATACAATGCGCCTGAATCTAGGCTCAAGTCGTGTGTCGCGCGAGAACTCAGCCCTTATGCATTTCACAGAACACTATGCGACATCCGCGCAGGCCGACAACTCAATTTATGAGCGAGCGAGACATGGAGGGTTCCTGCCCGGCGAAGCTTTGATTTGAATTGTCGGAGAAGCCTGCGTTCGCGCCGGCTGAATGATCAACGAGTGTTGCAGGGGTCTTCAGGGAGAAAGCGAAGGATCGAAGATTGGCACGAACTGTACATCACAGCGGCGTTCACTTCGGTTACGTTGAATAAGGCATCCACCACGCTGAGTGGAATAGGGAAGGGGAACTTACCGATCATTTGATCGATTTAACGTAAAGGTGAATTCAAAAAAGCCAAAAACCGCTGACCGGGGATTCTTGGGGCGCTTGTCCGCGGCAATCGAAAAGCCGGTTGAAATTGCCATGACGACGATGCTTCGGCTGAACAAGGAGCAGGGCGTTCGATCATCCGGTGATCGCGCCCGAGACATGGTTTGGATTCCCGGCGGCACGTTTCGTATGGGATCGGACCGGCACTACGCCGAGGAGGCGCCAAGCCACCGGGTGGCGGTCGATGGCTTCTGGATCGACCGGACGCCGGTTACAAACCGGCAATTCAAGCAATTCGTGATGGCGACGGGCCATGTGACGACGGCGGAAGTTCCGCCCGACCCGAAGGACTATCCCGGCGCACTGCCGCATATGCTCTATGCAGGCTCGCTGGTGTTCGCGCGGCCGCGGTCGACGTTCGATCTATGCGACTGGAGCCAGTGGTGGTCCTTTATGGAAGGCGCAGAGTGGCGCCATCCATATGGTCCCAAGACCAATATCAACGTTCTCGATAATCACCCTGTCGTGCACATCTCGTATTCGGATGCTGTCGCCTACGCCAACTGGGCCGGCAAGGATCTGCCGACCGAAGCGGAGTGGGAGTTTGCCGCGCGTGGCGGGTTGGAGGGTGCCGAGTTCGCGTGGGGCGACCATTTTACGCCCGGCGGCGTGTACATGGCCAATACCTGGCAGGGTGATTTTCCGCGGCATAACCATAACGAAGACGGCTATGAACACACCTCGCCGGTGACGGCCTTTCCGCCTAACGGTTACGGCCTTTTCGACATGATCGGCAATGTCTGGGAGTGGACCAGCGACTGGTACGCGCCGAAGCACGAGGCCGACGCGCCAAAGGCGTGCTGCATTCCCGAAAATCCGCGGGGCGGCCGGGAGGACCACAGCTACGACCCCTGCCAGCCCAACATCAGAATTCCGCGCAAGGTGCTGAAGGGCGGCTCGCATCTCTGCGCGCCGAACTACTGCCGCCGCTATCGGCCGGCCGCGCGCCACGCCGAGCCAGTCGATACCTCGACCAGTCACGTCGGCTTTCGCTGCGTGACGAGGAGCGTCATCGCGTCTTAGTCCTCATCTGTCCGATGGCAAGTCGCGCGAGCCGGCATCCGTCTTCGCCGCGGCAGGCCCGGGCTGGGATGAACCTGCCTTCATGGGAGGAGGACGGCGGTCGGGCACCGGCTCGCGCTTGCCGATCGTGCCGGCCAACAAAAGCGGATTCGCCGCGCCAAGACTTTGAGAATTCCTCGATTTATCCTTCACGCAGGCTTGATACGCCGGAGCATGGCGTTTTCGAGCGAAAGCCTGCCCCGGACTTGATCCGGGGTGGATGCCGGGTCGCATAGCAATCAAGTTTACGCAGATTGCGTAGACTTTGCCTGCGCAGAAAACGCGTCAAAAATTATCCGAGCTGCAGCACCGTCTCGATCGCAGCCGCAAATCCGTCGCGCTCGTTGCTGTCGGTCACATGCGTCGCGTGCTGCTTGATGCCGTCGGCCGCATTGCCCATCGCGAATGAAACGCCGCTCCTGGCAAACATCGGCAGATCGTTCTCCATGTCGCCGATCGTCGCAATCGCGCCGCCCGGAATACCCAGCCGCTTCGCCATGGCGTCCACGAAGGTGCCCTTGTCATGACCGGGCGGGGTGATGTCGAGATAATAGGTTTGCGAACGGACCGCCGTGGCCTCGTGCCCGACCGCCTCCCGCATCGCCGCCTCGCAACGCTGCAGCAGCGCCGCGTCCGAACTGGCGCCGACGATCTTGCAGGCTTCTGCGAGATGCGGCGTGAAATCGCCGATGATGGCCGGATCGGCCTTGATCGCCCGCTTCTCGTGCGGGACGTATTCGCCGTCGGGATTGCGCGTGTACCAGCGCTCGTTGGTGAACAGCCAGATATCGACGCCGAACGCATCGAGCACGTCGAGGCTGCGCTGCGCGACGGCAGGGGGGATCAGATGCTGCTCGATCGGCTTGAGCCCGGCGTCGACGATCGAACTGCCGTTGAAGGCGCCGACGGGAAGCGTGATCGAAAGCGGCTCGATCAGAAAACCCATGCCGATGGTCGGCCGGCTGGAGACGATGGTGAAGCCGATGCCGGCCGCATGCAGCTTGCGCACGGCTGCCTTTGCGCCATCGGTCAGAACCTTGTCCTTCGTCAACAGGGTGCCGTCGACGTCGGAAACAACAAGCGCGATACGTGTCATTGGGGAACCAGGTTCAATTGAGTGACGATGTCATCCACGATTTTCTCGACCGGCGCATCGATCGATACAATGATCGGCCGTTCGTCCGCTCCCGGCCGCTCCAGCGTCTTGAACTGGCTGGCGAGCAGGCCGGGCGGCATGAAGTGCCCCTTGCGCGCGGCAAGCCGGGCGGCGATCAGATCCTGCGTTCCGTCGAGAAAAACGATGCGGACATCGTCGCGGCCGTGCACCAGAACGTCGCGATAGGCGCGCTTCAGCGCCGAGCAGGCGATCACGGCGCGCTCACCGGCGGCCGAGAGGCGGTCGATCTCGTCGGCAATCGCCTGCAGCCACGGCCAGCGGTCCTCGTCCGTCAGCGGATGGCCGGCGCTCATCTTCGCGACGTTGCTCGCCGGGTGAAGCCTGTCGCCATCCTCGTAGCGCCAGCCGAGTCGTCTGGCGAGATGGTCGGCGATGGTGCTCTTGCCTGAGCCGGAAACGCCCATCACCACCAGCGCACAAGGAGTCTTACTGCCCACCAAAATTCTCCGGAATCGCGGCCCGGTCCACCAGCCAGACCGTCTCGCCGGTGGATCGCGCGCAGTTGGCGGGCAGGTTCTCGCCTGCGAAGAGGCGCGTCAAGATCGCACGTTTATCGCGGCCCGAAACCTCGAACAGCATTTCGTGGCACGAGGCGAGGGTAGACAGCGTGAGGGTCACGCGTGGCACGAATGGTTCGACATTGGCGCGAGGGACGCCGACGACCCAGCGCGCCGTCTCGTCGAGCGCGGGATCGTCTGGGAACAGCGAGGCGGTATGGCCGTCGGGGCCGACGCCCATCAGCACGAGATCGAACAGGGGGCGGGCATCATCGAGCGTATCGGCGCCATAGAACGATTGCAGCTCCCGCTCGTAAAGCGCGGCGCCGCTGTCGGGATCGGCAGGGTCGGCGGTCGCGGTCGGAATCGGATGGATGTTCGCCGCCGGCGCGCATTGGTCCAGGAACGCCGCTCGCGCCATGCCCATGTTGTTCAGCGGGTCATCCGCCGGCACGAAGCGTTCGTCGCCGATGAACCAGTGCACGCGCTGCCACGGAATCCGGCTTCGATACGGCTCGGTCGCAAGCAGCTGATAAAGCCGCTTCGGGCTCGATCCGCCGGTCAGGCAGATCGCCACGCGGCCGCTGTTGGCGGCTGTTGTGGCCAGTATGTGTTCGGCGGCGGTCGCCGCCATTGCCGCTGGATCGGCGACCGTGATTACGTGGCGATTGTCGTTCGCGGCCATGGTTCACCCGAGCTTTCGCCAGCTTCGGCCGTCGCGTTCAAGCAAATCGTTGGCTTCCTCCGGTCCTTCGCTGCCCGGTTCGTAAACCTTCAACCCCTTGCCGCCTGCGTTCTTCCAGGCATCGAGGAACGGCTGCACCGCCCGCCAGCCGGCCTCGACGCTGTCGGCGCGCTGAAACAGGATGTTGTCGCCGATCATGCAGTCATAGATCAGCGTCTCGTAGCCAGTGGAAGGTTCGGCCTTGAAATAGTCCTTGTAACGGAACTTCATCTCGACGCCATCGATGTTGATGTTCGGCCCCGGCACCTTGGTGTTGAACTGCAGCGCGATGCCTTCAGTCGGCTCGGTCGAGATGATGAGGTAGTTCTGCGACAGCCGGTCCACCGGCGTGTCGCGGAACATGGCGAACGGCGCCTGCTTGAACTTGATGGCGATTTCGGTGCGCTTGACGCCGAGCGCCTTACCGGTGCGCAAGTAAAAGGGCACGCCGGCCCAGCGCCAGTTGTCGATAGTCAGCTTCAGCGCGGCATAGGTCTCGGTGGTGCTGCCGGGCGCGACGTCGGGGGTCCTGCGATAGTCGTCGATTTCGGCATCGCCAATCTTGCCGCCCCGATATTGGCCGCGCACGGAATTGTGCAGCGCCTCCTGCTCGCTCTGGGTCTGGATCGCGGAAAGCACTTCGGCCTTTTCGGAGCGCACCGAATGGGCGTCGAATTTCACCGGCGGCTCCATCGTGACCAGCGATAGCAGCTGGAACAGATGGTTCGGCACCATGTCGCGCAACGCGCCGGTCGCGTCGTAAAAGCTGCCGCGATGCCCGACGCCGAGTTTTTCATCGACGGTGATCTGGATGTGGTCGATATGGTTACGGTTCCAGATCGGCTCGAACATGCCATTGGCGAAGCGCAACACCAGGATGTTCTGCACCGTCTCCTTGCCGAGATAATGATCGATCCGATAGATCTGGTGCTCTTCAACCAGCTTGAGCAATTCACTGTTGAGCGCTTTTGCCGAAGCGAGGTCGGTGCCGAACGGCTTTTCCACCACCAGCCGGCGCCATGCGCCATTCTCCGCCAGCATGCCGGTGCGGCCGAGTTCACGGCTGATCGGCAGGAACCCGTTAGGCGGCGTCGCCAGATAGAACAGGCGATTGCCGCCGGTTTCTCGCGTGGCTTCGAGCTCGTCGAGCTGTTTGCTCATGGCGTCGAACGATTCAGGCTCCTTTGGGTCGGCCTCGACGCAGGTCACGCATGCCAGGAGGCGCTGGGCAATTGCATCGTCCACGGCACGGGTCGCGAACTGGCGCAGGCCTTTCATCAGGCTGTCGCGCAACCGGTCGCTCGTCATGCCCTTGCGGGCGACGCCGACCAGGCAGAACCTGTCCGGCAACAGATCGCTGGCCGCGAGGTTATACAGCGCGGGCACGACCAGCCGGTGCGCGAGATCGCCGGTCACGCCGAAAATGACGAAGGAGCAGGGATCGGGTTTCTTCTGCGCTATCTGACCGACCGCCATGACGCTCAGGCCTTCGTGTCAGGTTTCTTCGGCGGCTCCTTGTGGCCGCCGAAACCTGCCCGCATCGCGGACAGGATCTTTTCCGCAAAGGTGTGATCCTTGCGGGAGCGGAAGCGCGCGTAGAGCGCCGCCGTCAGCACTTCCGCCGGCACGGCTTCATCAATTGCGGCGTTGACGGTCCAGCGACCTTCGCCGGAATCTTCCACGAAACCCGAGTAACTATCCAGCGTCTGGTTTTCCGCGAGCGCGGACGCCGTGAGATCGAGCAGCCAGGACGGGATCACGCTGCCGCGCCGCCACACCTCGGCGATATCGGCGATGTTCATGTCGAAGCGATGCTCCGGCGGCAGCGCTTCAATGTTGGCATTCTTGAGGATATCAAAGCCTTCGGCATAGGCCTGCATCAGGCCGTATTCGATGCCGTTGTGGATCATCTTGACGAAGTGTCCGGCGCCGGACGGGCCGGCGTGGATGTAGCCCTGCTCGATACGCGGGTCGCGACCCTCACGCCCCGGGGTGCGCGGGATGTCGCCGATCCCTGGCGCCAGCGTCTTGAAGATCGGGTCGAGCCGGTCCACCACCGCCTTGTCGCCGCCGATCATCATGCAATAGCCGCGCTCGATGCCCCAGACGCCGCCGCTGGTGCCGACGTCGAGATAATGCAGGCCCTTTGCTTTCAACGCTGCGCCGCGGCGAACGTCGTCCTGCCAGAACGTGTTGCCGCCATCGATGATGACGTCGCCCGGCTGCATCAGCTTTGCCAGCGCCTCGATGGTCGCCTCGGTGATCTTGCCGGCCGGCAGCATCACCCAGGCGGTCCGCGGCTTCTCCAGTTTCGCCACGAAATCTTCCAGCGTATCGGCGCCGGTCGGCGCCTTCGCCGGCAAGGCCTGCGACCGCCTTCGCATCCTTGTCGTAGACCACGGCGGTGTGGCCGTTCTTCATCAGCCGGCGGACGATATTGCCGCCCATCCGGCCGAGGCCGATCATGCCGAGTTGCATATCCTGACTTCCCTAGCTGAGCGCTTCCGCAATCGCGGCATCGAGTGCGGACAATCCCGATCCGAGGTCGCCCTTGAGATGGACGCGCAGCGCGCGCCGCCCACGTTCGGTGAGCACGTCGAAATCGCCGCGCGCCTGCGCCGCCTTGATGATGCCGAAACTCGCCTTCTGGCCGGGCACCGGCAAATCCTCGGCATCGTCGGCCGTGATCTGCAGGAACACGCCGCTGTCGGGCCCGCCCTTGTAGGCCTGCCCGGTGGAATGCAGGAAGCGCGGGCCGAATTCGGCGCAGGTTGCAACGTGACGCGTGTCGCGCACCGCAAGCCGCATCTTCTGCAGCGAGCCGATCGTGCCGGGGTCTCGCGCGATATAGGCGAGCAGGGCGACATAGTCGCCGCTCTCCGAACGCGAAAGATGCGCTCTTATCCAGGAGCCGAGCGTGCCGTCGGCGCCGGCCTTGCGCAGCTCGGCCGCGTTGTGCGCGTCGGTGTAGAGATCGGCCTCCTCGGTCGAAATCACAGGCTTCTCCGCCGGCAGCGCGCCGGTCTTCTCGAACGCGCCCGTCAGTTCGCGGGTCTTGATCTTGGCGGCTTCCACATCAGGCTGGTTGAACGGATTGATGCCGAGGATCGCGCCCGCAACAGCCGTCGCCATCTCAAACCGGAAAAATTCCTGGCCGATATGGTCGATCGATTTCATGACGATGCGGACCACGGGATGCCCCGCCGCTTCGAGCGCCTTGAGCCGGTCGTCATGCGAGGCGTCGTCTTCGCCTTCGGTGCGGATATCGATGAAGAAGCGGTCGTTGCTGTAAAGCGAGGGATCGCCGAGCGGCTCGCCGTCGATCGGGATCAGGCCCTTGCCATCCTTGCCGGTGGATTCGGCGATCAGTTGTTCGGCCCAGGCGCCGAAATCGGCGACCTTCTCCGACGAGGTGATCGTCACCTTGTCGCGGCCTTCGAGGCCGGCAAGCCCCATCGCCAGCCCGAGCTGCACGCCGGGGTTTTCCTGCGGCGGTACGTCGGCGCCGCAGGAACGCACCATCGCGAGCGCGTGCGTGATCAGGCTGCGAATGTCGATACCGGCGGCAGCCGCCGGCACCAGCCCGAACGGCGACAGCACGGAATAGCGTCCGCCGATCGCGGGATCGCCATGGAAGATGCGGGCAAAGCCCTGCTTGATCGCGACCTTCTCCAGCGACGAGCCGGGATCGGTGACCGCGATGAAGCGGTGGCCGGCCTTGTCCTTGCCGATGGTTTTGGAGACGCGATCGAAGAAATAATCCTTCATCACGTTCGGCTCGGTGGTGCCGCCCGATTTGCTGGAGACAATGAACAGCGTGTGGGCGAGGTCGACCGTATCCTCCATCGCGCGCACCTGCGCAGGGTCCGTGGAATCCAGCACGTGCAGCTTCGGGAAACCGGATTTTTGGGCGAACGTTTCCGCCAGCACTTCCGGCCCGAGGCTCGATCCGCCCATGCCGAGCACGACCGCATCGCTGAAATTCTGTCCCTTCACGCGGCGGGCAAAATCCTCGTAATCGGCGACGTCGGCGGCCGCAGGGCTGTTCAGCCAGCCCAGCCATTTGTTCTCGTCGTCATCGGTCCAGACCGATTGGTCCTTCTGCCACAGGCGGCGGATGGTCGCCGCTGCGCGCCAATCCTCGGTGCTCTTCTCCACGGCCTTCCTGATGCCGTCGCCGAGCGCGAGCTGCTGCCGGTCGATACCGCCACTGAGCGAGGCCGCGCGCTTCTGCGCGACCGCGCCATAGAGCTTGTCGGCGGCATCCGCAAACAGCTTGACGCCGTCCCTGACCAGTTCTTCCGTGATGGCGTCGAGCGAGATGCCGGACTTTTCGAGCTCTTCCAGCACGCGGCTTGCGTCCTCGATATTCTCCTCGAGGCTGTCGCGCGGCTTGCCATGGTCGCGGAACGCATCCAGCGTTGCCGGCGGCACGGTGTTGACGGTGTTGGGGCCGATCAGCTCCTCGACATACAGCACGTCGCTGTAGTCCTTGTTCTTGGTGCCGGTGGATGCCCACAGCAAGCGCTGCGGCTTGGCGCCCTTGGCCGCAAGCTTCTCCCAACGGGGGCCTGCGAACAGCCGCTTGTAGTCCTGATAGGCAAGCTTGGCGTTGGCGATGGCGACCTTGCCCTTCAGCGCGCTCAGCCGCTCCTTCTCGCTGGGGTCATTGGCTTTTGCGATCTTGTCGTCGAGCTGCTTGTCGACCGCGGTATCGATGCGGCTGACGAAGAAAGACGCGACGCTGGCGACAGGCGCGGGATCGCCGCCCTTGGCGACGTATTTTTCTAGGCCCGCGATATAGGCCTCCGCCACCTCGCGATAGACGTCTTGCGAGAACAGCAGCGTGATGTTGATGCTGATGCCTTCGCCGATCAGATGTTCGATCGCAGGCAGGCCCTTCCGGCGTGGCCGGCACCTTCACCATCAAGTTCTGCCGCTTGACGTCCTTCCAGAGCCGTTCGGCTTCCGCAATGGTCCCCTTGGTATCCATCGCCAGATAGGGCGAGACCTCGAGGCTGACGAAACCGTCGGTGCCGTTCAGGCGGTCGTAGACCGGGCGCAGCACGTCGGCGGCGTTCTGGATGTCCTCGATCGCGACCGCCTCGAACAGGTCGGCGACGGGGCGGTCGCCCGCCTTCAGGGCGTGACCGATCGCGCCGTCATACTCGTCCGAACTGCCGATCGCCTTTTCGAAGATCGAGGGGTTCGACGTCACGCCCTTGACGCCGTCGGTGTCGATCAGCGCCTTGAGGTCGCCCTTGGCGACGAAGCCGCGGGCGAGGAAGTCCAGCCAGATCGCCTGGCCATGGTTTTCGAGTGCTTTGACGGGATTCATGGTGCCTGTTCTGTTCGGTCGGTTTTTTGGGTTTCCGGCACTTTCGGGGGCAGGGCCGGAAAGTCAACATTTGGTTGGGCTTGCAGCCGGATGGAATGGGGCGGTCCGGGACGATAACGCCATTGGCTCCGGTTCGATCCCGAAAATGGCTGATCTTGCAGGCCCTGATATTCGCCGTCCGGTCGAACCGGCTTTCGGAATGGCGACACCAACGGGCACAAGCACGAAGTCGTGAAGGAGGCCGTCATGAGCCGTCATTTCTCCTGCCGCCTGCCTCATGCCTTTGTGTGCCCTGATCGCGCTTGGTGCTTCCACGGCGGAAGCGGCCGGCATCGGCGTGCATTTGAGGGTTCATGCGCAAAACATCCCGCGGGCGGTTGCAGGGGCACACAACCCGCATGCCGGCGTGGGAGCGGGCGCGCAGGCGCCATCGCGACTGAATTCGAACACAAGAAGTATTCAGCCGAGCGGAGCGGGCAAAAGTACGGCGACCAGATCGCCCAAATGAGCGATCGACGTGAAAGGTTCACGTCGATCGGCAGCGCTTCAAGGTCGGAGGTAAAGATAGCCCTGCGATTGCAGCTCGGCGATCCGCACCACGCCGCCGCGCTCGGCGGCAACAAAGCCCGGCAGCAAATCCTTCAGCGTGACATTCTGCGACTTCATGGTGTTGCCACAGGCGGCGAGTTCGAGACCGGCTTTGGAGAATTGGCCGACGCGCTTCGAAAGATCGGGGTTGGCGGAAGCCGAATGAAACGCCCGCAACGCCTGGCCGTGAACCACCAGCGCGATCGTGACATGGTCGGGACCGCCGACACCGTCGAAATGATTCTGGATGTTGCCGAGTGCGAAGCTCACCTTGTCGAGATCGTTGAGGTGATAGACCACCTTCAATTTCGCCGGAGGTGCAGCCTCGGTAGCCGCGTTGGCGCGAGAGGCGGCAAAGGCTGCGCCGAAAGCCGAAATCGCGCCCCACAGGATATTGCGTCGATGCATGAAATCTTTCTGCCAAAGTAATGTGGGTCACAGACCAAAGTAGTGGGGCGTACCAACCTATGTAGTATGGCTCATTTGTGCCGGAGTGCCGCAAGCTCCTTGCGATCCGTCACCAACTCGGAGCATTCGTGCAGATCGGAGCGATCAACGCGGAAGATCTTGTCGTCGGCGCCGGCGACCAAATCGTTACTGGCGTCGTCGTCGGCCTTGTTGCGTTCCCAGATCCTGATCCGCTCCAGCCGGATCAGCGCGGATTTGTCGTCCTTCATCGCCACTTCAATGCCGCCGCCTTCGCAATCGACGCCGCAGCCAAGTCGAATTTCGCCGCCGGTGTTTTCGGCGACGATGTGACTGCAGTAGCCGCTGGAATCGAAATTGCCGGCGCGGTGGCGATATTTGAAGCCGAGGCGGAACGAATAATTGACGGTCTTGTCTTCCGGCGCGTCCTCGGCCGTCACCAGCAGCTTCATCGCGCTGACTTTCTGCTTCGGATGCTGCGCCAGATGGCTGGCGTCATAACGACGCACGAAGCAGGCATAGGTCTTCTGGCTGAGCGGGCCGCCGAACATCCGGGCATCGAAGGCGGTGGCTTTGGCTTTGTCGACGCCCTCCTGGGCGTGACAGGCATGGGCTCCGACGACGGAGACAACGGCGGCGACGATGCAGGCGTATTTCATGGCAGACTCGGATTAAACGCGCGGCATATTACTTTAGTTGCAGTTGGCGCCGGGTACGTTCAACGCTCGATCGGCGAAATGAACGCGTGTTCATCTTTGCCATTATTTGCCGCTGGCCGGCCGTCCGACTGTCACAAAAGGCGCTGTTATCGCGCGTTCGGACCGTTCAGAACCCCGGATTTTTCAGCTTTGCTGCTTGGGATCGCCAAACCGACGCCGAATTCGAGCCGGCACGACCACTCGGAATCCTTAAAAAATCCCTTACATGCTGTTCAGTAGTTACCCGGTGAAAATGTTGCAGCACGGATACAACGCGAGCGAAATGGCACCGTATCTTTACGAGGCAAGCGCCCTTAGCACGACTATTGCATTGCATTGTGAAGTCGCTCGCGTCTCCAATTGGTGCATGTGCTGATGGTGATTCGCGAACGGAAGCTGTGACGCTCCGACACTGGAACCCGAGTGGAGCGTCCGGCATTTACAGGTGACCATGGAGAGACGGATCATGTACAACGATTCTCTGTTCAATGCTTTCGCCCGGTCCTTCGAAGCTAGAAGCCAGACCGACATGTCGATGGCGGAATATCTGGAGTCGTGTCGAAGCGATCCGATGCGATATGCCAACGCTGCCGAACGATTGCTAGCTGCGATCGGTGAGCCTCAGATGATTGACACGGCCAAGGATCCTCGCCTTGGCCGTATCTTTTTGAACCGCACGATGCGGCTCTATCCGGCCTTCGCCGGTTTCTACGGCATGGAAGAAACGATCGAGCGCATCGTCGGCTTCTTCCGCCACGCGGCGCAGGGCCTCGAAGAGCGCAAGCAGATACTCTATCTGCTCGGGCCTGTCGGCGGCGGAAAGTCCTCGCTCGCCGAACGCCTCAAGTCGTTGATGGAAGTCCATCCCATCTACGTGCTGAAGGCCGGCGACGAACTCAGCCCGGTGTTCGAAAGCCCGCTCAGCCTGTTCGATCCGGAATCGCTGGGGCCGATGCTCGAGGAGAAGTACGGCATTCCGCGCCGCCGCCTCAGCGGACTGATGAGCCCGTGGTGCTACAAGCGCCTCGAAGCCTTCGGTGGCGACATCTCGCAATTCCGCGTCGCCAAGATCCAGCCGTCGCGGCTGCGCCAGATCGGGATCGCAAAGACCGAGCCCGGCGATGAAAACAACCAGGACATCTCGTCGCTGGTCGGCAAGGTCGACATCCGCAAGCTGGAGACCTTCGCCCAGAACGATCCCGACGCCTACAGCTATTCGGGCGGCCTCAACCGCGCCAACCAGGGCATTCTCGAATTCGTCGAAATGTTCAAGGCGCCGATCAAGATGCTGCATCCGCTGCTGACGGCGACGCAGGAAGGCAACTATATCGGGACCGAGAACATCGGCGCGATCCCGTTCACCGGCGTCATTCTCGCCCACTCCAACGAATCCGAATGGCAGAGCTTCAAGACCAACAAGAACAACGAAGCCTTCATCGACCGTATCTGCGTCATCAAGGTGCCGTACTGCCTGCGCGTCGCCGAAGAGCAGAAGATCTACGAGAAGCTGATCCAGGGCTCCGAACTGGCTACCGCGCCGTGCGCGCCGGCCACGCTGGAAACGATGGCGCGCTTCTCGGTGATGTCGCGGTTGCGCAAGCACGAGAACTCGACCGTGTTCGCCAAGATGCGGATTTACGACGGTGAAAGCCTGAAGGAATCCGATCCGAAGGCGCGCAGCGTTCAGGAATACAGGGATTCCGCCGGTGTCGACGAAGGCATGGACGGCGTTTCGACGCGCTTCGCATTCAAGGTTCTCGCAGCGACCTACAATCATGACACCAATGAGGTCGGTGCCGACGCGGTTCATCTGATGTACACGCTGGAGCAGTCGATCCGGCGCGAGCAGCTTCCCGACGAAGTCGAGAAGCGTTACCTCGAGTTCATCAAGGCTGAACTGGCGCCGCGCTATGCCGAATTCATCGGGCATGAGATCCAGAAGGCGTATCTCGAATCCTATTCGGACTACGGCCAGAACCTGTTCGACCGCTATGTCGACTATGCCGATGCCTGGATCGAGGATCAGGACTTCAAGGATCCCGACACCGGACAATTGCTCGATCGCGAACTGCTCAATCAGGAGCTGACCAAGATCGAGAAGCCGGCCGGCATCGCCAACCCGAAGGACTTCCGCAACGAGGTCGTCAAGTTCTCGCTGCGGTCGCGGGCCCAGCACGGCGGCAAGAACCCGTCATGGACCAGCTACGAGAAGATTCGCGAAGTGATCGAAAAGCGGATATTCTCCCAGGTCGAGGATCTGCTGCCCGTCATTTCCTTCGGTTCGAAGAAGGACGGCGAGACCGAAAAGAAGCATGACGACTTTGTCGCGCGCATGGTCGAGCGCGGCTACACCGAGCGGCAGGTCCGCCGGCTGGTCGAGTGGTACATGCGCGTAAAACAGGCAGGCTGAGGCGGATGAAAACGTGGCCATTCACATCGTCGACCGGCGCCTGAATCCGGGTAGCAAGAGTCTGGAGAATCGCCAGCGCTTTCTGCGTAGGGCCAAGGCGCTGGTTCAGGGGGCCGTGAAGAAATCGTCGCAGGACCGGGACATCAAGGATGTCCTGGAAGGCGGCGAGGTCAGCGTACCGATCGATGGCATGGACGAGCCGCGCTTTCGCCGCGAGGGCGGCACGCGCGACATGGTGCTGCCCGGAAACAAGAAGTTCATCGAAGGCGATATGCTGCCGCGGCCGAGCCAGAGCGGCGGCAAGGGCAGGGGCGCGGGCGAGGGCGACAGCGAAGATGCGTTCCGCTTCGTTCTCAGCCGCGACGAGTTTGTCGACCTGTTCCTGGACGATCTGGAATTGCCCGATCTCGCCAAGCGAAAGCTGGCCGAGGTCGAAAGCCAGGGCATTCGCCGGGCGGGTTACACGACATCCGGCTCGCCCGCCAATATTTCGGTCAGCCGAACGGTCAGCCGCGCCCTGGCGCGGCGCGTCGCGCTGCGACGGCCGAGGCCGGAATTGCTGGCGGCCCTCGAGGCGGAGTTGGCGGATTGCAGCGACGAGGCGCGCCGCGCCGAGCTGATGGCCGAGATCGAGGCCCTGAAGGCGAAGATCAAACGGATCCCGTTCATCGATCCGATCGACATCCGCTACCGGCGTTTCGAGACCGTGCCGAAGCCGGTGGCGCAGGCTGTCATGTTCTGCCTGATGGACGTCTCGGGTTCGATGACCGAGCACATGAAGGATCTCGCCAAGCGCTTCTACATGCTGCTCTACGTGTTCCTGAAGCGGCGCTATCGTCACGTCGAGATCGTTTTCATCCGGCATACCGACCGGGCCGAAGAGGTCGACGAGCAGACGTTCTTTCACGGACCGGCTTCCGGCGGCACGCTGGTGTCGAGCGCGTTGCAGGCGATGCACGACATCGTGCGGTCGCGGTTCCGGCCGGAGGACTGGAATATCTATGCCGCGCAGGCTTCCGACGGCGACAATTCCTACGCGGACGGCGAGGTTACCAGCCGGCTCTTGACCGACATGATCCTGCCGGTCACCCAGTTTTTTGCCTATCTGGAAGTCGGCCAGGAAAACGGCCTTTCCTACGAAATGCCCAATTCGTCGCTGTGGACCCTTTACGAGGGCCTGCGCGCGAGCGGCGCGCCGCTGTCGATGCGCAAGGTCAACGAGCGCAGCGAGATATTCCCGGTGTTCCACGATCTCTTCCAGCGCCGCAGCCAGCAGGAAAGGACCGGGTCATGACCGCGACCGACCAATTGCTGTTTGAGGGGGCCGACTGGGACTTCCGGACGCTGCAGCGGATCTGCGACGCCTGCGAGGAGGTTGCGCGGGACGAATTGGGGCTCGACGTCTATCCCAACCAGATCGAGGTCATTACCGCCGAGCAGATGCTGGACGCCTATTCGTCGGTCGGCATGCCGCTGTTCTACAAGCATTGGTCGTTCGGCAAGCACTTTGCCTTTCAGGAGGCATCCTATCGCAAGGGGCTGATGGGGCTGGCCTACGAGATCGTCATCAACTCGTCGCCGTGCATTTCCTACCTGATGGAGGAAAACAGCGCGACGATGCAGACGCTCGTGATCGCGCATGCCGCCTTCGGCCACAATCATTTCTTCAAGAACAACTATCTGTTCAAGCAATGGACCGACGCCGACGGCATTCTCGATTATCTCGAATTCGCCAAGCGCTACGTGACGCATTGCGAGGACCGCCATGGCCGGCTGGCGGTCGAGCACACGCTCGATGCCGCGCACGCCCTGATGTCGCACGGCATCGATCGCTATCCCGGCAAGAAGAGTCTCGACCTTCGCGCCGAGGAAAAGCGGGCGGGCAGGCGCCGTGCCCACGAGGAGAGCGCATTCAACGATTTGTGGCGCACCGTTCCGGCCGGCAAAGTGAAGAGCGGCGCGCTATTGGATGTCGAGCGCCGCCGCCAGATGCTCGGTCTGCCGCAGGAAAACCTGCTGTATTTTCTCGAGAAGACGGCGCCGCGCCTGAATCCCTGGCAACGCGAGATTGCTGCGGATCGTGCGGCACATCGCGCAGTATTTCTACCCGCAGAGCCAGACCAAGGTGATGAACGAGGGCACCGCGACCTACGTTCACTATCGCATCATGAGCCGGCTGCACCAGCAGGGACGGCTGACGGACGGCAATTTCCTCGAATTCCTGCAGTCGCACACCAACGTCGTGTTCCAGCCCGAGTTCGACGACCCGCGCTATTCCGGCTTCAATCCGTATGCGCTGGGATTTGCGATGATGCAGGACATCGAGCGCATCGTCACCAATCCCGAAGCCGAGGATCGCGAGTGGTTCCCGGATATCGCCGGCAAGGGCGATGCGATGGGCGTGCTGCGCGACATCTGGGCCAATTATCGCGATGAGAGCTTCATCAGCCAGTTCATGAGCCCGCGGCTGATGCGGCACTTCCGCCTGTTCCATCTGCATGACGATCCGGAGGAGCGTGCCGGCATCCTGGTCGACGCCATCCACGACGAGCGCGGCTACCGCCGGCTGCGGCGCGAACTGGCGCGGCAGTACGATGTCGGCTTCATCGACGCGAACATCGAAGTCGTCGATGTCGACCTTGCCGGCGATCGCCGCCTGATGCTGCGCCATACCGTGGTGAAGGGCGCCCAGCTCACCGAGGCCGACACCAAGCGCGTGCTGCAGCACCTTGCCGATCTCTGGAGCTACGACGTGTCGCTCGTCGAGGTCGACACGTCCGGCAAGGTGTTGAAGGAGTACGTCGCAAACCCGCGGAACATCGCCGCGGCGGCGTAGCTACCCGCGGCAGCACGAGCCCGCTTCATGGTGAGGAGTCGCAACCGGGCTCTCGAGCATTTGGCCTGTTTGACGGCATTCATCCTGACGCGAACGCGGTTACGCACCCCTCAGGATCACGTCCGAGGGCATGCATCGCTCGAAAACGCCATGGCTACCGCAGACTGGCGTTGATCTTTTCCAGCGCCGATGTGCCGGGGCACAGATCCTTGGCTTCCAGCGTATTGAGCGGCGTCTCGACGGTGTCGAGATGGGTATGCAGGTCTTCCGAATCCGGATCGACATAGAGCAGCCCGGTCACCACCTGGCCCTTGGCGGCGTGCTTCTGCAGGAAGGTCATGGCCGCCAGCCGGTCGTTGGCGTCATAGTCGGCGTCGATCTTGCGCAGCGCCAGCCGCGTGCCGTCATGCTGTTCGACCACCTGCACCGTGCCCGGCGCGTAGTCGACCGTGATCGGCTCGCGGCCGGTGATCACGTCGAGGCGGTTCACCGCGTCGTTATGTTCGCGGACATAATCAAAACTCTTGGTCGAGCCGGCATGGTTGTTGAAGGCGATGCAGGGGCTGATGACGTCGATGAAGGATGCGCCCTTGTGCCGGATCGCAGCCGCAATCAGCGGCACCAGTTGGCGTCTTGTCGCCGGAGAAGCTGCGCGCCACGAAGCTCGCCCCGAACTGCAGCGCGATCGCCACCAGGTCGATGGCGTTGTCGGTGTTCATCACGCCCTTCTTGGACTTCGAGCCGCGGTCGGCGGTGGCCGAGAACTGGCCCTTGGTCAGGCCGTACACGCCGTTGTTCTCGACGATGTAGGTCATGTTGACGCCGCGCCGGATCGAATGCGCGAACTGGCCGAAGCCGATCGAGGCACTGTCGCCGTCGCCGGAGACGCCGAGATAGATCAGGTCGCGGTTGGCGAGGTTGGCGCCGGTCAGCACCGACGGCATGCGGCCATGCACCGAGTTGAAGCCGTGCGAATTGCCGAGGAAATAGTCCGGCGTCTTCGACGAGCAGCCGATGCCGGAAATTTTTGCTACCCGGTGCGGCTCGATCGAAAGCTCATAGCAGGCTTCGATGATCGAGGCGGTGATCGAGTCGTGGCCGCAGCCGGCGCACAGCGTCGAGATCTTGCCCTCGTAGTCGCGGTGGGTGTAGCCGAGATCGTTCTTCGGCAGGCCGGGATGATGGAATTTTGGCTTTGCAATGTAGGTCATGACACGGCCTTGCGGAGAGGGGTGACCTTCAGATGATCCTGATGGTCGCCGATGGCGTTGGCGATGAAGCGGGCGGTGATCGGGGTGCCGTCATAGTGCAGGATCGGCACCAGCCGGACCGGATCGATGCCGTTCTCGTTGACGATCAACTGGCGCAACTGGGCGTCGCGGTTCTGCTCGACCACGTAAACGAAATCATGGTCGGCGATGAAGCTCGCCACGCTGGAGTGGAACGGGAAGGCGCGGATGCGCATGCGGTCGAGCTGATGCCCGCGCGCTTCCAAAAGGCCGATCGCTTCGTCCATCGCGGGCGCGGTCGAGCCGAAATAGATCACGCCGTATTTGGTCGGCTTGGCGGCGTTGGCCTGCAACGGCCGCGGCACCATGTCCTGCGCGGTCTCGAACTTGCGCACCAGCCGCTGCATGTTGTCGGCGTAGACGGCGCCTTCTTCCGAATAGCGCGCGTAGCGGTCGCGCGAGGTGCCGCGGGTGAAGAACGAGCCCTTGGTCGGATGCGTGCCGGGATAGGTGCGGTAGGGAATGCCGTCGCCGTCGACGTCGAGATAGCGGCCGAAGTCGCGGCCGGGCTCGTCGAGCATCTCCGCGGTCATCACCTTGCCGCGGTCATATTGCTCGCGCGTCGTCCCACTTCAATGGACGGCACAGCCGGTGGTTCATGCCGATGTCGAGGTCGAGCATCACGAAGATCATGGTCTGCAGCCGATCGGCAAGATCGAACGACTGCGCCGCAAACTCGAACGCTTCGGCCGGGTCTTCCGGGAACAGCAGGACGTGCTTGGTGTCGCCGTGCGAAGCATAGGCGCAGGCGATGATGTCGCATTGCTGGGTGCGCGTCGGCATGCCGGTCGAGGGGCCGGCGCGCTGGATGTTCATGATCACGGCCGGAATTTCCGCGAAATAGGACAGGCCGATGAATTCGGTCATCAAGGAGATGCCGGGGCCGGAGGTTGCGGTGAAGGCCCGCGCGCCGTTCCAGGACGCGCCGATCACGATGCCGATGGAGGCGAGCTCATCTTCGCCTTGCACGATCGCGTATTTGGCCTTGCCGGTCTCGGGATCGTGCCGCAGCTTCTTGCAGTGGCTTGTAAAAGCCTCCGCCACCGACGACGACGGCGTGATCGGATACCAGGCGCAGACGGTGGCGCCGCCATAGACCGCGCCGAGCGCGGCCGCGCTGTTGCCTTCGATGAAGATGCGCTCGCCGACCTTGTCGGACTTCTTTACCCGCAGACCGATCGGGCATTTCAAATTCTGCAGTGCCCAGTCGCGGCCGAGATGCAGCGCGTGGACGTTCGACGACAAGAGCTTTTCCTTGCCCTTGTACTGTTCGGCGATCAGTTGCTCGACGATCTTCGGGTCCATGTCGAGCAGGGCGCAGACCGCGCCGAGATAGATGATGTTCTTGAACAGCTGGCGCTGGCGCGGATCGGTATAGGTCGAGTTGGTGATCGCGGTCAGCGGCACGCCGATGACGGTGATATCCGCGCGGAATTTCGACGTCGGCATCGGCTTGGTCGAATCGTAGAACAGATAGCCGCCGGGCTCGATCGAGGCGACGTCCTTGTCCCAGGTCTGCGGGTTCATCGCCACCATCATGTCGACGCCGCCGCGGGCGCCGAGATGGCCGTCTTCCGTCACCCGCACCTCGTACCAGGTCGGCAGGCCCTGGATGTTGGAGGGGAAGATGTTGCGCGGAGAAACCGGCACGCCGTGGCGCAGGATCGAGCGCGCGAACAGTTCATTGGCGCTCGCCGAACCCGAGCCGTTGACGTTGGCGAAACGGACGACGAAGTCGTTTACGCTGCTGATCGGGCTTTGGTCTGGCATGTTGATCCCGCGTAAGTCATATCGATGAGGTACTTTTGCATGTCCCAGGCGCCGGTGGGGCAACGCTCGGCGCACAGCCCGCAATGCAGGCAGACGTCTTCGTCCTTGACCATGACGCGCCCGGTCTTGAGTCCGTCGGCGACATAGAGCGCCTGGTCGTGGTGCGGCGAGGGCGCCTTCAGCCGCTGGCGCAAATCCTCTTCCTCGCCATTCTCTGTGAAGGTGATGCAATCCATCGGGCAGATGTCGACGCAGGCGTCGCATTCGATGCAGGCCGGCGCCGAGAACACGGTCTGCACGTCGCAGTTCAGGCAGCGCTGCGCCTCGCCGAGCGCGAGCTTGACGTCATAGCCGAGTTCGACCTCGGTGCGGATGTCCTTTAGCGCGATCACCTTGTCGCGATGCGGCACCTTGTAGCGCTTGTCGCCGGAGATGTCGTTGTCGTAGCTCCACTCGTGGATGCCCATCTTCTGCGACGAAACCTGCACTTCGGGAAGCGGACGCTCGGTGATGTCTTCGCCCGAGATCATCTTGTGGATCGACAGCGCGGCATCGTGGCCGTGCGCCACCGCCCAGATGATGTTCTTCGGGCCGAACGCGGCGTCGCCGCCGAAGAAAACCTTCGGATTGGTCGAGACAAAGGTCTTTGCGTCGACCTGCGGCATGTTCCACTTGTCGAACTCGATGCCGCAGTCGCGCTCGATCCAGGGGAACGCGTTCTCCTGGCCGACCGCGACCAGCACGTCGTCGCAGGGGATGGTCTGGTCCGGTTCGCCCGAGGGCACCAGATTGCGGCGGCCCTTGGCGTCGTATTCGGCCTTCACCTTCTGGAAGGTGACGCCGATGAGCTTGCCGCTGACATGCTTGAATGCCACCGGCACCATGAAATTGAGGATCGGAATATCCTCGTGAAGGGCGTCTTCCTTTTCCCAGGGGCTCGCCTTCATTTCCTCGAAGCCGGAACGCACGATGACCTTGACGTCTTCGCCGCCAAGGCGGCGCGCGGTGCGGCAGCAATCCATCGCGGTGTTGCCGCCGCCGAGCACGATCACGCGGCGGCCGATCTTCTCGACATGGCCGAACGAGACCGACGCCAGCCATTCGATGCCGATGTGGATATTGTTTGCCACTTCCTTGCGGCCGGGGATGTCGAGCTCGCGGCCACGCGGGGCGCCGGAGCCGATGAAGACCGCATCGTAGTTTTCGCTGAGCAGCTTCTTCAGGCTGTCGATGCGATGACCGCCCTTGAACTCGACGCCGAGGTTGAGGATGTAATCGGTTTCCTCGTCGATGACGGTGTCAGGCAGGCGGAACTTTGGAATCTGGCTCCGCATCATGCCGCCCGCCTTGGGATCGGCATCGAACACGGTGCAGTGATAGCCGAGCGGCGCGAGGTCGCGCGCCACCGCCAGCGAAGCAGGACCGCCGCCGACCAGCGCGATGCGCTTGCCGTTCTTCGCCAGCGGCTTCGGCATGCGGTGCTTGACGTCGTCCTTGAAGTCGGCGGCAACGCGCTTCAGGCGGCAGATCGCAACCGGCGTTTCCTCGACGCGGCCGCGGCGGCACGCGGGCTCGCACGGACGATCGCAGGTGCGTCCCAGAATTCCGGGAAACACATTCGATTTCCAGTTGATCATATAGGCGTCGCTATAACGCCCCTCGGCAATCAAACGGATGTATTCGGGAACTGGCGTGTGAGCGGGGCAGGCCCATTGGCAATCGACCACTTTGTGAAAGTAGTCTGGCGCCGAGATATCAGTCGGTTTCATTCCTACCTTGTCCGCGCCAGCAACGGGAACGCGGCCTTATTTTGCCTGCGAACGCTTAACGAGCGTTCTTGTGGTTTTTGAATTGGATCATAGGCTTATCTTATTAGAGCCATTCCAGACGCTGCACACAAGCCAAATTTGCGCGATCTTCAGCTTTCAACTGCATGGGAGCTTGGACTTAGCGTCGCAGTGTTGATTGCGGCAGTGCAGCATGTGCAGTGCAGCTTGATTAAACGGTTCATCCTGCAAACGCGATGCGTTCAGCGCATCGCGCGGGACGAATGTATGCAGGTGGGATGACGTGCTCAGATCAGCCGCAGAATGGCGCCGGTCGTCCGCCAGCAGGACGACGACAATCCATGGCGCCAGTTTCCAAACCGTCAGCAGCAGGAAGCCCGCGAGCGCCACGGCGAAGTCGCGCGGGGTGAGCACCGCGCTGATCCAGACCGGATTGTAGAGCGCCGCGCCAAGTATGCCGACGACGGCGGCGTTGGTGCCGCGCATGGCGGCCTGCGCTGTGGGACGCAGACGTAGCGCGTCCCAATATGGCAGCATGCCGTAGACCAGCAGCAGCCCCGGCAGAGACAACGCGATGAGTGCAATCGCAGCACCGGCGAGACCGTTGGGAGCGGGTCCGATCGCGCCGAGATAGGCCGCAAAGGTGAACAGCGGTCCGGGCACCGCTTGCGCCATGCCGTAGCCGGCGAGGAAATCCGCGTTGCTGACCCAGCCCGGCGTCACCACTTCCGCCTGCAGCAGCGGCAGCACGACATGGCCGCCGCCGAACACCAGCGCGCCGGAACGATAAAACGCGTCGAACAGCGCAAGGCCCTGCGAGCCGG
>CAWBQP010000047.1:0-66290 GCA_963790735.1 uncultured Alphaproteobacteria bacterium | reverse complement strand
ATCGACATCACGATGTTCTTGATCGCGATGATCTCGTTGACGATGTCGCGGATTTCCTCGCGCGCGGAACTCGCCGTCGAGCTTGGCAAGCTGGGCAAGGTCGATCGCCTCGATCAGGGCGCCGAAGATGGTCGCCTTGACCTGGTAGTAATTGTCGGACCGCCGCGCCTCTATGGCGGGCGCGGGCGGTGGCGCCTTCATGGGCGCGATTGGGGGCGAAACGACGGCCGGCGCGGCCATCTCGCGCGAAACCGCAGGCGCAGAAGCCGGCTCCGGCGCCTGAACGACGGGTTTCATTACCCGCGTATCGCTATCATTTCCACTACGCTTACCGAACACGATGGTACTCCACGCAGGCGACTTACTTCTTGGCCCGCAACTTCTCGATAAAAGGCGACAGCAACGAACTCTTCGGCTTCTTGGTCTCGCCGCGGCCGGTGAGCCGCTGCGCGATCTGCAGGAACATCTCGGTGGTGCGATGCGTAGCGGAGATTTCCGCGATCATCTGGCCGTTGTTGGCGGCCGAACCGAAGATTTGCGGCTCGAACGGAATCGTGGCGATCGGGTGGTTTTCGATCGCCTTGGCGAACTCGGCGGCGGGGATCTCCGGACGCTTCGGGATGCCGACCTGATTGAGGCAATAGAGCGGGGCGCGATCGTTCGGCCGTGCTGCCTTCAAGAGGTCGAAGATGTTCTTGGTGTTGCGCAGATTGGCGAGATCGGGCGCCGCGACGATCAGGATGTCGTCGGCCGCGATCAAGGCGCGCTTGGTCCATCCCGACCATTGATGGGGGACGTCCAGCACGATGCAGGGCATCGTGGTGCGAAGCGTATCGAAGATCGAATCGAACGCCTCCGCGCCGAAATCGTAGACCCGGTCGAGCGTTGCCGGCGCCGCCAGCAGGCTGAGGTGGTCGGTGCATTTCGACAGCAGGCGGTCGAGGAACGCGGTATCGATCCGGTCGGGCGAGAACACCGCATCCGCGATGCCCTGCGGCGGGTCCTGATTGTAGTCGAGGCCGGCGGTGCCGAAAGCGAGGTCGAGATCGGCGACCACGGAATCCAGCGCCAGATCACGCGCGATCGCCCAGGCGACGTTATGGGCGACGGTGGAAGAGCCGACGCCGCCCTTGGCGCCGACGATGGCAATGATGCGGCCGACGGCCTTGGCTTCCGGCGCCGAGAACAGGTTGCAGACCGAGCGCACGACGTCGATGGCGCCGACCGGCGCGATGACGTAGTCGCTGACGCCGCGGCGCACCAGTTCGCGATAGAGCATGACGTCGTTGATGCGCCCGATCACGATCACGCGGGTTCCGGCGTCGCAGACGGTGGCGAGCTGGTCGAGGCCGAGGAGAATGTCGTTGCGGCCCTCGGTCTCCAGGATGATGACGTTCGGGGTCGGGGCCGAGCGGTAGGCCTCGACGGCAGCGGCCATGCCGCCCATCTGGATCTTGAGGTGAGCCTTGCCGAGGCGGCGGTCTTCGCCCGCCGACTGCACGGCGGCCGCGGTTTCCACCGTCTCGCAGAAAGCCTGCACCGACACCCGCGGCGCCGGCGCGATGTGATCCTCGGTGGAGGGCCCCGTGATTTCCGGCTGCTGTTCTGTATTCTGGCGCGAGTATGTGATCATTTGCCGGTATCGCTGAGTTTGGCCTTGTCGCTCTCGGGATAGGTGGTCGCAGTGGAGGTGCCCTTGCGATATTTGTCGAAGGCTATACCACGGCGCGGCGCGAAGGCTGGGGTTTCGGGACGCGGCTGCGCGAGATCCGACGGATTGTCGACCATCGCCGCCAGATTGCGCTGATTGGCACAGCCAAAATTGTAGTACTGCTTGTTGTCGAAATAGCTCTTGTTGTTGACCGACGGTCCAATATCTTCCGGCCACAGCCCGCATGGGCCGGCCACCGCCGAAATCTTCGGATAGTTGAGGCGGATCGCAGCCATGTGTCTGGGATCGTCGGGACGATACTGGCGGACATTGGTGGCGCGCGGCGGCACGCCGACGGCGGCAAGTGTCGCCTGGATCTCGCGCAATGAATCTTCGGCCGCCCGCGCGTTCGGCGTACTGACGGGCACGTCGATGCTGATGATGCCGGTGCCTTCCCGCATCCAGGTCTGGCCCAGATACATCACGTCGGCGCGCTGCGAGGCGGAAAGGCCTCCGCGTCCGCGGCCGACGAAAACGACGATCGAGCGGTCGGTTTCCTGGACCGCGATCGGATGGCGCAGGCGATAGTCGCCGGGCACTTCCGCCGTCGTCGCCACCTCGGTGGTGTGCTTGCAGGCGCCAAGCGCCACGGCAAGACCGATCAGCGCTCCCGCCAGGCGAAGGGGGCGCCTTGGATCGGCGAGCTTCCGTGATTTCATCCTCGGTGTCATCGTTCCGCCTCAGTCCGTAATAAAGCCGTAGGTGCCACGATAATTCCGAGCCTTCTCGACACGGCCCGGAACGCCGTAGAACTCGATTGATGCTGCCGAGCAGGTCGGCCTGCGGGTCCGAGGCGGTGGTAAAGCCGTCATCGGGCCGCGAGAGGTCCTTCTGCGCCACCGCGCGCACCACATAGGGGGTGACCAGAACCATCAGTTCGGTCTGGTTGTTGACGAAGTCGCGGCTGCGGAACAGCGCGCCGAGAACCGGCACTTGCGACAGTCCCGGAAAGCCATTGATGGCCTGCTTGGTCTGGTCCTGAATCAGGCCGGCCATGGCCATCGCGCCGCCGGACGGAATTTCCAGCGTTGTCTCGGCGCGGCGGGTCTTGATCGACGGAATGGTTGTTCCGCCTTGGCCGCCAGTCAGAGCATTTTCCGTCGAGACTTCCGACACTTCGGTCATCACCCGAAGGCTGATCCGCCCCTCCGTCAGCACGACCGGCGTAAAGTTGAGGGAGATGCCGAATTTTTTGAAGCTGACGGTCTGGACGCATTGTCCGATGCCACCACCCGTTGTTGTTTGGCAGGTCACGCCGGTCGGAATGGGAAATTCGCCGCCGGAGATAAATGTTGCGGACTCGCCGGAAACGGCTGTGAGGTTAGGCTCAGCAAGGGTCCGCACCACGCCGGCGCTTTCCATGGCGCGCAGCGTCGCCTGCACGGATGGCCCCGCGCCGATAGCCCCGGTAACGGCGTTGCCGGCGACCAGCGGCGCACTGTTTGCGGTGAACGGGTTGTTGTTGGTGAACTTAACAACGGATGTGCCGTAGGTCATGCTGGCGCTGAGATCGATGCCCATCTGCTTGATGATCGAGCGCTGGACTTCAGCAAGCGTGACCTTCAACATCACCTGGTCACGGCTGCGGACGGCGATCGAATTGACGACCTTTTCGGCGCCGCCCACGAGGCGGGCGGCGATATCGGCGGCCTGCTGCGCCTCGATCGGGCTCCCCGCGGTGCCGCTCAATATCACGCCGTCACCGACGCCATCGATCAGGATCTCCGAATTCGGCATCGACTGCTTCAGCGCGGCGCGGACGCCGTTGAGGTCGCGCTTGACCGCGATGTCGTAGGCGGCGATCTGCGCGCCCGTGGAATCGAAGAAGATGATGTTGGTCTGGCCGACCGCGGCGCCGATGATATAGGCGCGCTGGGTCGAGCGGACGACGGCGTTGGCGATCTTCGGATCGGCGACCAGCACGTCCTTGATCTCCCGCGGCAGGTCGATCACGATCGATTTGCCGATCCCGAGCGAAACGAACCGCGCGTTCATCTGTCCATCGGTGTTGACCGGCGCTGCGGTGCGATAGTCGCTCGCCACCACCGGCGTCAGCGCCGGATTGAGCGTGAGCGCAGCCACGGCCGAAAACGACAGGGCGCGGACGATGAACGTTCGCATCATCGGCTGAATTTCCCTGCACTTCATATCGTGCGTCCTTTCCGTCACTTCTGCATCGTCTGTTGGCTGGCGACGCCGTAACGAATGACGTTGAGGTTTTCGCCGCGCTTGTTGACTTGGTGTTCGTCCGGCTTCTCGACCGCGTTGACGTCGGCAATGCTGCGCAGCGCCAGCGTCAGCGAACCGCTCTGGCGCGATCGCGCCAGCGTCTCGGCCTGCTCGGGCTTCAGTTCGAGGGTGACCGTCTTGCCGACCAGCGTGTTGGTGCCTTCTTTTTCCTTCGGCGCCTGGTCGATCGCGAGAACGCGGACATTGGTGAGGATGACCTCCGCACTGGAGATGTCCGGGCTGGCCTTGTCCGGATTCTTCTCGCGCTTGGTAAGAAGCACGTCGACCCGGTCGTTCGGCAGGATGAAGCCGCCGGCGCCGGTTTCCGGCGAAATTTCGGTGGAGATGGCCCGGTAGCCGGCGGGCAGGATCGCCGCCATGAAGCCGGAGCCGTCGGCCTTCACCAGCTTCTGTTCGCGAATCGGTTCACCCGCGATGAACGGGGCGCGCGCGATGGAGCCCGTGATTTCCTTGATGGCATCGGCCTTGTTGGCGCGGCTGATGAAGTGGCTGCTGGCGGTCGCGGCCGGCCAGGTCTGCCATTGCAGATCGTCCGGCTTGACCGAGTGGCCAAGGCCGATATCCGATTTGGCGACGAGAATATCGACGGTTGGCAGCTGCGCGACCGGCTGGACCGGCGCAGGCTTGTCGTCGGATCCGCTGGCGAGATATGCGGCAATGCCGCCGGCGCCGATGGCGATGGCCAGAACCACAATGCGTGCGGTATTCATTACGCTTCACTTTCCACATTACGCTGCGACGCTTCCGCCGCCGTGATGGGAGTTGACCAGCTATTCGTCAAAGCATGGTTAATGAGGCGTGTGTAAATTGCCTTAACGGAAAGTTAGCGACGTTGAGGTCAGCGCATGGCGAGGTGAGCGAGGTCGATCGCCTTGATCCATTCGGTCTGCGGATAGACGATCAGCGCGCCGAGGGCGAGCGCGATGCCGTAGGGAATCCCGCTCTGTTTGTCGTGCAGCCGGTTCAGCCAGGCTTGTCCCGTAAGCAGGGAAGGCAGCGGCCATTGCCGGAACTGGATCAACAGCACCGTCAACGCCCCGCCGAGCAGCGAGGCATAAAGCAGATAATTGAGGAGATGGTCGAAACCGAACCAGAGCGCCACGCTGGCTGCGACCTTGGCGTCGCCGCCGCCGACCCATCCCATCGCGAAGCAGGCAAACGCCACCACCAGAACGGCCGCGCCGGCGCCGAAATGCAGCAGGATGTCGTGCAGGCCCATGCCGCCCAGCACCGCGAGCGCCACAAAGCCGGCGATCAGCGCCAGCGACACCCGGTTCGAAATCGTCATCGTGAACAGGTCGCTCGCGGCTGCGAACGCCATCAGGGCAGGAAACAGCAGGAGGCGGGCGGTATCGAGGATCATGAGTTCACGCTGGCTGCGATTGACCCGGGGTCCAGGCCTTGGCCGAGCCTAGCCACGAGAAGTGAACAATCGGGAAACGCCGGACATCGCACGTTCGAACCACATCCGACGGCGGCTTGTTGGTTGCGGCGCGCGCGCCTTGCAGAAACAATAAAGGCCCCGGCAAGCCGGGGCCTTTAAAGTCAACTCGCAACCGTCGCTTACTTCAGCGAGGTCGAGATCGTGACGAAGTTCGTCGACAGCTTGGTGCCGAGACCGTTGACGGCGGTGATGATCGCGATCGCGATGCCGGCGGCAATCAGGCCGTACTCGATGGCGGTGGCGCCGAACTCATCCTTCACGAAACGCGAAACGAGATTCTTCATAGATGATAACTCCTGTGTACACATGGCTGGTCGAACTTAAGTCTGGTCGGCCGGCGTTCTCAGCACCGTGACCATGGCGTCACCGTAGGGTGCGACAATTTCGACGCAGTTAATTCGACCGTGCAAAAATGCCTGGAACTCGCTGTTGTTGAGCACAGTAAACACCGCATTAAGGCATCCGATTAAATGCACGCGGACTGCGGAGGCCGTGCGTCGTGCGCGCGCGCAGCGCCGTCGACACCGTTAATTCACGGCTCCTTAAGCGCGAGCAGATACCCCTGCAGTCTCCGATTGAATGAGGCCGTCATGTCCAGTTTGCCAATGGAAGTCATCGAGGTAGTAGGCCAGACGATGGCGAAGGTCGCGCCGGTTACGATCGCGCTCGGCCTTGTGTTCACGGCGCTCTCGCATTTCTGGGCCTGCAATCCGGGCAAGCCCTGGTGGCGCAAGCGCGAACTCATCACCGACATCTGCTACTGGTTCTTCGTGCCGGTGTTTGCGCGCATCTTCCGCATCGGGCTGCTGGTGCTCGGCGCCGCCGTCCTCTTCAACATTCATGAGCCCGACGATCTGATCGCATTCTACGACAACGGCCACGGACCGCTGTCGGAATTGCCGCTCTGGGTGCAGGCGATATTGTTTCTCGTTGCGTCCGACTTCATGCTGTACTGGCTGCACCGCATGTTTCACGGCGGCGGATTCTGGAAATACCATGCCATCCATCATTCCTCGGAGGATCTCGAGTGGATCTCGGCGGCGCGGTTTCACCCCGTCAACCTGTTTATCGGAACGATCCTGGTCGACGTCATCCTGCTGATCGCGGGCATCTCTCCCAACATCATGCTGTGGGTCGGGCCGTTCACGACCTTCCACTCCGCCTTCGTTCACGCCAACCTGAACTGGACGCTCGGCCCGTTCAAATACGTGCTTGCCACGCCGGTCTTCCATCGCTGGCATCACACCTCGCTCGAAGAGGGCGGTAATACCAATTTCGCCGGCACCTTCCCGCTCTGGGACATTCTGTTCGGAACGTTCCGGATGCCGGAGAACCGGCTGCCCGACAATTACGGCGTCGACGACCAGGAGATCCCCACCGAGATCGGCGGGCAATTGGCCTATCCATTCCGTCAATAGCACCGGCCGGTAGTTTCTCATGCGTACGGAAGCTGTGACGATCCAGCGGGAGAAAGCCTTCAGCCTTGCCGACGTGCCGGCATGGCTCTGGCTTGGAATTGGCGTCTACGCGCTGGTGCTGATCGGCGGACGGGCGCTGCTGAACGATTCCGATACCTACTGGCAGATCGCCGTGGGCCAGTGGATTCTCGATCACAACGCATTGCCGCGCGTCGACATCTATTCCTTTACCAGGGCGGGAGAGCCGTGGACGTCGTCGTCCTGGCTGGCGCAGGTGCTGTATGCGGCGAGCTACAACCTGGCGGGCTGGGCCGGGCCGGTGGTCCTCGCCGCGGGCTGCATCGCCGCAACCTTCGCGCTGCTCGCTCACATTCTGGGCCGCCGCATCCCGGCGGCCTATGCGGTCGCCATCGCGATCGCGGCGCTGGTGCTTTCGATGGGGCATTTTCTGGCGCGCCCGCATGTGCTGGTGCTGCCGGTCATGCTTTTGTGGGTGAACGGGCTGATGTCGGCGAGCGAGCGCGGCCAGGCGCCGTCGCCATGGCTGCTGCCGTTGATCGCGTTGTGGGCGAACCTGCACGGCGGATTCGTGTTCGGCCTGGTGCTGGTCGGCGCGTTCGCGCTCGATGCGCTGTGGAATGCGGATCGCGCGCAGCGAAAGTCGGTGGTGCTGCGCTGGGCGGCGTTCGGCATCGGCGCGCTGGTAGCCTGCTGCATTACGCCTTACGGGTGGGGATCGATCCTCGCCGCGCGCAAGATCCTCGACCTCGGAGAACTCCTGCATCTGATCTATGAATGGATGCCGGCGGACTTCAGCAAATTCGGCGCGTTCGAGATGGCGATCCTGACGCTGATCGCCGGCGCGCTTTATAGCGGCGTCAAGCTCACGCCGCCGCGGATCGCGCTGGTGCTGGGCCTGCTGCACATGGCGCTGTCGCATGTCAGGAATGTCGAGATCTTCGCGCTGCTGCTGCCGATCGTGGTGCTCGCGCCGGTGGCGTCGCAGTTCGCGCTGCGGCCGGCCTGGCTCGCCCGCACCGGCGCCCCGATGTCCGTGATGGCGGTGGTGATGATCCTGCTCGGCGGCTGGACATGGCTGCTGGCGGCCAACACCACCTTCGCACCGCCCGAAAGCCAGTCGCCGGCGGCGGCCGTCGATGCGCTGAAGGCGCATAATCCGAAGCGGGTTCTCAACGATCTCCCGTTCGGCGGCTATCTGATCTGGCGGCAGATCCCCGTATTCGTCGACGGGCGCGCCGAGCTCTACGGCGAAGCGTTCGACGTGGCCTATTACCGCGCCTTGCAGCTCAAGGACGTCAACCAGTTCCTCGAGATTCTCAAGAGATGGGACATCGATGCCGTGCTGCTGACGCCGCACACTCCGGCGGTCGGCCTGCTCGATCATATCGGCGGCTGGCGGCGGGCCTATGCCGATGAGAACGCCGTGCTGCACGTTCGCACGGCCAACTGATCCGATCGGTCCCTATCGCGGTTTCGAGCGAAAGCCTGCCCCGGACCTGGTCCGGGGTCGACACCGGCTCGTGTCAGGAAAACGCGTCAAAACAGGAATCTGGAGCCCGGTTCTGATTCAATCCAAATCAAAGCTCTGGAACGTTGCGAACTGGCGGGCGGGCCGGGATTCTGGTACGCGGGCCGGATGAACCTGCCGGGCGAAATCGTCGAGATGCTGGGCCAGACCTTGGCCAAGGTGGTGCCGGTCACGATCGCACTGGCGCTCGTGTTCTCGGTGCTGGCGCATTTCTGGGCCTGCAATCCCGGCAGGCCCTGGTGGCGCAAGCGCGAGCTCGTCACCGACGTCTGCTACTGGTTCCTGGTGCCGCTGTTCGCGCGCGTATTCCGCATCGGGCTATTGGTGCTGGGCGCCGCCCTGGTGTTTGGAATTCGCGACGCCGACGAACTGATCGCCTTCTACGACAACGGCCATGGCCCGCTGTCGAGGCTGCCATTGTGGCTGCAGGCGGTCCTGTTCCTGGTCGCGGCCGATTTCATGATGTACTGGCTGCACCGCATGTTCCATGGCGGCGGGTTCTGGAAATACCACGCCATCCATCATTCGTCGGAAGACGTGGACTGGATCTCGGCGGCGCGCTTTCACCCCGTCAACCTGCTGCTGGGTACCATCGGGGTCGATGTCGTGCTGCTGATGGCCGGCATTTCGCCGGGCGTGATGCTCTGGCTCGGGCCGTTCAACATCTTCCATTCCGCGTTCGTTCACGCCAACCTCAGCTGGACGCTCGGCCCGTTCAAATACGTCGTGGCGACGCCGGTGTTTCATCGCTGGCACCACACCGCCCGCGAGGAGGGCGGCGACACCAATTTCGCGGGCACCTTTCCGCTCTGGGACATCCTGTTCGGGACCTTCCGGATGCCGAAAGGCACGCTGCCGGACCAATATGGCGTGGACGATCAGTCCTCGTTTCCGCGCGAAATCATCGGACAGCTGGCCTATCCGTTCCGCAAATAGAGCATGATCCGGAGAGGTGGCCGCCGGTTTCCCCTCGCGACAAGCGCTGAACGCGTTTGCGCGGAATTCATGCTCAATTAAACATGCGCCTGGCGGATTTCTTGCCCCGTTTGGCGGCCTATTTGCCCTTTGTTCATGAATTGTCGTCAGATTCACCGTGTCGGGCACCGGTTCCGCTGCGTATCGCCATTGCCGGCTTGTTGATGCCCCGGGGTAAAGTATGTCGTTCAAGTTCCAGCGTACTCGCGCGCATGCGCGTTTTGGATTGCGTTCCCTCGTCGCAGGAATCCTGCTGTGGCCGGCCGTCGGCCTGGCCACGCCCGATCCCGACCGTATCGCCGTCTATGTCGATCAGGCGAAGCTCGTGAAGCTTCCTGCCAAGGTCTCCACCATCGTGGTCGGAAACCCGCTGATCGCGGACGTGACCCTGCAGAGCGGCGGCATCGTCGTCGTCACCGGCAAGGGCTACGGCGCCACCAATTTCATCGCGATGGACCGCAACGGCGAGGTGCTGGTGGACCGCCAGATCCAGGTCGAAGGCCCGACCGATCAGCTCGTCACCGTCTACCGCGGCGTCGAGCGGGAATCCTATAGCTGCATGCCGATCTGCCAGCGCCGCGTCACCCTTGGCGACGGCGAGAGCTACTTCAAGTCCGCAATCGATCAGGCCGGCTCGCTCTCCAGCCAGGCTGCAGGCTCGGCGTCCGGCGGCGGCGGCAAGTGAACTGACCGTTACGCCGGCTGCATCCGGCTGATGGCATCGGCGCCGGTCTCGCGGCACGGTTAAGACCCGGTAAACGGTGCGGGCCGCTCTGTCTGGAACGGCCGAAACACTTCAACAATCAGTTTCGGATAGGTTTTTGCGGCAATTCCTCCTCGCGCTCTGAGGTTTCCTCGATGCCGCCTTCCACAGCTTCCAAGACCAACATCCTGCGCCGGTTTCGTCGCAACCGAAGGGGCTCGGCCGCCGTCGAGTTTGCACTGGTTGCGCCGATCTTCTTCGCCGTTCTGTTCGCGATCATCGAACTGGCGCTGGTGTTCTTTGCCAGCCAGATCCTCGAGACCGTGACGCAGGATTCGGCGCGCCTGATCATGACCGGCCAGGCGCAAGGGACTTCCGTGACCAAGGAGCAGTTCAAGGACGCCGTTTGCGCCAGGCTCGTCACGATGTTCGATTGCCCGAACGGTGTCTCGATCGACGTGCGGAGCTATCCGTCGTTTGCCGGCGTCAACATCGCCGAACCGATCGATGGTGTTACGAAGACCTTCATCAACGATATGAAATATTGCCCCGGCAAAGACGGCGATGTGGTCGTGGTGCGGCTGTTCTATCCATGGCCGGTGTTCGTCACCGGGCTCGGCTTCAATCTCGCGAACATGGTCAATGGCAAGCGTCTTCTGACCGCCACCGCTGCATTCAAGAACGAGCCGTTTCCTACCCCCGGTGTTACCTGCTCATGAGCGTTTCAATGAAAGCGAAAATGCCGTCATCGATTTGGTTGTTGCGCCTGCGGCGCCACGCTGCCGCTCTGCGCAGGAACAACAGTGGTCTCGCCGCCATCGAATTCGCCATGATCATCCCGCTCATGGCCGTGTTGTTCGTTGGAACCAACGAGTTCGCGGCTGGCGTTGCCGTTGACCGCAAGGTGACGCTGATGGCGCGTACGCTGTCGGACCTGACGTCGCAGAACACCTCGGTCGACGACGACAAATTGACTAATTTCTTCAATGCCAGCAAGGCGATCATGACGCCCTATTCGCCGACGCCGGTGCTGGGGACGATCACGGAACTATTCATCAATCCGAGCACGTTGAAGGCGCGGGTGCAGTGGAGCAAGGGGGCCGAAGCGCATGCAGTGGGCGATATCATCGAAATCCCGGAGGCGCTCAAGGTCGGCGACACCTACCTGATCTACAGCGAGGTCAAGTACAAATTCAAGCCCAGCGTCGCCTGGTTCATCAGCAAGACGGACGGCATCACCCTGACTGATTTCAGCTACACCCGTCCGCGCCAGGGGCTTTGCGTGATGTACAAAACGGACTACTGCGAAACGAAGTGAGACGGCTGCGCCTGATCGAGTGAATACATCCAAAGAAAAAAGGCCGCGCCATGGGGCGCGGCCTTTTGACTTACTCAATGGCGATTGCCGGACGCTGTCGCGCGTCCCGAACAATCGCTATCCGGCGGCGCGCAGATTGTCGGCCGAAGATTTGCCAGAGCGGCGATCTGCCACGATTTCGTAGGAGATCTTCTGGCCTTCACGCAGTGTTCCAAGACCGGCACGCTCGACAGCGCTGATGTGCACGAACACGTCATTGCCGCCGTCATCCGGCTGGATGAAGCCATAGCCCTTGGTTGCGTTAAACCACTTCACGGTTCCCATGCTCACGGGGGTAGTCCCTTCTCAGATATACAAGTCGTAGCCCACCCTTCGATGGGCTGGTGAGATCGAATTTTTGGAAGGGTCGTCAGCGTCTAAACCGGCTGTACCGGTGGATAGCTAATGTCGTCCGGCCGAAAATCGATGGACAATATTATTCGATAGTAGTGTTCAAAACAATCCTGACGTGCACGATTTTTTGATTCGGCCGGCCAGCCGGCCGCGACCGCGCACGATATGGCGTATCGGGCGCGTTTTTGCTGACGTTACGGGTACGTTTACCGGCGGCGGAACTGACCGCCGCGCGGCGGTCCACCCCGCGGGGCGCCGGTGCTCGGGCGCTCGTCCTTGTGACGGAAGATCAGGCGGCCCTTCTCCAGATCGTAGGGCGACATTTCGATCGTGACCCGATCGCCTGCCAGCGTCTTGATCCGGTTCTTCTTCATCTTGCCGGCGGTGTAGGCAACAATCTCGTGCCCGGCATCGAGCTGCACGCGGTAGCGTGCGTCGGGGAGGATTTCGGTCACCAGTCCTTCGAACTGGATCAGCTCTTCTTTAGCCATGGTGGTCTCCAGATCGATCGAGGCTAGCGCTGCGGTCGGTGGGTACGGTTGGGTTGAGTATTCGGACGGCTCTCGCGATGCAAGAAGGCGACGCCCTGAATGCCCTCACTTTTCCCGCCTTGGCTCTTGCCGGCCTGCTGCGCCGGACGCGGCTGTTCGTGCCGGTTCGGCTGCGGCGCGGCATTATTACCACCACCGCGGCGGGGACGGCGAGGGCCTTTTGATCCCGGCGCCGATTCATGTCCCCGGGATTCGTGACCGCGGGATTCATGTCCCCTTGGAATCCTGGGACCGGGCGGTGTGGGCGCGCGGTGCGGACCGTCCGCCGCGGTGTTGGGCGGGGCGCTGCGCGGGGGCCGGCGCGGCGTCGCGGCTGCCGGGCGTGCGACGGTCTTCCCGCGGCAGCGTGATCCGGATCAGCCGCTCGATGTCGCGCAGATAGCCCATCTCCTCGGCGCCCGCGATCAGCGAGATCGCAACGCCTTCGGCGCCGGCGCGCGCGGTGCGGCCGATGCGGTGGACATAGGTTTCCGGGATGTTGGGCAGATCGAAATTCACCACATGGCTGATGCCGTCGACGTCGATGCCGCGGGCGGCAATGTCTGTCGCGACCAGGGTGCGGATCTCGCCGGTGCGGAACGCGGCCAGCACGCGCTCCCGGTGGTTCTGCGACTTGTTGCCGTGAATGGCGTTGGCTGAGATGCCGGCCTTCTCCAGCGTCTTCACCACCTTGTCGGCGCCGTGCTTGGTGCGGGTAAAGATCAGCGCGCGGTCAACCGGTTCCTGCTTCAGAAGCTGCGCCAGCACGCCCGATTTGGCCGAGAAATCGACCTGGATGATGCGCTGGGTGATGCGCTCGACGGTCGAGGCCACCGGCGTCACCGCCACCCGGGCGGGGTCGCGCAGCATGGCTTCGGCGAGTTCGGCGATGTCCTTCGGCATGGTGGCCGAGAAGAACAGCGTCTGGCGCTTGATCGGCAGCTTGGCGACGACTTTGCGGATGTCGTTGATGAAGCCCATGTCGAGCATGCGGTCGGCTTCGTCGAGCACCAGGAACTCGACCTGGCCGAGCTTCAGCCCGTTGCTCTGGACGAGATCGAGCAGGCGGCCGGGGGTCGCGACCAGGACTTCGACGCCCTGCATCATCGAGCGGACCTGGCGGCCCATCGGCACGCCGCCGATCGCCAGTGTCGAGGTCAGGCGGATGTGGCGGCCATAGGCGTTGAAGCTGTCGAGGATCTGGCCCGACAATTCGCGGGTGGGCGAGAGCACCAGCACGCGGCAGGTCTTGGGCTGCGGCCGGATGCGGTTTTCCAGAATGCGGTGCAGGATCGGGAGCGCAAAGGCTGCGGTCTTGCCGGTGCCGGTCTGGGCGATGCCGACGACGTCACGGCCGGTCATTGCGAGAGGGATGGTCTGGGCCTGGATCGGCGTGGGCGTGAGGTAATTTTCTTCCTTGAGTGCACGCGAAATGGGTTCGGCAAGGCCGAAATCCTGAAAGGAGGAGGTCAAAAGAGGGGTTCTTTCCATTAACAAAGGCAGGCGCCCAGCTATATCGGCCGGGGGCGCGCGAGGGGGGTGTCAGAGACACCCGCGTGTTTGGGGCGTCGGTTTTGCTAGCTGAAGGGGCAAGCCAGAAACCGTTGAACGGGATCAGAACACGCGGCTCGCAAGGACCTGATGATTCTCTAGGTCACGTGGATCATATGGAGCACTTGTGCGGCGCTTTCAAGGTGAATTCCGTGGGTGTCGCCCGCGAGGTTAAGGAAACCGGTCAGCCGGACCCGCTTGCCGCGCCCGTCAGAAATCCAAACGACCAAAATTCGTGCAAGAAATTTAGCCAAATTGCGACGATTGCACAAAAAATAGATAGTTTGCCGCCAGAGCATACATTTCTGCAGTCTAAAAAATAAGCAGATTTGCCGCCTTTGGTTTCCGCATACTCGGGATTCAAAAGCAATTATATGGACTTACCCCGTTTTCGAGCCGTGGCATGGTTCTTGCGATTCCGTTAACGCAGGCGGCCGTGGGGCCGTTCGCAGCGTTTAACGCGTCTGCGTCAGGGAGATGACACCTCATGCTTACTCAATTGACTCACGATATAACGACGATGAGCCGCCGTCGCTGGCTGGCGGCGACCGCCGGCCTGGTTTTAGGCCTGGCCGCATTTTCAAACGCCAAGGCGCAGGAGACCATCAAGGTCGGCGTCCTGCACTCGCTCTCCGGCACCATGGCCATCAGCGAAACCACGCTGAAGGATACCGTTCTCTTCCTGATCGACGAGCAGAACAAGAAGGGCGGCGTGCTCGGCAAGAAGCTCGAGGCCGTCGTCGTCGATCCCGCCTCGAACTGGCCGCTGTTTGCGGAAAAGGCGCGCGAGCTCATCACCAAGGACAAGGTCTCGGTCGTATTCGGCTGCTGGACCTCGGTGTCGCGCAAGTCCGTGCTCCCGGTGTTCAAGGAGCTGAACTCGATCCTGTTCTACCCCGTGCAGTACGAGGGCGAGGAGAGCGAGCGCAACGTGTTCTACACCGGTGCGGCGCCGAACCAGCAGGCGATCCCGGCCGTCGACTACCTGATGAAGGACGAGAAGGTGAAGCGCTGGGTGCTGGCCGGCACCGACTACGTCTATCCGCGCACCACCAACAAGATCCTCGAAGCCTACTTGAAGTCGAAGGGCGTCAAGCAGGAAGACATCATGATCAACTACACGCCGTTCGGTCATAGTGACTGGCAGACGATCGTGGCCGACATCAAGAAGTTCGGCTCGGCCGGCAAGAAGACCGCCGTGGTCTCCACCATCAACGGCGACGCCAACGTTCCCTTCTACAAGGAGCTCGGCAACCAGGGCATCAAGGCGACCGACATTCCGGTTGTCGCGTTCTCGGTCGGTGAAGAAGAACTCGCCGGCATCGACACCAAGCCGCTGCTCGGCCATCTCGCCGCCTGGAACTACTTCCAGTCGATCAAGGATCCGGCCAACGAGAAGTTCATCAAGGCCTGGCAGGCCTACACCAAGAATCCGAAGCGCGTGACCAACGATCCGATGGAAGCACACGTCATCGGCTTCGAAATGTGGGTCAAGGCGGTCGAGAAGGTGAAGTCGACCGACGCCGACAAGGTGATCGACGCGCTGCCCGGCATCGAAGCCAAGAACCTGACCGGCGGCACCTCCAAGATGCTGCCGAACCATCACATCACCAAGCCGGTGTTCATTGGCGAAATCAAAGCCAACGGCCAGTTCGACGTGGTGTGGAAGACCCCGGGTCTTGTCGCTGGCGACGCCTGGTCGAAGGAGCTCGACGGCTCCAAGGACCTGATCGGCGACTGGGTTGGCAAGAAGTGCGGCAACTACAACACCAAGACCAACAAGTGCGGCGGTCAGGGCTCCTGATCTCGATCTGATCCGACAGGATCATGATGCTCCTGACGTAAGACAAAAAACTTCCAAGAGAACTTGAACTACAAGCAAGGAGAAGGCGGCGGTGCCGCCGCCTTCTCCCCACACTCCTGCCGGGGTCGTATTGTGTCTGCCAATTTCCTCCACCGTATTCGCGCGGTTTTGCTCGCAATCCTCCTGACCGCAGCTTTCGCCGTGCCGGCGCTGGCGGGTCCGTTCGAGGATGCGGTCGCCAAATTCGCCAATGACGATTTTTCCGACACCGACGAGGCGATCGGCACGGTCGCCACCTCGGGCAATCCGCTCGCCTTTCCCATCATCAGCGCGCTGAAGGACGAGCGGCTGTCGGCCGATCCGGACATCCAAGAAGGTTTTCGTTACGGGCACCGACGGCAAGATCATCGATGCCGCCACCGGCGCCGCCGTCGACAAGCTGCCGGATAGCGCGGCTGCCGTCCGCCTCAACAACCGCCTGCGCCGCACCGTGGAGGCGGCCCTTGGCGGCCTGACCCTGGCGTCGCCCGATCCCGCCAAGCGGATCGCGGCCGCGCAATCGGTCTTCAAGAGCCATGAGGAGAGCGCGCTTGCCGTCATCGACGGCGCGCTCGCCAAGGAAACCAACAAGGGCGCCAAGGCGGCCTTTACCGAGGCCCGCGCCGCGATCCTGCTCTACAAGGCGGATGCGACCGAGGTCGAAAAACTCGAAGCCGTCGCCGTCATCAAGGCGAAGGGCGATCAGGAAGCGATGGCGCTGCTGACGGGCCTGGGCAGCGACGTGCCGCCCAATGTCGCCCGCGCCGCGGCCTCAGCGATCGCCTCGATCCAGAGCAATCTGGCGATGTGGTCGATGGTGCAGAACGCCTGGTACGGCCTGTCGCTGGGCTCGGTGCTGCTGCTCGCCGCGATTGGGCTGGCGATCACCTTCGGCGTCATGGGCGTCATCAACATGGCCCATGGCGAGATGGTGATGATCGGCGCTTACGTCACCTTCGTGGTGCAGGAGGTCATCCGCACCCGCTATCCTGGCCTGTTCGACTATTCGCTCTTGATCGCGGTACCGCTGGCTTTCCTGGTGGCCGGCGCCCTCGGCGTCCTGATCGAGCGCGGCATCATCCGCTTTCTCTACGGCCGCCCGCTGGAAACGCTGCTCGCGACCTGGGGCCTCTCGCTGGTGCTGCAGCAGGCGGTGCGCACGATGTTCGGTCCCACCAACCGCGAGGTCGGCAATCCCTCCTGGATGAGCGGCGCGTTCGAGCTCGGGCAGATCACCATCACCTATAACCGGCTCTGGATCCTGTGCTTCACGCTCGCCGTGTTCGCCATCCTGCTCGCCATGCTGCGCTACACGGCGCTCGGGCTCGAGATGCGCGCGGTCACTCAAAATCGCCGCATGGCGGCTTCGATGGGCATTGCGACTTCGCGCGTCGATGCGCTGACCTTCGGCCTCGGATCGGGCATCGCCGGGATCGCCGGCGTGGCGCTGTCGCAGATCGACAATGTCAGCCCCAACCTCGGCCAGAGCTACATCATCGACAGCTTCATGGTCGTCGTGTTCGGCGGCGTCGGCAATCTCTGGGGCACGCTGGTCGGCGCCTTCACGCTCGGCATCGCCAACAAGTTCCTGGAGCCGGTGGCGGGCGCCGTGCTCGGCAAGATCGCCATTCTGGTGCTGATCATCCTGTTCATCCAGAAACGGCCGCGCGGCCTGTTCGCGCTCAAGGGCCGGGCGGTGGAAGCATGACGCCGCACGTGCTGACGCGTTCGCTGGATCGCAGCGCCACCATCTTCCTCGTCGTCGTTGCCGGCCTCGGCGTGCTGATCCCGCTGTCGAACCTGCTGTTGCCGGCGGGCTCGATGTTCCAGGTGCCGACCTATCTGGTCGCGCTGTTCGGTAAATATGCCTGCTATGCCATCCTCGCGCTCTCGATCGATTTGATCTGGGGCTATTGCGGCATTCTCTCGCTCGGCCACGGCGCGTTCTTCGCGCTCGGCGGTTACGCGATGGGCATGTACCTGATGCGCCAGATCGGCAGCCGCGGCGTCTACGGCAATCCGATCCTGCCCGACTTCATGGTGTTCCTGAATTATCCAAGCCTGCCCTGGTACTGGTACGGCTTCGACATGTTCTGGTTCGCGGCCTTGATGGTGCTGGTGGTGCCGGGCCTGCTGGCGTTCTGCTTCGGCTGGCTGGCGTTCCGCTCCCGCGTCACCGGCGTCTACCTCTCCATCATCACGCAAGCGATGACCTACGCATTGCTGCTGGCGTTCTTCCGCAACGATTTCGGCTTCGGCGGCAACAACGGCCTCACCGACTTCAAGGACATCCTCGGCTTCAACGTGCAGGCCGACGGCACCCGCGCCGCCCTGTTCGCGCTGAGTTGCCTCGCGCTGATCCTCACTTTCCTGATCTGCCGTGCGGTGGTGACCTCGAAACTCGGCAAGGTGCTGATTGCGATCCGCGACGCCGAATCCCGCACGCGATTCCTTGGCTACCGCGTCGAGTCCTACAAGCTGTTCGTGTTCACGCTGTCGGCCTGCATGGCCGGCGTCGCCGGCGCGCTCTACGTGCCGCAGGTCGGCATCATCAATCCCGGCGAATTCGCCCCGGGCAATTCGATCGAAGCGGTGATCTGGGTCGCGGTCGGCGGCCGCGGCACGCTGGTGGGGGCTGCGCTCGGCGCCGTCGTCGTCAACTACGCGAAAACCGTTTTCACGTCGGGTCCGCTGGCGCCGTACTGGCTGTTCATGCTGGGCGCGCTGTTCATCCTGGTGACGCTGCTGCTGCCGAAGGGCATCGTCGGCACCTTCACCGCCTGGCGCGAGTCGCGCAAGGCAACGGAAATGGCCAATGCCGAAAGCGCCGCGCGCGAAGACGGCGTCGGCGAACCGAGACCGGCGGAGTGAGCGCATGAGTGTCATGGAGGGAAGGACCACTTCCGCGCTGCTCTATCTCGACGGCGTTCACGTCTCGTTCGACGGTTTTCACGCCATCAACAATCTGTCGCTGACGCTCGAGCCCGGCGAGATGCGCGCCATCATCGGCCCGAACGGCGCCGGCAAGACCACGATGATGGACATCATCACCGGCAAGACCAAGCCGGACGAGGGCACGGTGCTGTTCGACGGCATGACCGACCTGACGCGGCTCGATGAGACCCGCATCGCCGAACTCGGCATCGGCCGCAAGTTCCAGAAGCCGACGGTGTTCGAGAGCCAGACCATCGAGGACAATCTGCTGCTGGCGCTCAATATCGATCACAGCGTCAAGGGCACGCTGTTCTGGCGCAGCAACAGGGACGAAGCCGAGCGGATCGACCGCGTGCTGGAAACCATCCGCCTGACGGATGCACGCAACAGATTGGCCGGCAGCCTGTCGCACGGCCAGAAGCAGTGGCTGGAGATCGGCATGCTGCTGGCGCAGGATCCGAAGCTGCTGCTGGTCGACGAGCCTGTCGCCGGGATGACCGACGTCGAGACGCATCAGACCGCGGAGCTGCTCAAGGAGATCAACAAGGAAAAGACGGTCATGGTCGTCGAGCACGACATGACCTTCGTCCGCGAACTCGGCGTCAAGGTGACGTGCCTGCATGAGGGCACGGTGCTGGCGGAAGGGACCATCGATCAGGTCTCGGCGAACGAGCGGGTGATCGAAGTGTATTTGGGGCGCTGATCCATGCTGAAGGTCGACAATATCAGCCTTTACTACGGTGCGGCGCAGGCGCTGCGCGGCGTCTCGCTGTCCGCCGAGCCGGGCAAGGTGACTTGCGTGCTGGGGCGCAACGGCGTCGGCAAGACCTCGCTGCTCCGCGCGATGGTCGGGCAATATCCGATATCAGCCGGCTCCATCGCGCTTGAGGGTAACGACATCACCGGTCTTAAACCCTACGAGCGCGCGCGGGCCGGCATCGGCTTTGTGCCGCAGGGCCGCGAGATCTTTCCGCTGCTGACGGTCGAGGAAAATCTCAAGACCGGTTTCGGGCCGCTCAAGCGTGAAGACCGCCACATCCCCGATGACGTGTTCTCGTTGTTTCCGGTGCTCAATTCGATGCTGGGACGGCGCGGCGGCGACCTCTCCGGCGGGCAACAACAACAATTGGCGATCGGTCGCGCCCTGGTGATGCGGCCAAAGCTGTTGCTGCTGGATGAGCCGACCGAAGGCATTCAGCCCTCGATCATCAAGGACATCGGCCGCGCCATCACCTATCTGCGCAGCCTCGGCAACATGGCGATCGTGCTGGTCGAACAATATCTCGACTTTGCCTGCGAGCTCGGCGACAATTTCGCGGTCATGGACCGCGGCGCGGTGAAATATGCCTGCGACCGCAGCAATCTCGATCCCGCTGAGATCAGCCGCCAGATGGCGCTGTAACAAACGCGTTTCGGGTTTGGGGGACGGATGCGGACCGATATTTCGCGCGGGGCTTCGGCGACATTCGCGGCCAACCGGGCCCAGGGCGCGGTCAGGTTTGACGTGCGTCTGCAGGACGGCGTCACCCGCCGTGGGAGCCTGCATGAATCCGGTTCGCTGCGCGTGCGCTTTCCTTCCCCTGAGCAGGAGGGGCTGTCCGGCGTGTTCGTCAACACGGCCGGCGGCATCGCCGGCGGCGACCGTTTCGACATTGATATCGCGGCAGGCGAGGGGACACGGCTGACGCTGACGACGGCGGCGGCCGAAAAGGTCTACCGCGCGGCCGGTCCCGCCGCGCAGCTCAATATCGCGTTGAAGGCGGAAGCGGGCGCGCATCTCGCCTGGCTGCCGCAGGAAACCATCCTGTTCGACCGCGCGCGGATTAGCAGGCGCATCGACATCGATCTTGCCGAAGACGCCTCACTTTTGCTCTGCGAAATCGTGGTGTTCGGCCGCGCGGCGATGGGCGAAAAGATGCTGCACGGCGAGTTCATCGACCGCTGGCGCCTGCGCCGTGGCGGTCGCCTCGTGTTTGCGGAGACCATCCGGCTCGACGGCGACATCGGCGAAAAGCTGGCGCGGCCGGCCATCGCCAACGGCGGCGTCGCCATCGGCACCGCGCTGGTCGTGCCGGGCGACGAGGCGCTGGTGGAGCGGATCCGCGAAGCATCGGAGACGTTCGGCGGCGAGGTCGGCATCTCCTCGTGGAATGGATTTGCAATGGCGCGCTTCTGTGCCCAAGATGCGGCCCGGCTCCGCGCCGATATGATGGCCGTGCTCGGCCGCGCCAGCGGCGTGGCGCTGCCAAGACTTTGGCTAAACTAAAGGCTTTGGCTCAACTAGGACAATCACCAGAGTGCTCGCATGAATCTCTCCCCCCGCGAAAAGGACAAGCTCTTGATCTCGATGGCGGCCATCGTGGCGCGCCGCAGGCTGGAGCGCGGCGTCAAGCTCAACCATCCCGAGGCGATCGCCATCATCTCCGACTTCATCGTCGAGGGCGCGCGCGACGGCCGCACCGTCGCCGAATTGATGCAATCAGGCGCGCAGGTCATCACCCGCGCGCAGTGCATGGACGGCATCCCGGAGATGATCCACGACATCCAGGTCGAGGCGACGTTTCCCGACGGCACAAAACTCGTCACCGTCCATGAGCCGATCAGGTAGGAGCACCAGATGATCCCCGGCGAACTCTTCATCAAGGACGGCGAGATCGAACTCAATGCCGGCCGCAAGACGGTGACGCTCTCGGTCGCCAATACCGGCGACCGTCCGATCCAGGTCGGCTCGCACTACCATTTCTTCGAAACCAATCCGGCGCTTGAAATTCGAGCGAAAGAAAGCCCGCGGCATGCGGCTCGATATCGCCGCCGGCACCGCGGTGCGCTTCGAGCCCGGCCAGACCCGCGACGTCCAATTGGTGGCGCTCGCCGGCAAGCGCGTGATCTACGGCTTCCGCGGCGAGGTACAGGGGAAACTCTGAGCAAGGCTGCCATGGGACAGGTTGCGAAGGACAACATCGAAATCGGAGTGGTGCTGCAGGGTGGCGGCGCGCTCGGCGCCTATGAATTCGGTGCGATGATTGCGCTGCTTGAACTGATGGACAAAATCGAGGTTCCGGGCAGGACCGTGCGATTGACTGCGGTAACCGGGGTTTCGATTGGCGCGATCAATGCGGCTTGCGTCGTCGGCGCCAGGGACCGGGCCGACGCGCGGGATCGCTTGCGGTCGCTGTGGTCCGATCTGTCGCTCGATGCGCCGAGCCATTGGTGGACAGCCGCAAGCCGCAATCTCGCATTGTTCGGAGTGCCTGGCTTTTATACCCCGCGCCGCGATATCTGGAATTTCTTCAACTGGACCAATTTTTACGACACCGATCCAATGCTCGGAACGCTGAAAAAGCATGTCGATTTCGTTTCGTTGAATGCCAGCAAGACCAGTTTTGTCGTCACCGCGGTCGATGTGTCCTCCGGCGAATTGATCCGCTTCCGCAATCATCCGCGCGAGGATGAAGCAAAGATGGAGATTGGGCCGCGCCATGTACTGGCGAGCGGCAGTCTGCCACCCGGGTTTCCGGCCATCGCGGTCCATGGCACAAGTTTCTGGGATGGCGGTGTCATCGACAACACGCCGCTCGGTGACGCCATCGAAGCATTTTCCGGATCTGATGACGTCGATCGTATTCTGATTGTGATGAATCTGTTTCGGAAGAAACGCGCGCCGCCGAAAAACATGGTCGAGGTCAATGATCGCCTGGCCGAGCTGCGCTACGGCAACCGGCTTCGCCAGGATAGCGAGAATGCGCGTACCATAGACAAGCTGCTGCGGTTAATCGACGACCTCGCGGCCGCTGCCTCGGGAGGACTGCTCGATCCGCAGCTCAAGGATCGGGTTGTCGAGGCGAAGCGCTTCAAGATGCTCGGCGAGATAACTGACATTGATCTCGCCGATCCGGTTCTTATGGCAGAAGCCGACTTGTCGCTGGAATCCTACGATTCAGGGGCCTTCCGCGATTTTTCTGCCGCGGGCATCGAGCGACGCCGTGATGCCGGACACAAGATTGCAAAACTGAAGCTGCAGACGCTGTTCGAGAAGCACGGCCTGCTGCCGACGTCCCACTGATCAGGAGTTCTTCATGTCGACCAAAATCAAACGTTCCGTCTATGCCGACATGTTCGGGCCCACCACCGGCGACAAGGTGCGGCTGGCCGACACCGATCTCATCATCGAGGTGGAAAAGGATTTCACCATTTATGGCGAGGAGGTGAAGTTCGGCGGCGGCAAGGTGATCCGCGACGGCATGGGGCAGTCGCAGGTCACCAACAGACAGGGCGCGGCCGATACCGTCATCACCAATGCGCTGATCGTCGACCATTGGGGCATCGTCAAAGCCGACGTCGCGATCAAGGAAGGCATGATTTCCGCGATTGGCAAGGCCGGCAATCCCGACATCCAGCCCGGCGTCACCATCGTGATCGGCCCCGGCACCGACATCATCGCGGGCGAAGGCAAGATCCTCACCGCTGGCGGTTTCGACAGCCACATCCATTTCATCTGCCCGCAGCAGATCGAGCACGCGCTGATGTCTGGCGTCACCTCGATGCTCGGCGGCGGCACCGGTCCCTCGCACGGCACGTTCGCGACCACCTGCACGCCGGGCCCGTGGCATATGGGGCGGATGATCCAGTCGTTCGACGCCTTTCCGGTCAATCTCGGCATTTCGGGCAAGGGCAACGCCTCGCGCCCGGCATCATTGGTCGAGATGATCAAGGGCGGCGCCTGCGCGCTGAAACTGCACGAGGACTGGGGCACCACGCCGTCGGCGATCGATAACTGCCTCAGCGTCGCCGACGACTACGACGTCCAGGTGATGCTGCACTCGGACACGCTGAACGAATCCGGTTTCGTCGAGGATACGGTGAAGGCGTTCAAGGGTCGCACCATCCATGCCTTCCACACCGAGGGCGCCGGCGGCGGTCACGCGCCTGATATCATCAAAATCGCCGGGTTGAAGAACGTGCTGCCGTCCTCGACCAACCCGACGCGCCCCTTCACGCGCAACACCATCGACGAGCATCTGGACATGCTGATGGTGTGCCACCATCTCGACCCCTCGATCGCCGAGGATCTCGCATTTGCCGAAAGCCGCATCCGCAAAGAGACCATCGCCGCGGAGGACATTTTGCACGATCTCGGCGCGCTCTCGATGATGTCGTCGGACTCGCAGGCGATGGGCCGGCTCGGCGAAGTCATCATCCGCACCTGGCAGACCGCCGACAAGATGAAAAAACAACGTGGCGCGCTGCCCGAGGACAAGGGCAACGACAACGATAATTTCCGCGTCAAGCGCTACATCGCCAAATACACCATCAACCCGCGATCGCGCATGGCGTGTCGAAACTGATCGGCTCGGTGGAGAAGGGCAAGCTCGCCGACCTCGTGCTGTGGTCGCCGGCCTTCTTTGGCGTAAAACCCGATTGCATCATCAAGGGCGGCTCGATCGTGGCCGCTCCCATGGGCGATCCGAATGCGTCGATCCCCACGCCGCAGCCCGTGCATTACCAGCCGATGTTCGCCGCCTACGGCAAATCGCTGACGGCGTCCTCGGTGGTGTTCACCTCGAAGGCCGCCATCACAGGCGGGCTGGCGCGCAAGCTCGGCATCGAAAAGAAGCTCTACCCCGTGAAAAATACCCGCGGCGGCATCTCCAAGAAGAGCATGATCCATAACGGCGCCACCCCGAAAATCGAGGTCGATTCCGAGACCTATGAGGTGCGCGCAGACGGCGAGCTTCTGACATGCGCGCCGGCCGAGGTCCTGCCCATGGCGCAGAGGTATTTCATGTTCTAAGGTCCTTCCCGGAACTTGAGCCAGAACAAAAGTCCGGGAGGATCTAGTGATTTACGTCGTTGCCACACTGACCGTGAAACCCGAAACGCGCGCCGAATTCATCGCAGCCGCCACCGCCTGCATCAAGGAAACCCGGAAAGAGCCGGGCAACATCGCCTACGACCTGCACGAAAGCGTCACCGATCCCACCAAGATGGTGTTCGTCGAGCAGTGGGAAAATGCGAAGCGCTGGTGCCGCATCGTGGCCGCCGAACACATGAAGACGTTCGGCCGCGTCGCCGTGAAATGCATGTCGGCGCCGCCGAAGATCGAAGTCATCACGCCCGAAAAGGTCGACGCTCGCTAATCAAGAAAAACCAAGGGAGAAAAACTCATGATCTATGTCATCGCCACCACGCCGATGAAGCCGGAAAACAAGGACGACTTCATCAAGGGGCACAAGGCCTGTATCGCCGAAACGCTCAAGGAGAAGGGCTGTATCTCCTATGAAGGCCATGTCAGCGTGAACAATCCCGATCTGTATGTGGTGGTGGAGCGCTGGGAAACCCGCGACGACCTCAATGCGCATGGCCGTGCGCCCCATATGAAGGTGTGGCGCGAGTATTCCTCGCAGATGAAGACGGCGCCGACGGTGATCGAGATCATCAGCGACGGCAAGGTGGAGAAGTTCTGAACCAATGATCCGCGCGACAACAGTCCTGGGCCAGCATCGCTGGACGAGCGCCGCCGCCGATACCGTCGTGCTCGATTTCGACGACCGGCACCGGCGGCGGATGGCAATGACGGGTACGCGCGGGTTCGAGTTTCTGCTCGATCTTGAAAACGCAGTTGCACTTCGCGGCGGCGATGCGCTGGTGCTGGAGGACGGCAGGCTGATCGAGGTGGTGGCGGCCGCAGAGCCGCTGATCGAGATCAGGGGCGCTGATCCGCTGCATCTGGTTCGCATCGCCTGGCATCTCGGCAACCGCCATCTGCCGACGCAGATCATGCCGAAGGGCCTGCGCATCCGCAGGGATCACGTCATCGAGGCGATGGTGAAGGGATTGGGCGCGCGCATCATCGAGATCGAGGCGCCGTTCGACCCCGAGGGCGGCGCGTATGCGCAGGCGGCTCACGATCACGCCGCGCATGATCATGGCCATGCCGGTGATCATCATCACCACGGTGATCACGATCACCACAGTGATCACGATCACCACGGTGATGGCCATCACCATGACGGCCACCATCATCACGACGAACATTGCGACCACGATCATCACCACCACGATCACTCCCATGCTCATGACCACAAGTGAGCCACTGCCGGCCGACGCGGGCAGCGGAATGAATGCGGATGAGGCGGCGGCGCTGTACCGGCTGATGACCTGGCTGTCGCCGTCCTTTCCGGTCGGCGCGTTTTCCTATTCCAGCGGCATCGAATGGGCGGTGGAGGCGGGCGACATCACGGACGCCATATCGCTGCGCGACTGGCTGGCCGCGATGCTCAGCGAGGGCTCGGGCTTCTGCGATGCCGTGTTTCTGGCGCAGGCGCATCGCGCCGCATCCGCGCAGGACGAGGCCGGATTACGCGAGATTGCCGAACTCGCGGCAGCCTTCGTGCCCTCGCGCGAGCGCCAGCTCGAGACCTCGACGCAGGGGCGCGCCTTCATCGAGATCGCGCGCTCAGCCTGGTCCTGCGACGGGCTCGACGGCATGGTCGCCGCTTGCGGCGGCATGGTCTATCCCGTCGCGGTCGGCGTCGTCAGCGCTGGCCACGCCGTTCCTCTGGCGCCGGCGATGCACGCCTTCCTGCATGCCGTGGTGTCGAACTGGATTTCCGCCGGCGCTCGCCTGGTGCCGCTCGGGCAAACCGACAGCCAGCGCATTCTCGCAGGCCTCGAAGCCGATGTCGCCGCCACCGCGAAGCGCGCGCTGGAAGCATCGCTTGACGATCTCGGCAGCGCCACCTTCCGCGCCGACCTCGCCAGCCTGCGCCATGAGACGCAGTATACGCGGCTGTTCCGGTCATGATGCAACAGGCCGTAGCCCGGATGGAGCGAAGCGTAATCCGGGGCCGTCTCACGTTCGGATCAACCGCTCCCGGATTACGCTTCGCTCCATCCGGGCTACGATCGCGCAAGCGCAACGGAAAGAGTGCATAACATGTCTAAATCTCACGGTCCCCTCCGCATCGGCATCGGCGGCCCCGTCGGCTCGGGCAAGACCGCGCTGATGGACCTGCTCTGCAAGTCGATGCGGGAGCGCTACGACATCGCCGCGATCACCAACGACATCTACACCAAATGGGATGCGGAGTTTCTGGTGCGCTCGGGCTCGCTGACGCCGGACCGCATCGCCGGCGTCGAGACCGGCGGCTGCCCGCACACCGCGATCCGCGAGGACGCCTCGATGAATCTCGCAGCGGTCGCCGACATGCGCGCGAAATTTCCCGATCTCGACCTGGTGCTGATCGAATCCGGCGGCGACAATCTCGCCGCGACGTTTTCGCCCGAACTCGCCGATCTCACGATCTACGTGATCGACGTCGCCGCCGGCGACAAGATCCCCTCCAAGGGCGGGCCGGGCATCACCCGCTCGGATCTGCTGGTGATCAACAAGATCGACCTCGCGCCGCATGTCGGCGCGTCGCTGGAGAAGATGGAGACTGACGCGAAAAGGATGCGGGGCGAGCGGCCGTTCGTGATGACCAACCTAAAGAAAAGCGAGGGGCTCGATCGCATCATCGGCTTCATCGAGACCAAGGGCGGCCTGCGCCCGGCGGCGAAGGCCAAGGCCGGGTAGGCCGAGATAAACGGCCAGAGATAACGACCAAGACAAGCGGCCGAGCCGGGCGCGGCGAGTGAGCGGGGCGGACAGGCGGTCCGGCCAGCGGCCGGGTGATTGGCCGCGTTAACATTAATACTCGGTCCGCCGCTGTAGCCCCTGATTTGTCCGTCCTCACTGGAACCAAATCGGCACTGTCAGATTATCAACCTCTGGCCCCGCCAAATCAGCGTTAACGGCGGCCGTTGTTTACCTCGCTGCCAACCTGTCAGTTGCGTGCTGATGAACGCTCCGTCATATTCGCCGCGGTTGGCCTTCGCGCTATTGCCATGTGTCTCTGCCCCGGCAGATCCAAAGATGCTTCCGATACGTCTTCGCCAACACATCATTTCCGAGTAAGCGAGTGGTTCGGCTGGGCTTCATTATCGGCTTTATCGCGCTGATCGGAGTTCTGCTCTCCGGTCTCGCGGCCTATCGCGTGCACGAACAGGAACTGGCGATCGACGGCATCGCGCTGTCCCGCGCCATCGACGTTCATGCCAGCCTGGTGCAGGACCGCTTGACCGAGCGCGAATTGCTCGCCCGCGTTGCATCCGGATTGTTTCGCGTACCCTCGGTGGTGAAGGCCAACATGCTGCAGCCGCTGCGGTCGGCGATCTATGCCTTCAAGACCGATTTCGTGACCGCGTTCTGGATCGCGCGGCTCAAGCCGGCCGATCTGGCGGCTGCGCAGGCAGAGCTCAAGAGCGCCGGCTTCACCAATCCGACCATCCGCGATTTCGACGACAAGCCGCTCGACATCAAGGCGATCGACAAGCCGCTCGACGTTCTGATGGACCTCGAACCGCGCAGTGCTGATACGCTGGGCTTTCCGGGCCGCGCCTATGGCAGGCATTCGGTGATCGGGCCGATGCTGGCGAAGGCGGCGGAGACCGGCAAACCGGTGGCGTCGGACCCGATTCCACTTCTGAGGCAGAACGGACCGATCGGTCTCGTGCTGGCGTCGCCGATTCCGAAGGAAGGCAGCGCGGAGCCCGCCGGCTTCGTCACCTTTTCCTACGAGCTGGCGTCGCTGATGCTGACCAATGACGACCGCTCGCTGTTTTCGGTGGTGCTGAAGGACCCCGATGACGCCAGCGACGAATATGTCGCCAACGACCAGGGCGTGATCTCCCTGCGGGCGGTCAAGCAGGGCGATCCGTTGCCGTCGGTGGTGCGAACGGTGACGTTCGGCGGCCGCGACTGGTCGCTCGGCTATTATGCCAAGAACAATGCCGTGCAGCGCGCGCAGCAGACGGCGATCATCGTGGCGGCCATCGGCTTCGCGCTCACCGGCATCGTCTGCGGCCTGTTCGGCTATGTCGCCTACAATAATCTGCGGCTCAGCCGCGAGATCGAGGTCCGGATCGGTTTCGAGCGGCGGTTGACGGCGGTCATCGATGAGCTCAACCACCGGGTCAAGAACATCCTCGCCGTGATCCAGTCGATCGTGACGCGCACGCTGCGCCACGGCTCCGACATGGATGTGTCGCGCGAGCTCCTGATCGGCCGCATCCATGCGATGTCGAACGTGGTGACGCTGCTCAGCGAAAGCCAGTGGCAGGGCGTCAAGCTCAGGGGGTTGTTCGAGTCGCGCGCGATCCCTCATGCCGACCGGATCGTGGTCAACGGTCCGGATATCGCCGTCAGCGCGCGCGCCGCGCAGTCGCTGTCGCTGTTGTTCTTCGAACTGGCGTCGCATTCCGACGAGGGCCTGTCGCTGGTCGGCAAGCACCCGCACATCGTCGCCAACTGGGAAGTCACGGGCGAGGAGCCGGATGCGGTCTTTCATTTTCGCTGGGAAGAGTTCAACACCAGCGCGGCGACGCGGCGGGAAGACAGTGATTTCGGCCTCATCCTGCTCGACCGCGTAGCACCCGAAGCGCTCGGCGGCACCGCGAAGCGCTACTTCACCGACGTCAGCTACGTCTACGAACTCACCGCGCCGATGGTCACCGTCGTCGACATGACCGAGCGCGACCGCACCGAGCAGATTTCCGCACCGGTGCGGTAGGGACGGCCTTTAAATCGCAGGGTGGGCAAAGCGAAGCGTGCCCACCATTCGAGGGTCGTGGCAAAGCCACTTGCACTATTCTCCGCCACCGCACGCGCCGCGCAACGGAAAGAGCGTAGGTGATGGAAGCGCGCGCAAATTATGCGGGTGCGTTAAGCGGATAATGGTGGGCACGGTGCGCGTGCCTCACGCTATCGGAACATGTGCATCCGCTCCGAATTAATCCATCAAACCAACGATGGAGGAGCTCATGGGACGTTATCTGCTGCTGTGGCTGCTCGGCGTGCCGATTCCGATTCTGGTCCTGATCTACGCCTTCGGCGGCTTGAACTGACGTCGTAGCCCGGATGAAGCGAAGCGAAATCCGGGGAACGGTGCCCGCGATGATCCCGGGTTGCGCTTCGCTTCACCCGGGCTACGACATCGACAACAAAAATCGACAACAAAAAAAGGCGGCCACGTGGGCCGCCTTTTTCCATGTCATTTCGATAGCGTCATCACCCGCCATTGCCGCCGATCACGGCGCGCACGGTCTCATCGGGTCCGAAATCCTCGGCGCCATCGACATAGAGCAGCGCGGAGAGTTTCGAGCGCGCGCGGTTGACGCGGCTCTTGATGGTGCCGACCGCGCAGCCGCAGATGGCGGCGGCGTCCTCATAGGAGAAGCCGGAGGCGCCGACCAGGATCAACGCCTCGCGCTGGTCCTGCGGCAGCTTCTCGAGCGCCTGGCGAAACTCCTCAAACTCCAGATGCGCATTTTGCGCGGGCTGGGTCTTCAGGGTTTTCGCGTAATTGCCCTCGGCGTCCTCCACCTCGCGCCGCCGCTTCCGGTAGTCCGAGCGGAACAGGTTGCGCAGGATGGTGAACAGCCAGGCCGGCAGGTTCGAGCCGGGCTGGAACGAGTCGATATTGGCTATGGCGCGCAGCAACGTCTCCTGAACCAGGTCGTCCGCACGGTCGCCATTGCCTGACAGTGAGATCGCGAACGCGCGTAGGCTGGGTACCGACGCTAAAATGTCGTCGCGAAGAGAGTCTGTGAGAGGCATTAGTCCCTCCCGTCAGTTTTTGCTGGGTCGTCGATCTGGGCCGCCGCCGCTTCAGGCCCATCGAGCTTTCGGATCAGCTCTGCAAAGCGGTCCGGCACGCCTTGTCGGACCACGTCGTCGTACATGGCGCGGAGCTGATGCCCGATCCTGGATTGAATCTCGGCATTGAGCCCGCCCTGCTTCTTTACTTCCTTCATGGTCTGATCCACGCTTCCCCGAGAGTTAAGTCTCTGTGGTTTCAAGAGGTTACCTCGAAATTGGGCCTAGGCCGCCGCGTTATTCGGTCAAAAGCTAATGCGAATATGTCCGGAAGGTTCCGAAATCTTGGAACTTTTTCTGGAACTTTTTTGTCCCCCGTGAGTAGTCGGAGGTGACAGGGGAACCGGGGTCCCCCCGCCGAGACCTAAAATTGTCGCCCGACGCGGCGCTTCTGGTTACGTCCGCCCGGCTGAGACCCTAAGTAAGACGGCCAAGGATACGGCCCAAGATAAGGATGAAATGGGGATGTCCCGATCACAGCTCGTTGCTGAACATCTGCCGCTGTTGCGGCGCTATGCCCGTGCGCTGACCGGAAACCAGGCCTCGGGCGATGCCTATGTGGGGGCCATGCTGGAGGCCCTGCTGCAGGATGGCTCACTGCTGGACGAACGGCATGGCCCCCGGGCCGGGCTGTTCAAGCTTTTCACCCAGATCTGGAACTCGGTCTCGCTCAACGACAACCCTGATGTCGCGACGCTGGCGCTGCCGCCGGAGCGGAGGCTGTCGAACATCACGCCGCTGCCGCGGCAGGCCTTCCTGCTGCTCTCCCTCGAAGGCTTCTCCGAGGAAGAGGTGGCGTTCATTCTCAACATCGACATCGCCGAGACCCGCGCGCTGACGGACGCCGCCGGCCGCGAGATGGCGGCGGAAATCGCCACCGACGTCCTGATCATCGAGGACGAGACCTTCATCGCGATGGACCTCGAGAGCCTCGTGAAGAACCTCGGCCACAACGTGATCGGCGTCGCCCGCACCCATGCCGATGCGGTGGCGCTGGCCAAGAACAAGAAGCCCGGCCTGATCCTCGCCGACATCCAGCTCGCCGACGGCTCGTCGGGCCTGGATGCGGTCAACGAGCTGTTGAAGGTGTTCGAGGTGCCGGTGGTGTTCATCACCGCTTACCCCGAGCGCTTCCTGACCGGCGAGCGCCCCGAGCCGGCGTTCCTGATCTCAAAGCCGTTCCAGCCCGCAATGGTCTCCGCGGTCGCCAGCCAGGCGCTGTTCTTCCAGCGCAACTCGCGCAACCGCGCCCCGCGGGCGGCCACGGGCTGATCTTTGAGTCTTTATTGAGTGAGTAGGGATTAGATCCGGCGCGCCTCACTGCGCGCCGGATTTTTTGTTTGTGTGGGTTTTTTCGTGCCGCCCTGCCGGATTACGCCAAGTCCAATGGTTTCGGATGAACAAGCCCCCTTGGCCACCGCAATCCGAGGCGTAAAGTATCCTGCCGCTACGCCGGAGGTGTGCTTTGGGCCACGAGCGATTGGAGCGACGGCTGTCCGCCATCCTCGCGGCTGATGTGGCTGGATACAGCCGGCTCATGGGCTGCGACGAGGAGGGCACACACGTCCAATTGAAGGACCATCTTCGCACGCTCGTCGAACCCAAAATCGCCGAACACCGTGGACGGGTCGTTAAGAACACCGGCGACGGCATGCTGGTGGAGTTCCGCAGTGTTATCGATGCGGTACGGTGCGCTGTCGAAGTTCAACGCGGTATGGCCGCGCGCAATGCCGAGATACTTCTGGATAAACGGATTGAGTTTCGCGTGGGTATCAACGTGGGCGACGTTATCATTGAAGAAAATGACATTTATGGCGATGGCGTAAACATCGCTGCGCGGCTGGAGACGCTGGCATTCCCGGGTGGCATCTGTGTGTCGGCTCGAGTGCAGGAGGATGTGCGAAACAAATTGGACCTCGCATTCGAGGATGCAGGCGAACATCAACTGAAGAATATCGCTTGGCCGGTGCGTGTATATCGCGTTCGTTTGGAAGACGTGGCAGACAAGCCTCCGTCTGCACTGGCGCTGCCCGACAAGCCGTCAATTGCTGTTCTGCCATTCCAGAACCTGAGTGGGGATCCGAACCAGGAGTACTTCGCAGACGGCATTGCCGAGGAGATCACAACCGCACTGGCTCGCTTGCGCGGCTTCTTCGTCATCGCGCGGGGGTCGGCCTTCACGTACAAGGGCAAGGCGGTAGCCGTGACACAGATCGGTCGCGAGCTTGGCGTGCGCTACGTCCTCGAAGGGAGCGTCCGAAAGGCCGGCGAACGCGTACGGATCGGCGTCCAGCTGGCCGATGCCAGAACGGGACACGAAATCTGGGTGGAGCGCTACGAGCGATCGCTGGCCGACCTCTTTGCTCTCCAGGACGAGGTCACGGCAAGTATCGTCACCGCGGTCGAGCCGCAGCTCTACGCCGCCGAGAGCGCGCGCGTGCAACAGACGCCGCCCAGCCACCTCGATGCGTGGGACTACGTCATCCGCGCGCTCTCGTTCATGTGGCGACGAACTCAGAGCGACAATGCGGCGGCGCTCGACCTCTTTTCTGCCGCGCTGCAACTCGACCCATCATATGCGCGCGCGCTCGGGCTCCACGCGTGGCTCAGCCTCTGGAACGCGCACGCTGGCTGGAGCGCAGGCGGGCTCGCTGCCGCACTGGCACCGGCCACCGAACGGGCGCGCGCTGCGGTGGCGATCGACCGTGACGATCCGTGGGCACGCCTCGCGCTTGGATTCTCTCACATGCTCCGGCGCCAGCACGAAGATGCCGTCGAGGAGCTGAGCGCGGCGCTCGACTTGAATCCGAACTTCGCGCTAGGCCACGCTTGTCTCGGGCTAGCACTAGCTTACGGCGGCCAGGGCGCCCGGGCTGTCGTCCACCTCGAGACGGCGATGCGTCTCAGCCCGCGTGATCCGTTCTTCTCAGTCTTCGCCAGCATGCGCAGCTTCGCGCATTTTATGGCAGGGGACTACGCGGCAGGGCTCGACTGCGGGCGCCGGGCTGTGCGCCAGAGCCCGGAAATGTCGGCCCACTGGCGCTCGCTCGCTCTCTCGGCTGCGATGCTGGGCCATCTGGAGGAGGCGCAAGAAGCCATGGCGAAGGCGCGGCAGCTCCAGCCCGACTACTCAGTCGCCTGGGTGGAGCGCGCGTCCCCGTTAGTTCAAGCGGCGGATCGCGCTCGCTACTGCCACATTCTCCGAGAGGTAGGACTGCCGGAACAATGATCTCGTAAAGCCGCAGGTGAGTCCTTGCCGAAAGCCGCGATGGTCTCCGCGGTCGCCAGCCAGGCGCTGTTCTTCCAGCGCAACTCGCGCAACCGCGCGCCGCGGGCAGCCACGGGCGGATCTTTGAGTCTTTGTTGAGTGAGTAGGGATTGGATCCGGCGCGCCCCACGGCGCGCCGGATTTTTGTTGTCGTGGAGCGGATAATCTTCCATGCAGTTCATATGGCGGAAGCGACGCACCTGCTAATGTCATTTGTCGTGGCAGGCCGGCGGGATCTTTGATCTGAAAGGAGTAGAAATCGATGAGTGTCGGGCTGATCGGCCTTCTCGACGATGTCGCAGCGATCGCGAAGGTAGCTGCAGCCTCCCTCGATGATGTGGCCAGCCAGGCTGCCAAAGCGGGCGCCAAGGCGGCAGGTGTCGTCATCGACGATACCGCGGTCACGCCCGGTTACGTGATCGGATTCGAACCGAAGCGCGAGCTTCCCATCGTGGGCAAGATCGCGGCGGGATCGCTGCGCAACAAGCTCTTGATCCTGCTGCCCGCCGCCCTGGTGCTGAGCTACTTCCTTCCCTGGACGATTACGCCGCTGCTGATGCTGGGCGGCGCCTATCTTTGCTACGAAGGGGTGGAAAAGGTGCTCGAGGCCGTCATGCCCCATCACGCCCATCAGCATGAGGCCCAGCTCGGCACCGTGGCGTTGAACGCGCAGTCGGTCGAAGACGAGAAGATCGCAAGCGCCATCAAGACCGACTTCATCCTCTCGGCCGAGATCATGGCGATCACGCTGGCGGCCCTCCCCGCAGGGAGCATCTGGAAGCAGGCGCTCGTGCTGGCGGTCGTGGCAATCGGCATCACCGTCGCCGTGTATGGCGTGGTGGCGCTGATCGTGAAGGCCGACGATGTCGGTGTAGCGCTGGCACGGCGCGACGGCGCCTCGGCGATTGGCCGCGCGCTCGGACGTGGCATCGTTCGCGGCATGCCTGTGTTTCTGAAGATTCTCAGCGTGGTCGGCACTGCCGCCATGATCTGGGTCGGCGGCGGCATCATCCTGCATGGCATCGAGGTCTACGGTCCGCCGGCAATCGGCCACGCCGTCAAGTCCGCCGCCGAGGCGGTGGCCCACGCATTCCCGCCGCTTGCCGCGATCCTCGAATGGGCGGTCGAGGCAGCCATATCCGGCGTGATAGGCCTCGTGGTCGGCGCCGTATCTATTCCGGTCGTCGGATTTGTCTTCGCGCCTGCATGGAAATCGCTGAAGCGCTTTCTGCCGCGCCGTCAGAATACGCCCGCTCAGTGAAGGGCCGCCTGTTCGTATCGCGCGTGCCCGGTTCCGCTGCGCAAAGCCGGGATCATAAACCTTCGTATAGTCGGTCCATCCGTTTCGATGTCGGCCGCTTACCTCGGTACAATTGAGTACGGCGCGCGCGGACCTTAATGTCGTTACGTCGAGGCAGGCTGTACATGATCGCATTGCCTGCGCATCGTCGATTTCTCCTCCCGGTCGTCGGCGCCGCCTGCCTCGTCACCTCCGTCGCCGCAATTTTTGTTCGCGCGCGACGATCAAGAGACCTCGCGAAATGATTTCTGATTGAGCGCGCAATGTGAACCAGTTCACCTTTGGATTGCGACGCCGGCGGTATCATTGTCTCAGCTGATTCACCGCCGATCCCGGAGACTTCGCACCTTGGGACTGGCGATTGGGGACGACACCGAGTTCGCGGCCAGGCACCTCCCCCTGGCTCGGGCCACCAGCCTCGAAAGCTGGTCGGACTTATCCGGCGTGTCCCACCGGCGCGCCGGATTTTTTTCGCGCCAAGAGCCTTGCGCGCGCCGGCCATGGAGCCGCGGATTCCAAGCTGCTAAGCAGCCAGAATGGATGCGGCGCGTCGCGGCAAATGGATCGGCTTTCTCTGCCTTGGCGTTACGGCCTTCGGATGGGCGCTGAACTGGCCGCTGATGAAGCTGTTGCTGCAGCAATGGCCGCCGCTGTTCGCCCGCGGGTTGGCAGGCGTCGCCGCCGCGGCGATCCTGTTTGGAATCGCAAAGGCGAGGGGGCAACCGCTTGAAGTCCCGCGCGAGGCGGTCCCGCGGCTGTTGTTCGCGTCCTTCACCAACGTCTTCGCCTGGATGGGATTTGGTACGGTGGCGATGAAATTCGTCCCTGTCGGGGAAGGCGCGCTGATCGTCTACACCATGCCGATCTGGGCCACGCTGCTGGCATGGCCACTGGCCGGCATCCGGCCGAAGCTGGTGGATATCGCAGCGCTCGTCCTCGGCATGGGCGGCATCGCCGTGCTGCTGGGCGGCAATGGGTTTGCCTTCGACGGCGGCCGGATCACCGGAATCGTGTTGCTGTTTTCCGCCGCGATCCTGTTTGCGATCGGCAATATCCTCAACCGCGTGCCGTTGCCGATGCCGCCGCTGGTCGTGGTCGCCTGGCAGGTCGGGCTCGGCTGCTTCGTGATGCTGATCCTCGGCGTTGCGTTCGAGCAGCCGAACTATGGCGCGCTCACGGCGCAGGGGCTTGCCTGCTTCGTCTACATGACGCTGGTGTCGATGGGCGTCTGCTATCTCACCTGGTTCGAAACCCTGCGTCGCCTGCCGCCGTCATCGGCCTCGACCGGCATGCTGCTGGTCCCCCTGATCGGCGTGATCTCGGCGGCACTCATTCTGGGCGAGCCGCTCGGCATCCGTGAAGTTGTAGCGATGGTGCTGGTGCTCGGCGGCGTGACGCTGGCATTGCAGAAGGCATAAGGCGGCGCTGGTCCTGCTCAGCAGCCGCGGCAGATACTATTCACCTTTGACCTCAGCCTCGCCTGTTCCTGTTCCCATAGGCCAGACTGTCCAGGCTGGAGACGGTAGTCAAATCCGATCGCTAACCTCAGACGATCCTCCTCCAGATTCGGCGGAGGTGCTGGAAAGGGCTGGGCACGTTCGACAATCGCCAGGCTTTCTTCATCGAGCGCGCGATGGCCCGTACTCTCCGTCAGCCAGTGAGAAACCAGTCTGCCACGACGATCCAGCACGAAGAAGACGGTCGCAGTGCCGGTCTGGCCCTGTACGCCCGGCGGATAGCGCTTGTTACTTACTACCCGAGCATTGACCTGCTTGCGCCACTCGTCGTCGAAAATGATCGGTACGGCCAGCGTCAGACGATGTTCCTCCAGGTCCGGCGGAGGTATCGGAAACGGCTGGGCGCGTTCGACGAACGCCAGGCTTTCTTCATCGAGTGCGCGACTACCCGTACTCTCCATCAGCCAGTGAGAAACCAGCCTGCCGTGACGGTCCAGCACGAAGCCGACTTTCGCAGTACCGGCCTGGCCCAACGCTTCCGGCGGAAAGCGCTTGCTGCTGCTGCTCAACCGAATGACGATCTGTTTGCGCCACTCCTCTGGCGTGTCGGTCTGCGCCTTGATGGGCATCGAGAAGGCGATAAGCACGGCAATCAAGCTAATCCAGCGCAACATAAACAAACCTGTGATTCCCAACTTGCCGGATCATATTCGCGCTGAGGTTGATTGCAAGGCGGGTTGATCGGCATGATCTCAGCGGTGAGAAGTCGTGATGCCAGCATTGCTGGTTGAACTGCGCCCCACGCCCGCATAGGCTCGCCACAGCAACAAGAAAACAAACGGAAACGTCCCTTCACCGATGCAGTCCGCCGAGCGGCCTTTGCCCTACCGCCGGGGCCTGATCATCGTCGCGACATTGGCCACCGCCTATGTCGCCAGCCATTTTTTCCGCGCCTCCAACGTCACCATCGGCCTCGATCTGATGCGCGACCTGGCCATCGGGCCGGAAGCGCTGGGCGCGCTGACCGGCGCGTTCTTCTTCGGTTTCGCCGCGATGCAGATTCCCTGCGGCTTCTTCTTCGACCGGTTCGGGCCGCGCTATACCGTGGTCGGCATGCTGATCATAGCCAGCCTCGGCGGCGCGCTGTTTACGCTGGCGCCGAGCTGGCCGGTGCTGTTGACCGGCCGCGCGCTGATGGGCGCCGGCTGCGGCGTGATGCTGATCGGCAGCATGGTGGTGATCTCGCGCTGGTTTCCGCCGGACCGCTTCTCGACGCTGACAGCCATGGTGTTGTCGATCGGCCTGCTCGGCAACCTCGCCGCCACCACGCCGCTCGCCTGGGCGTCGCAGGCGGTCGGCTGGCGCCCGGTATTCGGGGCCGTCGTTGTCTTCACGGCGCTCGCAACGATCGCGATCTGGCTGGTGGTGCGCGACGCGCCGCCGGGCCATCCGTTCCTGAGCCGCAAGGTGGAACCATCAGGCGAGATGCTCAGGGGCATGCTCGAGGTGCTGCGCAACCCGCGCCTGAAGCCGATCCTGGCGCTGAACTTCTGCAACTACGCCTGTACCTTCACCGTGCAGGGCCTGTGGGGTGGCGCGTTCCTGCGCGAGGTGCACGGCTTGAGCCCGATCGCGGCCGGCAACGTCCTGCTCTGCGCCGTGATCGCCTACCAGGCCGGCATGCTCGCCTTCGGCCCGCTCGACCGCCGGCTCGACACCCGCAAGGGCATCGCGATCGGCGGCACGCTGGTGATCATTTGTCTGCTCGCGATGCTGGCGCTGTTTTCTCACCCGCCGGTCTGGCTGCCGGTCGGCGCCATCGTCGTCATGGGCTTCTTCAGTGCCTCCAGCACCATGGTGATGACGCACGGCCGCGGCATTTTCCCCGACAGGCTGATCGGGCGCGGCATCTCGACCATGAACACGTCAGTCATGCTCGGCGTCGCCTGCATGCAGACGCTGTCCGAAATCATCATCGGCGCGTTCGAGCCGCTGGCCAGCGGCGCCCGCACGGAAGAGGCTTACCGCGCGCTGTTCGGCACGTTGACGCTGGTGCTGATCGTTGCGGTCGCGATCTACAGCCGCTCGCAGGACGTCAAGCCGAGCGAGGAAATGCGCGCGGCGCGGCAGTAGCTGCGCCTGGAGAGCGAAGCGTACAATCCCTGCGCTTAACGTCGGCGTCTTCAGCCCGCCGGTCATCCAGCCGGCCGAGACCGTATTCATCGGGTCCTTAGCGACTGTGTTTTGTGAAGCTGTGGTCGCATTTCCTGCACTCAAACGTGTGCAGCTCAAGGCCCCCCGGGCCGGACGCAATCCCGACCAGCATCATGCGGCCTTCGCATTTCGGACATCCGGGCCGGCGGATCGGAAGCAGGCAAGGTTCGGGGCGCGTATTTCGTTCCGCCATGATGCATTTTCCCCCCGCGGATCGCGGTGGGAGCCGTCCGCTTCTGCCGCCGACGGATGCCATTGACATACGATGATTGAATCAACATGCGGCAAGCCGAAGCGAATCCACTGTTCAATTTTGCTCATTCCCGGAAATTTAAGCCGCCGCAACTGATCAATTTGATACAGACAGCGGCAAGCCAGTTTGTGATGCTTGCTCTCGGTCAAGCCGCGAGGTCACCACATGCACATGTCGAGCGAAAGCCTGTTGGTCATATTGTTTGTCGGCCTCGTTGCCGGCTGGCTCGCCGGCCAGATCGTGCAAGGGACCGGCTTCGGAATCATCGGTGACATTATCATCGGAATCCTGGGCGCCTTTGTTGGGAGCTGGCTGCTGCCCCGCCTAGGCATCCATCTCGGGACCGGGTTGATCAGCGCCATCGTCAACGCCACCATCGGCGCCGTGCTGCTTCTGCTCGTCGTGCGCCTCGTTCGAGGCGGCGGCGGATGGGGGTGGCAAAGGAGCTGGTGGCGTCGATAGACAGCTACGCCGCCCGCGCCGGGCGAGGGGTTGTTTCCCAAACAAAGTGGCGATCGATGACGCGACGAGACATCAGCTCACGGCTCGCGCCTGATCTCGGGCTTGTCGTACAACACCGCGTTCAGCAATGAACTGTTGACCTCGATTTTTCCGTTGTAGCTGATGAAGCCAAGCTTGCGGAACTTGTTCATGAAGAAGCTGACGCGGGATCGCGTCGTACCGATCATTTCGGCCAATGTTTCCTGGCTGATATTCGGAGTGATCAGTTGAGGGCTGCCCTCCTTGCCGAAATTCGCCAGCAGGAGCAGCAGGCGCGCCAGCCGTTTCTCACTGGAGTTGAAGAGCTGGTCGATCAGATCCTCTTCAATCCGGCTGTTGCGGGTCAGCAGATAGGTCATGAACAACTCGGAAAACTTCGGTTGACCGTGAAGCGCGGCCAGCATGGCCGTCTTCGTGATCGCGGTGATCAGGCATTGCTCCATCGCTGTCGTCGTCGCGATACGCAGCGAATGGCCGTTCATGCAGCCTTCGCCAAAGAACTGGCCAGGTCCAAAAATGCCGACCACGGCTTCCTTGCCCTGCTCGGATATGACAACAACCTTGACCCGACCTTTCTGAATATAGAAGACCGTATTTGCCACGTCGCCCTGCGCGAAGACGATCTCGTCCTTGTGAAATTCATGGATGGTCTTGCCTTCGCCCATCTGGGCGAGGAATTCGTTCGGATCGAAGGCCTGATTGGTCTTGTCTTCCATGTCCGGTCTGGGCTCCACGCTGAGACGCCAATATTAGGCCATTGAGGTCGAGGACGCCCGAAATAAAGTGCCCGCAACGGCGGCATTTGTAGCCATCGAGGGGCAAAAGAGTCCACGGGCTTTGAGATGGAAACTTCGTCGAAAGGAAACGGCCTCAGCGCGGGGGGCGGACTGAGGCCGTCACTTCTTCGGATAGCCATGGGGGTGGCGTCCGGTCGTCCTTGGCAACTGACGCCGGACACGTTCGTTCCGGGCAGATGCCCGATTCCCGATCCGAAGAATGAATGACGGATCGGGGCCAGGTTACCTGCGTTCTGAAATGACATTACGGCAACTACGGCAGAGAAATATCCGTTCGGCAGGATACGGTCCGGAGCTGCGATGGTCGGTCAAATGCTTCATCTGCGCGCCGCAGCCATTGCAGACGCGTATCGGCACCTCATGTGGATTGGCCGCGCCGAGTCGGGCATCGCAGATGGATCGCAGATAAACCGAAGCGCCGCTGACCAATTTGGGACACTTTCGGAAAAAAGTCGCCGCCCAAGGCAGTCTGTCTGCCGCTGGCGACAGCCGTCTGACGAATTCAATAAGGGCCAGCGACCTTGCGGCCCGGGGCGACCGGGCGGACCGCTTACGTTGGTGCCAGCAATTGACCCTGAAGCCACGCGTTTGTTCTCGGGGATCTCATCGGATCAACCCGCTCGGCCACCCTTTGGTGGACGTGATTGCAAGCGGGGCACTCAAACGTCCGGGTATCGAAGCCCGGGGGACCGGGGCCAATTCGCGCCAGCATCGTTGCTGTTTGGCACGTTGGACATGGCGGTCGGGGATGGGAGAACACGATTGCACGCCCTCATCAGGCGGCGAGAGCACTCCAGAACTCTCAGTCACCGGTAGTTGCCGAGTCGGGGCGGTGATGGAACCAGCATCGAACTTCAGGGATTCCGCCGCTGTTCTGTTTTGCTCACATTTCAAAATAATTGACGCATCGCCGGCGAACGACGCCCCCGGCTTCAAATCAGGACAATTGCTTGAAACAGGAGCAGCCGAGGCTCGTGGCAACGATCAGACACGGTTCATTTCATCCCGATCGAACCGCCCGGAACAGGCGCATTTCTCTCCGGGATCGCTCGGAAAATTCACTCACCAAACGCTGCGCGGCGAACGCGTAACAGGACGCGGTAATGATAACACCGTGTTCCGATAACATCATACGAACACACAAGCACCGCTCAACGAACAAGCGGGAACTGCCTTTCGAGTGCAACCATCGACGACGCGCAACATTGACTCACTGCTAAATAACCAGGGATTTTCATAATGTCTAATGCAAGCCAGAATAACGCGAGTCGGAATTCATCGCAGCCGCAGGTTAGCAGAGAACAGATCGCTGCCGCCGATGCATCGATGAACTCCTTCCCGGGCGGCTTTCAAGCGATTGCCACAGCTTACAGCGACTACACCAGAAAGTCGTTTGAAGACACCAGGTCGTTTGTCGAGAAGCTCTCGGGCGTGAAGTCGGTCGACAAGGCGATCGAAATTCAAACCGAGTTCGCAAAGTCGACTTTCGAGACGTTCATGGCCGAGTCGCAGAAGATTGGCGCGTTGTATCGCGATCTTGCCGCGGAATCCTGCAAACCGTTCGGTGGATTTCTTGGCAGGATGACCCCGCCAAATCGATAAGCCTTAACCCTCGCGATGTCAGCGAAAAATGGCCCTGCTCATCGCGGGGCTTTTTTTACCGCAGCCGAGAGTCTGCGCCTGCAGTTTTTCGAGGAGAACATCATGTCCAATGTTAATCCGTCCTTCCAGAATCTGTCCCTCGATCCAGCGGAGATGACCGCCGTAAACGAGGCATACGACCTGGCATGTCGAACGCTTCAGAATATCGGCCAGTTGGAAGTGGATCGCGAAATCATCGCCCGGGGAATTTTGCGAGCCGTAAAAACCGGTGAGCGGAACGCCAACATACTATGCGAGCATGCTATCCATGGATTGACCGCGTTCGATTACCGTCAACATGACGCGTGACGCGGCCAAGGGACCTTTGTCCAGGGCTCGAAGATTGAGACGGCTTACCGTTCTGGCGCTACCCACGCTTCGGTTGCGGCGCTGTCGATAATGTGCCGCTGAACTCTCTTGCATCGTGGGCAGGAAAACGTTCGCAGGTCCTGGCCCGGCATGCTCGGCTCAATCGCCGCCAGCCTCATGGGAGAACCACAAGCGGTGCATTGCGGACCTTGGTTTTGTGCGTCGAGCATGGGTTACCTCTCCGAAATCAGCCCTCAACCGGGCGTCCCGGGTTCGCCAGGGAGCCAACCAGCCGCTTTGGGTTTGAAGGGATCCGATGCAATGACACTGATCTCAACGTGATTGCACCTCGGGCATTCGAATAACCGCTGCTCGAAGCCAATTGGCCCCGGCAAAACGCGCTCCAGCATCATCTTGGTTTGGCAATGCGAACAGCGAAGGCGCTCGGTAGCGGTCAAGGATTGTGGGGATGAGGGCACGATGCTTCCACGGTATTGGGCGGGAGAGCATTACCGATCTCCCAGTCGCCGATAACGGCCTGTTCGGACGACGATAGAGCCAATCCTGCCCGACCCACCCGTGCGGGGCTGGTCAATATTGATCACTATTGAAAATTTCAGTCGGCAAGAACGATTTCAGTGCGGGGGCGGGCTGAGGCCGTCATTTCATCGGATAGCCATGGGGCATGGCGTCCGGTCGTCCCTACCAACCGACCCCGGACACCCTCGTTCCGGTCGGATTGACCGATTCCCGACCTTGCGTCAGCTTGAGATGAACGAGGCCGCCAGCCGGCGCGGCCTTACTTCTCTGATTTCGGCGTCACATCCTTGGCCTGCTCTTCTGCCAGCAACCGCAGAAGAACGCCGCGCGTGGTGACGTCCTTGGCTTCGGCGAGCCGCCTTTTGAAGATGGCAATATTTTCCCGCTGTATGAAGTGTACGAGGTGTTCCATGCCAAACCTCTAATCCCATCCAGCGGGCCGGTGAGTTGGGCTATGACGCACCCTGGATCAGGCGCGAGCACGACACTCCCAGTCGCGCTAAACTGCTGGGACTCTAACGGCGATGAAACGATCATGCCGCAGCACGAGGGTGGCCCGCTGCTCAAATTTGCTCACCGTCGAAAGATTACTGAATCGGGTCACCGGCGTCCGAACAGTCCGCCCACCACGCCGCCAATCAGTCCACCTGGACCGCCACTGCTGCGGTGATGGCCCCCGCCGCGACGGCGGGCCGGGCGGTCGTCATCGGATTTGTCGCTGCTGCCAAGGCTGGCGCGCGCCGTCGAGACGGACTCGGTCAGTAGCGCCTGATGCTGCAGTGTGTCGAGGAAGCCGGTCCTGGGATAGCCGCGTGCCGCCTGCCAGCGAGCGATGACGGCGCGGGTCCGCTTGTCGAACCGTCCATTGACCTTGGTGTCGAAGCCGAGACCGGTCAGCCGGCGCTGCACGTCGCGGCGCTTTCCCTTGTCGAGTCCTATCCGATCTTCGGTTTCCTGCGTTGTCTCCTGCGCAATGGTTCCCGGATCGGCGGATGCCAGCAGGTCGCGGTCGGTCATGCTCGGACCGGCTTTGGCAACATTTGCACTGACGAGAATTCCAAGGACTGACAATGCGAGGATGAAGACGCGCAATGGCTTGATCTTCCCTGATGTAAAGTCGCTCGATGATTTCGCTTTGAGAACCTGTGTCGGTCCAAATACACCGCCCTGAAACCAAAACTTCCGGCGGCGTCTGAATCAAAGGTCAACTCGGGCTTCGTCACGGAGCAACTGTTGTCCGGATCACTTGTTCCTCATCGTGCGCCAAATGTTACGCTGAATTGCACTGAGGCCGGCCAGCAAAAGAGCCGGTACGGAGAGGGCAGTCGGCGCGCCCGATGTTCGCCTTGGGAAGAACGGATCGCACGCCCATTTTCGATGGCTGCTCTTGCCCCGTAAGCGGATATCCGTCGCCAGGGCGTTCGATGTCCGTTTGGCGCCAATTCAGGCGCATGCGCTGCAAAGGGTGGGCGCCGGTTCACCGGCCTTTTCGGCCGCGGCGATCATAACAGGCTGGCGCAATAAGCCCGGCCTCATTCACGGTTGCGGTGCAAGGTTGCCATTCGGCCCCGGTGGGTGGATGTTTCGAGGGTGGGTATAATGGAGAGCGGCATGAGCAAGGCAGCTATCGACAATCGCCAGGATGGCGAAATCAGCCATAAGCACGGCGCCACCCCGGTCGGCACCTTGCGCAAGATTTACGGGCAAGGCTTTGCCGCCGGTTATCCCCCGACCGACAGCCTGAGCGATGTTATGCTTCACCTGAACGAGACATCGCTGAGCCAGCTTCGCCGCGACTACAAGACCGGTCATCTGGATCACAAGATCACCAACGCCTCGGGCTGAAAGCGTGCCGGTCACCATCGACTACTACATGACACTCACCTCGCCGTGGACCTACCTCGGCAGCGCGCCGTTCGCCGAGATCGCGGTGCGAAATGGCGCAACCGTCAACATCAAGCCCTGCAAGTTCGGACCGATCTTCGAGCAGACCGGCGGATTGCCGTTGCCGAAGCGCTCGCCGCAGCGGCGCGCCTACCGGATGATGGAGTTGAAGCGCTGGCGCGAGGTGCTGGGCATTCCCATCAATCTTGAGCCGAAGCACTTTCCCTGCGACGACGCCGCGGCGACCCGCCTGGTGATCGCGGCCAAGCTGCAAGGCAAGAATGCCCACAGGCTGTCGCTGGAGCTCGCCCGCGCGGTGTGGGAACGTGAGGAGACGCTCGCTGATCCCGCAGCGATCTCGTTGGCCGCCCAGCGCGCCGGTCTCGACGCCGCGGAGCTGCGCGCGGGCGGTCCTTCGGACGCCGAACTCGATGGGCTGCATGAGAAGTTTACCCAGGAGGCGCTGAGCGCGGGCGTCTTCGGTGCGCCGAGCTACGTGCTGCCTTCAGGGGAGATCTTCTGGGGCCAGGACCGGCTGGAGCTGCTGGAACACGCTTTGAAGAAGCTGGCTTAAACAAAAAAAAGCAGGGTGCGACCGGCATCACCACGGTCGCACCCTACGTCGCCGGTCAATGGGGCAGGGGGAATAACCGGCTGCCGGGATGACTCCGAACCCCCCGGAGTCGTTCCCGCGTTCCGCAGATTTTTTTAGATTTTTTCTCGTACACGGTTAAGTGATCGAGGAGCGCCGGACCCCCTTCGGCCCGGCTCGGGTTGTGTCCGTATCGCCATGGGGCGAGGGATAAACCGCCATGTCACAGATTTTTAAAGCAATTTTAGCTGCTCTCGCCATCACTGCGGCATTTGGCGCCGTCCAGTTCGCGTCAGGGCATGACCTCACCGGCCGCCGGCAACTCGCCTCGACCGCACCCGCAACCGAGATCAACCGCGCCGCCAAGGCCGACCGCGCGGCGCTCAGGGCTGCGCCGGGCCAGACCGACACGATCACGATCCGCAGCGTCGGCCTCGACGACACGTCCGTGGTGGTGCGTGTTCCCGTGGTCCAGGCGCCCGTGGCGCAGGAGAAGGTACGGAACCGTCCGGCGGCGCCGTCCAAGCCCGGCGCCTCGAAGATGACGGTGGCCTGCGAACCGCCGGTCAGCGTGTTGACCGAAGTCGCAAAACTGCTTCAGCCCGGCCGCTGCGTGACCTGATCGCGGCGTGCGGCATGGCGTCTGCAAAGCGAGCCTAGATTAATCCGTAGGGTGGGCAAAGGCGCGTTAGCGACTGTGCCCACCATCTATCACCGAGTGTGTTTCTCTAGGGTGGGCACGCTGTCGCTTTGCCCACCCTACGAAGCTACGCACTGCGGACTGATTTGCTTTGCGCGCAAGCGCAACTTCTTGCAGCGGTCCGCGACAAACTGGCACGACGGGCAAATCACCTGAATCCTGTCCAGCCCTTCTCGCAAAAATATTCCGCTTAACTTCGAGAGCAAATCATCGGCATAACTCCGCCCGTCTCACCCGTTGAGGGGCGTTGGCCATCGTCACGAACGTGCGGTGAGATGCGATGGACGCGAGAGCCGCGACTGACGTGTGTGGCTGACGCGTACGGCGAAGTCGTGTGGTTCTGACGCCGCGGTGCTGGCGTTAAGTCCAAGAGAAGCGAAGGCTTCTCGGGGACGACGGTGGCAAGAAAGCCGTTCACCGGGGAGAGCTCGAAGTAAGCCGTAAAGCCATTGCGCAGGGAAGGCCGGAGTGTTTCCGCCGAACCTGTATGCTCGTGTGCGCTTTTGCCGTGTGCATTGGCACGCGAGACCGCGGGTGCGGCGCGCACCCGGTCTTCCCTGCGCCCTCTGACAAAGAGGAGGGCAAAGAAGGTGCAAACCTCGGGCGTATCACGTCGCGAGAATGCGCAAGCTCGTTCAGCCGTCATTGCGAGCGCAGCGAAGCAATCCACCTCTCCACTTGCGGCGCTATGGATTGCTTCGCTTCGCTCGCAATGACGGGGAGAGATCGTAGCCCGGATTAGCGTAACGATATCCGGGACCACTCTCACACCGCCCCGGATCTCGCTTCGCTCATCCGGGCTACAGACGCGATGTGCCGCGAGAACAAAGTCGTATGTGGAGCGAGTCGTTGTGTGGTCCAGTCTTGCTATTCCGCCGGCGCTTCGCTGGCGCTGCTGCTCCCGTTGGCGCGGCTGGCGAGAAATCCCAGCGCCAGTCCGCCGACCGCAAGGATCGGGATCAGCTTCTTGACGCCGATGGCACGGATCACCTGGATGCCGGCCGCAACCAGCATCGGATCGGACAGCACGGTCTGCGCGGTGGACTTCGCCGCCTTTGCCGCCTGTTCGGCGCGCGCCTCGATCTGCTTCTTGATCTGCTTCTTGCGCACCATGTAGCAGCCGGCCGCGATCAAGGTGACGACAAAGAAGATGGCGGCGCCGGTCAGGCAGGCCTGCACGGGACCGTATTTCTCCAGCACGAACACGAAAGCTGCCGCGCACAGAAAGGCGGTCGTGACCAGCAATGCCATGGCGGCCGCGGCTGCCAGCGAAGTCAGCCGCAGCGCAGTACCGGTCAAGTCCTTGAAATCATCGATCAGTCGCTGAAACATGGCCAAGCCTCGATCCGAAAGCTGAGATCCGAAAATGACGTCAACGAAACAAGCCGCAATATGCAACGGCGCGGCGGCCGCCTCGCCGGCACGCGCCATCGAACTCGATCGGCGCCGAAACCATCTGCGCCGAAACTACCTGCGCCAGGTCACGCCGATCAGAAAGCCTACACCAAGCGCCAGCGCGACGGTCGCCAGCGGGCGCTGCGTGATGGCGTCTTCCAGCGTCTCCTCGATCGAGGACGCGGCGTCATGGGCGGCGTCCATCATCGCGCTGCCGCGCTCGGACATGTCGTCGACTGCCTGTTCCGCATTGGCGCGCGCCTGCTTATAGCCGCGCCGCGCCTGTTTGGAGGCGGTGCCGGCAAAACTGTTCAACGCATCGGTGATTTGCTCGGTCAGGGCTGCGATATCGTTTTTCACGGCGATTACATCCTTCTGCAGGCGTTCATAGGTCGCTTTGTCGGTCGGATTTCCCGTTGCGGCTTCACCGTTCGTCGTCGACATCGAAAGCTCCCGGGTACTGAAATCAAGTGCGGGACAAACGCCCCGTCGAACGGGAAGTTCCCGATGCTAATCCTCCGGCAGCTGCGGCATATCGGATGGCATCAGATGCTCTTTCACGATCAGCCCGATGATCAAAAGCGGCGACGACAGGAACGCGCCCATCGGGCCCCACAGCCAGGTCCAGAAGGCGAGCGCGATGAAAACGGCGAGCGCGTTCAGCGCCAGCCGGCGCCCGACGATCATCGGGGTGAGGAAGTGACCTTCCAGGAAGGTCATGGCCGCAAACAGCGCCGGTGCGAGCAGCCCGGCGCCAATGCTCGGGAACGCGACCTGACCGACCACGACCAGGACGGCGAACATCGCCACCGGGCCGATGATCGGGATGAAATTCAGGATCGCGGCCAGCGCGCCGAGGCCGGCCGGATTGGGCATGCCGGTGACCGCGCAGATCAGGCCGGTGACGACGCCGACGCCGACATTGATCGTGGTCACCATCAAGAGGTAGTTGCCGAGATGCTCCTCGATCTCGTTGAGCATCCGCAGCGTCCGCAGCCGCGCCGTTCGCTCGCCGAAGTTCATGATCAAGGCCCGGCGCAGGTCCCGCCAGCTCGCGATGAACAGGATCAGCGTTGCGACGAACAGCAGGAATTCGGCAAAGGTCGGCGACAGGAATTCCAGCGTCGGCTGCACCCAGTCGAACTTCGGGAGATGGAATGCCGTCAGCGTGTCGGGGCCGCCGAGCATGCTCTGCATCTGCTGCCACAGTACGAGCGGCCGGTCGAACACATGCATTTTCTCCTTCAGAATCGATCCCAGCTCCGGGAGCTTGCTGCTCCACTCCATGACGGGCGATGCAATGAGGCCGATCATGAAGACCGCGCCGGCGGTTGCCGCCGACACGATCAGGACGGCCGCGACCGCGCGCGGGATGCGACAGCGCTCGATGAAGCTCGCTGCCGGCGACAGCATGGTGCCAACGATGAAGGCCATCGTGATCGGCAGAAAGAATGCCTTGGCCAGATAAAGTCCGGCAATGATGCAGATGATCAGCAGGCCGACGAGGGCGATGGCCACTACTTCGGTGCGGCGGATGACCGGCGGCAATTCGCTTTTGCTGTCGGGGACCGGCGTGCCTTCCTGCCCGTTGGGAAGCTGGCGTTCACCGGGCAAGGGTTTTGTTGGCGGCGATTTGGAAGCCAAAGGCTTGGCAGTCGAAGGCTTGGCTGGCACAGGCTTGGTGGGAATGACGCTCACAATGGCTTTCCCCCGCCCGAGGCGGCGATCATAGGCAGACGCGACCTCGCGATCCGTACTGGCACCACAACGTGGCGCAGACAGGCGGGTTCCAATCGCGGAGGTGTGAGCTTTGTCGCGCTTGATAAGGTTGCGCCGCAACGCCGGCCGAACGGAACTGCCGACCTCCGGGCGCGTTTGTTGGTGCAGAGCATCCAATGATGCACATCCAGCGGGGCAGTCCCATGACACAGTCCTTTTATCGCCGGCCTTCGTCGCGCGTGGCAAACGCGCTCGTCTTCCTCGCCGCCGTCTTGCTGATGCTGGCGATGGTCTCGATCGCTGCGAACGCGCAGACGCTCGGCTACGCTTCGACCCAGCCGAATGGGTATCCCGCCGACGAGGTGATCGCATCCGACGAGGGCGCGACGCCCGAGCGGCTTCGCCGCGCCGTCGTCGCCTTCGGTACGACGGAGGCGCCCGGTACCATCATCATCGATACCGGCAACACCACGCTCTACTACGTGCTCGGACAGGGCCGTGCGATCAGGTACGGCGTCGGTGTCGGCCGCGACGGCTTTACCTGGTCCGGGGTGCAGACCATCAGCCGCAAGGCGGAATGGCCGGACTGGCATCCGCCAGCCGAGATGATCGCGCGCCAGCCCTATCTGCCGCGCTTCATGGCCGGCGGTCCCGGCAATCCGCTCGGGGCGCGGGCGATGTATCTCGGCACCAGCCAGTACCGCATTCACGGCACCAACGATCCCTCGACGATCGGGAAATTCGTCTCGTCGGGCTGCATCCGCCTGACCAATGAGGACGTCGCCGATCTGTTCAGCCGCGTCGATGTCGGCACCAGGGTCGTGGTGCTGCCGAAGAACGCGCCGGTCATGGCGCGGGGCGGGGATACCAGGACCGGCATCACGGCTCGTCCGGTCGGCACGCATCCGCGCCCGGTCGCGACGACGCCCTCGGGCCGCCAGGCGATGAACCTGACGGCGCCGCAACTCAACTGAATGGACGCGTCGTGTGGCATGAGAGGAGAATCTTGATGCGATCGGGAAAACTGGCAGCATGGGGGACAGCCGCGCTGGTGTGCGCTTCGGCGCTGGCGCCTGCCGCGCAGGCCCAGGACTTTTTCTCGCAACTGTTCGGCGGGTTCGCCCGCCCGCGCCATCAACCTTACATCTCGATGCCGTTCAGCAATGACGATGGCCAGGTCTACGCGCCGCGTGGCGAGGGGCGTAGCCGCTATGGCGGCGGCGGAGGCCAGGCGTTTTGCGTGCGGACCTGCGACGGGCGTTATTTCCCGGTCACCGCCTCAGACAATGCGAGCCGCGCGGCCAGCTGCAACAGTTTTTGCCCGGCGAGTGAGACCAAGGTGTTTTACGGCAGCGGTATCGACAACGCGACCGCCGAGAACGGAAAATCCTATTCGGAGCTGCCGAACGCGTTCCGCTATCGCAACGAGCTCGTCAGCGGCTGCACCTGCAACGGCAAGGACCAGATCGGTCTCGCGCCGGTCAAGATCGAGAACGACCCGACGCTGCGCAAGGGCGACATCGTCGCCGGCGAAAACGGCCTTCTGGTCGCCGGCCGCAGCGCCGACAAGCGCGGCGCCGAACTGAATTTCTCGCCCGCCTCCGAGAAGGTCCGCGCCAAATATGGGCGCGTGCCAGTGGTGGCGCGGGAGTGAGTGATTGTGGAGAGGAAGCGAGGCCGCTCCTTCTCCCTCGCCCCGCTCTTGCGGGGAGAGGTTAATTAAGCCGCGCGGATCTTGCCGAGGAAATCAGTGACCTGATTGCCCAGTTGCTGGCTCTGCGTCTCCAGCGTCTGGGAAGCCTGCTTCACATCCTCGGCGGCAGCGGCTGCCGCGTCCGCATCGGCCTTCACGCCGTTGATGTTGTCGGACACGTTCTTGGTGCCCTGCGCGGCAAACTGCGTCGAGCGCGTGATCTCCTGGGTGGCGGCGCCCTGTTGCTGAACGGCAGCGGCAATCGCGGTTGCGACCTCATTGACCTCGCCGATGATGCCGCCGATGCTCTTGATGGCGTCGATGGCTTCGCCGGCGACCTTCTGAATGTCGGCGATCTGCTCGGAGATTTCCTCGGTCGCCTTCGCGGTCTGGCTCGCCAGCGATTTGACTTCGGAGGCGACCACCGCAAAACCGCGGCCGGCTTCGCCGGCGCGTGCGGCCTCGATGGTGGCGTTGAGCGCCAGGAGGTTGGTCTGTGCGGCGATGCTGTTGATCAGGCCGACGACTTCGCCGATCCGTCCCGCCGATTGGGCGAGCCCCTGGACCGTGCCGTCGGTGTCACGCGCCTGGCCGACCGCGCGGCTGGCGATCCCGGCGGCGTGCGCCGCCTGCTGGCTGATGTCGTTGATCGAGGCGCTGAGCTGCTCGGAAGCCGCGGCAACCGTCTCGACGCTCATCGAGGCCTCGCCGGAAGCCTTCTCGGCGACCTGAACGCGCGCGTTGGTCTGGCGCGAAATCGTCGACAGGCCGGCCGAGGTGGTCCGCATCTGGCCGGAGGCGTCGCCGAGCTGGCTGAGCGTCTGGCGCACCATGCTCTCGAACTCGCCGACATAGCTCTCGATCGTCTGCTGCCGCGCCGTGGCCCCGGCGTTGCGTTCGCGCTCATGCGCCTCGATCCGGGTCTTGTCGGCGGCCTGCTGTTTGAAGGTCTCCAGTGCGCCGGCCAGCGCGCCGATTTCGTCGTGGCGCGCGGCGTAGCCGGTATCCACATCGAGGTCGCCGGCCGCGACCTTCAGCATGGCGTCGCGCATGTTGAGCAGCGGCTTGATGACGCGGCGGGTGACGATCGCCATGGCGCCGAACGCGAGCGCCAGCGCGCCGGCCAGCAATACGAGTTGCATCGCCAGCGCGCGGCGGGCGGTGGCGTACAGATGCGCGGCGTGATCCTTGGCGGCATCGAGGGCTGCTTCGGCGACGGTGACGGCGGCGCCGAGACGTCCGACGGTGACCGGGGTCCACTGGTTGGCGTTCAGTTCCGTTTTCTCGCCGGCCACAATCTGCGTCAGCAGCCGGTCGCGCAGGCTGAGATATGACGGCTCGAAATAGGCGGTCTTGGTCGCGGCGATCGCGCTCGAGATCGCTTGCGGCAACGCCATCCCCGACGCGGTCAGCTGCAGCGCGCCCCATGCGGCGTCGATGCCGCCGCTATATTTCGTGTAGGCAAGCCGCGCCTCCGGCGAGACCTTCCCGGTGCTTAGCCCGGTCGAGACGATCAGCGAGGCCTCGCCGGCGGTGTTACGCAACAGCCAGGCGATCTGCTTGATCGCCAGCAACTGGTCGATGGTCGCGTCCTGGTGATTGACGGCGGCGGCAAGGGCTCCGGAAAGCTTCTCCAGCGTCTCCAGCATCGTGTTCGCCGCGTCCATGTACTCCTTGGTCAGTTCAGGTCGGCGCTGTGCCTTCGGCTTGGCCACCGCTTCCCAGAACTCCTTCTGCAGCGTGGCCATCGTCTTGAGCACGCGGTCGAATTCGGGCACCAGCGTCTGTTGCTGGGCGAATTCCAGGCCGGCGAGCAGGCCGAGCGCGTTGGCCATCGCCGGCATTTCGGTGTCGCGGATGTTGCGCAGATACTTCTCGATATCGGGGTCCATCGGCGCATCGGAGTTCAACAACCGGTTGGTCGTGGAGCGGTCGGTGCGCAGATTGTGCATCGCCTTGAAGATGTTTGCCGAGGCGTCGGCGATGACAGCGATGCGGCTCGCCGCCTGCAGGCGGCCCCAGGAGTCCCAGGCGTTGAGCGAAAATCCGACCACCACGCAGAACGAAGTGACGAGGATGACGGTCTTCAGCAGCGCGGACACGGTCAAACGGTTCAACATGATGCTCCCCCCAGGATGCCCGGCCATTTGGAGGAAAAACCGTAAAAACTTAACCAGTGGGTCTTGGTAGAACTACGAGGTTCCTGAAATGATTGGAGGTTTTTCGATCACTCGATGTTCCCTCTGATGGAACCGGCAATGCCCGTTCACGTTAACAAGTCACTAAACAGCGCATTTCCTGTGAATGCCGAAGGGGGCCCGTATGCTTGTCAGTATCCTCATCACGTTCCTGGTCGTTATCCTCGTTCTCTATCTCATCAACATGCTGCCGCTCGACGGCCGCGCCAAGCAGATCGCCCGTGTCGTCGTGATCATTCTGGGCGTGATCTCGCTGTTGAGATACATCTCCATCTAGGGCGACGACCCAAACGAAAAAGCCCCGGCCAACGCCGGGGCTTTTGATGTTCGGGAAGCGTGACCTTACTTCAAGGTCCCGAACCAGTCGTCCACGTCCTTGCGGATCTGGTCCTTGGCAAAGCCGTAGCGCTGCTGCAGCTTGCCTTCGAGCTGGTCGCGGCGGCCCTCGATCACGTTGAGATCGTCATCGGTGAGCTTGCCCCACTTCTCCTTGGCGGCACCCTTGAACTGCTTCCAGTTTCCTTCGACCCTGTTCCAATCCATCGCTGTCTCCTTCCATGTTGGGATGTCCAACAACGGACGGAGGGCACAGGCGTTCCTATCAACCGATGCGGCATCATGACGTAATTTCTCGTCTGACGCGTTTTCCAGCGCGAAACGGTACCCACTTCACTTGAAAGCGCTACGGGTTATCCCGCCGCCTTTGCCTCGCGGCGGCGTGCGGTGAGGATGTATTCGGTGTAGCCGTTCGGCTGCTCGCGGCCCTTGAAGACGAGGTCGCAGGCGGCCTGGAACGCGACACCGTCGAACGAAGGCGCCATCGGCTTGTAGAGCGGGTCGCCGGCATTCTGCTTGTCGACCACGACCGCCATCCGCTTCAGCGACTCCATCACCTGGTCCTTGCTGACGACGCCATGGGCCAGCCAGTTCGCCAGATGCTGGCTGGAGATGCGCAAGGTGGCGCGGTCTTCCATCAGGCCGACGTCGTGGATGTCGGGCACCTTGGAGCAGCCGACGCCCTGGTCGATCCAGCGCACGACATAGCCGAGGATGCCCTGGCAGTTGTTGTCGATCTCCTGCTTGACGTCGTCAGGCGCCCAGTTCGATTGCGACACCGGGATGGTGAGGATGTCGGAAAGCTTTGCGCGCTGGCCGCCCTTGGCGAGTTCCTGCTGGCGGGCCTGCACGTTGACCTGGTGATAATGCAGCGCGTGCAGCGTGGCGGCGGTCGGAGAGGGCACCCACGCGGTGGTGGCGCCGGCCTGCGGGTGGCCGATCTTCTGGGTCAGCATGTCGGCCATCTTGTCCGGCGCCGCCCACATGCCCTTGCCGATCTGGGCATGGCCGGGCAGGCCGTCGATCAGGCCCATGTCGACGTTCCAGTCTTCATAGGCCTTGATCCAGGGCTGCGCCTTCATGTCGTTCTTGCGGATCATCGGCCCCGCTTCCATCGAGGTGTGGATCTCGTCGCCGGTGCGGTCGAGGAAGCCGGTGTTGATGAAGCAGATGCGCTTCGACGCGTTCTGGATGCAGGCCTTGAGGTTGACCGTGGTGCGGCGCTCCTCGTCCATGATGCCGACCTTCATGGTGTTTTCCGGCAGGCCGAGAAGCTTCTCGACCTCAGCGAATAATTCGCAGGTTAGCGCGACTTCGTCGGGGCCGTGCATCTTCGGCTTGACGATGTAGACCGAGCCGGTGCGGCTGTTCTTGGTCTTTGACGAACCCTTGAGGTCGTGGATCGCGAGCAGACCGGCCACGGCGGCATCGAGCAGGCCTTCCGGAATCTCCTCGCCCTTCTCGTCGAGCACGGCGTCGGTGAACATGTGATGGCCGACATTGCGCATCAGCAGCAGGCTGCGGCCATGCAGCGTCAGCTGCTTGCCATCGGGCGTCTTGTAGACGCGGTCGGGGTTGAGCGAACGCTTCAGCGTCTTGCCGCCCTTCTCGAAATCGGCCGAAAGCGTGCCGTCCATCAGGCCGAGCGTGTTGCGATAGACCAGCACCTTGTCTTCGGCATCGACCGCGGCGACCGAGTCTTCCATGTCGAGAATGGTGGAGACCGCCGATTCCAGGATCATGTCGGCGACGCCGGCCGGATCGTCCTTGCCGATCACGTGGCTGCGGTCGATCTTGACTTCGACATGCATGCCGTTGTTGACCAGCAGGATCGCGGTAGGCTGCGGCGGCATCGCCCTGGAAGCCTGCGAACTGCGCCGCCGTCTTCAGCGCGGTGGCGTTGCCGCTCTTGAGCTTCACCGCGAGCTGGCCGGCGATGACGCTGTACGACGTTACGTCGGTGTGGCTGCCGGTCGCGAGCGGCACGGCGGCATCGAGGAAGGCTTTTGCCCTGGCGATCACCTTGTCGCCGCGCGCCTTGTTGTAACCCTTGCCGCTCTCGCTCGGATCGTGCGGGATCGCGTCGGTGCCGTAGAAGGCGTCATAGAGTGAGCCCCAGCGCGCATTCGCCGCGTTCAGGGCGTAGCGGGCGTTGGTCAGGGGAACGACGAGCTGCGGTCCGCAGATCTTGCCGATTTCCTCGTCGACATTTGCTGTCTCGACCTTCTGCGTCGCCGGCTCCGGCAGCAGATAGCCGATCTCCTTGAGGAACGCCGTGTACGCGTTCATGTCGAACGCCTTGCCCTTGTTGGCGCGATGCCAGCCGTCGATCTTGGCCTGCAGCGCGTCGCGGAAGGCGAGCAGCTCGCGGTTTTTCGGTCCCAAATTCTTGATGATGGCGGCAACCCCCGCCCAGAACGCATCGGGCGAAATCCCGGTCTTGGGGGTCGCCTCCTTGGCGATGAAATCGAACAGGACAGGGGCGATCTTCAATCCGTGGGCATCGACACGATTCATGATGGGCTTTCTCAAAAGAAATGGCGTTTCGAGGCTGTTTTCAGAAGAAAAGCAGCAAAAAACGCGCCAAAAGGGGCGGCGTTGGCCGCCCTTTTAGCCCTAAAGCCGGGTCGATGAGAAGGCCCCAAAAGGAAGTAGAAAAGGCTTATTTGGACGCGTTTTCTTCACGCGAACCGGGGGGCACTTCGCTCGAAAACGCTTTTAGATGTTCGCCGCCAGATCCACCAGTTCGTCGAACAAAATGCCGGTTTCAGCCAGCATCCGCTCGATCTCGTCGGTTGCATCCGAAACCGTTCGGGCCGAGGTGTCGATGCTCAGCTCCGCCCGGGCCGGCGGCTGGTAATCATTGCCGATCCCGGTGAACGCCTGCAGCGTGCCGGCGCGCGCCTTGGCGTAATGGCCCTTGGGGTCGCGGCTCTCGCAGACTTCCGCCGGCGTTGCGACATAGATCTCGCGGAACGTCGTGTCGGCGATGCGGCGGGCGGCGGCACGATCATCCGCCGACGGTGACACCGCGGCGACGACGGCGATATGGCCGTTGCGCGCCAGATGGGTCGCGACTTCGGCGAGCCGGCGGATGTTTTCGGTGCGGTCCTGCGCGGAGAAACCGAGGTCGCCGTTGAGGCCGGCGCGCAAGGTGTCGCCATCCAGCAGGATCGGCGAACCGCCGCGCGAGAACAGCCGGCGCTCCAGCGCGCGCGCCAGCGTCGATTTTCCGGAGCCCGGCAGGCCGGTCAGCCAGATCACCGCGCCGTTGTGGCGATAGCGCGCCGAGCGTTCCTCGGGGCGCAATGCGGATTCGACCGGCACGATGTCGATCGGGACGGCGCGCTGTCCGGCGTCGACCGACAGCACGAGGCCGCCGCCGGCGATGCGGCCGTTGACCTCGATCACCAGCCGTCCGGTGCGCGGATTTTCCTGATAGGGGTCGGCCGCGATCGGCTGCGCCAGCGAGATGTCGATTTCGCCGACGTGATTGCGCGCGATCGCCTTGGTCTCGGCGTTGGAGAGTTCGCCGGGATCGACCGCCTTTTCGATCGCGACGACGCTGGCGCGGCTTTCCCGCGTGCCGAGGCGGATCAGGATCTGGTCGCCCTTCGACAGCGGCTTGTCGTGCAGCCAGAAAATCCGCGCGCGAATTCGCCGCGTATCGCGCGGGGTCGCGCCGACATGGGCGATGACGTCGCCGCGTTCGATGAACAATTCACGGTCGAGCGTGATGCCGACCGAGCGGCCGGCGCCATGGCTGCCCGTGAGCGGCGTCACCGGCCAGCTCTCGACGGTCTTGATTTTCGCGATCTTGCCGGCGGGCATGATGACGATTTCGTCGCCGGTCGAGAGATGACCGGACTCGATACGGCCCGCAACGATGCGGCGGTCGTCGAATTTGTAGATCGCCTGCACCGGCAGCCGCAGCGCCAGTTGCTCCAGCGGCCGCGCCGGTTCGAGCGCGTCGAGCGCTTCGACCACGGTCGGTCCCCGGTACCAGCCGATCCGCGGCGTGTGCTCGGCGACGCCGTCGCCGTCACGCGCGGAAATCGGAATCACCGCCGACGGCGTCACGCCGAGGCCGATCAGATGCGCGGAAATCTCGTCGCTGATCTCCTTGAATCGTGTCGGCGCTGAAATCGACGCGGTCCATCTTGTTGACGACGATGGCGACCTGCTTGATGCCGAGCAGATGCAGCAGATAGCCGTGACGCCGGGTCTGGTCGCGCACGCCTTCCAGCGCGTCGATGATCAGCACCGCGCCGTCGGCCTGCGAGGCGCCGGTGATCATGTTGCGCAGGAATTCGGCGTGGCCCGGCGCGTCGATCAGCACGACGTCGCGCGAGCGGGTGCGGAAGCGGATTTGCGTGGTGTCGATGGTGATGCCCTGGTCGCGCTCGGTCTGCAGCGCATCGAGCAGGAACGACCATTCGAACGGCATGCCGCGCCGCGCGCTGACGGCCTTGAGCATCTCCAGCTTGCCCTCGGGCAGGCTGCCGGTCTCGTGCAGCAGGCGGCCGACCAGGGTGGATTTGCCGTGATCGACATGGCCGACGATGACGATGCGGACCTGCGGGCGCGTCGTGCCGTTTGGCATCGACGTGGTCCGAGATGGCACGCTGCGGGAGGATCATGTTCATTGCGACGCTCACACCAAATGTCCGTTAGAGATAGCCGGCGACACGCAGCCGCTCGAAAGCGTCTTCGGTCTCGTGATCCAGCGCGCGGCCGGCGCGCTCCGGCACCTTGGTGCCGTCGAGCTCGGTCAGGATCTCATCGATGCTGGAGGCGGTCGACGCCACCGGATTGGTGATGTCCTGGTCGCCCAGCGAGCGATAACGCTTGCCGTCCTTCGAGAGATAGAGCGGGATGATCGGAATGTTTTCGCGCTTGGTGTAGGCCCAGATGTCGGCCTCGGTCCAATGCAGGATCGGATGGATGCGCAGATGCGCGCCGGGCGGCGGCGAGGCGTTGAACTGGTCCCAGAATTCCGGAGGCTGATCGCGCACGTCCCAGCCGCCTTCGAGCCCGCGCGGCGAGAACACGCGCTCCTTGGCGCGGGTCGCTTCCTCATCGCGGCGGATGCCGGCGATCAATCCGTCGAAGCCATATTTGGTCAGCGCCCATTTCAGTCCCTCGGTCTTGCGCGCGGCGGAACGCGCAGCCGGCGGCAAGGTCGGGTCGACGGCGTCGATCGGCGGGCAGGGCTCGATCTTGAGATCGAGATCCCATTCCTTGCCGAAGCGATCGCGGAACGCATACATCTCGGGAAATTTCTTGCCGGTGTCGACGTGCAGCGCCGGAAACGGCACGCGGCCGAAGAAGGCCTTGCGCGCCAGCCAGATCATCACGTTGGAATCCTTCCCCAGCGACCACAGCAGCGCGAGCTTTTTCAACCGCGCGAACGCCTCGCGCAGAATGTAGATGCTCTGCGCCTCGAGTTCGTCGAGGTGGTCCATCGAGGGCGGCGGCAGCTGTCCGTTGGCCAAAATTTTCGGCACGGATGATGCTGTGGTGAAGGCGCCGGGCCGCGACCTGTGTCCGCCGGATTCATTGTCGAGAAGATGCATCTCTTGGCCTTGGACTTCGGAGTGGAAAAATTCTAAAGTTGCGCTGCAATAGAGAAGAAATAATTTTCTCTTTGCGGCCGTTGAACGACACATATATAGAAAATAATTCCAGTCAACCCCGGAAGTGGGGGAAGCGAGTATCGCATGCGATTCCTGCCCGTGTTTCTCGATCTGCAAAGCGGCGTGGTGCTGCTCGTCGGAGCCGGCGAACTCGTGCGCGCGAAATTGCGCCTGCTGGCGTCGGCCGGGGCACAGGTCCGCTGGTTTGCGACCGACGGCAATCATGACGTTGCGGGGCTCGATGCCGCTGATGCGGCCCGGATCGAACGCGCCACCGGCGATCCGCTCGCCGCCGACCTCTCGGGCGTCATCGCAATTCTCTGCGCCGGCGCCGGCGACATCGGCGTTGCGATGTCGGCGCGCGCGAAGGCGGTCGGTCTGCCCGTCAATGTGATGGACGACCTCGCGCATTCCACTTTCATCTTTCCCGCGATCGTCGATCGCGGCGATGTCGTCGTTGCCGTCGGCACCGGCGGCGCGTCGCCGGTGGTCGCGCGCCGCGTGCGCGAGCGCATCGAGGCGGTGCTGCCGGCGCGCATCGGCGATCTCGCCGCCTTCATCGGCAGCTTTCGCAAATCGATGCATGCGCGCATTCCCGAATTCCCGCTGCGCCGCCGCTTCTGGGAGCGCGTGATCGACGGCCCGATCGGCGCGCTGGTGCTCGCCGGCCGCAAGGACGAGGCTGAAAAAGCGCTGAACGAAATCGCCGATCCCGCCGCCTTCGCCGGCGCGAGCACGGACGGCAAGGCCGAGGGCAGGGTGACGCTGGTCGGCGCCGGACCGGGCGATCCGGATCTGCTCACCATCAAGGCGCTGCGCGCGCTGCAGGATGCCGACGTCGTTTTCTACGACGAGCTGGTCTCGCCGGAAATTCTCGATCGCATCCGCCGCGACGCCTCGCGCATTCCGGTCGGCCGCCGCGTCGGCAAGCCCGGCATCGGCCAGGATGCGATCAACAAGCTGCTGATCGAGGCTGCGAAAGCCGGACAGCGCGCGGTGCGGCTGAAGGGCGGCGATCCCTTCATCTTCGGCCGCGGCGGCGAGGAGATCGAAGCGCTGCGCGCGGCCGGCGTCGCCTATTCGGTGGTGCCGGGCATTACCGCAGGGCTCGGCGCCGCCGCGCAATTCGAGGCGCCGCTGACCTATCGCCACGAGGCGCTGCGCATCACCTTCCTGACCGCGCACAAGGCCAAGGACGCCGAGACCGTCGACTGGTCGGTGCTGACAGACAGGAAGATGACCATCGTGGTCTATATGGGCATGACCGCGGCGCCGTCGGTCCGCGCAGGGCTGCTGGCCGCCGGCCGATCGCCGCAAACGCCGGTCGGCATATTCGCGCGGGTGACGCGGCCGGATGCGCAGGCCGTGGTCGGCACGCTCGAAAACCTTCCCGCGCTGGTCGAAAAAATCGATGGCGGTCCCGCCATCCTCATCATCGGCGACGTCGTCGCGCATTCCGCGCCGTGGCGCCAATCCAACCCCAATCAAGTCATCTCCAAACTGCTGGATGCTGCCGAATGACCTCTCCGCTTCAACAAAAAATCAAGATCACCGGTCCCTCGATGGTGACCGCCAACCGCACCTCGGACGGCATCGTGATCTATCGCACCGCGCAGCAGGGCTGGTCGGCAAGCTTGTCGGACGCTGCAATCGTGCGCACCTCCGATGAGGCGCGGGCGCTGCTGGCCGAAGCCAATGCCGATGACGTCGGCGCGGTCGGCGCCTATATCGCGCCGGTCGAGCTCAAGGACAGCGGCGAGATCAAACCCGGCAATTTGCGCGAACGCATCCGGTCGAAGGGTCTCACCATCGACCTGCTTCCGGCCTAAACGACCTATCGAGGCTGATCCATCATGTACGCATATGACGAACTCGACCGCACGCTGATCAACGAACGCGTGTCCGAATTCCGCGACCAGGTGAAGCGCCGTCTCTCCGGCGAGCTCACCGAGGACGAATTCAAGATGCTGCGGCTGCAGAACGGCGTCTATCTGCAACTGCACGCCTACATGTTCCGCGTCGCGATTCCCTACGGCACGCTGTCGTCGAAGCAGTTGCGGCGGCTGGCGCATGTCGCGCGCCGCTACGACCGCGGCTACGGCCATTTCACCACCCGGCAGAACATCCAGTACAACTGGATCAAGCTCTCCGATCTGCCGGATGCGCTGGCCGATCTTGCCGAAGTCGGCATTCACGCCATGCAGACCTCCGGCAACAACATGCGCAACGTCACCTCGGACCAGTGGGCGGGCGTCGCGCCGGGCGAGATCGAGGATCCCCGCATCTGGTCGGAAATCCTGCGCCAGCACACCACGCTGCATCCGGAATTCTCGTTCCTGCCGCGCAAGTTCAAGATCGCGATCACCGCATCCGAGCACGACCGCGCCGCGATCAAGGTCCACGACATCGGCCTGCGCCTGCTCAAGAATCGCGGACGGCGAAACCGGTTTCGAAGTGCTGGTCGGCGGCGGTCTCGGCCGCACGCCGTTCATCGCCAAGACCATCAAGCCGTTCGTGCATGGCCGCGACATCCTGAGCTATGTCGAGGCGATCCTGCGCGTCTACAACCAGTACGGCCGCCGCGACAACATCTACAAGGCCCGCATCAAGATCCTGGTGCACGAGCTCGGCATCGAGAAGTTCGCGAAGGAAGTCGATGAGGAATGGAAGCAGATGGGCGACAGCGCCCTGACGCTCGACCATTCCGTCATCGAGGAGGTGCGTTCGCGCTTCTCCTATCCGGCCTATGAAAAGCTGCCGCACATGCCGGACGAGCTGAAGCAGGCCGCGCATGATCCGCTGTTCGAGCGCTGGCGCAAGAACTCGGTGGCCCCGCACAAGGTGCAGGGCTATTCGATCGTGACGCTGTCGCTGAAGCCGGTGGGCGGCCCGCCCGGCGACGCCACCGCCGACCAGATGGACGCGGTCGCCGATCTCGCCGACAAATATTCCTTCGGCGAAATCCGCGTCGGCCACGAGCAGAACCTGGTGCTGCCGCATGTCGCCAAGCGCGACCTGCCGCAGCTGTGGAAGGCGCTCGACCGGATCGGCCTCGCCACGCCGAACGTCAACCTGGTCACCGACATCATCGCCTGCCCGGGGCTGGACTACTGCTCGCTGGCCAATGCACGCTCGATCCCGATCGCGCAGGAATTGACCCGGCGCTTCGCCAACCACGACACCGCCGAAATGATCGGACGGCTGCACATCAACATCTCCGGCTGCATCAATGCCTGCGGCCATCACCATGTCGGCCACATCGGCATTCTCGGCGTCGAAAAGAATGGCGAGGAATTTTACCAGATCACGATCGGCGGCCGCGCCGACGAGAACGCGCAGATGGGCGCGCTGATCGGCCCGGCCGTTCCCTATGCGGAAGTTGCCGACGTGATCGAAGACATTGTCGAAGCCTATCTGGCGCTGCGCGACCGTCCCGAGGAACTGTTCGTCGATACGGTGAAGCGTCTGGGCGTCGAGCCATTCAAGGAGCGGGTCTATGCCACTCGTTAAGAACGCAAGAATCACCACCGACCTGTTCGTCCATGTCGCCGATGGCGCGGAATTGCCGGGTGACGGCGACATCCTGATCTCGTCGGAACGCTTTCTCGCCGATCCCGACGCGTTGTTGCGCCGGCCGGGCAAGACCGGCGTGATCTGGCCGAACAATCGCTCCGTCGACGATCTCGTGCCTCATCTCGATCGTCTCGCCGCGGTCGCGCTGGTGTTCCCGACCTTTCGCGACGGCCGCGCCTACAGCCAGGCGCGCCTGTTGCGTGAGCGCCACGGCTATGACGGCGAGTTGCGCGCCACCGGCCAGGTGCTGCGCGACCAGTTCGTGTTCATGTCGCGCGCGGGCTTCGACGCGTTCGAGGTGAAGAAGGACGCCGACGCCGATGCGTTCGCCGAGACCATGAAGCGCTATTCGGTGTTCTACCAGCCGACCGGCGATGGCCGCGTCACCGCGCTCAATCGGCGGATGCAGTTGCGTCATTCGGAGAGTGCCGGCCAGTGAGCACGATCGTACAGCACGGCCTCGCCGCTGACGCGGCGATCCTTCATTCGGCGCAGACGCTCGACCATACCTTGCGCGACGCTTCGCCGGCGCATGTCATTGAAACCGCGCTTAAGCTCGTCGGCCGCGAACAACTGGCATTGGTGTCGTCGTTCGGCACGGAATCGGCGGCGCTGCTCAAGGTGATGGCGGACGTCGATCCGGCCATTCCCGTGATCTTCCTCGATACCGGATGGCTGTTCGAGGAGACGCTCGCCTATCGCGACACGCTGATCGCAGCGCTCGGCCTTCGCGACGTTCGCTCGATCAAGCCGCTGGAAGAGGCGCTCTCACGCCAGGATCCCGATCGCGAATTGTGGTTTTCCGATCCCGACGCCTGCTGCCGTATCCGCAAGGTGGAACCGCTGGCGCGGGCGCTCAAGCCGTTCTCGGGCTGGATCAACGGACGCAAGCGTTTTCAGGGCGGCGCGCGCGCCGAGATTCCTGTCGTCGAGGACGACGGCGCGAAGCTGAAATTCAATCCGTTCGCCAACGTGTCGCGCGAAGAGATCGAGGCGATCTACAAGCTCGCCAAATTGCCGCCGCATCCGCTGGTCGCCTCCGGCTATTTGTCGGTCGGGTGCATGCCGTGTTCGAGCCGGACCGCGCCGGACGAGGACGCCCGTGCCGGCCGCTGGCGCGGCAGGGCCAAGACGGAATGCGGCATCCATACGATGAAAACTTCCTGAACGGCCGTATTTCATAGGACAACGAGGCTGCGGAACCGCAAACAATGAAATGCGGTTTCGTTGACTAAGCGGCCTTTCGCCGCGACTTATGCGTTCACGGTTGATGATATGCTTCGTCAAGCCGAATGGAGATCACTGATGATCCGTCGCATTCTGCCGCTGGTTGCTGGATTGCTCTGGGCGAGTTCGGCCTTCGCTGCCGATTATACCCTGCTCAACGTGTCCTATGACCCGACGCGCGAACTCTACGCCGATTTCAACAAGGCGTTTGTCGCGGCCTATCAAAAAGAAACCGGCAAGAGCGTCGAGATCAAGCAGTCGCATGGCGGCTCGGGCTCGCAGGCGCGCGCGGTGATCGACGGCCTGCAGGCCGATATCGTCACGCTGGCGCTGGCCTATGACATCGACGCCATCGCCGCCAAGGGGCTGGTGGCGCCCGACTGGCAGAAGCGCCTGTCGCTGAATGCGTCGCCCTATACGTCAACGATCGTGTTCCTGGTGCGCAAGGGCAACCCCAAGGCCATCAAGGATTGGGATGATCTGATCAAGCCCGGCGTGCAGGTGATTACGCCGAACCCGAAGACCTCGGGCGGCGCGCGCTGGAATTATCTGGCGGCGTGGGGCTTTGCGGAAAAGAAATTCGGCTCCGCCGACAAGGCGAAGAAGTTCGTCGGCGATCTCTTCAAGAACGTGCCGGTGCTCGATACCGGCGCGCGCGGCTCGACCGTGACTTTCGTCGAGCGCGGCGTCGGCGACGTGCTGCTGGCGTGGGAGAACGAGGCGTTCCTGGCGCAGCGCGAATTCGGCAAGGACAAGTTCGAGATCGTGGCGCCGCCGCTGTCGATCCTCGCCGAGCCGCCGGTGGCTATCGTCGACAAGGTTGCCGACAAAAAAGGCACCCGCGCGGTCGCCGAGGCCTACCTGAAGTATTGGTATACCAAGGAAGGTCAGGAAATTGCCGCACGCAATTCCTATCGTCCGCGCGATTTGGAAATTGCGAAGGAATACGAAAAATCCTTCGCCAAGGTCGAACTTTTCACGATCGACGACGTTTTTGGTGGTTGGACCAAGGCGCAGAAAGATCACTTCGGCGAAGGCGGCATTTTCGACCAGATTTACAAGAATTGATCTGGTCGACGGCCAGCCGTAGCGGAAGCAGGGGGATTTGTGAGCACAGCGGTCGCGCGGCGAAGCAGCTTGCCGGGGTTCGGTCTCACCATGGGCCTGACCCTGACATGGCTCTCCGTTATCATCCTCATTCCGCTCGCCGGCCTGTTTCTCAAGACGCTCGAGCTCTCGCCCGCACAATTCTGGGAAATCCTCACCAGCCGCCGCACGCTCAATGCGCTGAAGCTTTCGTTCGGCCTTTCCTTTGCCGCGGCCTGCGTCAATCTGGTGATGGGCACGATCATCGTGTGGGCGCTGGTGCGGTATCGCTTTCCGGGCCGGCGGCTGTTCGACGCCATCGTCGACATTCCCTTTGCGCTGCCGACCGCGGTCGCGGGCGTGGCGCTGACGCAATTGTTCGCGCAGAAGGGCTGGCTGGGCGCGCCGCTCGCCGAACTCGGCATCAAGGTCGCGTTCACGCCGATCGGCATTTTCATTGCGATGGTCTTCATCGGCATCCCGTTCGTGGTGCGCACGGTGCAGCCGGTGCTGATCGATCTCGATCCTGAAATCGAGGAGGCGGCCGCGAGCCTCGGCGCCAACCGCTGGCACACGGTGTTCCGGGTAATCCTGCCGAGCCTGATTCCGGCGCTGCTGACCGGTTTTGCGCTGGCGTTCGCGCGCGCGGTCGGCGAATACGGCTCGGTGATCTTCATCGCCGGCAATCTGCCGAACGTGTCGGAAATCGCGCCGCTCCTGATCGTGATCCGGCTATCCGAATTTCGTTATGCCGATGCGACGGCGATCGCCGTCATCATGCTGCTGGCTGTCGTTCCTGATCATCCTTGTCGTCAATCGCCTGCAACGCTGGGCGCAAACCCGCATTCCCGCGCATTGAGGGCCGGTCGATGTCGACGCAATCAAGCTTTGTGACGCCGGCGACGCCGCTAAGGGCCTACGCGTCGACGGCGGACCTTGCGATCTCCCCGCCGTCGCACCGCGAGGCAGACGACCGGGCACGCGCGGTTGCTTCGCCGAAGGATCTGCGGACCGAGCCCGCACCCGTCCGTTTCATCATCATCGCGCTTGCCGTTACCTTCCTCACCGTCTTTGTCGTGCTGCCGCTGGTCGTGGTGTTCGCATCGGCCTTTTCGAAAGGCATCAGCGCCTATTTTGCCGCGCTGGCCGAGCCGGAGGCGCTGTCGGCGATCAGGCTGACGCTGCTGGTAGCGGCGATCTCGGTCACCCTCAACCTCGTGTTCGGCGTGATCGCGGCCTGGGCGATCGCGAAATTCGAATTCCGCGGCAAGACCTTCCTGATCACGCTGATCGACCTGCCGTTCTCGGTCAGCCCGGTCATCTCGGGTCTGGTCTTCGTGCTGCTGTTCGGCGCCCAGGGCTATTGGGGCACGTGGCTGCAGGCGCACGACATCCACATCCTGTTCGCGGTGCCGGGCATTGCGCTCGCGACCATCTTCGTGACGTTCCCTTTCGTCGCCCGTTCGCTGATCCCCTTGATGCAGGAGCAGGGCACGCAGGAGGAGGAAGCGGCGATCTCGCTGGGCGCGTCAGGCCTGCAGACCTTCTTCCGCGTCACTCTGCCCAATATCAAATGGGGCCTGCTGTATGGCGTACTGCTGTGCAACGCGCGCGCCATGGGCGAGTTCGGCGCGGTGTCTGTGGTGTCGGGCCATAT
>CAWBQP010000046.1:0-61244 GCA_963790735.1 uncultured Alphaproteobacteria bacterium | reverse complement strand
CGCGTCCGAAGCGCCCAGGGTCAGCGCATCGACCAGGCGGCCGGAGAAGATCGGCATGAACAGGTCGGCCGCGGTCGCGCCGAGCAGGCCGCCGGCGACGATGGCGGCGCGGCCGGGCTGTTGCAGCCAGTGCCGGAACACGAACGGGATCACCACGCGTATTGCCGCAGGACGTTTGTCTCTTTGAACGGTCATGGCGTCATCCGGCTGCGCTCACGCAAACGCCGGCTCCATCTGAATTGACGCGCGGGTGAGCCCTGAGGGCCGAACGCAAGCGTCGTTGAAAAATAGCGTTAAGTCGTTGGGAAGCTTTGGAGATCGGGCGTCAGACCCGATCAGGGCCGGCGGAGATCGCGCTCAGTGACGCGACCGAAATACCAGCACGAGCATCGGACGCGAGGGTGCGATCTGCAAATACATCGAAATCATGCAAATCTCCCCGGTTCGAGCGACAATGCGCTGCTTATAAATGCATCGCGGACGATTTGCAATATGACATCAGCGTGATCGCGTACTGCCACGCCGGCTAATGCGCGTCGCCCCCGGCCACCATCGCGGAAGGCTTTTTCAAAATCACAACGAACAGGCTGAGGCCGAAATAGAACACGGTCAGCATGAAGAAGGCGTCGCCATAGCCCATCACCACGGCCTGGCGGTGCACGATCTGCGACAATTGCTTCATCGCCATCAGCGTGGCGTCGCCCATGCCCTGCAGGCGCTGGGTGAACATGTTGAGCGTCTCGACCGCGGAGGCGTTGCCCCAGTTGATGCGGTCGTGCAGCCGCGAGATGTGCAGGTCGGTGCGCTCGTTCAGCACCTGGTTGATGAGCGCCAGACCGACCGCGCCACCGAGATTGCGCGTCAGGTTGAACAGGCCCGAGGCGTTCTTCACCCGTTCCGGCGCCAGCGTGCCGAGCGCGATGGTGTTGGTCGGCACCATCGCCAGCATCATGCCGGCGCCGCGCAGGATCTGCGGCAGCAGCAATTCGTAGAAATCATATTCTTTCGTGATCCACGTCATCTGGTAGGAGCCGAGCGCGAACAGCACCAGACCGATCGCGATCAGGTAACGCATGTCGTATTTCGCCATCAGCCGCCCCACGATCGGGGCGGTGACGAACATGGCGACCCCCGAGACGAACATGGTCTCGCCGATCATCAGCGGGCTGTAGCCGCGCACCTCGGCGAGGTAACGCGGATACATGTAGGTGAGGCCGTAAAGGCCGATGCCGACACAGAACGAGATCAGGCAGCCGACAGCGAAATTGCGGTCGGTGAAGGTCCTGAGGTCGACGATCGGCTCGCGCGCGCTGAGCACGCGCCAGAAGAAGGCGATCGCCGAAACCACGCAGATCGCCGCGCAGACCGCGACCGACGTGTCTTCCAGCCATTGCGACTGCGGACCCTCTTCCAGCACATATTCGAGCGTGCCGAGAAAACCGGCCATGAACAGCAGGCCCCACCAGTCGAAATGCTCGAGCAGCGCAAAGTTCGGCTCGTCGAAATCACACAGCATCCACACGCCGATGGTGATGCCGATGCCGGGAACGATGTTGATGAAGAACAGCCAGTGCCACGACATCATGTCGGTAATGAAGCCGCCGACCGTCGGCCCGATCGTCGGCGCCAGCGTCGCGACCAGGCCGATGATGGGACCGACGATATGGAATTTCGAACGGGGGAACACCGTATAGGCGGATGCGAACACAGTGGGGATCATGCCCGCGCCCAAAAATCCCTGGATCGCGCGCCACAGGATCATCTGCTCGATGGTCGAGGCAAAGCCGCAGAAGAAGCTCGCGATCGTGAAGCCGGAAGCGGAAATCGCAAACAGCAAACGCGTGCCGAACGCGCGCGACAGGAATCCGGAAAGCGGGATCGCGATCACTTCGGCGATCAGGTAGGACGTCTGCACCCACGACACTTCGCTGGAGCTGGCGGAAAGGCCGGCCTGAATCTGCTGCAGCGACGCCGAGACGACCTGGATGTCCAGGATCGACATGAACATCCCGAACACCATGATGAGAAACGTGAACAGCCGTCGCGGCGGGATGCGATCGTCGGCCGCGGCGTTCATAGAAGGCGATGCGGCGGTGGCGTCGGCCATGATCAACTCGGAACAGGCGCCGGGCTTTCGCCCAGGGCTTCAAGGAAAAATTACTTCGATTGAACCGTCCCGGGCGCGTCGAGGTCGGCCTCGCTGTCGGCGTCGGCCGCGCCCTCACGGGTATCGACGGTCACATAGACCGACATGCCGGCGCGCAGCAGGTTCTGCTTGGCGACTTCCTTCGGCACGCGAATGCGGACCGGCAGCCGCTGCACGATCTTGGTGAAATTGCCGGTCGCGTTGTCCGGCGGCAGCAGCGTGAATACCGATCCCGCCGCCGGTGAAATGCTGTCGACGACGCCCGCGAACTTGCGATGACCGTAGGCGTCGACCGAGATCTTCACCGGCTGGCCGGGACGGATGCGCTTGAGCTGGGTTTCCTTGTAATTGGCGTCGATGAAGACGTCGTTGAGCGGCACCACATTGGCGAGCCGCTGCCCGGCCTGGATGAAATCGCCGGCATTGACGAGGCGGTTGGAGAAGGTGCCGTCGACGGGCGCGCGCACCGCGGTGAAGGCGAGGTCGCGCTCCGCCTTGGCAAGCTGGGACTGCAATTCCGCGAGCTGCGCGCGGGCCTCGGCCTGCTGCGCCTTCGTCACCTCGACATTGTCGCGCGCGGCGTCGTGAGCCGCTTGCGCCGATTTGACCGCCGCGATGCCCTGGTCGCGGCTGGCCTCTGAAACTTCAAAAGCCGCGCGCGAGGCAAAACCCTTGGTGCTCAGCGTCTGCTGGCGATCGAAGTCGAGGCCGGCGCGCTTCAGCGCGGCGTCCGCGGAGGCGAGTTGCGCCTTGGCCTGCTCGGCAGCGCTTTCCAGCGCCGTGACCTGGCGGCCGATGCGATCGATGGTGGCCTGCTGGGTCGCGATCCTGCTCTGCGCGGCATCCACCGCGATGCGATAGTCGCCGTCATCGATCCTGAAAATCACGTCGCCGGCGCGAACGATCGAATTGTCGCGGGGCAGGATGGCCGCGACATGGCCCGATACCCGGGCGCCGAGCGTGGTGTTGTTGGCGCGAACGTAAGCATCGTCCGTCGAGACATAGAAGCGCCCGACCAGGACGAAGTAGACGCCGTAACCGATCGCGGCGAGCGCGAGCAGTGCGAGCGCACCTATCATGAAGAATTTGCGCTTGCCCGGTTTCGCCACCGCCGCATCGGCGGCGCCAGCGGGCGGCGCGTCTGGCCGTTCGGCTTCGGGAGCGCCAGGCTCCTCGGCGGGGCGACGTTTGGTTTCTTCCGCGACGAGAGTCCGCAACTGGTCCACAAGCGGCGCACCGGCCTCAGGCGCGGCTTCATCATTCGCCGTTGCCGGTTCGGCACGGACGATGCGTGCGGCCTGGTCTCTCGCTGCGGCCATTGCCCGGCCTCCCCATTCCAAATTCCACAATGCACGTAAGGCCAGGGAAACCGGCCGCACTGGCGCGCTTGATCTAAAAATATCATTGACCGAACGGTTCGGTCAAGTTATATTGCTACCATACAAACCATAACGCGAGAAACGCTTCCCGCCATATCCCGGGTTGAATTCTCGCGCGAGAAGATAAACCAATGGTTGCATCCACATCAAACACGATTCATCCCTTTGGCGAGGAAGATAGTTCGAAGCGCCGGCAGATTTTGGACGGCGCGCGGAAGGTGTTCATGGATCTGGGCTTTGATGGGGCCAGCATGAACGAGATCGCGCGCGCCGCCGGCGTCTCCAAGGGCACGCTCTACGTCTACTTCGCCGACAAGAGCCGGCTGTTCGAGGCGATCGTCGAGGACGAAGCGCTCGAAAAGGCCAGGATCGCATACAATCTCGATCCCAAGCGCGATGTCGAAACCACGCTGCGGGAATTTGGCCAGACTTATATCGGATCGATGTGCCGGCCAGGCGGCGGATCGTCGATCCGCACGGTGATGGCGATCGCCGAACGGATGCCGGAGGTCGGACGCCAGTTCTACGAGAACGTGCTGGCACAGACGATCAACCGTCTCGCCGACTATCTGCAGGGCCATGTCGGGCCGGACGATCTTGCGATCGACGACTGCGGATTGGCCGCCGCGCAGTTCCTGCAGATGTGCCAGGCGACGCTGTTTCTGCCGTTCGTGTTTCAGGCGGAGCCGGCGCCGTCGGCGGAGCGCATCGCGCGCGTGGTCGACAGCGCGACGCGGCTGTTTCTGCAGACGTACCGGGCGAAGCCGAAGTAGCTCCCTCCCTGCAGGCGTCGGCGAACACGCCGGGCACGTAGCGCAGCGACTCCTGCACGGTAAGCGCACCCTGGTCGGTGACGCGGTCGGCGGTGACTACCGTGATCGATTGCGGGGTTTCGCGCAGCGGCGTGTCGGTCTTGGTGCCGGTGCCGCTCTGGCCCGCGAGATAGCCGCGCACCGGGCCGGTCGCGGTCTCTGCGCGCGCGCCGGCGGCAGCTGCGGCATCAGGCGGCGTCTGCGCGCGCTGGGCAGCGCGGCGGCTCGCCGCCGACGATTGCGCTTGCGCCGGCGTCACATCGATCATCGCGGCGAGCATCGGCAGCGCGGCGCCGAGCCATCCCGCGGTCTTCAAGCATGCATTCATTTCCAGTCCTCATCGCTTCGCGCGGGACGGGGAGGGAGGGCGGGTTTTCAGGGCGGGAAGGGTGTGGGGGGTGTGAGGCGCGAAGCGTGATTTCGCGCAAGTACGATGGATGCCGTTGTTGTCACCGACCACTCGACGAAGCTGCAACCCCCCGCACGTGCGCCGCAAGGAACCGGCAGCGACAGGAACAAACCACGCCGTCCAGGAACCAAAACTGCAATGGACAGTTGCTTCCTCGGCGGGAGGTTGAGATGAGATCTGTAAAAAGCACTCTTGTTTGGCTGATCGGCTTTCCACTGCCGATCATCCTTCTTGATCGCGCTTTTCCTTCATCCCGGTTGACCCCTGGCCGTCAGGCACGCGCGGTGGCCGTGCGCGCTCGACGAAGGCGGCGGAAAAGGGCGACGTGATCGGGATCAAGTTCGTGTAGCCTGACCGGCGCAGGCGCTTGCTGCCTCCTCGCTGAAGGCGCAAATTCCTGCGCCCTTGCCGGTGCAAAATGCCATGACCCGTCTTGCTTTCATCCTCGCCTTGCTCTTCACCGCGCCCTGGGAAGAAGCCGAGATCGTTGACGTGAAAGATCGCGGAGCGGTCGATCTCAAGCCGTTCAACTGTCAGGACATCACCCGGAGCAGCATCATCAGCCGGGTCTGCTACGATACCGAAAGCCGTCGCATGCTCGTCCAGCGCCACGCGGTCTACCACCCCTATTGCGATCTGCCGAAGGACACGCTCGATGCGTTTCTGAACGCGCCCTCGATGGGACGGTATTACAGGGCGAACATCGAAGGCGCCGATGGAAGCGGGCCTTACGCCTGCCGGACGCATAAAGTGCCGTCCGATCAGTGACATCGGACTTGCCGTTGCTGCACGGCACGATTTCCAGCTCCGCTCGCGATTCCGTCATTTGACATTTCATTCCATTTTGTCAAAATCGTCAAATGGGCCCGCGTACCCGCATTCTCGATGCCGCGATGCTGGTGTTCCGCCGGCAGGGTTTCCGGCGCTCGTCGATCGAGCAGGCGGCGGAGGCCGCCGGCCTGACACGGCAGGCGCTCTACCATCATTTCAAGTCCAAGGAAGCGCTGTTCCGCGCCGTCATCGAACGGCTGCATGAGGACGCGCTCGCCGCCGAAATCGCGGCAGCCGGCGCCGCGGAGAAGGCCGGCGGCAGCCTCGCCGACATTCTCGTCGCGTCGGTCGCCGCCAAGCTCGGGCAGTTGGCCGCCTCGCTCGAGGGCTCGCCCCATGTCGAGGAACTGTTCTCCGAACATCTGGTGCAGGCGCGCGACCTTTATCAGAAATACACCGCCGCCTATGCGGAGCTGCTTGCCGCGACCATCGTGCGCGTCTGCCGCAAGCAGGGCCTCATTCTCAACGCCGGCATGACGCCGCGCGATCTTGCGCGCTGCGTCGAGATGGCGGTCAACGGCACCAAGTCCGCCTACCCCGCGATGCAGCCGGCCGATGCTTTCCTGAAGGATCTGGAAATCATGCTGCGCACGCTGGTCGCGGGCGCCGTGCGCCCGGCAGCGAAGCCGCGCGCCGCCGCACCGAAGCCTGCGAAGAAAGCAGTCCCTCGACCTACCTCCCGCAAAACTGGAGATCGCAGATGAGCACGATGACGATCAACGGCAAGCTCGCTCCCCTCCCCGACGATCCCGATGCGCTGCTGGTCGACGTCGTGCGCGACGCGCTCCGCCTCACCGGCACCAAGCTGGTCTGCGGGGCCGGCGTCTGCGGCGCCTGCACGGTGCTGGTCGATGGCGAGCCTGCCGTGAGCTGCCTGATGCCGGCTCGATCGGCCGCGAACACGAACGTGACGACGGTCGAAGGCATCGGCGCCAACGCACTGCACCCGGTACAGAAAGCCTTCATGGCGCACGACGCCCTGCAATGCGGCTTCTGCACGCCGGGCTTCATCGTCGAGGCCGCGGCGTTTCACGATTCCTGGCGCGCGGCCAAGGGAACGGCCGCGCCGTCGCGCGAGGAAATCGGCGCGGCGCTGTCGGGACATCTCTGCCGCTGCGGCGCCTATGACGGCATCTTCCGCGCCGTGGCGGATGCCTGCGCCGGCCGCTTCGACGGCGACGATGTCCTGCCGCCGCGCATGGAAGCGCGCGACAAGGTGACGGGATCGGCGAAGTATACCGTCGACATCCATCATGACGGCCAGCTCGAAGGCGTGATCCTGCGCTCGCCGTTCGCGCATGCGCGCATCGGTGAACTCGATCTGGCGGCGGCGCGCGCGATTGCAGGCGTGAATGCCGCGATCTCGCTGCTCGGCGACGATCGCATCGTCCGCTATGTCGGCGAACCGGTCGCCGCCGTCGCGGCCAGGGATCGCAAGACCGCGCTGGCCGCCATCGCCGCCATCAAATTCGGCAGCGAGCGCCTGCCGTCGGCGATCGGGCTCGACGAAGCGCGCAAGGCCGATGCGCCGGTGGTGTTCGAAAAATCCGCGCGCAAGAAGGCCGGCAACGTCTCCGAAGGCGGCGGTTCGCCGGCGTCCTGGAAAGGCAACATCCGCGGACCGTCGGCGGCGTTCTCCAAGAAGCCGAAGAAGGTGCGGAGCTGGGTCGAGGACGCGCGCGCGGCGAACAATCCGCTGCTGGTCGAGGGCACCTTCCGCACCGGCACGCAACAGCACGCCTGCCTCGAGCCGCATGCCGCGGTGGCGCGTTTCGACGGCGACCGGCTCACCGTGCATGTTTCGACGCAGTCGGTGTTTCATGTGATGGAGCTGATCGCCAAGCGCTACAAGCTCGGCCACGACAAGGTGCGCGTGATTGCCGATCATGTCGGCGGCGGTTTTGGTTCGAAGGCAGCCCTTGGCGTGGAAACGACCACCGCGATCGAACTGGCGCGCGAAGCCAGGGCGCCGGTCAGAGTAGCCTACGACCGGCACGAGGAGCTTTCGGTGGCGGGCTATCGGCCGGCGACGGAAGTGAAAATTGCCTTGCTGCCGTCCGAGCAAGGCGAGCTGAAAGCACTTTCTTTCACCGCTTATGCCGACACGGGAGCCGCAACCAATTCAACTATCGCAGCCCTTGCCCGCCTGATCTATCCGGCGGAAGCAAAAGAACTCGCCGATTTCGACGTCATCAGCAATTTGCCGGCCGGTGCTCCCTTCCGTGGACCCGGCGGGCCGCCGATGGCGTTTGCACTGGAGCAGGCGATCGACGAAGCGGCGCTGCGCATGAACGTCGATCCGATCGCGCTGCGCAAGCGCTGGGATCCCGACCCCAACCGGCAACGGCTGTACGATTGGGCCTTGGGCCTGGAGGTGTGGCGCAACCGCAAACCAATCGCCGCGCAGAGCGGCCGTTATCGCCGCGGCGTCGGCGTCGCCACCGGCTACTGGCTTTATCTGTGGCAGCCCGGCTCGAAGGTCGAAGTGGCGGTCAAGGGCGGACGCCTGATCGCCAGCTCCGCGACGCAGGATATCGGCACCGGCACCCGCACCGTGATCGCCAATACGGTCGCGTACGAGTTCGGGCTGGAGCCGCATGAGATCGAGGTCAGGATCGGCGATTCAAAGCTGCCGGAAGGGCCGGGCTCGGGCGGCAGCCGCGTCACGGCTTCGGTGGTCCCGCCGATGCTGCTGGCGATCGAGCAGTTGAAAGCCGCGATCCGGCAAAACGCAAAGCGGCAACCGGTCCCCGGCTCCAACGCGCCATGGCGCGAAATGCTCGCGGCATCGCCCGACCTCTCCGCTTCCAGCGTGCGGCCGGAAGACTCCAGGCAGATGGCGCCGGGCGTCCAGTCGCCGCTCAAGCAGGCCGGCTTCATGGGCTGGATCTTCGGCTGGATGATGCGGCGCTTCTCCAACCTTGCGATCGGCGCCGGCGTGCCGAGCTCGGTGCAGGTGGTGGAAGTCGAAGTCGATACCTGGCTCGGCCATGTGCGCGTCCTCAATGTGCACACCGGCATCGCGGTCGGCAGGATCGTGGCGCCGGCGCTGGCGCGAAGCCAGGCGGCGGGCGCCGTCATCCAGGGCATCGGCTACGCGCTCTATGAAGCGCGCGAAGTCGATTCCCGCACCGGCGATGTGCTCAGCGGCGGCATGGAGGACTATCGCATTCCAGGAATCGCGGACACGCCATTGATCGACGTGCATTTCGACCAGGGCGGCTTCGATCATGTGCTCGGCGGCAGCGTCGGCATCGGCGAGGTCGCAACCGTGCCGACGTCGCCCGCGGTCGCCAACGCGATTCACAATGCGACCGGCGCTCGCCTCACCGAACTGCCGATCCGTCCCGACCGTCTCGTCGCCGCGCTCAAAGGGAGGGCCGCCGCATGACACCATCAGCCATGACCGCCACGCAAGCAGGCGAATTCCGCGCTGCCGGCACCGACCTCTCCGAGAGGCGCCGCAGCGGCGTCTCGACGGGACCGCTGATCGATATATCAGCCGCGCCCGACACGATCGGGATGCATTGGGGCGCTGAGGGGAGTTTGCGCATCGGCGCCTTCACCACCATTGCCGCCATCGCTGCAGACGCGCGCATCGCCGCGGCCTATCCGGGCATAGCCGCATCCGCGCAAGGCCTGGCGACGCCGCAGATCCGTCACCTCGCCACCCTCGGCGGCAATCTCGCGCAGCGTTCGCGCTGCTGGTATTTTCGCAATCCGCATATCGCCTGCCTGAAGAAGGGCGGATCGGATTGCCCGGCGCGATCGGGCAATCATCTCTACCACGTAGCCTTCGACCTCGGCCCCTGCGTGGCGCCGCATCCCTCGACGATGGCGGCGGCGCTGCTGGCCTATGAAGCGAAGGTGACGACCGACCGCAGGAGTTCGCTGACGATCGGCGACCTCCTCGGCGACGGCTCCAACGGCAGCGCCGACAATGCACTGCTGCCGGGCGAGATGATCAAGAGCATCGAGCTTGCTGCACCGCTGCAAGGCGAGCGCGCGCTGTACAAGCGCGCGATCAGCCGCACCCATGCCGAATGGCCGCTGGTCGAGATCTGCGCCCGCGCCGTGATCAAGGACGGCACGTTTCAGTTCATCCGCCTCGCCGCCGGCGGCATCGCCCCGGTGCCGCTGCGGCTCGCGGCCGCGGAAGCGGCATTGCAGGGCAAGCGGCCAATGTCGCAGCGATTGCCGTTGCCGCAGAACGAGCGACATCAGGCGCAAAGCCGTTGCCGATGACGGGATACAAACTCGATCTGCTGAAGGGCGTCGTGCAGGATCTGCTGGAGCGGCTGGCCGGCTAAGTTGGGCGTGCAGTCATTGACGTAGCGCATGAGCGAGCCTCAGCCTCGGACGTTCAATCATGGCCGCGCAGCCCGTCTCAAGGCCGCGAGCGGCATCCATGCTACGTCCGCTTTCGAAAGGAAGCAGATATCTCCTCGCAACTCCGCAGACGCGTATCCCTGAAATCGAAAACCTTTCGTCACATCACCCCGACCGAATGCTTCGAAGGTCAACATCGCTGACCTTCCAGGGCGCCGTCCGCAGCACAGCAGCCCGACACGCGCACTTAGATTCTGCTGGACTTTGTTAAATGAATTACAGTCTCGGGGAAGACTAAGAGTTAGCGTCAATCCTGGAATGTCGATTGAAGGCCGCTCTAGTTCTGAGACAAAATCGGTGCCAGTATTCGCCGACGACGATCTCAGCAAGCTATAGATCGAGGTTTCCCATGATTGATAGCAGCGAGCGCGTCGCGCAGCAAGCTCGGTTGGGCAACATCCAAGACGATCGGTGGCGTCAGCGAAATTGCAGTCCTTGCGCCCATCAAGACGGGCTGCTTCCCGGGCGAACAGCGCTCGTATGAAGAACGGCTCGCCGAGGCGATCCAGAATCTCGCCGACCGCCATCAACAAGGACTTCCCACTGAACTCGGCAGGATATCCTCCATTCATTTTGGCCGCATGATCATTATTCGGCCCGAACAGTACCTGCTGTACTCGGAAATCAAAGAAGTCAGCTATTATAAAGACACCAATACCGCTGCAGGGCGCATCCCTCGGCCAATCGATGACTACATTGATCTGTCGGCAAAAGAAGACCGGCCGAAAGTACGATCTTTCCTGCTGACGCTTGTCGAGTTCGACGGTGACGTGAAGATCTACATCCGCAACGTCGCCGAATTTCTGGCGCGCGACTTCGATAGGATTTTCGAAAACTGTGAAGGCTATCCGTCGACGCGCGACTTTGAAGTATTCTGGCTGTGGATCAAGCGATACCAGATCAACACAAACCTGTTTTACGCGCCGTACTCAAATCTTTCAACCGTACGGATCAAGCAACTCGAGGAATTCAAACGACGTTTCGACGCGCTCGTGGCCCAAGTCTATTCTCAGAACGGCCAGCGTGTAAGACCCGTCGAGCAACTATTCGAGCAATTCGTGCGCGACAATCAACGTTACGCACGCGACTTCCCCACGCCCAGCGGGATATTCCGAACGGACAACAGCTAAGGGAGGCAAATAAGATGGCCGACCGTACGCACGTCACCCGCGAAGAGACATGTCAGAACGTTCAAGCGCACATTCTGAGGGCATCGAAATTTCAAGGAGAAACCCCGAAACTGGTCGCTATTCTTTTTCTTTCGCATCCTCCCGCAAGCCGAGTTCGATGACATGATCAAACGTATGGAGAGCGCCATGACGGACGATGACGGCGCCAAGCACAAACTGTGGCAGGACTTCGCGGAAACCACCCTCGTGAACGCAGGGCTCGTCGAACAATGTTTGGCAGATAACCCTGGGAGCTCCGGGTCGGAGCCGGACCGGCCGGCAGACGCCTTCCTGGACTGGCTCAAGGCGCTCGTATCGGCCGACAAATCCGGCATCAAGAATACCGCGGATCGGATGCTGAATGTTTGCCCCTCCTTGGACCTACTCATTCTCAGGAAAGCCCAGCCGACGAAAAAAATGCTTCCAGAGCTCAAGCCGAATTTTCATTGGCTTGATCCCGCCGACTGGATGCCAAGCCGCTTTGAAAATGGCCTGCTTGACGTCGGCTTTCTCCAATCATTGGTTCGCCATGTACGCCAAGCCAGAGGACTATGCCGACCAGTTAGAGTCCATCAATGACAGGGTCAAGGCCGCTGCTCCTGACGGCAGGTTAGGGCCGCTCGCAACCGTTACGCTTTACGAGATCTTGCGTCAATGCGCGCCGGCGTGGTGCAATCCGGCTACAGATTCAGAAAACCCTCGGCGGGTATTGTGCGCGGCGAAGCCGCTGAAGCAGCTCGACAGCTCACCAAGGACTGTACACCGGACAATATTGCCTTCACCTATTCGGGCCTGGACCGCCCTGAAGATGAATGGTACTACCCTGAGCTCGTTTCCGGACGCCTTCAAGGAAGGAATGGCGGCACGCGCCGATCGCCTGCACGACACCGGTCCGAGCGCTCCCGAAGCCTGGGAAGGCGAGTTGGGCTTGCCCAGCGTGCACGGCTATTTCACCGGGGAGCTTTGATCTGAGCGAGGGCAATGCCGCCAAAGATTCCTTCTGGAAAGCGATGCGCCGCGATGTCGAAGCATTTAACGATCCCGTAAGCGAACTTGGACAGATACTTCGGTTTGGATTTCGAATACTGTTCCGTCTGTCTCGGCGTGGAGATCTTGCATATCGAACTGGGCCAAGTCCCATATAAGGTCGACGACGATGACACGGTGAAGTATCTCGACGCTCGATTCGAGCATTTTGGTTTTCGCGATGGTCTGAGCCAGCCTTTTGTTGACATGAAACTCGGCGCCCCTCCTCCGGGAGGCGGTACCCCGGGCCAAGATGGCACCTGGACCCCGGTTGCGCCCGGTGAAATCCTCCTCAATGAGCCGGACGAAGACAACCAAACTCATCGACTTCCAATCAACAAGAAGCTCCGTCTCGGAAGTACATACCTCGTGTTTCGCAAACTCGAACAGGATGTCTCCGGCTTTCGAGCGTTTCTCAATCGATGCTGTCCAGGAGATCACAAGGCTCAAGAAGCGCTAGCGGCACAATTCGTCGGCAGGTGGCAGAACGGTGCGCCTCTCGTATCGTCATCGGCTCATGCGAGCTCGGCTGGTCAGTCGAAGGACGCTGCACTGAATAATTTCCGCTACGCTGCCGATGACCCGCTTGGAAAACAGTGTCCGCTCGGGGCGCACATTCGACGCGTCAACCCGCGCGATACCGGCGGACGTGCGCGAGGCGCGGCGTCACCGGATTCTACGGCGCGGGATCAGCTACGGCGGCCCGCTCCTGAAAGAGGGTGTACCGGATGACGGTGAGAAGCGAGGGCTGCTCTTCGTTGCCGCGAACGCACGGATCGATTTGCAGTTCGAAGTCATTCAGGGGCACTGGATCAACGGTGGCGAGTTTTTAGGCCAATCCGGGCTGGGACGATGTCCCCTGACCGCCAATCACAGCGGCGCCACGTCGGACAGTTTTTTGGAAGCCGGCGCATCGGCGCCTATCACCGGGCTGCCGCGCTTCGTTACCACTCGGGGCGGTGATTATTTCTTCGCACCGGGCATCGAGGCCCTCAGGGAGATCTCAAACGGAGGCCGGTTTGACCCCTGATGCAGGCGAAATCCCCTTCCCGACTTTAGCATGGGAGATGTAGCTACGCCTGCTCTGCTGGATGCCGAACGATTGCGGAAGTATGGACAAACAATCCTTAGCCAACCCAACTTTAGCAAGGAAGCGGCTGTTCATGTGGAGCTACCCTCCTCCGGTGGAAAGAACAGCAATTTCTGCTTCATTGGGCAACATCGTGATGTCGCATGTGTCCTGAGAGAACAGAAAGAGCGCGGGTGAACCAGGACGGCCGGAATTTTCGGTTCGGCAGTACCGGGACCATGGGCGTGGTATTACCCGGGGAAGCGACTTCCTCGTTGGCACCGAAGAATTCGGACCGACTGCGACCACGCGGATACGGCTTCACACCATTCTGGAAAAGGCCTGGCGCGCGCTTGCCAGAAGCACACCAGGGCCATGACATGGCCGACGTTGTACGAGACGTTGCTCGACGTGCTTCGGAGAGACGCTCTGCGGCGAACGGAGAGCGCGCGGCGGATTGACCTGATCAAGGATCTGGCCACTCCAGCTACCTACGGGATTATACGCGAGGTTTATGGCGTTCAGGCCCCGGAGTGGTTGACCGAGATTTCCGCTGCAATGCGTTTTGCCCGCCAACACGTCGGAGACCTGCCCAGCGACTGGCTTGCCAAACTGGCCGGCAGAGAACCGGACAGACCGCGGCGTGGCCACACTCCAGACCTGGTCCGCGATCATCCTTGCTGATCTGATCGGAAACGCCCAATCGCTACAACATCTGCAAGCTTTTTCGCGGCAGGCGGGCTCCGAGATGCTGAATCATCTTGACCATATCATCTTGCTGCACGAGCCTCACTAGCTGCACGAGCCTCACTGCCCCAAACGCCGAAGACGCTCGTGCAGGCATTCATAAGCAATGCAAAAGACGACGAGATACAGAAACTTTATGATGGCTTCGGCCACGGCGGCAACTGGCAACCCCTTTACTATAAAGACGTGAGTACGCTCTTGCTTGAAATCGTCGGCACCAGCATGGCTAGCATTCCGCTGACTTTCGGTGCTGTCATGGAAGGATTGTTCAAGTATCGGATCGATTTGAACATGCTGATACGGAAGCCTGGCGTTTGTCCATCGCGCATCATCTACGAAGCCGAGCGCCTCAACCCGATTTGGCAATTCGAATGCGGTACTGCGAGGTAGACACAGAACTGCACGAGCGGCGCCAAGATCAAGAAAGGCGAGCGGGTCGTATGCCTGATTGGAGCGGCCAACATGGACAAGGGAGTCTTCAACGAGCCATTTCGCTTCGCGTTCGATCCGGAGAAACGGAATATCGAAAAGTACCTGCTATTCAACGAGGAGGGTAATCCGCGAAAGTGCTGGGGACGAGATCGCGTGGCGATGGTTGTCTTGCGGGAGTGCCTGATGGCGGCAAGTCGTCTGCAAGGATTGCGCAAGATCGCGGGCAAAGCCGGCGATCCCCTAAGCTTTTCCGTGTTAAGGTGAGTTTGCCGGCGCGATTCACCCGCGTTGCTGCTTCAAGTCCGGTTGTGGCGTCGTCGGCACCATCGTCCACGGCATCATGCCAAACTGCTGACAAATCGCCCGCTGCTCACTGACGTCCCGGAGAATACGGGGGTCGTCAGGCGCGCTCTCCGCCAGCAAGCGCGCTCGCAGGCCAAGGCATTCCGCGACCAGCCACGGGTTCTTGATGGCCTGGGCAATGTCGAGGGCATGCTCCAGGCTGGAAAGACCGCGTTCCACTTCGCCGCAGCCAACGAGGGCCTCAGCGTAGCCGGCATGAAGGTAGCAGACTTCCGCCTGACCGGTCCGGTGATGCATGCCCTGTTCCAAACAGGCCTCAACCAGGCGGATCGCCAAGCGCGCCTTCCCGGTACGCGCCAGAGCCGTCGCTATTGCTCCTGTAAGATCCGCCTTGATCGCATCGTAACCATTGCGTTCAGCCAGTTCTCTGGCAATGAACAGGCATTCGACAGCTTCTTCATTCCGGTGAAGCATAAGGAGATTTCGTCCCATTGAGCTCCGGGCCAGTACCTCGGAGTATGGATCCCGTGCACGATTTGCAATCGTCCAGAGCACGATTGGCACATTCGAGGGCGTCTGCGTATCGACCCGTCGCATTCATGAACCAGCTCATGAATGCGTAAACCTGCGATCTTGGAAGGGCGGGTGCTCCGAGCCGGGCAATTTCGAGCTCGCCAGTGAGCATCTCGTCCAGCTCCTGCAATGCGGAATTCGCACGGTCCAGCTGCCCGATTCCATGCAATATGTTTGCCATCATGATCTGATTTGAGAATATAAGCGCCGGCGCGTTCAGGGTGCGCGCCATTTCTAACCCCGCACTCGTCACCTGCAAACCCTCCTCATATCTGCCCTCGAACCAGCAAATCATCCCGAGCTGTGATTGGGCGTTGCAGACCTGAGCAAGCCTGCCCTGTTGGCGAGCCAGTAGCATCGTTCGCTCCATATGCTGCTTCATCTTCCCGAATTCGCCGAGCTGCAACATCGACGCAAAAGTCATCAATACGAAATCGACGTACTTTTCTTCTCCGGCCTCTCCTAAACGATCGATGATCTCAAGTGCGCGATCAAAAATGAGCTTCAGAGACGAAGTGGCGGAATTGCGCCGAGCCTCGAGCCCCGCCCGCCAGAGATAATCGAGCGCGATTTCGTTGTCTCCGGCTTCTTCGGCATGGAAGGCTAGTTGTTCGTAGTGGCCGCTGAGGGTGGGATAACTCAAAGTTATCGCGCGGATGGCGGCTCGATGGATCTTTCGCCGCCGATCGTGCGGTATGGTATTCGCGCAGGCCTCTGCAATAATCTGATGCCGGAAGCGCGTGCAGCGGCCTGCAAGCGGATGGACAAATGCAAACCGTTCGAGCTCAAACAGCACATTCAGCAGTTCACCAACATCCACCGCGAGGACCGAGGTTGCGAGGTCGATTTCAATCTCCTCTCCGAGAAGGCTGAGCGTCTGAGCAAAGGTCTTGGCCATTGGAGAAAGTCGTTGCAGTCGAGCATGAATCAATGACTCGACATTCTGAGGCAGCCATGGGCGCCCACCGGCGCTTGCCGCGTCCGCCGAGCGCAGAAATTCCTCCAATATGAAAGGGACACCGTCTGCGCGATCGATCGCGCGATCAAGCACGGCCCGGGATCGATTATCCGGCCAGAGTTGATGCCCCAAATCCTCCATGTGAGGTCGTGAGAATGGTGGCAGATGGAGCACCAGTTCCGCGATTTCGCTGGCTTCTCTGGAAGATTTCAGGCCGGCCGGTCAGCAATAGACAAAGCGGCTGCGGTGTGTCTTCGCGCCCAAGCATTGCCAGGAACTGACAGCTTTCCGGATCAATCAGCTGGAGGTCTTCGATCAACAGGAGGGTTGGCCGATCGAGGGCCAACGCCACGAAAGCCTTTCCGAGCGCGCGCGCCATCTGCGTCTGGGTATTGGTTGCGGAGTGTCGACGCGAGCGCGACCTGTCCGCCGCAAACAAAGCTCCGAGTAGGCTGCAATCGCCCGGAGCAACCCCCGCGGCTGCCAGCGCTGCGCGCAGGCGGTCATCCGATAACCCACCAGGTGACCCAAGCAGATCAGTTATCAACGCGCGAGCCGCAGCGAACGGTGTCGTGCGCTTTTGCGCGTCGCCAAAAAACGCGCAACTCCTCACATCGGGGGCCAATGCGCCTGTCACCGCCGCGGCTGCCAGACGGCTCTTGCCGATTCCCGCCTCACCAACAATAGCAATAGAGGAGTTGCGCCCGCCCGCACGGGGAAGTCGCTCACGCAAAGCTGCAAGCTCGTCGATCCGATTTACGAGTGGAAATCGATATCGGAGCGCCACATCGTTGTGGTGAATGATCTCCGGCCGAGCATCCAGTCTGTAAACGTCAATCGGATGATCGGCGATCACAGCCGCCTCCCTCCTTAGAGGTGTCAATTTCAGCGGCGACCTGCAGAGTTTAGCGGTCTCTGCGCTGACTACGACCTCGCTTGGTGCCGCCTCTTGTTGCAATTTAGCTGCAACGTGCACCGTAGCACCGGCGACGTTGAAACGAGCGATGGCGTTTCGAGCACCTTTGCGTACGCCAACCAATCCGGAATGCACGCCAACCCGGAAGAGAACTGGAAGTCCTCCCGGTCCAGTTGACTTGCTGTGGCCTTGCTGAATATCCCAGGCGGCAATGCACGCGCGATCTGCGTGGTCCTCAAATGCGCTTGGCCACCCAAAGATGGCGATACCGCCATCTCCCGCATAGTGGACGATCAATCCTCCGGCGCGTTCCACTGCAGCGCGTATGTGGTCAAGCCATTGGTCCAAAAACGCCTGTGCGTCGTCTGGGTCACAGGACGCGATGTGGCGAGTTGAACCTACCATATCCACAGCTAGAACGGTTATGATGTTGCGTGCTGTGGTTGAAACGCCACCGTCCAACATGGGTTGGTTCCCCGTACCCGACTGCCGGCTTCTGGCGAAACACTAGCACGGCCGGCTGGTCTGATGCCATCAACCTGAAGGCAATCGGCGCTCTGGAGGCATCGCCCCGGTGCCGCTGCGGCTCGCGGCTGCGGAAGCGGCATTGCAGGGCAAGCAGGCCAATGTCGCAGCGATTGCCGTAGCCGCAGAACGAGCGACATCAGGTGCAAAGCCGTTGCCGATGACGGGATACAAACTCGATCTGCTGAAGGGCGTCGTGCAGGATCTGCTGGAGCGGCTGGCTGGGTAGCTTGGGCTTGCACTCATCAACGGCGGATTGAGGAGCTTCAGGCATTGAAGTCTGCATAACCGCCGGAGGACTCGCGCTGGGTTGGATAGCCCGCCGACCTCGGCCCGATGGCCTTTTGTTGTTCGGCTATCATTGCTTCGAAGGCCGCGTCCAATTGCGCGCGGGTATAGTCTGTCGAGGTCGTCTGACGTGGCTTCCATTCGGACTGCGCGATCGCGGTGGGTGCCTTCTCGACTGTGCCGCCCACGGCCTTCGCGATACGCTCCGCACGCCATTGTGCCAGATCGGGGCCGCCGTTCAGGCCAGGAGGGTCTTGCAGGTCCCCGACCTTTCCCGCGGCATCGTTCGTCATCACCGAAGAACCGCCATTATAGAGGGTCGCAACGATCTTGCCGTTGACCTTGACGGTCGCATAGATATTTTGCGGCGCATTATCGGGCACGTCGGTGGCCGCGGCCGCGTTGGCGGCTTGCGTCCCTAGCCAATACGTCGCCATCCGGTCGCGAAGCTCGGGGATGTCCCTGACCGAGATGAACTTCAGTCCCGAGGTGTCGAGTGCCTTGACGGCTGAAACCGGAATTCCCTGCTTCGCATTTCCTACTGCCGTGCTGGCATCGGCACCCGCCACGGGCAACGCATCTGCCGGCGTCAATGTCGTCTTTGATGGATACGTTTGTGTGGGACGCAAATAGCTTCCAGCGTTGGCGACACTCGTAATCATGGATACACCCTTCCTCAGCAATTTCAGGGTGAAAGCAATCGCCATGCCAACGCGGAAACGATTGATAAGGCTGGTGTCCTCTTTCCTGAATAGGGTTTGCGCGCCGGAAAATCTTGCCGACAGCGGCAGGACTTTCCATCCCTGAAGGATGGATGGAGGTCTGATATCGATGTGATCGTGGTCGGCGGATTACGCCTTCGGCTGATCCACCCGAAGCTGAGATCGTTCTGGCCCGTAAGGTGGGTTGAGCCCTTGCGAAACCCATCACTTCGCGAACGGGATTGATGGGTATCGCTTCGCTCCACCCATCCTACGAATCCAACGGACTCTAATGATGATCCTCGAACTCGTCTTCCTCGTTGACTTTGCTGTTGCCCTTGAACCAGCGCGACACGGACTTTTTGCTGAGCGATCCCGTCGAATAGGGATCACGTGAGCCGTAAGGATTACGTTGCCCGGCGCGCGCGGCGACCTGGTCGCCCGGCACGGCGGCGGGCTGGCAGATGGTGCGGCGCGAGGCGCGGCGCATCAGGTCGACGTGAATGTGATCCTCGTGGTGGGAGTTGGAGCCGGGCGCCAGCACGGTGTTGAACTGCTGACAGGCGGCCCCCTGCACGTCGCGCAGAAAGCCCTGCTCTTCCGGCATGCCGCGCCAGCCGCTCTTGACCGTGATGCGGCGGCCGTCGGCGAGCGTGAAGGCTGCGATGTCGAGCGCGTTGCCGAACGCATGCTCGGAAATATGCGCGTGCGGATTGCCGTTCATGCCTCGGCAGGAATAGGCGGAGATCTGCTTGATCTCGACGACGCGCGCGCCGAACCAGCGCATCGCCGCCGGCTGCACGGAATCGCTGAGCCAGCGGTCGAGCGCCGAGACGATCGGGCACGCCAGCGTTGCCGCGGGCTTCATCGAGACCTGCCCGAAGGCGCTGACGGAATTGCCCTGCGCAGGCCCGAGCCGCGGCACGGCTGGTGCTGCCGGCGGTGGCGAATAGGATGGCTGCGGATACGGCGCAGAAGGAGGCGCCGCGTAACGGTCGCGCGGCGGATAGGACGGTGCGGCCATATAGCCGCCGCGCGATTGCGGCGCGCCTTCGGGCGGCAGATCGACGTCATCTTCCTGCGTGGCGATGCCCGGCGCGGACAGCGAGATCGGGCCGTTCGACGGCGCGGCATAGGTCGGCTGCCGCGGCGGCGCCGGATTCGGATAGTTTCCGGAATAGCTGCCTTGAGAATTTCCTGATGTTCTCGATAGTTTCCTTGGGGCGGAGCTGCCGCCGGCGCGCGCGTGATCGGCCAGCGCGGCTGATTGCCGATCGTTCCGGGCGGCCGAAGGCTTTCGTCGGCAAAGCCGAAGCTGGTGATGTTGTCGCCGAGCGCCGCCACTTTCAGCGGATATTCCGCACCGCACACGCCGGGACCGGAGATCGGGTCGATCCGGACCAGTTCCGCGCTCTCCTTGACCGCTCCGGACTTCAGGCAAGCGACTTCGGCCTCGGCACGCCACGGTTCGCGCTCGGCGGACTGAAAAAATCCGCGGCCACAACCCGCTAGCGAGACGAGGACGAGGGAGCCGACGAGATACAAACGAACTCCGTGCGTCATCCCCCGCACGTTCAACGAATTTATTTAAAAACTCTTCAACATATTGATTTAACGAATTTTTTACCATGTTGCCGGGGGCTGCCGCCTGTGGAGAGCGGGTGGATGGACAGCAACGCTGACTTTTTAGGCCTGGAACGCTTTGCTAGCCTAAAGTGTTAGGTGCTGGCACGACGTGAACCCAGGGAGCTTTCCCCAATGGATTTCGTAAGTCCTCTCGTCAGCAGACTTAGCGTTGTAACCGCGTATGTTGCATTCGCCTTCGTCGCCGCGATTGTGCTCGGCGTTTTCTAAACTTCCGTCCAGCGATGGACTTGAACGCCCGGTGGCCCTGCCACCGGGCGTTTTCGTGGGCGCACATAGCGTTTTCGGGGCGAAGCATGCCCTCGGACTTGATCCGAGGATGGCGCCCGGTTCGCGTAAAGAAAACGCGTCAAAACAATAGGCTGGAGCCCGGCTCTGATCCAATCAGAACCGATGAAGGCTCTACGAGCGCTGCTCGGATAACACCTGCCGCGACGTCACCAGGCCGTCGGCGCGGCGCGTGATACGGCTCCAATTGTTGCCGGAGCAGTAGAAGCGGCCGAGCGCGCAGGCTTCGACGCGAAGCGTGTTGATCGCCTTCATCGACATCGTGCCGTAATACGTCTCGCCGCTTTCCTGGCTGTAGATACCGCCGGTCCATTGCTTTTCCGTCTTCGGCTTCATGTTGATCAGGATCGCTTCGCCCTTCTCGTTCGACGATGGACTGAGCACAAAGCCGCACAGCGCATTGCCGCATTTTGCGATCCGCACCGTTCCCTTGCCTTCGGTCTGCCAGTCGCCGATCGGAGAATCCGACGGCTCTTCCTCGGCCTGATGCGAGACGCGCTCGACCTGCGGCGCAGGCTGCGCGGTCTCGACCGGTTTTTCGACCGGCGGGGGTGGCGGCACTGGAATCGAAATCTCTTGAACCGGCGGCGGTGCGGGCGGCGCAGGTGGCGGAGGCGCAGCGACGATCTGGCTCCTCGATGCGGCCGTCGTGTAAGGGGCCGGCGGCGGCGCGACGACGATGGTCTTGGCCGGCGCCGTGGTCGCCGGCGGGGCGGGTGGTGAAACCGTCTGTGGCACGGACGGCACAGGCTTTGCCGGCACTGTCGCGTCGCGATCGCCCTCGTAGCGGTCGCGCTTGCGGCGCCAGTCGAGCCTTCTGGAGATCGACATCGAGGCGCACGAGACCGAACGGCAATGCCTGGAGGATTCGATCTGCACCCGGTGGCCGCCGACGCTGAATGAAATCGAACGACCGGCATGGGCCGAAGAACTGAGCACCATCAGCACGGCGAGAAAACAAAATCGTTTCATTGGAGCCTCCCCGCTGGTGACGCGGAAAACCTAGTCGCAGGGAAGCTCGGCTGGATGTGATTTAAATCACCGACCGGCGGAACTGCGTTGCTTCCGGATGTGGCGCTTCCCGGCGTCTAGTGACGTGCATCACAGAACGTGTCCCTCGCGCCGCTTAGGGTCCGCCCATGTTCACCGCCACGCGCTCACAAGCCGCTCAGGAGCCTGTCATGAAGAAGCTCTACATCCTCGCCGCATTGTTGATGGCCACCACCTCGGCGCATGCCGGCGGAATTACCTTCCAGATCAACGGCGAGCGCATTCGTGTTGAAGCGCCGCGCAACTGCAACGCCATTTCCTGCGTCAAGGTCATCTCGCCCGGCTATACCGGCACGCTCGGCAATGTCGATCTCAAGGGCATGGGCTCCAAGAGCAAGAGCGACGATGATGTCGTGGCGACCGCGCCGCGCGGCACCGGCCGCACCCGCTCCGGCCCAGGCCACCGCGCCGCAGCCCGCCGCTCCCACAGCGACCGCGGTGACGCCCGCACCCGCTCAAACAACCGTCGCAGCACGGACTGAAGCTGCGCCGCCCGCTCCGCCTCCGCCGCCCGCGCCGGTCGCGGCCGCGCCTGCACCGCAACCGGCTCCGGCGGCCGCAGCCGCCGCGACCGATCCGAACTCGCCGATCGGCATCTGGTCGACGGAAGAGAACAAGGGCAACGTTCGCATCGAGGAATGCGGCGCCAATCTGTGCGGCTATTCCGTCAACACCGGTGCAAGAATCCTGATCAACATGAAGCCGCAGGGCAGCAAGTGGACCGGCCGGATTCATGATCCCGACAGCGGCCGCAATTACGACTCGACGATCGCGCTGAAGGGCACCGATGCGCTCAAGGTCCAGGGCTGCGCCTTCGGCGGCATGTTCTGCGGCGGCCAGACCTGGAAGCGCGTGAGCTGACGATTTCTCCCCGAGACTTGAGGCCCTGTGGTTCGCCACAGGGCCTTCTTTATGCGCATCGTCAAACTACGCCGGGTGGACCGATCTAGGTCGTGTACCCATAAACCCGCCAGCATGGATGCATCGGCCGCCGGTTCGTGGCCAACGAAAGTCAACGACCTGCACGATCATGCATCGCGATGATCTGTTCCGGACTCCGTGAACGCTCGCTCACGGAACCTGCGGTTGCGATGGCCCATCGGCGAAGCGGCATGATGGAACGTTCGCCTTTCTGCAAGGTTGCCAGTCCAAAGTGAAGGAAAAAAAAGAGGGTCCGGGACTGTGGCTTTTCACGTCAGTCTTGTTGGTCGAACTGACCTCAGTGGCGAGATCTACCGCCAGATCCGGCAGGCAATTCTGGACGGGCGCCTTCGGCCTGGAGAGCGGCTGTCTCCGACGCGAGAACTGGCCGCCGCGCTGACGGTTTCACGATCGACGGTGACGGTCGCGTATGAAAGCCTGCTCGCGGAAGGATTCGCGACATCCCATACGGGCGCCGGGACGTTCGTCAGCCATCAGTTCGAGGCAAAACGTCCGGCGTCGAAAACAAGGCGATCGACGGTCCGCGCAATTCGGGTGCGTGGAGTTTGGGAGACGATACCGCTTCCGGCGTTCTTTCTCCGCGCGGCGCGTTTCGACTTCAGAGCCGGGCTTCCGGACGCTTCGTTGTTTCCGCACCGAGCCTGGCGGCGGGTCGTCGCCCATGCGCTGCGCTCGAGCGAGATGGCGGCAGGCGTCTACGAGAATCCCGAGGGCAATTGGGACCTGCGCGCGGCGATCGCTCGCCACATCGGCATCTCACGAAGCGTTTCCGGATCGCCCGACGACGTCATCGTGACGAATGGCACCCAACAGGCCCTCGACATCATCGCTCGCGTGCTTCTCGAGCCCGGCGATGTCGTTGCGGTGGAGAAACCGGGCTATCGGCCTCCAAAGGACTTGTTCAAGGCGCTGGGCGCGCGCGTGATCGGTGTGCCGGTCGACAGCGAAGGTCTCGTCGTGGCGGCGCTACCAGCCGAGGCCAGGATCGTCTGCGTGACGCCCTCGCATCAGTTTCCCCTCGGCATGGCCATGAGCCTGTCGCGTCGACGTGCGCTGCTTGCCTGGGCCGAGCGCAACAACGCGGTGGTCATCGAGGACGACTATGACAGCGAGTTTCGCTTCGGCGGACGCCCGCTCGAGCCGCTTCAGACCATCGATTCGACCGGGCGCGTTGTGTATGTCGGCACGTTCTCAAAGACGTTGCTGCCAGCTCTCCGGCTGGCCTTCATGGTCGTGCCGCCGTCGCTGCGAGAGGCGGCGCACAAGGCGAAGTTCGTCACCGATTGGCATACAGCGACAATAGCGCAGAGCGCGCTGGCGCAGTTCATCGACGAGGGCGCGTTTGCGCGCCACATTCGCAGGGTGAGCCGCACCTATAGCGAACGGCATGAGATGCTGACCGCGGAGATCAAGAGGAACTTCGGCGATTACCTCGACCTTGTTCCATCGAGCACCGGGCTGCATATCGCCGCCTACGCGCGAAGGGCGTCGGTTGATGATATCGATGCGATTGCATCACGAGCCTTTGATCTCGGCGTTGCCATTCATATCCTTCCCGCTGGAGGGAGAGCCTCAGGCCGGCATCATGCTGGGATATGGGGCGATCGAGACGGGGCGGATTGCCGAAGGGCTGAGGCGGCTGCGCAGATGCTTCGATGAACGTATGTCGCGACGCCCGAAAGCGGCATGAGCAATGCCGCTTGAGGTGACGGCACGCGGCGAAAGTGCGGTTGCACGTACATACCGAGCGCATCCCTGATCGAAAAAGCGCGCTGCCTTAATAGCGTTGCGCCGCGAAGGCGACCTGGCGTGGTGATTTGCGCGAGCGAATTAAGTGATCGGGCGAGAGCGACGCGCTCAGCTCAATCCGACAAACACACGACACGCCGCCTGGATTGGACTGATTGAATATCCGTAAATTGGACCTTCCATCATACCGCTTCGGTTCCTAATGTTGGGCCGCTGAAAAGGTCGACGGCTCGATGCGGGGCGGCGCGTTCCCGCAGCTTGAAGCAGAAAAAGTGGAGATCGCGGTCATCTCTTGCAGCCTGGCTCCCACCGGCACGACCTCGGACGGCGAGCTACGCGAAGCGCGAGGCGAGGCCCATCACGACGATGGCCGCTCGCGTTGAGACCGCAAGCACACCCTGACCGCCGACCTTGGCTCGTCATCAGGAGGACTTATCATGTCCGTTGTTGCCAATTCGCTCACGAGTTGGAAGGAAGCCGCGGCGTCCAGCCATCGTCGACTTGGATGGGGATTACGGTTTCTCCACTGGTGTGCCCGGTGTTCGGAGCGGTCGCGGCAGCGACAAGCCTTGGCGGAGCTCGATGACCACTTTCTCAAGGACATCGGCAAGACGCGGCCAGAGGCCATGGCCGAAGCCGCCAAGCCGTTCTGGAAATGACGTCGTTAATCCCGCACTTGCTGCCCGCGGTGGCGCTGGGCTTGTGCGTCGCCATCCCGTTCGGCCCGGTTGGCTTAATGTGCGTGCAGCGGACGCTGGCATTCGGAATCTGGTTTGGGGTCGCGAGCGGCATGGGTGCGGCAACAGCACATGGGGCGTTCAGTTGCTTGGCCGTGGTGAGCGGGACCGCGTTGACGCAGATGACGCTTGCCCTGCACACGCCGCTGCGCATCGCTGGAGGGATCGTCCTGATCTTGATGGGCCTCAGAACCATTCTCGTGTCCACGGGCGCCGCGCAAGGCGGGACATGCGCAGACGCGACATGCGGAGATTTGCTTTCAGCCTATACATCGACCCTTTTGATCGCCGCCACCAACCCGATGACGATACTGCCGTACCTGGGTGTCACGTCCGCGCTGGAAACCGGCAAACCGCTGATCATGGATCGCGCGCTGGTGATGTCCATCGGTGTGATGCTCGGCAGTGCATCCTGGTATCTCTTCCTTGCCCTCAGCACGAACACCGTGTTTCGGAGCTTGCAGAAAGCCGCGCTGGATCGGTTCAACAGGCTCACCGGAATCCTCCTGATGGCCCTGGGAGCTTCGCTGTGCGCCCGCATCGTCTGACGGCGACAGCAAAGAACCGGCGCCATCGAACGAAATGACTCTTCGTCTCTATGAAAAGAGGAAAGTGCCATGAACAGAAAGAGGAAAGAGCCATGGGCACCACGCTTTTCGATGGCAACCCCCAACATGACGGCCGCGATCACGGCGCCCATCCGCTACCTTGCGTCGAACTCGACGCGACGACGGCACGCGCGGGAAAGCTGCAGGTGCTGACGCATGCTTCTCCTGCTCAACTCAGCCGAGGAGTATGACCATGCAGCTTGCGTCGATACGACGATGGCTTCGCGCTAATGAGCCCACGGCCTAAGGCGTGTACTCATAAATCGAGGTTCGTGAGCCAGCTCGACCCATGTCCGGACCAACCAATCGAAGCCAGGGAGGCAAATCATGTTGCGGATTTCAGTTCGTCTTGCATTCGTGACCGCGTCAGTCATCGCGCTTCCAGCGTTCGCGGCCATGGCTGACAATTCACAGATCACGCGCGGCAAATATCTCGTCACGCTCGGCGGCTGCAACGACTGCCACACGCCGGGATACTTCTTCGGGAATCCCGACATGTCACGCTTTCTCGGCGGCTCGGATGTGGGCTTCGAGATTCCGGGTCAAGGTGTCTTTGTGGGCCCAAACATCACACCCGACAAAAAGACCGGCATCGGTAGTTGGACCCCAGAGCAGATCGTGAAGGCGATACAGGTCGGTGAACGGCCGGACGGCCGCATCCTGGCGCCGATCATGCCTTGGCACGCTTTTGCGACACTCACAGCGGATGACGCCATGGCGATCGCGGCTTTTCTCCAAAGTTTGAACCCGGTCAGCAACCAAATTCCCGGTCCGTTCAAACCCGGGGAAAAGGTTTCGACCTTCATGTTCCGGATTGTGCCACCGGGCGAAGCCGCAGCGGCTGCGGCCAAGTAGTCTGGGTCTGATCCAAACAATACTCCGCCTTTGTTCAGCGATCGTGGCGGGGAAGTCTGTATCCGGAATTGAGAGTAGGCGCTGCCTCAGCGTAGGGCCTTGCAGGTGTCACCATGCCAACCGGAATTGGATTGGCCCGGAATCCATGAATTGGCACTTCTATCGGTCCTATAGTCTCCTTACCGTTGCCTCGGCGGAAAGGGAAGGAGCGCCAAGGGAAGGAGCGCATGGCTGGAAATGGGAGGCTGAAATGCCTTGAGCGGAAATTCGCGTCTATCACTCGTCGAGAGTGCGACGACGTGGATTTGTGCTGAAGACCACCGCGCGGCTTAAGAGCTGCGAATTAACCGGCAACACCTGAGGAGAGCACTATGCCCAACCATCAGCGCGCTGCTGCGCACAGGACAACGCTTGCCCGCCAGCCCGGTTCGATCTCGGGCGAGACAAGGCTGCGCGCGGCCGATCATCCGATCGTCACCACGCAGGAGCTTCCTTCCGCCATCCCGCTAATGGCACTTTCGACCGGCTTCTGGGCTTTCAAGACCCTGGCTGCAGCACACGAGGAGGGCCTGTTCAGTCACCTTGCAGGCGGCGCCAGCACCACGGTTGCGGAGCTGGCGGAAGCGCTCGGTCTGCATCCACGCCCGGCCGAGATGCTGTTGACCGGCTGCGCTGCACTCGGGCTTCTGGAGAAAACCGACGGCCGTTATCGCAATACGCCCTTAAGCGAAGCCTATCTCGTGCGCGGGAAGCCGTATTACTTCGGTGGCTTCGTGCAGATGGCCGACAAGCGGCTCTACGCGGGCTGGGGCAAACTTACCGAAGCGCTGCGCACGAACCGGCCAACCACGTGGGACCCGGCAGTGCAATCGTCGATGTTCGACGGCGAGGATCCGACGATGCTGGCACTCTTCTGGGAGGCGATGCATTCGGTCTCCACGATGACCGCGCGCAAGCTCGGCGAAGCCGTGGATCTCAATCATTTCCGCCGCCTTCTGGACATCGGCGGCGGATCGGGCGCGTACGACATCGAGCTTTGCAAACAGTATGGGGAGCTGCGCGCGACCGTATTTGATCTGCCGCATGTGGCCGCGATCGCCGCGGGAAAAATTACCGAGGCCGGCTTGACCGACCGCATCGAGGCCGCCGGCGGCAACTTCTTCGAACAGCTTCCCGAGGATCACGACGTGCATCTCCTGTCGATGATCCTGCACGATTGGGATGAGGCGAAGAACCGCGCGCTGCTGCGCCGGTCCTTCAAGGCTTTGCCGAGCGGCGGCGCAGTCGTCATCAGCGAGCTTCTCGTCAATGACGAAAAGACCGGGCCGGCGCCGGCCGCGCTGATGAGCCTCAACATGCTGATCGAGACGGAAGGACGAAACTACACGCCGACCGAATATTCGGCGTGGCTCGAGGAAGCCGGCTTCCGGCACATCGAGACGATCTGGTTCGACGCACCCGCCGCGAACGGCGCCGTGATCGGCCGCAAACCATAAGGCGCAAAGCTGGGTAGCCGCACCGCAGTTCAAATTCCGAGAATAACCGACTCCAAAGGACCTCCAAAATAAGCAATCAAGCTTAGGCCCAACACCGCATGGTCGGAGGCCCGCGACTCCGTCGCCAACTCCAACCATGCGGCATAATCCGAGCTTCGGCACGCTTTAACAGGATCAAGCAATGCCGGCGCGTCGCTACCCGGTATGACAAACTCGCCGCAAACTACCTTGCCTTCATCAAGCTGCAGCCATTCGGATTTGGCTACGCGCTTATAAGTCCACGCCCTAGCTTGCCGCCCGGAACTGAACCTCACCGTTGTTCAGGAAACATGTCTTGGTGAACAGGCTGAGATCCAGCGGATTCGGCAATCTGACATCTTCCAGATCGGGGCATGGCTTCTTCAACGGATCGTATGAGCGATCGATCTGGGAGATAAAGACGAAGATCAGCCCGCGATCGCGCGCGAACGACCGCAGGGTGCGAACCTGAACCATCAGGTCCGGATTCTCACGCTTCTGGTCGAGCAGTTGCAGATAGTCCACGACCACCAGGGTGCCGCGCGGCGCCGTGGCCAGCCGCTTGACGATGTAATCCGAACTCATGTCGTCAGAGCTGTCGAATTCAAACAGACCGGCAAAATCCTCCCGCACCACGCCGATGTCGCGGAAACGATCCAGAATGTCCTTTTCCGTATACTCCAGCGTGAAGAACACGCCTCGACTGCCGGACTTCATGGCTTGCACGGCGAGTTCGAGGCTCATCAGGGTTTTGCCCTGGCCCGGGCGAGCACCCACCAGCACCAGGTCGCCAGGCGCCAGCCGCGCAAACAGTTTTTCGGCGGGCGCGGTTGCCGTCACTTTGGCCGCGAGCAAGCTCCAGGCGCCAAAACCCTCTTGCCTGGCAACGCGGTCGAGTGCCTCGTGCAGCGGGATATTTTCTGCACGGGATAGAAGTTTGGCCTTACGCTTCAAGTGATAAAGGGGCGCAGACAGCTTCATCGAAAGAACCTCCTATTGCGAGCAATTGTCACAACCCCTCCTTATGCTTGGTGCTCGAACAGTTGGTTCGATGGTCGAAATGGCCCCGCATGAATGATGCTGTCCCGACGGAGGGGGGAGGCATGGGCCGCGCCAGAATCAGATTATAGCCAATCCGTGCCGAAGGGACATTGCCAACCTTGGGCGAGGTTGCGGAAAAGTAGTGGAAAGGCTCGACCGGCAGCCATCCGGGGGCCGCGCCCCCCGCGACGAAACAAATCTCCGCGCGATGAAACACTTTTGCGCTTGCGACGACAAATTCCCGAAACCGTCGCTGCGTAGTTCTCTCCCTCAACGAGGCGCCACTCCGGCGCGAGAGCTCGGGCGCAGCATCCACTGCCACACCATCCACAAGGGGACATTCCAATGACTTTCACCGCTTCGACCGTGCGCGCCTGCAAGATGCTGACCGCGACCATTTTTGCGCTGGCCGCACTGAGCACGGCCGCGAACGCCTACACGGACGAACAGCAGCAGATGTGCACCGGCGATGCGATGCGGCTTTGCTCTTCGGAGATACCCGATGTCGAGCGCGTCACCGCCTGCATGGTCCAGAAGCGCGCCCAGCTCAGCGACGGCTGCAAGGCCGTCTTCCGCTACGTGCCGCCCGCCGCCACACCGGTGAACTACGCGCCCGCGGCAAAACCCTCCAAGCCGCTCAACCTGACCCCGCACAAGCGCGGCTGAGCATTTTCCTTATTAAGGTCACAGCGCCATGTCCCGGTATCCCGGACGTGGCGCTTGTTCGTTTCGGCCTCCCGTGACGACAAGCGCGGCGTTCATCCCGTGTTCAGCCTGACGGCGCTGAAATCAGCGCCCCGCCTTCTGCCTTTCCCCGTGAACGGAAATCCCCGATGTCGCGCCAGCTTTCCTTCGCGCTACTGCTGTTGGCCTGCAGCGCGACGATCGGCACGACGAATGCTGCCGCAGCTTCGTCCGGCCTGACGCAGCTGGCGCAGGCACAGACCGAGCCTTCGCAGCCCGCCGCACCGGCGACCGCCGCGCCAGATCCTGCCACGCCTGACGCCACCGCGCCCGCAGCCGACGCGCAGGCGCCGGAGGAGCCGATCGGCAATGTCGCGAGCGTGGTCGGCAGCGCCAGCGTGATCCGCAACGACAAGACCACGCCGCTCAAGATCAAGGACGACATCTATCTCAACGACGTCGTGCAGACCGCTGCGAATTCCGCCCTCGGCATCACCTTCATCGACGCCACCACCTTTAATCTCAAGGCCAGCACGAAGATCACCATCGACAATTTCGTCTATGAGGATGGCGGCAAGAGCAATGCGGCGATCTTCGACGTCGCCAGGGGTACCGCCGCCTTCGTTGCCGCCTCGGTGGCAAAAACCGGCGACATGAAGATCACGACGCCGACAGCAACGCTCGGCATTCGCGGCACCACCGGCCTCGTCGAAGTGCCGGAGGGTGCTGCCGCCAACAATCCGCGGAACGTCGCGGTCAAACTTTACCCCGACGCGGACGGAAGGGTCGGCCGGATCGAGGTCAACGACCGCGCCGGCGCACGGCTCGGCTTTCTCACGCAGGGCGCGAGCGGCTTCACTATCCGCGCGGGCGCGGGCGGCGCGCGCTTCGCCGCGGTGCCGCTGGCGATTCCGCAAGCGGTGATGCTGCGCGACCAGGGCTTTGTGCGTCAGCTTCACTCGACGCAGAACTTCGGCCGGCAGCTCGTATTCCAGCAGCGCGAATTCCGCCGCGCCAATCCCAGCTTCGTCAATCCGAACCGGCCGATCCGGCAATTCCAGCCCGGTCAGCAGCGGCCGAATGGGCTGCCCGGACAAGTCCGGCCCGGGCAACAACAACCGCCCGGTCAGTTGAACCGCCCCGGCCAGCCGCGGCAGAACGGCCTGCCGGGGCAACCCGGTCAGCCGCCACTGCCGGCCGTGCCGAACCGCCAGGGACAGCAGCAGCCCGGCCAGCTCAATCGCCCCGGACAGCCGCAACAGCCGGGTCAATTGAACCGGCCCGGTCAGCAGCAACGACCGGGCACACCGCCGCGCGCAGGACAGCCGCAGCAGCCGGGCTCGCCAAATCAACCGGGCGTGCCGCCACGGGCCGGACAACCGTCGCGCCCCGGTTTGCCGGCACAGCCCGGACTGCCGCCGCGTGCGGGACAACCGTCACGGTCCGATCTGCCGCCGCAGCCCGCCCTGCCGCCACGCGCAGGCCAACCGCAACAGCCCTCAGCGCAGCCCGGCGCACCGCTGGCACGGCCGGGACTGCCGAACCGGTTCGGCGCGCCCGGACTGCAGCGCGTGCCCGGCGTTCAGGGCGCGCCGGCCCTGCAACGGCCGGGACTGCCCGCCGCGCCGAGGCGGGCCGCGCCCGCCCCGCAACGTGGCAAGCCGCCGCCGAAGGAATTGCGGTAGGCTCAGTCCACTTGCGTGCGCCGCTGAGCCGGGGCCCATTATCTGCCGCGCGGATTGTCGGTCCTGCGACGCATTGCTGGCGCGCTGCATCGCGCCCGGGACACGAGCTAGCGAAAGAGCCTGAGCAAGCTTTGAAGAAAGCCCACACGGTCGGCTTTGTGCTCCCGGACGACAGGCTCCGCCGCTTTCGGCAAAACCGCGCCCACGACGCCTCCCGCCGCAGCCATCGCCATCGGGCCGACATGTTGCAGAAACGCGCGCTCATAGCCGCGCGACAGCCGTTCGACGGCCTCCCCCAGCGGCAGCCAGTCCACGGCCTTCACGTCGCGCATCAATTCCCGCACCGGCGTGTGGCCCGCTTCCATGCGCCAGTAATGCACGACCTTGGGGCCGCCGCGGGTCTCATAGGCCAGCGTGCCCAGAAATTCATGCACGGCGACGTCGTGCCCGGTTTCTTCCATCACCTCGCGTTCGGCAGCGGCGCGCGGCGTCTCGCCATGATCGAGCTTGCCCTTGGGCAGGCACCATTCATTGCCCTTGCGCAAGCGCACCACCGCGACCAGCGGCGACTCCGCCTGCCGCAGCACAATGCCTCCCGCCGCCAGCACCGGCGTCCGCGCCATTCTCGCTTCCCGCTTTCCGATTTCGGATCCCGCAACCATAGAGACAAGCGGCGGCGAAATCGAGCCAGCGATCACGGCTTTCGCAACAGCGGCTCGCCGGCGCGAATGCGTGCTCCGTCCACGACACCGTCGGCGAATTCGAAACTCTCCGGCGCCAGCACGATAATGGTCGAGCCGTGCTCGAACCAGCCGAGTTCGTCGCCTTTCTTGACCCGCGCAAAGCAGGCGAAGTCCACCGGTCCCCTGCTCTGCGCGTTGAGCGTGACATCGAGGAAATGCAGGCGGATGCTGGCGACAAGAATGGCGGCGACCGGCACCAGCGTCAGCGCCTCGCCGGTCGAAAGCCGCGTGCGCAGCACCGCGCGCTCGTTCTTGCAGAACAAACGCTCCACCCGCTTCAGCGCGATCGGATTGACGTTCCAGACATCGCCATGGATGAACGTCACCCTCTTGATCGTGGCGTCATAGGGCGCGTGGAAGCGATGATACATGCTCGACGTCAGCCGCAGCGTGAGAAAGCGGCCGTTGCGGTGTTGCTCGACCAGCGCGGGATCGCCGAGCAGATCCAGCAGCGAATAAGGCGCGCCCTTGATCTGGAACAGTTCGGTATCCGCGATCTTGCCGAAGGCGCCGATGATGCCGTCGGAGGGGCTGGCCACGACGGCGGGATCGGGATCGGCCGGGCGCAGGCCGGGACGGAGTTCGCGCGTAAAGCAATCGTGCAGGCTTTTGAATTCGGTCTTTTTGGCTTCCGACAGATCGAGATCGGAAAACAGCCGCCAGCACGCGATCGAGACATCGCGCACGAGCGGGTTCTCGATCTTGCTGAACCAGCCCATGAAGCGCGTCAGCGCCGCCCGCGGGATGCGGTTGGTCAGGAGGAAATTCAGATCCTCCTGTTGCGTGAAGCGGGCGATCAGGCCCCTTATTGTCATCAATCTGTCAGCAGGATTGGCTAGCGCTTCAGGCATGGATTCGACCCTTCCAATTCTTTCGCTGTCCGCCGCTGCGGTCGTGAGCGCCGCGGCAGTCTTCCCCAAATTGCAGGCGCGGCTGGCGCTGTCGCGCGCCAAGCACCGTTCGCTGACCGGACATTCCAAAATGTCCAAAATGGTGGCGCGGCTGGTGCCGCATTACGAATTCGATATCGGCGACTTCTTCTGCTCCGACGGCGCCCCCGCCGACGTCGCTTTGCAGCGGCAGGACGCCTTCTTCCGCCTCGCCTGCCTCTATGAGCAGCGCTACGCCAAGGGCCGGCAGATGACGACTGAGGCGGCTGCGCACATCTCCGACCTGCAGTTCACGGAAAGCTACCGGGTGCCGTTCCCGTACAGCCGGCTGGTGCGGGAAAATCTCGGCACCGGCGCCTTCATGCAGTCTTCCGCCGGCGTCACCGTCACCGATGTCGACGGCAATGTGTTCTACGACCTGACCGGCTCCTACGGCGTCAACATCTTCGGCAACGATTTCTATAAGGAATGCATCACGGAAGCCGAAAAGCGCGCGCACGCGCTCGGGCCCCGTGCTCGGCCCCTATCATCCCGTCATCACCGAGAACGTGCAGCGGCTCTGCCAGATTTCCGGGCTCGACGAAGTCTCGTTCCACATGTCCGGCACCGAAGCCGTCATGCAGGCGGTGCGGCTGGCGCGCTACCACACCAAGCGCTCGCATCTGGTTCGCTTCGCCGGCGCCTATCACGGCTGGTGGGGCGACGTGCAGCCCGGCGTCGGCAATCCGGTGTCGCCGCACGAGACCTATACGCTGGCCGACATGTCGGAGCGGACGCTGCATGTGCTGCGCACGCGCAAGGACATCGCCTGCGTGCTGGTCAATCCGCTTGCAGGCGCTGCACCCCAACGCCAACGCACCCGGCAATTCCGCCCTCGTCGACAGTTCGCGCAAAGGAAATTTCGACCGTGCGGCCTATGCCGACTGGCTGAAGAAGCTGCGCGAGGTCTGCACCGAGCGCGGCATCGTTTTGATCTTCGATGAAATCTTCGTCGGCTTCCGCCTCGCCGCCGGCGGCGCCCAGGAATATTTTGGCGTTCGCGCCGACATGGTCACCTACGGCAAGAGCCTCGCCGGCGGCCTCCCCGTCGGCGTGGTCTGCGGCCGCAAGGACTTGATGCGCCGCTTCCGCGACGATCGCCCCGCCGATGTCTGCTTCGCCCGCGGCACCTTCAATTCGCATCCCTATGTGATGACGGCGATGGACGAATTCCTCAGCCGCCTCGCCAGCCCGAACTTCAATGCCGTCTACCAGGGGCTCGACGAGACCTGGAACGGCCGCGCCGAGGCGCTGAACGCGCGGCTGGCGGCTAACGATTTGCCCGTCCGCGTCAGCAACCTCTCCTCGATCTGGATGGTGCAATATACCGAGCCGTCCCGCTACAACTGGATGCTTCAATATTACCTGCGCGCCGAAGGGCTGGCGCTGAGCTGGGTGGGAACCGGCCGGCTGATCTTCAGTCTCAACTACACGGATGCGGATTTCACCGAAGTGGCCGACCGTTTCATTGCGGCGGCCGGGAAGATGAAGCGCGACGGCTGGTGGTGGCACGATGCCGCGCTGACCAACAAGAACATCAAGCGGCAGATCCTGAAAGAGATGCTTGCCAAGCGGTTTGGGCGCTGAGGACGCGCTTCCGTCTGTCGTCATGGCCGCGGCTGGCTCCTCGTCATTGCCTGCGCAACGCGAGCGTTTGCGCAGGGAGCGAAGCGACGAAGCAATCCACCTATCCCCGTGTGGAGAGGTGGATTGCTTCGCTTCGCTCGCAATGACGGGCCGCGGCCTCCTCGCACGCCGATCATCGTCATGGCCGGGCTTGTCCCGGCCATCCACGTCTTTCTTGTTGCTGACATTGCAAATCGCTGGCGCTCAAGACGTGGATGCCCGGCACAAGGCCGGGCATGACGGCTTCTTTGCTTGCGCGGCGCTCACGCGTGCTTGACGTGCTTCTCGAGGCCCGGATCGATCAGCTCGCCCTTCATCAGGGCCAGCGGCGCCTTGTAGTACAGCTTGAGGTCGCTGAAGGGGTCGGTGAGGATCTTGGTCATCCAGACCAGGCCGGTCTCGACGTCGCGGATGAAGAACAGATGGATGGTGCGGAACAACAGCCCGCCGATGCCGACCGCCAGCCAGACCTTCGCCACCTGACGCATGAAGTCCGCCGTCGAGGTCCAGGGCGTGAACAGGCCGAACAGCGTCGGATCGAGGTACAGCACCAGCGGCGACAAGGCCCAGATCGCCATCAGCACGACCTTGCGCTGCAGATTGTAGCCGACCTTGATCTCTTCCTTGTGCTCGTGGGTCGCGTGATTGACGTGATCATAGCCGCGCGGCTCGAAGAAGAAGTGGCCGGCCTGCCGCGTCGTCATCGAAACCAGCCAGCCGACCAGCGCCGACACCACGGGATCGAAGAACAGCATCGCATAGGCGAACAGAAAGCTCGCCGCGCTGACGAAGTGCAGCGACTGGTTGATGCGGCTGTGGTGATAGTAGCGATGGTCGTCCCAGCGCTGGGTTCGCAGTTCCTGCATGAAGTTCTTGATCATTGTCTCCCCCAAATTCTGATGGGTCGGGTTTACAGGGATTCGATGTCCGGCATGTGACATCATGATATTGACATGTGACTGAACGCAGCGACGCAATGACGCGACAGCAACCGCCAAGCGTCAGGCAGCTGCGGCGACGTCACCTTTGCGAAAACGCACCAGGGAGAAATGCCCGAGCGGCGGCACCAGGCGGCGCTCCGCCAGTTCGATGCCGCGCGCGCCGGCCAGCCATTGCGCATAGCGCGACCAGGCGAATTCGGCGGTGCGGAAGCCGAGCGGGCGAACCACCGGCTGCAGACGCTGCTCGATGAAGCGGCGCATGCCGGCATCGGCGCTGACGCGGGTCAGGATGATGAGTTCGCCGCCCGGCCGCAGCACGCGGGCGAATTCGTCGAGCGCCTTTTCCGGGTTCGGCACCGCGGTGACGACATACTGCGCCATCACCACATCGAACGAATTGTCGGGGAATTCGAGGTTTTCGGCGTCCATCACCGCGAGGCCCTCGACATTCTTCAGGCCGAGCTCGTCGACGCGCTTCTTCGCCTTCTCCAGCATCGCTTCCGAAATGTCGGTGCCGAAGATGCGCAGATGCGGCGCGTATAGCGGCAGCGAAATGCCGGTGCCGACGCCGACCTCGAGCACGCGGCCGCCGATCTTGTTGGTGGCCTGGATCGCCGCCTTGCGGCCCTTGCTGAACACGCCCCCGAACACGAGGTCGTAAACCGGCGCCCAGCGATCATAGGCCTGCTCGACCATTTCGCGGTCGAAATCGAGCTGCCTGGTACCGTCAAGCTTGATGATGTCTGCCATGGTTGGTTCTGCCTTCTCGTCTCACTCGTATGACTGGTTTGATATTCAACCCTGCACGGCGCTCGCGGCGGGCGCCCGGCGCACCGGCCGCAACGCGCGGCTCGGCTGCAGCGCCGTCAGATTGCCGATGAACTGCCGCGCGCTGTTTTCCCAGGAACGCGCCAGCGCAAAATTCCGGCAGGCCTCGCGCGACATCGTCAGCGCGCGCAGGCACGCGCTGCGCAGATCGCTGTCGATGGCGCCGACCGGATGATCGGCGATGACATCCTTCGGGCCGGTGACCGGAAACGCCGCGACCGGCGTACCGCACGCCAATGCCTCGAGCTGCACGACGCCAAAAGTGTCGGTGAGGCTCGGAAACACGAAGACGTCGGCGGCGGCGAGATGCGCGGTCAGGTCCGCGCCCTTCTTCTCGCCGAGGAAGATCGCGCCGGGAAATTGCTTTGCGAGCTGCGCCTTCTGCGGCCCGTCGCCGACGACCACTTTCGAGCCCGGCAGGTCGAGCGACAGAAACGCTTCGAGATTCTTTTCCACCGCGACGCGGCCCATGGTCATGAAGACCGGCCGCGGCAGATCGAGCGTCGCCGGCGTATGCGGGTTGAACAGTCCGGTGTCGACGCCGCGCGTCCAGAAGCCGAGCTTGCGAAAACCCCGCGCGCAAAGTTCCTGCCGCAGCGAATCGGTCGCGACCATGGTCGTGGCAGACGCGGCATGAAAGTGCCGCATCACCGCATAGCCGACGCTGAGCGGGAGTCCGGTGCGGACGGCGACATATTCGGGAAAGCGCGTCGTATAGGACGTGGTAAACGCGAGCTTACGGCGGCGGCAATAGGCGCGCACGGTCCAGCCGATCGGTCCCTCGGTCGCGATGTGGATCGCATCCGGCGCAGCCTCTTCGATCCGCCGCGCGATCTCGCGCCGGTTCGGCAGCGCTATGCGTAAGCCAGGATAGGTCGGCAAGGGCATCGACGGAAACCCGTCCGGGGTGAGGAAGCTGATATCGGCGCCAAGCGTGGCGGCGCTGCGCGCCAGCGACGTCAGCGTACGAACCACGCCGTTCACCTGCGGATGCCACGCATCGGTCGCAATCAGTATCTTCATGTCCCGGACCCGAGATTAATGATTCTCAAATCCGACGTTGGGACATGGATATTTCAAGCGTATGACGTCATCGTTCTGTAAGGTTGTTTTTTAAGCCCCTCTCCATGCATTTTCGTGTAACGTGACAGCAAGATGTCAGACCCGAACAACAATCCTGCACGATCCCGCCGGCGGCGACAGCGGAGGAGCTACGCGCTTCTGATCCTTGCCGCCGGCATGCTCGCATTCGGCGTTGCCGCCGGCGCGCTGTATTACGTGCTGCGGCCGACGACGCTGCGTATTGCGGTCGGGCCTGCCGGCAGCGAGGACCAGAAACTGGTCCAGTTGATGGCGCAGACGTTTGCGCGCGAGAACAGTTCGGTGCGGCTGTCGGTGGTCACGACGGAAGGGACGGCGGAGAGCATCGCATTGTTCACCGCCGGCAAGGCCGATCTCGCGGTAGCGCGCGGCGACCTGAACCTGCCGGAGAACGCCGAGTCGGTCGCCATCCTGCGCAAGAATGTCGTCGTGCTGTGGGCGCCTTCGGGCCTTCCCGCCAAGGGCTCCAAGAAGCAGCCCACGCCCAAGATCAAGACTCTCGACGAACTCGCCGGCCACCGCGTCGGCGTGATCGGGCGGACGCAGGCCAATGTCACGCTGCTGCGCGTGATCCTGAAAGAGTCCGGCATCAATCCCGACAAGGTCACGATCAGCCAGTTCGCCACCGACAAGATCGGCGATATGGCGCGCGACCAGACGATCGACGCCTTCATGGCCGTCGGCCCGCTCAAGAGCAAGATCACCGTGGACGCGATCGCGGCGACGGCTGTCGCCCGCGGCGAGCCGAAATTCCTGCCGGTCGACGTTGCGGACGCGATCGCGAAGAAAAACCCGGTCTACGAATCCGAGGAAATTCCCGCCAGCATCTTCGGCTCCTCGCCGCAGCGGCCGGAAGACAAGGTCGATACGGTTGCCATCAATCACCTGATCATCGCGCCGAAGTCGTTGTCGGACACGGCGGTCGCCGCCTTCGCGCGCCAGCTCTTCACCAACCGCCAGCAGCTCGCGCGCGAATTGCCGACCGCCTCGCAGATCGAAAAGCCTGATACCGACAAGGACGCCGCGTTGCCGGCGCATGCGGGAGCGGCGGCCTATATCGACGGCAACGAGCGAACCTTCCTCGAAAAATACACCGACTACATCTGGTTCGCGGTCCTGATCCTCTCGGGCCTGGGATCGGCCGGCGCCTGGCTGAAGCACTACTGGCACAAGGACGAGCGCGAGCAGTACATCGTGCATCGCGATCATTTGCTCGATCTGATTTCCAAGGTGCGCAACGCCGAAACGCCGGAAGAGTTGGTGGAAATGCAGGGTGCCGCCGACGGCATGCTGCGGGAGGCGCTCGATTGCTATGATGACGGCACCATCGAGGACAGCGACCTGTCGGTGATCGGGCTGGCGCTCGAGCAGTTCCATCACGCGGTCGCTGACCGCCGCACCGTGCTCAACGCCGGCGGGAGCGGCATGCCGCGGATGCGCGCCGGCTAGGGCTGATTGGTCCGGCCGTTTTTTCCCTTGTACGACGGGTTGACGTTCCCTTCTTCCCTTGTGGGAGAAGGCAACCATTTATGACGCAACTCAGTACGTTCATTCGCAGCGGTATTTCTAGTCGCAGCTTTCGCGCCGGCTGTTGCGCTTTTGCCACCTCATTCCACGCACGCCGTGCCTATAACGAACTTGGGGGTGATCGGCATGTTCGACGTATACGTTCGTGGAAAAGGCCAGCTTCTGGTGATCCGACGAGGAGCGCCACTGCCTGCGGGATTAGTACGCGGCTGGAGGAAGAAGCGAGCGGTGCGCACTGTCAGTGGCGAGATAAGCGGCGCGGTTGTGCGGCAGGGCTTCTACACACGCTCACAGATGCCGCTGATCGATAGTCCTGCGGATGTACTAGCAAGTTAGGAACGTCCCGTCCCGACTTAACATTTGTTAGTTCGGTCTGCCTGTTCTCTGTGCCACCGTCATGGAAAATTAAGACAGGCAGGGGACGATGAAGGATTATCAAGCCCATGTGGAGAAGCTGCGTAAAGACGCGGCCGAATGCGCGCTCGTCCGGGACTTGGCTACCGACAAAGCGAAGCGCGAAATGTTCGATCGGCTGGCACGGCATCTGGATCAACTAGCCGACGAGGTTGAGCGGGCCATGAATGTTCGGAAGACCGGCTAAAGGTAGCGGTGCGAGTACGCGGGCAAAAGCGCTACTCGTTCTGCTGGGTGTCACGGCGTTAGGCGCTTACTATGTGGGCCGCCAGAGCAGTCACGTTAGCAATGCGCCAGTCGCGGCGTTCGCGCAGCCGCAGCAACCCGTGGCCTTCGCAGCCTCTGTATCACCTTCCATTGCAGCGGCCGCGACCTCAAGCGTTAATAACAATCCGGCCCCCACCATCAGAGCCCAACCCGCAGCCGTCCGCGCCCCGAAAAACCTGCACCGCCAGAGGTTCCCACTGCGGGAGAGGGGGAAGTAAGCGCGCCAGCCTCTCCCCGTCAACGAAACCTTAATGAAACAATTCCTTAACGCCACGAAACCATTTTGGCGATTTCGTGCAAATGTCCTGAAACGGTTCACCTGTACACATTTCCCCAACGACGCGCCGAAAACGGCGCGACTGGGCGTAGAACAGGGGACGACCAATGTTTAATTCATTTCGGCTGAACACCCGCTTTGCTGCCGCCGCTTTGGGTGCGCTGGCGATCGGCGCGACTGCATTTTCCGCACCCGCCGCCGCGGCTCCGCTGCCGCTGTTTCCGTTTTTCCTGCCGCAGATCGAGTTGGCCCCGCCGCCGGTGCAGGCCGTGCCCCGGGATGAAGAAGACCGTTCGGTCGAACTGCCGGCGCGCTTGCGCCGCCAGGTCGTGAACTACTACACCCGCGAGGCGCCGGGCACGATCATCATCGATACCCCGAACACCTATCTCTATCTCGTGCTCGGCAACGGCCAGGCGATGCGCTACGGCATCGGCATCGGCCGCGACGGCTTCACCTGGTCGGGCACGCAGACGATCACCCGCAAGGCGGAATGGCCGGCCTGGACCCCGCCCCCGGAAATGATCGCCCGCCAGCCCTATCTGCCGCGCCACATGGCCGGCGGCCCCGGCAACCCGCTCGGCGCCCGCGCGATGTATCTCGGCGGCACCATTTACCGCATCCACGGCACCAACGCGCCGGAAACGATCGGCACCCGCGTTTCCTCGGGCTGCCTCCGCCTCACCAACGAAGACGTCTCTGACCTCTATTCACGGGTCAGCGTCGGCACCAAAGTGATCGTGCTGCCGATGACGGACCGCCGCGCCGATCTCGGCCGCACCATCCGCTAACCACAAAACAATTCCTACGCTGAGAAACGGCCCCGGCATTGCCAGGGCCGTTCTTCGCATTCAGCACGCAGTAGAGCGTTTTCCAGCGAAGTGGAGCCCGGTTCGCGTCAAGAAAACGCGTCGAACCAAAAATCTAGAGCCAGCCGGTGACACGAACGGTCACGCGCAACAGTAAGGACGGTCGCGAGGGGCGTCATCCTCCAAATAGATGAAGACGCCGATGAAGAAGGTCGCGTGGATTCGGCGCCATCGCGTTTTCGAATGCGAATCGTCTCACAGCCGCGACGACTGAGCCGAACCAAGACACGGCTATCCCGGGAAAACTCTTGCGGCGAACATCAGCCGCGCCGCGCCGCTTTGATCGCGGCGACGTCGATTTTCTTCATGCCCATCATGGCATCGAATGCGCGCTTTGCTTCAGCGCCGCCGGCCGCCAGCGCCTCCATCAGCACGCGCGGCGTGATTGCCAGGAGAGGCCCCATTTGTCCTTACACCAGCCGCACGCACTCTCCTGGCCTCCATTGCCGACGATGGCGTTCCAGTAACGGTCGGTCTCTTGCTGATCCTCGGTGGCGATCTGAAACGAGAAAGCTTCGTTATGCCTGAACGCCGGACCGCCGTTGAGGCCGATGCAGGGGACGCCGGCGACTGTGAATTCCACCGTCAGTACGTCGCCCTCCTTGCCGGATGGATAGTCGCTAGGTGCACGGTGGACGGCACCCACGGCGCTGTCGGGAAAGGTTTCGGCGTAGAAGCGGGCAGCAGCCTCTGCGTCCTTGTCGTACCACAGGCAAATCGTGTTCTTGGCCATTGTTTGTCCTTTCGCTCGGCTTACGCGCTGTCCGTGGGTTGCCATAGGCCCGCGATGCTCCAACCTGATGACTTCAGAGTTCCGGCAGCGCAGTTTTTGCAAGCCGTGCCGGGAAATCATCATCCTCTTTGCGGTAGTGTCAAAGTTCAAGCCCGCAATCCTAGAAGCCGCTCTTCTCCCTTAAAGGCTGAAGCTCGTCGTCGTTCTTTGCCGGCTGCCGCGGCATGCGACCCGGTTCGGATTTATGCGCTGTCTGAGCCCGCTCTTTGTCCTTCGGCTGCTCTTGGGATTTTTCATCGCGTACGATGCCTTGGCTGGATTTGTCCTTTTGCATTGCACACCTCCTGTCGGAAACCAACGTAAAGAGGCGGAATCGGGTTCGATAGGAACCCTCGGAATTTTGACGAACACTCGACTGGCCCCTTTAATGATTGTTAGGCCGCGGAGGAACCTATGAAGCGCATGTGGACGATCATTGGCGTGGCTGACGTGCCGCAGAGCTTCAAGTGGTACCAGTCGCTACTTGGCCTGCCGGAGACAGCTCCTGCCCACGACTACTTCGGGCAAATCGCGGACTCGGATGGAACGGTCTTGCTCTGTCTCCACGAGTGGGGCGCCCACGACCATCCCTCGTTGAAAAGTCCCCACGACGCCAAGCCTGGCAACGGCCTCCTCTTGTTCTTCCGGGTAGATAATTTTGACGTCGCGTTGCCAAGGGCGCGCGCGCTCGTTAGCCGTCTGGAAGAAGAGCCACATGTGAATCCGAACACTGGAACTACCGAGTTCTCACTCCGAGATCCTGACGGATATTACGTCACCATCAGCGCGCTCAATCCGGCCTAACCCCTCGATAGAGTCGACAGGTTACGACGGGCTGTGTCGATCGGATACAAGGGAGCATTCGTAGATGCGGTCGATCAAATCTCTCTTCACGACAAATCCGGCCGGAGGCTGCAATCATTTGCGGGACCGCAAAAGCGGCTAATCCCGCCATCCTGTAATTATTCCCTTCGTCGGGCCAAGCGGTTCCCGGCGTTTCATCGACCCCCCACCCACACTGGCGTACCTTCCCGCTTCGCTGTAAAACGCTTCGGGGCGATTCAATGGGATCCGGGGGGACGATGCGTCTGCCGATGCATCTGAAGACGATTTCGATTGCGCTCGCGGTCGTCATCGTCTCGTTTGCGGCCAGCCTGAAGGTGATGGACTTCGTCGCGCCGCGCGCCACGAACCAGCCGCCCGCGCTCGCCGAATTGCCGCCGCTGCCGCCGGCGCCGCGCGCATCCACCGTGATGGCGCCGATCGCGGTTACGCTGTCGGCGATCCGCGACGCCGCCGATCGCGGCGCGCCGCGCTCCTTCGCCGGCAAGGCCGACAATCCGATCTCGCAGATCCTGCAGAATGCCGATATCGGCTGGACCGCCTCGCGCGGGCCAATCAGCGCGACCGGCGCGCAGGACGTGCTGTCGCTGGCGACGCCGCTGACCGGAACGCTCAACGTCACGGGCTCGCTGTCGGCAAAGGCGACCGGTGCGGTCGGCGACGCGCTCGGCGGCCTGCTCGGCGGCAACGTCGCCAAGCAGATCGGCAGCGTGAACATCAAGAACCTCAACGCCAGCGCCGAGATCAAGGGCAACGTCATCATATCAGCGCGGCCGAAGATCGCCGCGAACTGGCGCATCGAGCCCAACCTCACCGCGCAGGTCAATCTCAGCGACTCGAGCCTCAGCCTGGCGGGCGCTCGCGTCAACGTGCCCGCACAGGTGAAACCATTGATCGACAAAAATGTCGCCGAGCAAATCGCACTGGTGCAGGCGCGCATGCGCAACGATCCGGCCTTCGAGCAGAACGCGCGGGTACAATGGGCCAAGGCCTGCCGATCGATCCCGCTGCAGGGCACGACCGCCGGTTCGACGATGCCGGCGTTATGGCTGGAGTTGCGGCCGACGCGGGCGATTGCCGCGCAGCCGCGCATCGATGCGTCGAACCTGACGCTGACGCTCGGCATCGAGGCGGAGACCCGCATCACGCCGGCCGAGACCAGGCCGTCCTGCCCGTTCCCCGCCACGATCGACATCGTGCCGCCGACGCCGGGACGGGTCGCGATCGGCGTTCCCATCGACATGCCCTTCACCGAGATCAACAAGATCGTGGAAGCGCAGTTCGCCGGAAAAACTTTTCCGGAAGATGGTTCCGGCTCGGTCGACGTCACCGTCAAGCGCGCCAGCGTCGCGGCGTCGGGTAACCGCCTGCTGATTTCGCTGCTGGTGAGCGCCAAGGAAAAGAAGAGCTTCTTAGGCCTCGGCGGCGAGGCCAATGTGCATATCTGGGGAAGGCCGGTGCTCGATCAGGCCAACCAGACGCTGCGGCTGACCGATATCGAGCTTGCCGTCGAGTTGGAGGCCGCCTTCGGGCTATTGGGCGCCGCGGCACGCGCGGCCATCCCGCATTTGCAGAAGACGCTGGCGGACAAGGCGACCGTCGACCTCAAGCCGTTCGCAAGCAACGCGCAGAAAAAGATTGCGGCCGTGATCGCCGATTTCCAGAAGAACGAGGACGGCCTGCGGGTCTCGGCCGAGATCAGCAAGCTGCGGCTCGCCGACATCGCCTTCGATTCCAAAACGCTGCGCGTGATCGCGGAAGCCGAAGGCGCGATCAACGTCTATCTGACCGCGCTGCCGGCGCTGTGATGCGGCGGGAAGATTACAACAACCATTAAGTCCTCATGGTGAGGAGGCGCGCAGCGCCCATCAGCAGCAGCCGACTTTAATCGGACCCAACGGGACATTCGCACTGTCAAAACTGCATATTCGCTTGGCTGAGTTTCCCTAACGGAATGGTCCGACGGAGCGCCCGTGGGATCCTGTATCCCAGCGAGGAACGTCCCCCTTTTGGAGCAATTTTATCCCTTGCGCTCTTAACGCGCAGTGTCATCGTCATCTCCTGAGAGGAAGCCGCGACAACCTAAGACGTCAGGAGTCCCTCGTGTCAGAGAATACTGGTCGCGGAGCAGTTGCCGTAAAATTCTCACGGCTGCAGATTTAACAGCCTACGCTGGAACTCATCTACGACACCGCACCGATCGGCCTGGCCGTTCTTTCTCCCGACTGCCGTTACCTGCAGATCAACCGGCGCCTTACCGACATATGCGGTATTTCAGTTGAGGATCACCTCGGGCGCTCGGTTCGCGACTGCGTGCCGGCTTTGGCCGATGCGGTCGAAGGTATCGTCCGTTCGATCATAAGCACCGGTGAGCCGGTGGCTGGCATTGAGGTTGCCAGCCAGCGAGCGGACAAAACCGAAGATGATCGCTCGTGGGTCACCTATTGGAGCCCGCTGCGCGATCCAACGGGCGAAATTATCGGGGTCAATGTCGCTGCCGAGGAAGTCACCGAACGCAAACGCGCTGAAGCGGTGCTAGCTGCCAACGACAAAGCGCTACGCGAAAGCGAATTGCGCTTTCGCGAGCTCGCCGACAACATCAGCCAGTTTGCCTGGACCGCCGACGCCAGTGGTTGGATTTACTGGTACAACAAGCGTTGGCACGACTACACGGGAACGACCCTCGAAGATATGGAGGGTTGGGACTGGCAGAAGGTTCACCATCCCAAGCATGTAGATCGCGTCGTCGAACGCATTCGACAAAGCTTCGAAACCGGCACCCCATGGGAGGACACGTTTCCTCTTCGGGGCAAGGATGGCACCTATCGGTGGTTTCTGTCGCGTGCTCTGCCGATCCGCAACGAGAACGGCGACGTCGTCAGGTGGTTCGGTACCAACACGGACGTAACGGAACAGATCGAGGCCGAGAACGCGCTGCGGGTTAGCGTGGAGCAGCAGACCGCGACCGCGGATGTCCTAAAGGCGATCAGTCGCTCGACCTTCAATCTGCAGACCGTGCTGCACACGCTCGTCGAATCCGCGGCCCGGCTGTGCGAGGCCGATAAGGCGACTATCACCCGACAGAAAGATGGAGAATTCTATCGCGCCGAAAGCTTTGGCTTCTCCAGCGAATTCATGGACTACGTTGGAAGCGTTCCCGTAGTACTGGATCGAGGCTCCGCGAGTGGGCGGGCGCTGCTTGAAGGGGTCGTGGTTCACATTCCGGACGTGAAGGCCGATTCCGACTACACCTTCACCGAAGGACAGAAACTCGGCGATTTCCGTGCCATCCTCGGCGTACCGATGCTTCGCGAGGGTGTTCCGGTCGGCGTGTTGGCCCTGACACGCTCGGAACCGCGGCCCTTTACCGAAAAGCAGATCGAACTGGTCACAACTTTTGCCGACCAGGCGGCTATCGCGATCGAGAATGTCCGGCTGTTCGAGCAGGTGCAAGAACGTACCAGGGAGCTTTCGCTCTCGCTTGATGAGCTGCGCGCTGCGCAAGACCGACTGGTCCAGACCGAGAAGCTTGCCTCGCTAGGCCATCTGACCGCGGGTATCGCGCACGAGATCAAGAACCCGCTCAACTTCGTCAACAATTTCTCGGATGTTTCCATCGACTTGATCGATGAATTGCAACAGACCCTTGCTGCTGCCGAGCTCGACGACGATATGCGAACTGAAATAACCGAGATCTCAAATTTGCTGCGCGCGAATCTCGACAGAATCTCGCAACACGGCAAGCGCGCCGACTCGATCGTGAAAAACATGTTGCTGCATTCGCGGGAAGGGTCGGGCGAACGCCGGCCCGCCGATATCAATGCGATCGTCGAGGAGAAGTCTTAATCTGGCCTACCATGGCGCCCGTGCCGAGCGGCCTGGATTCAATATCACACTGCAGCGCGACCTCGATCCCGAGGCCGGCATGATTGATCTGTACCCGCAGGAAATTACGCGGGTGTTTCTTAATCTGATTTCAAATGGCTTTTACGCCGCCACCAGGCGCAAGGAAACGGGCGAGCAGGCTTTTGAGCCGACGCTGAGTGCGACCACGAAAAGCTTCGGTAACAAGGTGGAAATCCGGATACGCGACAACGGCACCGGCATCCCCGCGGAAGTGAAGGACAAAATGTTCAATCCCTTCTTTACCACCAAACCCGCGGGCGAAGGTACCGGACTTGGCCTGTCGATAAGCCACGACATCGTGGTGAAACAACACGGCGGCAGCATCGACGTCGATAGCGAGCCGGGTGCATTTACCGAATTCATCATTACACTGCCGCGGACCGCGGCGGCAAAAATGGCCGCTGGAGGCGCAAATTGAGCGTTTACATACTCGTCGTTGATGACGAGCCCGATGTTGAAGCCCTGTTCCGTCAGCAGTTCCGGCGCGATCTCCGCTCCGGACGCTTCAAGATGGAGTTTGCGCCGTCGGCGCCTGCAGCACTGGCTCGCGCGGCTGATATCGCCGATCCGTTGCTGATCTTGATCCTGTCGGACATCAACATGCCGGGTATGACCGGGCTTGAAATGCTGCCGAAGGTGCGCGCGGAGCGGCCCGATGTTCCCGTGATCATGATCACCGCCTATGGCGATGCGGAAACGCGACGCAAGGCGATCGAGCGTGGCGCGGTGGGCCTCTTGACCAAGCCAATCGATTTCGCGCTGCTGCGCCGCGAGATCGATACCAGACTCGGGCAAGCCGCATGACTGCAACGATCCTCGTCGTCGATGATGAGCCCGATCTCGAGGCTCTGGTCCGGCAGAAATTCCGCAGGCAAATTCGCGACGGCGTCGTGATATTCATGTTCGCTCACGACGGGATCGAGGCGCTGCAGTCGATCGAGAATCATCCAGATGTCGACATGGTGGTGTCCGACATCAATATGCCCCGGATGGACGGCCTGTCATTGCTGCAGAGACTGCAGGAGGCCGAGGACAAGAAATCGACCATCATTGTTTCTGCCTATGGCGACATGAGCAACATCCGTACCGCGATAAATCGCGGCGCGTTTGATTTCTTGACCAAACCGATCGATTTCGGTGACCTCGAAATGACCATCGACAAGACCGTCCGCCATGTCGAGGTCATGCGCGACGCGCGTCGTCGCCAGGCCGAAGCGGAGCGCGCTCACGCGTCGCTTTCGAGGTATTTTTCGCCGCAGATCGCCTCCAGGCTCGCCTCCCAAGGTGAGAGTAACGGCATGGAGGTGCATCGCCGCGAGGTCGCGACCATCTTCACCGACATCACCGGTTTCACAACACTGGTGGAAACAGCCGCCCCGGAAACGCTGGGTGCGCTGCTCAACGAATATGTGGGAGGCATGACCGATACTGTCTTCGTGCATGAAGGTACGGTTGCGAAGATCATCGGCGACGCGATCCAGATATTGTTCAATGCGCCCGGTGACCAGCCGGATTATGCTGCGCGCGCGATCGCCTGCGCGCATGAGCTCGACGTCTGGGCGCAAGCGTTTCGCGAGCGCTGGAAATCCAGGGGGGTGAATTTCGGCGCCACCCGGATCGGTGTGCATGCGGGTCCTGCGCTGGTCGGCAATTTCGGCGGCAACCGTTTCTTTGACTACACCGCCTATGGGGATACCATCAACATCGCGGCGCGGCTTGAGGCCGCCAATAAGTTTCTCGGCACCCGCATTTGCGTCAGCGCCACGGTCGCCGAAGGGATCGAGAATTTTAAGGGGCGGCCGGTCGGCGATCTGATGCTGCGCGGTCGCAGCGAACCGCTGAGGGCTTACGAGCCGCTGTCGGACGCGATTTTCCAAGGACCTGCGACGACGCAGTACTGCGCTGCCTTCGCCAAGCTGCAAGCCGGAGAGGCAGAGGCGATGCCGGCCTTCGCAGCACTTGTCGGGCTGCATGCCGACGACGCATTGGCTGGCTTTCACCTGAGACGGTTGCTCAATGGCGCCAAAGGCGTCCGCATGCAATTGGAATAACGGTGACGAGAAGACGTGGCCCGAACCATTTGATCCGAAGTCCTTCTATGGTCCCTTTTCGGACCTCACGCGATGTGCCCACCCTACGCATCTACGCTGCCGGTGCTATACTGCACGCAGCACTCCTCGTGCACCGTCATTGCGAGCGCAAGCGAAGCAATCCATGTGTCGCCACGAGGGAAAGATGGATTGCTTCGCTCACAATGACGGCTCAAGATTGTAGCTAATCCTCGAACTTGAACGAGACGTTCACCTTGGCGCGGTACGCCTCGACCTCACCCTTGGCGTCCAGTTGCAGGTCGAGCTTGACGACCTCGGCTACTCTGAGATCGCGTAACGATTTTCCGGCGCGGCCGACCGCGGCCGCGGCGGCCTTCTCCCAGGGAATCCTTGCTGGTGCCGATCAGCTCGATAACCTTGTAGACACTCTCAGGCATGTCGTCCTCCCGTTGGTGCAAGGGTCTGTGCAAAGCAGGACGCAGGGCTCCTGCCGCGATACAACCTAACATCGGGAAGCGCATCGTGAATAGGATGCGCTGCACCATTACGCGAACCGCCATTTCGAAAAATCAAATGGCCGGGCGGCATCACGCCGTCCGGCCATTTTAAGGAAGCCTGGTCGTTGAGACCGCGGGCCTTAATCGGTCGAGTACTTGAACTCCGGCATCGCCTTCAGCTGATCCTTTGTCGCGCTGAGCGTGGCGTGATCCGGATACCACGGATTCTTCTTAACCGCCGGGGCAGGCGCCGTCGTCGCAGCACCGGTCGTCGTCGTGCTCGTTGAAGGCCTTGAGCCACCAGTCGCGGGCGCGCTCGAGGCGCCGGTATAGGCAATCGGCTCATCGACGAACTTCACCTTGTCGAGTGGCACCGCAACCAGATGCTCGCCGACGCCAAGGAAGCCGCCAACGCCGATCACCACGCCTTTGATGTCGCCGCTCTTGTCGGTCAAGAGATCATTGATCGATCCGAGGCTTTCGTTGCTGTCGTTGTACACATTCAGGCCGACCAGCTTCGAAGCCCGCCAGTTACCCTTGAACGACGAGGTATCGGACGCAGCCGCAGGCGCGGCGGTGGTGGCGCGGTCAGTCGTTGCCGACGGACTTTGCGCGAACGCGACACTCGCCAGCAGCGCGGAAGCCGCGACGCCGGCAACGGCATATTTGGTTAACATATCGGTTCTCCTCATTTCAGAAACGCTCTGGAAGAACCCGTCACTTCAACAAGTGTTCCACGCATTTCGCACGGAACACGTGCGCCGCACTGCGGTCAGAAGCCGCCCCAGTAAGGCGGCATGCCGTAATAGCGATGCAGCTCGGCTTCCTTCGCGCGATCGCCCCAGTCGAAATCCTTGTCCGCCTGGAATGACGGCGCGCGCTTCAGCTCTTCATCGTCGATGTCGAGTTCGTAGGCTTCGAACTTCGAGTTGTAGCGAAGCCGTCCCCAGGGCAACGGAATCAGATTGGCCCCGATGCCCAGAAACCCGCCGAAACTCAGGATTGCATAGGATACTCTACCAGTGACCTTGTCGATCATCAGCCGTTCGATGTGGCCGATCATGTCCCCGTTCGGCCGGCGCACCGCGGTCCCTTCGACGCGGTCGCTCGCGATCAACTGATGCGGCTTGGTCATGACGTCGCTTGACATTGGACCCTCCACACATCTGTAGCGAAACCAACGTGAAAACCGCCGCCCGGTTCCCACCGCCGAAAATGCGACAACCATCCTTCCCTTTCGGAAAGGATGGTTGCTGCGTCGCCTTGTCCGCTTCGCGCGAAAACGCGTTTCGCGGGTTCAGCTTTGATAATCGATCAGCAACGCCGTGAAGGAACCGCTGCTGCTCGCGCTTGAACTGCCGGTTGCGCCGTAGGTCGTCGATGATGACGCCGACAGCGATTCCTGGAGCGATTGCAGGAACTGTTTGAGAATGTCGTCGATCGACGTCGTGCTCGACGATCTCCTGATCAGCGCGTCAGCGCTGCGGCTGCAGCGCGTCGGGATCCGCCTCCTCGTAGATCGCCATTGCCTCGAAGCGATAATCGCAGGCGCGGCAGAACCAGAGGAAGGACGTGCGGCCCGGACTGCTCTCGACCCAATCGGGTCTCGGGATCGGCTTGCCGCACTGGGCGCAGGGATTACCGCGAGGCAGATAGCTGGAATCAAGTCGAGCCATGGCGCATCTCCCTTTTGACGTCTTGCTGACGACGTTTTGTTTAATCGATGATTGGTTATGTCGTTGAATGAGACAGGATTGCTGTCAGAAATTGAACATTCGTGGCGGCATCGCTTGTACACTTTCATTGCATCTATTTGCACGACAATCGTGCGCGTCGGCATGACGCAGATTCGCGTCACAGACGCGATGCATCGCACTAACAATTTGGGCGTCACGATCGCCCTTGGTTCGTTAACAATTGCACCGGCCCCGGATATCTCGCCGCGATGTCGTCGGCTTTTCGCCACATCTGCGCCCGCTAATGGAACTACCGAAACCGCCAGTCGTTAACGACGTCCAGTCCGCAGAGATTATTTTTATGAAAAGTTTGCCGAAGTTTTTCTGGCTCACCGCCATGGCGATGCTGCTGGTTTCGCCCGATGCGATGGCGCAGAGCCGCGCGCAGTATGAGAGCATGGTCGCAAGCCATGCGCGCGCCAACAATGTGCCGGAAGTGCTGGTGCACCGGGTGATCGTGCGCGAGAGCAAATATCATCCAAACCTCGTCGGGCGCGGCGGCACCATCGGGCTGATGCAGATCAAGCTGCCGACCGCGCGCGGCCTCGGCTACACCGGCGACGCCGCGGGCCTGCGCGATCCCGACACCAATCTCGCCTGGGGCATCAAATATCTCGCCGGCGCCTACCGCGCCGCCAATGGCGATCACAGCCGAGCCGTGCGTTATTATGCGGGCGGCTATTACTACGCTGCAAAGCGCCAGCGGCAGGAGCGGCCCCAGCTGGTCGCGCCGGTGCTCGCGAGCTGGCGGGCCGCCGAAAATCATTGCCAGGCCGGTCGAAACGGCGAGAACGCCTGCCGACGCCAACGCGCTGCAGACCCCCCAATAGCCAGATATCGCGCTTCCCCGGACAGCGCGCTGCGCTGCGTCAGGGCATCACAGCGGTGCAGTTCCCGCAAAGCCACGTTGACACCCCGTCCCAACTGCCTACATTAGCCCTGTTCCGAGGGGTGCTCCGATGAGGAGCTGAGATACCGCAAGCTTGGGCAGTTCAGCCCGAGACCGCGGTGACCCTTTGAACCTGATCCGGGTCATGCCGGCGAAGGGACAGGGATGTACCAGAAGTCAGATCCGCGGGGGGATTCCCCCGTTTCCATCATCGGCGCGGGCATTGCCGGCGCATGGCAGGCGTTGCTGTTCGCGCAGGCCGGCCATGCCGTCACTTTGTATGAGCGCAGTGACGCCGGTATGACGCTCGCGACCAGCCACTGGGCCGGCGGCATGCTGGCGCCCTGGTGCGAGGCCGAGACCTCGGAGCCCGTGATCGGCCGGCTCGGCATCCGCTCGCTCGATCTGTGGCGCGAGCATTTTCCCGAAACCCCGTTCAACGGTTCGCTGGTCGTGGCGCATGCGCGCGACCGCGCCGATTTCGAACGTTTTGCGAAGCTGACCACCGGCCATGTCAGGCTCGACGCGCAGGCGTTGAGCGATCTCGAACCGTCGCTGGATGGCCGTTTCCGCGACGGCCTGTTCTATGCCGGTGAAGGCCATGTCGAGCCGCGCCGCGTGCTCCCCGAACTGCATGCCCGCATCGAAGCCGCCGGCGGCACCATCAAGTTCGGCTGCGATGCAAGCGCGGAAGATCTCGACGGCATCGTGATCGACTGCCGCGGCCTGTCCGCACGCGACGAGCAGCCGGAGCTGCGCGGCGTCAAGGGCGAGATGATCATCGTCGAGACGTCAGAGGTCGATCTGTCGCGCCCGGTGCGGCTGATCCATCCGCGCTGGCCGCTCTACGTCATCCCGCGCGGCGACAACAAATTCATGCTGGGCGCGACCTCGATCGAGGCCGAGGACACCGGCGTCAGCGTGCGCTCGGCGCTGGAGCTATTGGGTGCGGCCTATGCCGTGCATCCGGCCTTCGCCGAAGCGCGCATCGTCGAGTTCGGCTCGGGGCTTCGTCCGGCCTTCCCCGACAATCTGCCGCGGATCACGGCCGGCAACAACAGGATCGCGGTGAACGGCCTCTATCGCCACGGTTTTCTGCTGGCGCCTGCGCTGGCCGAGCTGACGCTTGGCTTTGTCCAGCGCGGCGCGATCGACAATGAGGTGATGCGATGCGTGTGACCGTCAACGGCGAGCAGCGGGAGATCACCGCTTCCCGCATCGACGCCCTGCTCTGCGAACTCGAATACGAGGGCTCGCATTTCGCGATTGCCGTGAATTACGACGTGCTGCCGAAAAGCCGCTGGGCGGAGACCGTGCTGAAGAGCGGCGACGAGATCGAGATCATCACGCCGCGGCAGGGAGGGTGATGATGAGCGCGCGCACGCCGCACACTCCGCTGTCATCGCCCGGCTTGACCGGGCGACCCAGTACGCCGCGGCCGTATCGGTGACAGGTCTCTGGCTCTCCCGCGCGTACTGGATCCCCAGCCTTCGCGGGGATGACCGCAGTGCGTGGTCGCGGGAACGACGGGATCATCTGAGGAGACACTGAACCATGCTCAACTTCTACGGCAAAACCTTCTCCTCCCGCCTCCTGATCGGCACGGCGCTCTACCCCTCGCCCGCGATCATGCAGGACGCGATCCGCAGCTCAGGCGCCAACATCGTCACCGTGTCGCTGCGGCGCGAGGCTGCCGGCGGCAAGACCGGCGACGCGTTCTGGGCGCTGATCCGCGAGCTCGGCGTCACGGTGCTGCCGAACACCGCCGGCTGCCGCAGCGTGCGCGAGGCGGTGACCACGGCGAAGCTGGCGCGCGAGCTTTTCGCCACGCCCTGGATCAAGCTGGAAGTGATCGCCGACAACGACACGCTGCAGCCCGACGTGGTCGGCCTGGTCGAAGCCGCCGCCATCCTGATCAAGGACGGGTTTGAAGTATTCCCCTATTGCACCGAAGACCTTTCGGTCGCGATGCGCCTGGTCGATGCCGGCTGCAAGGTGGTGATGCCGTGGGCCGCGCCGATCGGCAGCGCCAAGGGAATCACCAACCGCGATGCGCTGAAACTCATGCGCGAGCGCCTGCCCGACATCACGCTGGTGGTCGACGCCGGCCTCGGCGCGCCGTCGCATGCCGCCCACGCCCTCGAACTCGGCTACGACGCCGTGCTGCTCAACACCGCCGTTGCCAAAGCCGCCGACCCCGTCGCGATGGCCAATGCGTTCCGCCTTGGCGTCGAAGCCGGCCGCACCGCCTACGAAGCCGGGCTGATGGAAGCCCGCGACTTCGCCTCTCCCTCAACCCCTGTGATCGGGACACCGTTCTGGCATGCCGTATCCTGATAAATTCTATCCCGTCGTTCACAACGTCGCCTGGGTGACGCGGCTGGCGCTGCTCGGCGCCGGCACCATTCAGTTGCGCGCCAAGGATCTCAATGAGTTCAGAGGCGCTGCAGATCGTGAGCGACGCGCTGGAGGCCATCAAGGGCACCGACGCCAAACTCGTGGTCAACGACTACTGGCGCGCGGCGATCGTCGCCGGCGCAAAGCATCTGCATCTCGGCCAGGAAGACCTCGCCGACGCCGACCTCGGCGAAATCCGCAAAGCAGGATTGACGCTCGGCATCTCCACCCATGACGACGAGGAGCTGGCGACCGCCTTGCGCGCCCAGCCGGACTATATCGCGCTCGGCCCGATTTTTCCGACCACGCTGAAATCGATGCGCTTCGCGCCGCAGGGCATTGCAAAGATCACCGAGTGGAAGAAGCGCATAGGCAACATCCCGCTGGTCGCGATCGGCGGCATCAAGTTCGAACAATCAGCCGAAATCTACGCCGCCGGCGCCGACTCCATCGCCGTCGTCAGCGACGTCACCCAGCACGCCGACCCGGATGCGCGGGTGCGGCAATGGCTGGGCCAGAGCGCGGAGGCCGCGTGAGATGATTACGAAACTATCAACCGTCATTGCCTGCGACAAACGCGAAGCGTTTGCGCAAGGGAGCGCAGCGACGAAGCAATCCATTCTCACCATTTGCTCGGTGGGATGGATTGCTTCGCTGCGCTCGCAATGACGGAGAAAACAACCAGAGACACAACGGAGGATACATTATGAACATCCGCTCCAACCCCGACACCACCCTTCCCGCCGTCACCACCGGGCCCCTTCCCTCGTCGCGAAAAATCTTCGCCACCCCCGATTCCGCGCCCGACCTGCGCGTGCCCTTGCGCGAAATCATTTTGAGCGAAGGCGCCGGCGAGCCCAATCTTCCCGTCTACGACACCTCGGGCCCCTACACCGACCCGACGGTGACCATCGACGTCAACGCCGGCCTGTCGCGCAACCGCCTCGCCTGGGTGAAGGAACGCGGCGGCGTCGAGGAGTACCAAGGCCGCGACATCAAGCCGGAGGACAACGGCAATGTCGGCGCTTCCCATGCCGCCAAGGCCTTCACGGCGCACCACAAGCCGCTGCGCGGCCTTGACGGCCACATGATCACGCAGCTCGAATTCGCCCGCGCCGGCATCATCACCAAGGAAATGATCTACGTCGCCGAGCGCGAAAACCTCGGCCGCAAGCTTCAGCTCGAACGCGCCGAAGCAGCCCTTGCCGACGGCGAAAGCTTTGGCGCCGAACTCCCCGCCTTCATCACCCCGGAATTCGTCCGCTCCGAGATCGCGCGCGGCCGGGCCATCATCCCCTGCAACATCAACCACGCCGAACTCGAGCCGATGATCATCGGCCGCAATTTCCTGACCAAGATCAACGCCAATATCGGCAACTCCGCCGTCACCTCGTCGGTGGAGGAAGAAGTCGACAAGATGGTGTGGGCGATCCGCTGGGGCGCCGACACCGTGATGGACCTCTCCACCGGCCGCAACATCCACACCACGCGGGAATGGATTCTGCGCAACGCGCCGATCCCGATCGGCACCGTGCCGATTTACCAGGCGCTGGAGAAGTGCGAAGGCGATCCCGTCAAGCTGACCTGGGAGCTCTACAAGGACACGCTGATCGAGCAGTGCGAACAGGGCGTCGACTATTTTACGATCCACGCCGGCGTGCGCCTGCCCTACATCCACCTCACCGCCAACCGCGTCACCGGCATCGTGTCGCGCGGCGGCTCGATCATGGCGAAGTGGTGCCTGGCGCATCACAAGGAGAGCTTCCTCTACACGCATTTCGACGAGATCTGCGACCTCATGCGCAAGTATGACGTCTCGTTCTCGCTCGGCGACGGCCTGCGCCCCGGCTCGATCGCGGACGCCAACGACCGCGCGCAGTTCGCCGAACTGGAGACGCTCGGCGAGCTGACCAAGATCGCGTGGGCGAAGGGCTGCCAGGTGATGATCGAAGGCCCCGGCCACGTGCCGATGCACAAGATCAAGATCAACATGGACAAGCAGCTCAAGGAGTGCGGCGAAGCCCCGTTCTACACGCTTGGGCCGCTGACCACCGACATCGCGCCGGGCTACGACCACATCACGTCGGGCATCGGTGCGGCCATGATCGGCTGGTTCGGCTGCGCCATGCTCTGCTACGTCACGCCGAAGGAGCATCTGGGCCTCCCCGACCGCAACGACGTCAAGGTCGGCGTCATCACCTACAAGATCGCCGCCCACGCCTCCGATCTCGCCAAGGGCCACCCCGCCGCGCAACTGCGCGACGACGCCCTCTCCCGCGCCCGCTTCGACTTCCGCTGGACCGACCAGTTCAACCTCGGCCTCGATCCGGAAACCGCAAAAAGCTTCCACGACGAAACGCTGCCGAAGGAAGCCCACAAGGTCGCGCACTTCTGCTCGATGTGCGGCCCAAAATTCTGCTCGATGAAGATCACGCAGGACGTGCGGGATTATGCGGCGACGCTGAACGATCCGGCGAGTGTCGGGATGTCGGTGTCAGGCACCATCGAGGATGGCATGGCGGCGATGAGCCAGAAGTTCAAGGAGATGGGCAGCAGCGTGTATCTGGATGCGGATAAGGTGAAGGAGAGTAATCGGGTGTTGTGAGGGACCTCTCTCCGCTCGCCATCCTTGGGCAACCTTTATCACGAAATGAAAGGCCGGACGAAAGTCCGGCCTTTTTGTCGGAGGACCGTCAGAAAAATAATGAAATCACGCGCGGTTAGCCAAACGCTAATTGCTGTTCTCACAAGCCGCAATCCAGGATAGAATAACTGGAGAACGGTGCTTTTGCCGCCCGAATTGACGAGGTTCGCAGTTTCGAAATCAAGAGGAGTCCTTGATGCCCGTCGATCCTCTCACTGCAACTTTAGAAAAGGAACTTGCAAGTATTGCGATAAAGGGAGCCGGCTCGATCATAGATCGCGCATGGAAATGGTATGGCTCCTACGACCTTCTCATACTAGGACAAGAGCGGGCGGGGAAAACCGCCTTCTACAAATTCCTGCGCTCCAAGCTTCTCAGTAAGAATGGTGAAAAGACCTCGAAGACGATCGACCCTGTGAACTCTGGAGTTTTTCAGTTTGAATGGTCGACAGATGCGGGCTCACTCGCGCTTGAGCTCCGCAATGTCGGTGATCGATCCGGCCAAATAGGCCCCGATCTGCAATCGCAAATGCTCATTGGCAAGAAGCCCCATTTGCTGGTCGTCGTACTAGATTTGACCGCCGTTCCGCATGACGACAACGATGCTGATCGAGTGCATGCGACCTATGAAACATGGTTTGAGCATTTTTGCACTTCGATCAGCGACCGGCTGATGAATTGCCCACGCCTTGCTCGTAAGGTTAGCGGTCGCCTTCGAAATATGGTTATCCTCTTAAACAAGGCGGACAAGATCGAGGCGGACGCGCGCGACGAAAGCGTTGCGGTTGCGACGGCTCAGATAAGAGCAATCCTCAAGACCAGATTAAGTCACTACTTTGGTGGTCGAGTCGACATCTTTCCAATTCTCCCGTGTTCTATTGTTTCAAATCCCCAACACGGCACCGCGGACGACACAATAATTAGGCTTCGGGAAGCCGTCAGGCAGCTGGTGACAAGCACCATCTCGCGGTAGCGCGTCAGCTGCCGCTATCATCTTCGGAGGGTCTCAATGTCCCGATCGCAGCTTTCTTCGCCGAAATTCGAAGCATCAAACTCTAACACATCAAATGATCAAGTCTTTGAGCAACTGATCGTGGAGGAGAGCGCTAGCCTTCGCAGATCGAGTCTCGTTTATCAAATTGTAGGTCGCATCCTTTTTACCGCCATAGTACTTCTCGTCACATTTCTGCAGCCACCGACCAGTCGGCAACTTCCCTTGGCAATTTTTATCATTTTGCTTGGAGCTGTTTGGTTGATCGAGTCATTTATCATCTCAAGGCGTTCGAAATTGATTTCGAGGCTCATTGCTGAGGCCGATTATTCGGACTATTCCAACTGGGTTTCGCTTTTTGTCAAATCTCATCATCACAGATACGAAGATCGATTGGGGGTGCTTTTCACCGAATTGCACCTGCTTGAGCCGGTACTGTGGGTTGTTCTTTCAATTTGGCTGCTGGCGGTCGCGCCGTGATTGCTGGAAGCTAGCGAACAAACGCAGCCCGGATGAGCGGGGCAATGCGAGGACATCTTGCTTACATCGAGAGGCAGACATGAAGGATGCAAGCGACGCGCGAGAGGGATTTGACATCTTCAAGTCTCCGATCGTATTGGCGCTGGTGGGGCTACTTGGCACCGCATTCGGGGCCGCCTTTTCAGGGATTTTGGAACGCACGCCTTGAAAGACAAAAATTTGGATCGGAGATGATCAAGCTGGCGCTTCAGGAGAAGACGCAGGCGGACAAAGCCAATTTTCTCAACTTTCTGAAGTCGACCCAAATTGTCACGTTGTTCGACCTTCAGCATATTGATGCCCTCGCCGATCAGGGAAAATTGCCCAATGTCGCCACCAAGTTGGACGAGCGGCCGGCCGCCGCCGGAAGACTATATCTCGATCGTGTACGCGAGCGAAAACTGATGGCTAAACTGATCGCGTCGCGTTTCGCTGCGGCCGGCTATGGTACGCTCCAGCAGGCGGCCGCCGTTGCATCCGCCATCTATGAATCCGAACTCGATCCGAAGGCGCAGAAGGCCGGAATTTCAGGCCCGATGGGTGGTCGAGGGCTATTCCAGCTTTCCGGAGCCCGCGCAAGAGAGGGAGACCCATTCGACCCGGAGTTCAATATTTCAAGCACGCTGCGGGAAGCAACGAGTAACCCGTCATTCAAGACAGCCTTATCGGTCGACACGGCGGTCGAGATCTTCGTTACACGCGTGCAACGCCCCGCAACTCCATCCGCGGACATCAGCCAGACAAAGGCGATTGCGCAAGCCATTCTGGAAGAACCTCAGGAATGGCTTGGCCCCTAGGGGTTCAGCCCAAGGGATGACGGCGATACTCATCACCAGCGCATTAGCATGCGTAGCCCGGATGAGAGGAGCGATATCCGGGGTTCAAGTCCCCCGCATATCGCTCCGCTCATGCGGGCTACGACCCTGAGCTGCGAACGCAGCGACGACGAGAAACGGCGAGGCTGCGCTGACGTGTCCATCTGCCTGCTGTTGAACATATACCTCCGGGTGTGACAAAGCGTCGTCAAAACCTTTCCGTGCTTCTTAACCTTTCATTAACCAAACGCGTCCACCCTCCCCTCTACGGCTTGGGGGCTGTTGATTCCTGATGTTTCTGCTCCGCGTTTCGGAGCAAGCGTCGATCGGGAGGTGTTGATGCCCCAGGAGTATCTTGGCGCGTACCGTGACCTGTACCTTGGCGTGGACTGTGTGTGCACGCCCGAGATTTCACCGCCGGAATCTCAAGCCCTTTCACCCCACCAGATCGTGCCGTTGCTGATCGGCTCCACGATCGAGGCGATCGAGCGCGAGCTCGTGCTGCAGACGCTGGCGCGCTGCCACGGCAATCGCACCCACGCCGCGCGCGTGCTCGGGCTTTCGGTGCGCACGATGCGGAACAAGATCCGGCAGTATGCGACTGACGGTGTCGACATTCCCGCGCACAGCTAGGTCGGGCACGCCGGGTCGCAAACTGGCTGCACGCCCTGGCACAACCGGCACGACAGCAAGCGTAGCGCGGCTGAGCGAAACAACATTCGGTGCTTCATCCGATTCCGGTCCTCCCTGAGACTTGGCAACCATGCCTGGCGCGCACTCACGCGCAACGACCCATTTTGCCAAGCCGGTAAAATTTGATGCCGCCGATCTGGATTGAAAACTCGGCCTCACTTGTCCACCTAGGTGATTCAATCGTGATGGAATGATAAAGGATGGCTCCGCCGGTGTTGTCGGCCAGCCTTCCATCTATCGCTTCTTCGGACACGTTCCATATTTGCGTTTTGAATAGATCGTTATCTATCTGTTCCGAATAGAACCGGAAATTTGGATCGTTTTGATTTCGGGATGAAAATTGTTTTGGCTGGTTGATGACCCCCGCCAGCGTGGAGGGATATCTCCCCCCGCATTTCTTTCGATTCAAGACAACGTTGGCGACCGCGCGCTGGGCTTCCAGGGATTCACCGCGCACCTCTGTATAGATGAGACGCGCGAGCAGATCGACCTCTGCCACTCTAGACATCGGTTGGTCCGGCGGCCCCTGAGGCACAACGGCGCCGATCGGCGGGATGCTCGGCCCCTCGCCCGGCTGACGCTTGTCGAGAAAGGACTTGAGCGCCGCCTTCCGTTTATCGTCGGTGATCAGGCCTGCATCCAGCAGAAACGCGAGGTTGACGGCAGCTTTCTCCGTATCGTCCGTCTTGATGACCTCCAATATCCGCGCCGCCTCGGCCTTTGAATTTTCGATGCGAAGTTGGCCGTCGTTGCGGGTGGTTTCGAGCTCGCGTTGCGCCGCGCCATTGTAATATGCGAGCCACGCGTTCCCGAGCGCAGCGAGCACGGCCGCGGAAACCGCCAGAACCAACGGGTTGGTCCAGCGCGCCCATCTCTGGTCGGCAAGCTTGGCGTCGAACTCGCGGGCCTTTTGCACGGCGTCCTGAGCCGCGGCGCGCTCCTTGATATCAAGCTCGCGCTCGCGCAGCCGAAGCTCGGCCTGCCAGCGCTGCTGTTCCGGCCCCGCTTCGACGGCGTCAGAAGGAGTCATGCGTCACCTGCAAGACGTACAACCAAAGCGAGTTTAACCAGAGCCGGGTGGTAGTGGCAAGCATGACCGGAAAGAAATTCGTAAGGTGGGCAAAGGCGCAACTGCGCCGTGCCCGCCATTTGCACGTTGCCCGTATGGTGGGCACGCTTCCGCCTTCGCTCTTCGAGCTACGGCGAGACAAGTGCGCTTTGCCCACCCTGCGGACCTACGGGGCTGCGGGCTGATTTGCTTCTCGTGCAAGCGCAAATCCTGTGCAGGGTCTGCGACCAATTGGCACGACGGGCAAATCACCGAAAACCTGTCCAGCCCTTCGCACAAAATTTTCCGCTAACGCGCAGGCCAATCAGCCGCATAACTCCGCTCGTCTCACCCGATGAGAGGCGGCGCTCGCGATCGTCACGAACGCGCGGTGGGATGCGGTGGACGCGAGAGCTGCGATTGACGTGTGTGGCTCGAGCGTACGGCGAAG
>CAWBQP010000045.1:0-15833 GCA_963790735.1 uncultured Alphaproteobacteria bacterium | reverse complement strand
ATCGGGAACGGCTGGAATTGTCCGGTCGGTTTCCTACATACTAGGTTGTAGTTTCACCTTTTGGTTGATTTCAGGAGGCCCAGCGATGGACCCTGAAAAACGCTATTGCGACAGCACTTTGCGCGGGGCTCCTGATGTCGGGCAGCGCCGCGCTGGCTGATGAGTACAAGGCCGGTGAGTTCCTCGGCCTCGATCTTTCTCAAGCCGTGCTCTCGCCGAAGCGGCTCGGCCCGGAGACGCAATTCGCCCCGGTCCGGATCGAGGCGAGAACCGATCGCAAACCGGTGAAAACGGAACGCGTGGTTGTGTCGAAGGCTGCGGCGCCCCAGCCTCTGGTCAAACTCATGTCACGCATGAGCGCGCCGAGAAACCGCGCGGTGCAGCCCGCACCAAGCTGGCACAGCGCCATTCCAATCCACTCGACGCGCAGGCGCGCGACACGCGCATCCCAGACCTGGCCGTGCCAAACCGGAGCCGTACTTGCGGCTGGCAGCGGTAGTGCCTTCGTAGGATGGGTGGAGCGAAGCGATACCCATCATGCCTCTGCGCGGGGATTGATGGGTATCGCTGCGCTCTACCCATCCTACAATTCTAACCCACCCCACGATTCCCGCGCCTCGTCCACCTGTCATAAAATCTTCGGCCAGTTTTCCGGCCGCGCCGATATCGAGCTGGACATTGATCCTGGCCACCCTCCATGTTCGCGCCGCATAGTTTGGATAGGTTTGCCTTCCGGCGCGTGGGTTGCGAAATCGCATCTGGAAGTCGCGATTCTTTCTTGAAGGAGGCGTTGCGGTGGCGCACAATTCGCCTGTCCCCCCCGGCCGGAGCGCTGCCATGTTTGTCGCCGATAGCAAGCGCCTGACGTATCAGGGCGCCAAGATGATCATGGCGACGGCGGTGGAATTGGCCGGCCAGGCCGGAATCGCGATCTCCTGCGCCATCGTGGATGCCGGCGGGCATGTGATCCTGATCGAACGAATGGACGGCGGCCGCTTCCATACTGTGCACTCCTGCACCACCAAGGCGGTTCGCGCCGCGTAAACCGGCGTCCGACCACGGCCAAAGGCGCGGCCGGTCAGGACCTCGACGTGAGCCATGCGATCGGACTTGCGCTCGCCGCCGGACCGGAACGGTGGACGGCGATGGAAGGCGGCGTGCCGGTGCTGGTCGACCGCCAATGCATCGGCGGTGTCGGCGTGAGCGGCGGTGATTGGGAGACCGATTTGCGGATCGCCAAGATGGCCGTCGAGTGATCGGCGCGAATTGGGAATGACATAGGCCGAAGCCAGCCGACGAACTCGGTCGTGGGGAATGCAAGGTCTTGGGAAGGGCAAAGTGATGAGTGCCGATCCGCTCCGCGTGGCTTGTATCGGGATGGGCTGGTGGTCCGACGTTCTGGCGGATGCCATCCAGCGCTCGGGCAAGCTGGAGATCCGCAGCTGCTACACCCGGTCCGATGAAACGCAGGAATTTCGCGGCAAAATACCGCTGCCGGCCGGCCGCGAGCTACGAGGCGCTGCTGGCCGACGCCGAGATCGAGGCGATCATCAACACGACGCCGAACGATGTGCATCTGGCGACGACCTGCGCGGCCGCAGCCGCCGGCAAGCACGTCTTTCTGGACAAGCCGATCGCCAACAGCATCTCGGACGGCCGCGCCATCACCGAGGCCTGCCGCAAGGCCGGCGTGGTCCTGGCGCTCGGCTATCAGCGGCGGCGCGAGAGCCATTTCCGCTACCTCAGGCAGCTGATCGAGGCCGGCCGGTTCGGCAAGCTCGTCAACGCCGAGGCGAACATCAGCCGCGATCGCCTCGGCAAGGTCGATCTCACCTCCTGGCGCTATCAGGCCGCAGGCATGCCGGGCGGCGTGATGCTGCAGATCGGAATCCACTACATCGACGTGCTCGCCTACCTGATCGGGCCGGTCCAGGCGGTACACGCACAGTCGGCGCAACTGGTGCTGCCCGGCGACAATCCGGATGTCGCGAGCCTGATCCTGCAGCACGAGAACGGCGCGCTCTCGACGCTGAACGCAAGCTACGCCTCGGCATCCGAGTATTACCTGATGAACGTCTACGGCAAGGACATGACGGCGTTCTACGATTTGCACAATGGGCTGCGGCTGCTCAAGCGCGGTGAAAGCCAGCCGGTCGCGGTGCCATGCGCGGTCAACGATACCCTGGTCGAGGAGCTCGAGGAGTTTGCCGCGGCGGCGCGCGGCCGGCATCCGCACGAAGTCGGGGGCGAGGAGGCGACGCGATCGCTCGCCGTGGTCCGCGCCGGCATTCTCTCGGCGCGTGAGGGACGTTCGGTCGAGATCGCCCAGATATTGAACGGTGACGGAAAGATGTGACGGCGCAGCAGCTAAGGATGGGAGCGCGCGTGATGAAACCTGGCACGTGTATCTGGAAAGCTTTCGCGGTTGCAATGGCACTGGCCGGCATCGCCGGGGAGGTAGCCGCGCAGGACTACCCCTCCAGGGCGATCACGGTGGTCGTGCCGTTCCCTCCCGGCGGCGCCAGCGACGTCGTTGCGCGCATCGTCACCAACCAGATGTCGAAGATCCTCGGGCAATCCATCATCATCGAGAATGTCAGCGGCGCCGGCGGCACGGTCGGCAGCGCCCGCGTGGCGGCTGCCGCGCCCGACGGCTACACCCTGCTCGCCGCGGCGATGGGCTCGCACGTCGCAGCGCCCGTGCTCACGCCGAATCTCAAATACGATCCGGTTGCCGACTTCGTGCCGATCGGCATCACCGCCCATTCACCGGCCATCATTATCGCGCGGAAGGATTTCCCGGCAAAGGACCTGAAGGAATTCGTCGCAAGCCTCCGGCAACGGGGTGATGCGGTGAAGCAGGCCCATGGCGGCGTCGGCGCGTCCTCGCATATGGCGTGTCTCTTGTTCACCGCGGAAATCGGCGCGAAGCCGGCGCTTGTCGCCTATCGCGGTTCAGGCCCGGCATTGAACGATCTGGTCGGGGGGCACGTCGATTTCATGTGCGAGCAGTCGGTCAGCGTGGCGGAGTCGGTTCTGGCCGGCTCGGTCAAGGCGTTCGCGGCCTCTGCTGCGAAACGCCTCGAAACGCTGCCGAATGTGCCGACCGCTAGCGAAGCCGGCATCAACTACGAGATGAGCGTCTGGGCGGGACTGTTTGCGCCGAAGGGCATTTCGCCCGAAATCATCGCCAGGCTTTCCGATGCGCTCGACCGGGCGCTTGATGAGGATGTCGTGCGCGAGCGGATTGCCCAGCTCGGCGGTTCGATACCGGCCAAGGACGAACGCAGCCCGGCTGCGTTCGATCGTTTTGTTCGCTCCGAGATCGCACGCTGGTCACCCATTCTTGCCGCGGCCGGAACCGGGAAATGAGGCGGACGCGGGTGCAGATGCTGTGTCCGTGCGACATGAAGCCGGCTCAGCGTCACCTCGCCACGAGATAGCCGACCGCCACCATCGTTACGGAAAGCGCCAGGACCATGCCGAGCACGGCGGCGATGATCGCGGGCAGTTCATGGCTTCCAGCCATCGTTGTAACGCCCTGTCCCATCGCATCCCTACGATCTTGATTTGCCCCGCGCCCTGCGCGCAGACTATTCCATAGCGGCCTATTCCCCTCAATGAAATACTGTTGATGCGGCTTTCGCCACGCGCGCGCCGCGTTTTCCTGTCCGGGAGCCATCATGGAACCATCTGCACACCCAGGGTATCAGCCTGCCGAAGCTTGGTCTCGGCACGTTTCGCATGCAGGGCGATGCCTGCCGCACCGCGGTCGAGAGCGGGCTGGCGCTAGGCTACCGGCATCTCGACACCGCCGAGATGTATGGCAATGAGGAGGCCGATTGGCGCCGCGATTGCAGCCTCGCGATGTTCCCCGCAAAGATCTGCATGTCACCACAAAAGTCTGGAACGAAAATCTGGCGCCGGATGCGCTCCGCCGGGCGTTCGATACTTCCTTGAAAAAACTCCGGCTCGACCATGATCGACCTCTATCTGGTGCACTGGCCGGCGCCGAAGATGAACCTGCCCACAGATATTCGAGACGCTGATGAGGCTGAAGGAAGAAGGCCGCACCCGCGCTATCGGCGTCGCCAATTTCAACATTGCGCTGCTGAAAGCGGTGGTCGAGGAAATCAGCGCCCCGATCGCCTGCAACCAGGTCGAATACCATGTGATGCTGGATCAGACGCGGCTGCGCCAGTTTCTCACTGCGAAATCGATACCGCTGATCGCCTATTGTCCGCTGGCCAAGGGCATGGCGGCTTCCGACGCGGCGCTTGCGGCGATCGGGCGCAAGCACAATGCCACCGCGGCGCAAGTCGCGCTGAAATGGCTGCTCGATCAGGATGGCGTTGCCGCGATCCCGAAGGCGTCGCGCGCGGAAAGCCAGCAAGCCAATCTCGACGCGCTGAAGCTGAATTTCGACGACGCCGACCAGGCAGGCGATCGCGGCCTTGCCGAAGGACAAACGGTGTGTAAATCCCGGCTACGCGCCGGCGTGGGATTGATGCGATTCCTTCCTTTTCCGCCCGCCGGAATTCGGGTTTTTGCTACACACGGGCGCGGCGCCAGTCCATACTGATCGCATCAAAGGGAGGTCTTCAAAATGCGTGAAGCTGTTATCGTTTCCTATGCACGTACCGGGCTGGCGAAGTCCGGCCGCGGCGGGTTCAACATCACCCCGCCGATGTCGATGGCGGCCCACGCCATCAAGCACGCCGTCGAGCGCGCCGGCGTCGAGAAGGAATATGTCGAGGACTGCTATCTCGGCAATTGCGCGCATGGCGCGCCGAATATCGGCCGTCAGGCCGCGCTGCTCGCCGGCATGCCGAAGTCGACCGCGGGCGTTTCCGTCAACCGCTTCTGTTCGTCGGGACTGCAGACCATTGCGATGGCCGCCAACTCGATCCGCTCCGACGGCGCCGACTGCATCGTGGCCGGCGGCGTCGAGAGCATCTCGATCCCCGGCGGCGGCTCGCCCAAGGAGTTGATCGATCCTGATTTGCTCAAGGCTGCGCCCGACATCTTCATGGCGATGATCGACACCGCCGATATCGTCGCCGAACGCTACAAGCTCAGCCGCGAATACCAGGACGAATACTCGCTGGAATCGCAGCGCCGCATGGCGGCCGCCCAGCAGGCCAACAAGTTCAAGGACGAAATCGTCCCGATGAAGACCAGGATGAAGGTGGTCGACAAGGCGACGAAAGCAGAGAGCATCGTCGACTACACCGTCGACAAGGACGAGTGCAACCGGCCCGAAACCACGCTGGAAGGCCTTGCCAAGCTCGAGCCGGTGAAGGGCGCCGGCAAATACGTCACCGCCGGCAATGCCAGCCAGCTCTCGGACGGTGCGGCGGCGGTCGTTCTGATGGAAGCCAAGGACGCCGAGAAGCGCGGCCTCAATCCGCTCGGCCGTTTCGTCGCCTGGGCGGCGGCGGGCTGCGAGCCGGACGAGATGGGCATTGGCCCGATCTTCGCGGTGCCAAAACTGTTGAAGCGCCACGGCCTGAAGATCGACGACATCGATCTCTGGGAACTCAACGAAGCCTTCGCCAGCCAGTGCCTCTATTCGCGCGACAAGCTCGGCATCGATCCCGAGAAGTACAACGTCAACGGCGGCTCGATCGCGATCGGCCATCCCTTCGGCATGACCGGTGCGCGTCTCACCGGCCACATCCTGCAGGAAGGCCGCCGGCGCAAGGCCAAGTGGGGCGTCGTCACGATGTGCATCGGCGGCGGCCAGGGCGGCGCCGGCCTGTTCGAGATCTACAGCTGAGATTTTCGCAAACAGCTACCAACAAAGAAAATGGCTCCGTGAGGAGCCATTTTCCGTTCGTAGCGTTTTCGAGCGCGTCAAGAAAACGCGTCAAACAAAAAAACTAGCGCCCGGTTCTGATTCCAATCAGAACCGGGCGCTAGGTGTCGGCCTCAGTAGCGATGCTTCTTGATGATCACGACCCTGTCGCCGCGATGACCATGCCGCGATCCACGATGGTAGCCGCGGTCGCGGTGGCCTCGGAATTCGGCACGTGCGCCATGGCCATGGTGATGGCCATGATAGCCGCCACCACGCTTGATCACGACGGTCTGGGCGCTCGCAATCGACGGCGCCGCGATGATGAGCGCGCCAAGTGCGGCGATAACGTATCCAAGCCTCTTCATTCCAAAACTCCTCCAATTGAGCGAGGATAGAACATCACATCGCAGGGAACGTTCCCGCGGAATTTCAAGAGAATTCTGAACGCCTGTTCAGATGCGTGCGTCGGCACGCGTCAGCCGTTAGACTTTTGGCTAGTTTCGTAGGATGGGTGGAGCGAAGCGATACCCATCACGCTTCCGCGAAGGGATTTGGTGGGTATCGCTTCGCTCCACCCATCCACGGAGATATAGACGCCGGTGGACCGAGCTCTGGCGTAACCGCGCTGGTCTGCCCACTCAGGGATCACCGGCTCCATGGTTGGCGTTGCGTGGGACGATGCACGCCCTGCTTGCGGAACGCCGGAGCCCAGCGCATCATCACCAGATAAAAATCATATCGGGGGGAGCGCTGCGATGACCGGATTTTCACGCCGTGATTTTCTTAAGGTGACGGGATCGGCTGCTATCGCTGGGGCGTCGGGCCGCGCCCATGCCGCGATGGGGCCGAACGACAAGTTCGACCTCGTGATCAAGGGCGGCGACGTACTGGATCCCAGCCAGTCGCTCAGGGGCAAGCGCGACATCGGCATTCGCTGGGGCGTGATCGAGGCGGTCGAGAACGAGATTCCGGCTGCGCGCGCCGCCAAGACCATCGACGCCTCGGGCAAACTGGTGACGCCCGGCCTGATCGACCTGCATTCCCACGTCTACCCTTACGGCTCGGCGATCGGCATTCCCGCCGACGAACTGGTGCAGGCGCAGGCCACCACCACGGTGGTGTCGGCGGGCGATGCCGGCGTCAACAACCTCGCCGCGCTGCGGCGCTACATCGTGGCGCAATCGCGGGCGCGGATTTACGCCTTCGTCCATATCGCCAACAACGGCCTGTCCGGCTTCCCGGTCGCCGAGCTCTACAACATCGATTACGCGCAAGTGGAAGCCTGCGCGATGGCGCTGGCCGAAAATCCGGATTTCCTGCTCGGCGTGAAGGTTCGGATGTCGGAGAACGTCATCGCCAAGCATGGCCTCGAGCCGCTGAAGCGCGCCATCAAGGCCTGCGAGATGTGCGGCTGGCCGGCCAAGATGATGGTGCATATCGGCGGCGTCGAGACCAAAGAACTGATGTCGGAGATTCTCGACCTGCTGCGCCCGGGCGATGTGCTGACCCATCGCCTATTCCGGCGCGCCGAATATCGCCGGCGTCTTCACCAACATCGTGCAGGATGGAAAACTGTTGCCGGCGGCGCTGTCCGCCAAGCAGCGCGGCGTGATGTTCGATGTCGGCCATGGCGGCGGCAGTTTTGATTTTACCGTGGCGGAGGTGGCGATCCCAGGCGGCTGCACGCCGGATACGATCTCCTCCGACATTCACGTCTTCTCCGGCAATACGCCGGGCATGCCTTATCTGCCGAACGTCATGAGCAAATTCATCCCGCTGGGATTTACGGTGGAGCAGGTGGTGGCGATGGCGACCACGGCGCCGGCGAAAATCATCAACCGCGCGCCGAAGATCGGCACGCTGCAGATCGGCGCGCCCGGCGACGTCGCGATCATGGAGCTGGTGGAGGCGCAGACCTCGTTCGTCGACACCCGCAACAACAAGCGCGAAGGCAAGCTGCTGCTCAAACCGGTGCAGACCGTGATCAACGGCGTGCCGTTCGGCCGGCCCTACCAGGCGCCGTTCGCGGTGCGGTAGTCTACTTCCGCTGCGTCCTGATATCGCCGATGATGTCGGCTATGACGGCGCCCATCACCAGGGCGCCGCCGACGAGAACCCGCAGCGTCGGGACCTCGGCAAATGCCACCCATATCCAGAACGGCATCAGCGGCGTCTCCAGCGTCGAGATCAGGGCGGCTTGGCCAGATGGCAGCAGGCGCGAGCCGAGAAAGAACAGCGTGAGGCCCAGCGCGACCTGAAAGCATCCGAACATCGCGAGAATAAGCAGGTCGAACCCGGTTATCGAAGTTATTCCGTGGGCGAAGGGAATGCTGATAACGCTGCCCAGGATGTTCGACATCGCCGCAGCGGCGACCATCGATGTATTCTTGTGCCGCCGTACCATCACGGTCATCGCAGCGATCGCCAGCGCCATAAAGCAGGCGAGGGCGATACCGAGAATGTCGGAACCGACGCGTGCGTTACCGACGATGATCATGACGCCGCAGAGCGCCACGATGCTCGCCAGCATGGTTCGCAGGTGAGGGATTTCCCGCAGCCATATCCAGGCCAGCGCAGCCGCGAGGAAGGGGCCCGTCGCGATGATGATGGCTACATTGGACACATTCGTGAGCTGCAGCGAAGGAATGAAGGCGATCATCGCCAACGTCGAAAACGACGCGACAAGCCAGCCGTTTTTGTCCATCCTGGTCAGATCCCGCAGGCTGGCACGGCCTTGCAGCAACAGCATGATCGCCACGATCATGCCGCCGCCGAACAATCCGCGCCAGAACAGGATGGTCCAGGAGTCGTAAGGAAGCAGCCGCGTGAAGAACGGCGCCGTGCTCCAGGCGATGGCGGCGGCGACGACGAGGGCAATGCCCAAGCGATGCTGGGAGCGCACTTCCGCCATGCGTGAATCAACCCGGACCGGGGTTGAAGCTTCGGCCGAGCAGCTTGTCGACGAGGTGCGCGGGATTGTCAGGGATGGCGTCGCCGCGCCAGGCGACGTGCTGATCGGTGCGCGCAACAATGAGTTTGTGGTAGCCTGGGGGCTGGACTTCGCCGGCAGGGACATCGACGATCGCAAACGGCACGCCACCGGCACGCATCGCCTCAGCCAACGGCGCAACCGCTACATCCGGATCGTACCGCACCAGCGTGTAGCCCGGCCCGAGCGCATCATAGACCGGCCGGCCGTCGGCCAGCTTTGCGAACGGAAGCCGGCAGCCCGGCGTCGAGGACGGCGTGAAATCCGCCATCGTAAAACCCGGCTGTTCGGCGCCGTCATAGGCGATGATCGGGGAGCGATCGTAGAAATAACCGAAATTGAGGCCGGCGCAGCAATATTGCTGCACGTTCAGATCATAGGCGGCTTGCCCCACCTGCCTGCGGACGGCGTCGCCTTCAGGCCCCGGCTGCTCGATTTCATCGGGAACGGTGCGGCGCTGGCTCAACACCTTGCCGGCCATCTCCATCGCAAAGCGCGACACCTGTTCGGTGATGGGAAGGCGCTCGGCCTCATAGGCATCGAGGATGGCGATGCCGGCCCATCCTTGCAGATAGGCGGCGAGCAGCCATGCGAGGTTGGTCGCGTCCGCGATCCCGGCATTCATGCCGTAGCCGGCATAGGGCATCCACAAATGCGCGGCGTCCCCGCAGATGAACGCGCGTCCTTTGCGAAAGCGGTCGGCGACAAGACGGCGGCCGACCCAGTCTTCCTTGCTCAGCACCTCGTATTCGAAATCGGGGCCGACGCCGAGGATGGCGCGGATCGAGGCGTCGCGATCGACCGACTCGAAGGTCTCGTCTTCGCGGTTGAGGTGGTTGTGGATCAGCCATTTCTCGCGACCGTCGATCGCGACCACTGTGCCACAGCGCCGCGGATTGAGCGACAGCGTCATCCAGGCAGGCTGGTCCATCAGGGCGAGCAGTCCGGGCGCGTGTATATAGGTCGATTGCACGCGCTGGATGATCGGCGTTCCCTGCAGATTGGCGTCGATGGCCTTGCGAACGAGCGAACGCGCCCCGTCGCAGCCGACGATGAAATCGGCATGAATCTGCAAGGCCGTTCCGGTGTCGAGGTTCCGGACGGTCGCAACGATGCCGTCATTGCCTTCGCTGAAATCCTCGAATTCAGTGCGGTTCAGAATCTGAAGCCCGTCGATGGAAGCCGCGTGCGCGAACAGAACGGGTTCCATGTAGATCTGATTGATGCGATGCGGCGGCTCGGCCGTCGGCCAGTCGGTATCTGGCCCGCTCGCTGCGGTATAGCGATCGCGCCGGCAGGGAATCAGGATGCGCGAGAGTTCGATGCCCGTTGCCGTGGTGCGGTAGGAGCAATCGTTCGGGTAGTCGGCCGGCAGTCCGGTGTCGCGCAGCTTCTGCGCCAGGCCGAGCCTGCGGAAGATTTCCATCGAACGCGACGAGACGTGGTTGCATTTCACGCTCGGCGGTTCCCCGGCGGCGCGTGTTTCCACGACGGCAACCGATATTCCCCGCATTGCGAGGTCCATTGCCAGAGTGAGTCCAACCGGACCGCCTCCGACCACGAGAACGCTTGTCTTCACCATGTCACTTGCTGCCAAGTTGCTGCCATGTCGCTTGCCGGGTTGGGACGATCATGCATAACTAAGTGCCACAGAGATCATCGGGGGACCCTGAATGTTTCCGTCGATCCGGCAAGGCATCATCCGTGCCCTTGTTGTTGTTTTGTCGCTGTCAGCGATTGAAGCAGCAAACGCATATCCTGATCAACCGATCAAGATCATCGTGACGTTTCCACCCGGCGGCAGTGCCGACATCGTGATCCGCGCCCTGCAGCCGGCGCTCGCGGAGACGCTGCGTCAGCCTGTTGTCATCGAGAACAGGGCGGGCGCAGGCGGCAATATCGGGATCGGCGCCGTGGCGCAGGCAGCAGCGGATGGTTACACGCTCGGCGTAGCCGCGGCCGGTGTGCTGACCGTCAATCCTCACCTCAATCGCGCGGCGATGCCGTTCGATCCGATCAAGGATCTGGCGCCGGTCACGCTGCTGGCGGAAATCCCGTTCGTGCTGGTGTCCTCGCAGCAGTCGGCGATTGCCTCGGTCGCAGACCTCATTGCGAAAGCCAAGGCGCAACCGCAGGGCCTGTCGATCGGCCATGGCGGCAACGGCACGGCGATGCACCTGACCTCGGCCTTGTTCGCTCAAAAGGCCGGTGTCGGAATTCAATTGATCGCCTATCGCGGCACCGCGCCGGCTACGACGGACGTTCTTGCCGGCCACGTCCCGCTGGCGGTGCTGGATATTCCCGCATCCAAACAATTGATCGGCGACGGCAAGCTGAAGGCGCTCGGGGTCTCCGCCGCCAAGCGCGTCGTCTTCCTGCCCGATGTGCCAACGTTGGCCGAGCAGGGCCTGAGCGGATTTGAATCGGTCGGCTGGTTCGGGATCGTCGCGCCCGCCGGCACGCCGCCCGAGATCATCAGCACGCTGAATGCCGCCTTCGTGAAAGCGTTGAGCGATCCCGCCGCGATCGAGAAAATCCGCGTTCTCGGCGCCGAACCCGCACCGACCTCGCCAGAGGCTTTTGCAAAATTCATCCAGAGCGAAAGCGCGAAATGGGGCAAGCTGATCGCCGAGGCCGGGATCAAAAGCGAATAAGACGCCACAGCCCACAGCCAGGTATCGCAGGCTCAAATCAGAGGGCGTCCGGCAAAGCCATTTGATCCCGATCAATGCGGCGGCCCTTTTGCCGCCGCGCGCGTGAACCAAATGAAGCAGTGCTCGGGCGCAAGAGCTCGCTGCCTAATGGCGGATACATTGCTCGTCCCTGCCTACGGTACCACTTAAGGCTGGAGCAAGGGCCTTTCCAATGACCCATGAAAACACATCGGCATTCACCCGACGCGACTTGCTGAGCATGATCGGCAAGGCAGCGGGCGGTGCCGCCATGTACCAGGCGATGACATCGATGGGCTTCGCCGCCGAATCAAACTTCACTGGCCCACCCAAGCTGGCTGGCGCGAAGAAGGGCAGCAGCGTGCTGATTCTCGGTGCCGGCCTGGCCGGCATGGTCGCAGCGCTCGAACTGCGCAATGCCGGCTACAAGGTCACGATCCTGGAATACAACCAGCGCGCCGGTGGACGCTGCTGGTCGATACGCGGCGGCGACACCTTCACCGAGCTGGGCGGCGACGTGCAGCACTGCCGCTTCGCCAAGGGCGAGTACTTCAACCCCGGTCCGTGGCGCATTCCCTACCACCACTATGCCGTGCTTCACTACTGCCGGCAGCTTGGCGTCGCGCTCGAACCCTTCGTGCAGGTCAACTACAACGCCTGGGTCCACTCGAGCACGGCCTTCGGCGGCAAGCCGCAGCGCTATCGCCATGTGCAGGCCGATTTCCAGGGGCATGTGGCGGAACTGCTGGGCAAGGCCACGCGCCAGGGCAGCCTCGATTCCGTGGTGACACAGGAAGACAAGGAGAAGCTGCTCGAAGGCCTGCGCCGCTGGGGCGCGCTCGATGCCGAGTTTCGCTACCGCGAGGGCATCGTCACCAGCGCCCGGCGCGGCTACGAGATCGATCACGGCGGAGGCCTGATGCCGCCGGCGAAGCCATCCAAGCCGCTCGAACTCAGCGAGCTGTTGCAGTCCAGGCTGTGGCGCGCTATCGCCGCCGGCCAAGCCTATGAGTTCCAAAGCACCATGTTCCAGCCGGTGGGCGGCATGGACATGATTGCCAAGGCCTTCGCCAAGCAGGTCGGCAACCTCATCCGGTACCAGGCGCAAGTCACCCGCATCGAACAGAACGAACGTGGCGTGACCGTAACTTTCGCCGATGAGGCGCGCGGCGGCGCGTTGCAGCAGGAAAAGGCCGATTGGTGCCTGTGCACCATCCCGCTGTCGATCCTAAGCCAGATCGACGTCCAGGTAAGCGCCGAGATGCAGGCCGCCATCAATGCCGTACCCTATGGCTCGTCGATCAAGGTGGGGCTGCAGTTCAAGCGGCGGTTCTGGGAGGAGGACGAGCACGTCTACGGCGGCATCACCTACACCGACCTGCCGATCTCGCTCATTTCCTACCCTTCCACGCGCTACGGCGCGTCCGGGCCGGCAGTGGTGCTGGGCGCCTACGTGTTCGAAGGGCCCAACTCCTTCGAATTCGGCGCGATGGCTCCGCAGGAGCGCGTCCGTCGCGCTGTGGAATATGGCAACCAGATCCATCCGCAGTACGCCCACGAGTTCGACAACGGCATGTCAGTGGCTTGGTACCGCGTGCCCGGCAATCACGGCTGCTACGGCAAGTGGACCGACGCGCTGCGCGACCAGCACTACAAGGCCCTGTGCCAGGTGGACGGTCGTATTGCGTTGGCCGGCGAGCACGTCTCCCATGTCCCCGCGTGGCAGGAAGGCGCCATCCTTTCCTCACTCGACGCAATCCGGCGCCTGCATGCACGCGCCACCGCTTGATGGCCAGAGCGACCCAACCATGCACATGACCGTCCGCAAATGACCATGAACGCGCGCAACATCCCATACTATCTCGCAAGCGCCATTGCCGTTCTGGCAGCGGTTGCTGCCCAGAGTGCCCAGGCGCAAAGCAGCACGACCCCAACCAGCGTCCAGCCCGTGTTCTCGGTGGGACCGAAATTCCAGCAAACCACCGGCGAATCAATCTACCGATCGCTGTGTCAGGGGTGCCACATGCCGCAAGGCGAGGGCGCCAAAGGCGCCGGCACCTATCCGTCGCTGGCCCGCAACAAGAATCTCGAAGCCGGCGGCTATGCGGTCTATCTTGTCGTCAACGGTCAACGCGGCATGCCGCCATTCGGCGAGATGATGACCGATGGTCAGGTCGCCGAGGTCGTGAATTATGTGCGGACGCATTTCGGCAATAACTTCACCGACGCGGTGACCGCAGCCGATGTCAAGCAGGTGCGCCGCTAGGCAAAAAGGGGAGAGGCTTATGAAAAAACAAATCATCTTCATGCTTGCTGCACTGTTGGCGGCATGCACCGGCGCGCGGGCCGAGATCGTGCGGCATCCGATCCCGAACTCGACCTTTCCGATCGCGCAATCTGTCGAGATCAGAGGCAACGTCACGACCTATTACATCAGCGGTCAGGTGCCGCCGGCGGTCAACAAGGACGCCGATCCCGCGAGCCTGCAGGCCTATGGCGACACCAGAACGCAGTCGATCGGCGTGCTGAACCGGATCAAGACCATTCTCGAAGGCCTTGGGCTTACCATGGGCGACGTGGTGAAGATGCAGGTCTTCCTGGTGCACAGTGGCGCCGCGGCGATGGACTTCAAAGGCTTCATGGAGGGCTACACCCAATTCTTCGGCGGTAGCCAGCCGAATCTGCCGGCGCGTTCGGTCGTCGGCGTCGCAGCGCTCGCCAACCCCGGCTTTCTGGTCGAGATCGAGGTGATCGCGGTCAAGGACAACAGCAAATAAGAGGGGAGTGAAAGATGCGTAGAACCATTCAATTTGGAAGCTTCGTTCGGCGCTGCTTTCGGCGACGCTTGCCTCGACGTTGATCGCTTGTGCCGCCGTTGCCGAAAACTTTGACCCCGCAGCAGCAGTTCGCCTACGACGTCTACAAGGAACTCGTCGAGATCAACACGGTGACCGCGACCGGCGATACCGCCAAGGCGGCCGAAGCCATGGCGGCGCGCCTTCGTGCGGCCGGCTTTGCGGATGGTGACGTGCAGGTGTTGCAGCCCGCGCCGCGCAAGGGCAACCTTGTGGTGCGGCTGCGCGGTACCGGCGCGCGCAAGCCGATCCTCCTGCTTGCCCATATCGACGTGGTGCCTGCAAATCGCGAGGACTGGTCAGTCGATCCGTTCAAGCTGATCGAGAAAGACGGCTATTACTACGGACGCGGTACCGGCGACGACAAATTCATGGCGGCATCCTTCGTCACCAACATGATCCGCTACAAGAAGGAGGGTTACAAGCCCGACCGCGATATCATCCTGGCGCTTGAGACCGACGAAGAGATCCTCGACCGTAACGAGGTCGGCATCCAGTGGCTGCTGAAGCACCATCGCGATCTGATCGACGCCGAGTTCGCGCTCAACGAAGGCGGCAGCGTCGGGTTGAAGGACGGCAAGCCGATCCGCAACAGCGTTCAGACCTACGGAAAAGGTCTCGGTCAGCTTCCTTTTGGAAGTGAAGAACAAGGGCGGCCATAGCTCGCTGCCCGCGAAGGACAACGCGATCTATCGGCTGGCGGAAGGGCTGGTGCGGCTCTCGAACTTCAGATTTCCGATGAATCTGAACGAGACGACGCGCGCCTATTTCGAGCGCACCGCCCCAGTTCGAGGGCGAGCAGACCGCGGCCGACATCCGCGCCGCCCTGTCGGACAAGCCCGACCCGGCGTCGCTGTCGTTCGTCCGGCTTGCCGCCAATCCGGTCTACAATGCGCAGCTCCGCACCACCTGTGTGGCGACGATGCTGGAAGGCGGCCACGCTGTGAACGCGTTGCCGCAGCTGGCGACCGCCAAGGTCAATTGCCGGATCATGCCGGGCGAGCCGGTCGAAGGCGTCAAGGCGACGCTCGAGAAGGTGCTCGACGACGATCAGATCAAGGTCACCCAGCTCGAAAAGGCAGTCTTGAGTACGCCCTCGGCCCTGCACGAGGAGATCATGGGTGCGATCGGGAAACTGTCGAAAGAATTCTGGCCGGACCGCCGTGATCCTTCCCGTCATGAGCGCGGGAGCAACCGACGGCAGCTATCTGCGCAATGCGGGTATTCCGACCTACGGCCATTCCGGTCTCGCCGGCGACGTCAACGACGTCCGCGCCCACGGCAGGGACGAGCGCGTCGCCGTGAAATCGTTCTACGAAGGGCAGGAGTATCTCTATCGCCTGGTGAAGATGCTGTCGGGTGGAGCGTGACAAGCAGTGGATGTTGCCACCAGATGCGATACTTCACAGGGAAGGATCGAGGTGGAAAGCCAATATGACCGATGTGGTAAGAGCGCGGGGCCTGGTCGCTCAGCTCCGCGCGCGCTTCTCCACATTCGCAATTCGTTCCGGCACGCC
>CAWBQP010000044.1:2500-228272 GCA_963790735.1 uncultured Alphaproteobacteria bacterium | reverse complement strand
GCACGAGTAGCCGTTTTCGCCGAGTCGTTTCCGTAACGGTTCGGGCTGACCGTGCAGTGGAGCATGCCCGCCAGACGGCACCCGCCCGGCCAGCGAGAACACAGGGATGTTCGCGCACATCAGGCACAGGTGCCGGTCGTCCCCCGCTGGTGCAGCGGTTGCTGACGCTGGTCCGCCCCTTCACCGGTTTGAAGAGTCGGGGTGCCCGGAGGTGGTCTTGGCGCGCGTGTCACATTCCGGGGTGCTGTGTTGTCGTACCGATGTACGAAGCATCGTCCAGCGAGCAGAAGACTCGCTACTTCTCTGCCGGACTCGGGAGCCGGCATGACACGTACGAAGAAGTTCATCGCAGCCCCTCAACGATGGGGCCGAGGCGTCACCGAGGAGGTGGCGCAGACAAGGGAGGGGATTCCGTTGAAGAAGCGACTGTTCAGGCTCGCCGCGCCGGTGGCTGTGGCGGGGGCGCTGATGGGCGGCTCGCTGGTGATGGCCGGGCCGGCGCAGGCGACTACGGTAACTGCGTCCAGTATCTCGACGACCGGGGTTACAACATCACGCAGTTCAGGGTCGACGCGTGCGACATCGGAAGCGGCGGTTCATCCTACAGCCAAGCAGTTTGTGCGGGATTTCTTACCGGCAGTGGCGTACGGGACAGTCACGCCACAACCGCCTGCCGACTGGCAGACTGACGCCCTCGACTGAAGTTGTGCCGAAGCCCCGCTCACTGGCGGGGCTTCGGCCTGCTGTATACTCCAGTCTCATCTCACGACAAACCCTCGATGGTTGGCCCATGACTCGGCCGCCTCCGCCATCGCCCTGAGCCAGGACTCATCGAACCTCCGCAGGGCGAAGTTCCAGAGCATTCGCATGTAGGCGGCGATCACGTCGATCGCCTCGGGATCAACGTTCACCCACCCCTTGCAGTGTCCCGACCACGACTCGGCGGCCGCGCATGGAAACCCGCCAGAACTGTGGGGTTCGCCGGGAGCGCGAACCGCACGGTCACGCCCCGCGCGGCCAGCCGGGCGGGGAGCCCGAGGCGTTCGGCCGCGTCGGCGGGGAGGACCACGAGGGGGTCGGCGTCCCGGCCTGCGCGGTGCCAGCCCGGCCCGGGCGGCGCGACGTCGACGACGACGTGCTCCTGGTCCTCGTGCCCCACTGTGGTGACCGTCGGTGCCGGCAGGGCGGCGGATTCAGCGTATCATCGGAGGACTGCCCCCATGATTTCCGACGCAAGCGAAGCCGCCATCGATCAGATCGTAGCGAGTTGCAATGGCGACATCCGCGGCGCACTCAAGGCGTTGTTGCGCGTCAACGAGCAGCTTGAGGCGGAACTGGCGCAGTTCTACGCAGCGGTAGGCCTCGACGGCATGGCGCGCGGCAGCAACGCCGTCCACTAGGTTTTTTTTTTTTTTTTTTAAAAAAAAAAAATAATCGGATTTTTGTCCTGCGGCGCGCCTGAGGGCGGTTCCGGCACCACCGGGCATTGAGGGATGGTCGAACGCGCCAGCTTGGCGTCGTCGAGCGACTTGAACGGCCCGGATCCGAACCAGATATTTCCGCCCACCTCGGCGTTGATGACGGGATTGCTCGTAACAATCTCGCATTTCCAGGTGGCCCTGGTTGCCGACCACCCAATAGCCAGCTTGCGCGAAAGCGCAGGTTCCGGTCGCGACGATCATCGCGCCGGCCAGCAGCAATGATTTCATGGCTCACTCCTGTGACGCAGTCAGCCGATAATAGCCTGTGAGCGGCACGGCGTTCCTGCCTGACATGAGCCGTCGGAGATCAGGGTTAACCGACATCTTCCTGATAGCGCTTGATCTCGGACAAATGCGTCGCATTCGCTTCCGGGAAAACCGTTACCGAAATCAGATATCGCGGCCTTCGACCTTTTCGGTCAGCGTCTTGACCAGTTCCGGCACCTTCTCGAGATGCGGATTGACCGCCAGCGCCTTGCGGAATGCTTCGAGCGCGCGCTTTTCGTCGCCGATGTCCTGCATGATCATGCCGAGGCCTGCCAGCGCGCCGAAATGCCGGGGCTCGCGGATCAGCACCTGCGCGGATGTCCTCCAGCGAGTGCGTGTAGTCGTTCTTCAGATAATACAGCGTTGCGCGCCGGTTCCAGGCTTCGACATAGTCGGGACGCAGCTTGATGACGGAATCGAGCAGTTTAAGCGCGATATCAACCTTCTGCGCTTCCATCGCGGCCTTGGCGCGCAGCATCAGCAGCGCGGCGGTGTCGCTCGGGGTCTGCATCCACTGCGCCCAGATCCGCGCCTCGACATGCTTGGCGCTGGCTTCATCAGGGGCGGCCTTCAAGGCGCCGAACAGGAAATCCAGCCCGCGGGTCCGATCGGCCCCGACCTTGGGAAGCTTGCTTGGCGCTTCCGGCAGTTTCTTCTGGGCCTTCGGCGGGGGAACGACCTGGGTGTTGTTCTGGGCAAAAGCGGTCACCGGCACGGCCGTCAGGACGGCGGCTGTCACCATGATCCGGCAGTTGCGGGCGCCTGGGAATCTCAATGCCATGGGCCAAGTCTAGACGCGCAAAATCGCGCTGCAAAGCAGCGCGTCGTCAAAGACCTGTGAAACGAGCGAAAAAAACCGCTCGGCGCGCCGGGGCTTAACCCTGGCGGGCCTTGAAGCGGCGCTGGACCTTGTTGATCACGTAAACCCGGCCCTTGCGGCGGACCAGGCGGTTGTTGCGGTGGCGGCCGCGCAGCGATTTCAACGAGTTACGGACCTTCATGGGACAATCCTGATGCTTCGAAAGGCCGTGTTGAAGGCCGAACCTGAGCTACCCGAAAGTGGCAAAATGGGATTCAGTCCCGAAAAGCGGCAACCGCCCGGGACAGCGCGGTTTCTAAGCCATCGCAGGCCCGGATGTCAATTAACCCGTCGCAACTCCTGGGATGCCGCAACGATCGCTGATCTCGAACATTATGCCACTGATTTCAAAAGCTGATTTCCGGCAGGCCGCAGCGTCAAATTAGCCTCGGATTTATGAACGCGATGCAGGCTCCGGCCCTCGTATAACAGGAATCGGCCCGGAACGACGCCCGCCAGAACTCCGATAGAAATGGAACCCAATTTCGGCATGACGACCGCTCCAAGGCCGACCGCAAGAATCGCCGTCCTCGCGCCCGACGCCCCTCTCCCCCCGCCTGACGCCTTGCGGATTTCGCTGCCGGCGGGCGTGCAACCGTTCAAGCTGAACTGGCCCTACATCATCGGCATCGGCGCCTATCACGCCGTGGCCGTGCTTGCCTTCATGCCCGGCTATTTCACCTGGAGCGGCCTCGTCGTGGCGATCGTCGGCACCCATCTGTGCGGGCTGCTCGGCATCAACATCTGCTACCATCGGCTGCTCACCCACCGCGGCCTGAAATGTCCGAAATGGCTCGAGCACGCCATGGTCGTCATCGCGATGTCGTGCCTGCAGGAAACCCCGGCGCGCTGGGTCGCCATTCACCGCCGCCATCATCAATTCGCCGACGACCAGCCCGACCCGCACTCGCCGCTGGCAGGCTTCTTCTGGAGCCACATCGGCTGGCTGCTGGTCCATCAGCCGGAGCTGTCGCGGCTCGGCATCTACGAACGCTACGCCAAGGACATTCTGCGCGACCGGTTCTACGTCGCGCTCGAACGCCATCACTGGCTGATCTGGATCAATCTGCTGCAAATGCCGATGTTCTTCGGGGCGGGCTTCGCTGTCGCCTGGCTGCTGGGACAGACGGCGGCAGGCGCCGCGAATACCGGGCTGAGCATCCTGATGTTCGGCGTGTTCGTCCGCACCGTGCTGGTCTGGCACATCACCTGGGCGATCAATTCGGTGACCCATGTGTGGGGCTACCGGAACTACGAGACCGACGAGGACAGCCGCAACAACCTCGTCGTCGGCCTGATCTCCAACGGCGAGGGCTGGCACAACAACCATCACGCCGATCCGCGCTCGGCGCGGCATGGCCATCGCTGGTGGGAGCTCGACAACACCTGGCTGACGATCCGCTTCCTGGCCTTTGTCGGTCTCGCCAAGGACGTGGTGCCGCCGAGCGCGCACCTTGCGAAGCAGGCGACGGGCAGCAAGCTGACCACGCGGGGCGAGACCGGCGTGCCTGAATAGGCCACCGGCGGGGTCCGGATTCGAAACTGCGAAAACAACCCCATGCAAAGTAGAAGAAGCCCCGCTTTGAGGTATTCAGATACTTCAATGAGCTGACGGCCGTCACCTCTTGAGGTGTGATATCATTTACTCCATCTTGATAGCGTTGCAGTCATTCCATGGAGAACGCTATCATGGCCGCCGTTACCATCCGCAACCTCTCGGAGGAAGCGCATCGCGCCCTGAAACTCCGCGCGGCGCAGCACAATCGCAGCACGGAAGCCGAAATGCGCGCCATTCTGGAGGCGGCAGCGCGCCCCGAGGGCCGCTTGCGGCTCGGCACCGCCTTGTCGGAGATAGGAAAGAAGTACGATCTCACCAATGCCGATATCGAGGCCCTCGAACAGGTCCGCGATACGCGTCCCGCCGAGCCGATCAATCTCGAATGACTTGGCGCTTTCAATGATCCTGCTCGACACCAATGTCGTCTCCGAGGCGATGACGCGCGAACCGCATCCTCGCCTGCGCGCCTGGCTCGATGGGCAAGTCGACGAGACGCTGTTTCTCTCCAGCATCACCGTGGCCGAACTTCTCTTCGGCATCGGGGCTTTGCCAGACGGCAAGCGCAAGGACGCCCTGGCCGCCGCACTCGACGACGTACTGGACCTGTTCGCCGGACGCATCCTGCCGTTCGACACATCAGCGGCGCGGCGCTATGCCGATCTCGCCGTCAAGGCGCGCGCGGCCGGAAAGGACTTTCCCACGCCCGATGGCTATATCGCCGCGATCGCCGCCGCCCACGGGTTCGCCGTCGCATCGCGCGACACAAGCGCGTTCAATGCCGCGGGTTTGACGGTGATCGATCCCTGGACCGTGTCGGGCTGAAAGAGTGTCTGCACCGTAACTGAGCCCGCTGCGCGGTAACGGGGCGCGCTGGGTTGGTCCGGGCCCCATGGCCGCCAGCCCTGCCACCGTGGCGAATTGACCGCCGCGTGCCCGGATTGTTTCCGCCTCAAGCCGAGAAAGCCGGGAACGTAACCCGGTCTCATCGCTTGTCAGGCGCGCACATCCCTTAGCATTGGAGAGATCATGATCCGCCGTTTCATCGGAATTGCCGTCGTTGCCGCCAGCGTGGCGCTGCCATTTGCGGCCCAGGCGCAGGGCGTCCCCGGAGGCGTCGAGCGAGGCTCCCGCGAGGGCGAACGGGCGGCGGGTCCGGTCGGCGCGATCGTCGGCGGTGTGATCGGTGGTGTCGTCGGCGGCGTGAACGGCGTGCTGGGCGTCGACGAGCGTCCGCGTTTTCGCACCTACGTCGTCGAACAGCGCCGCCCGTCTTATCAGTACCGCGAAGATCTGCGGATCGGCGCCGTCCTGCCGGAAGAAGGCGTCACCTACTACGACGTCCCGCAGGAATATGGCGTTCGCGATTACCGCTACACCGTCGTCAACGGCCGCACGGTTCTGGTCGAGCCGCGCAGCCGAAGGATCGTCGAGATCGTCGAGTAAAGGCGCTACATCGAACGGATCGAGGGCCACCTTTTGAGGTGGCCCTTTTTTTGTTAGTGCGCGGCGCGGCGGGTGAGTGCGGAAAAATCGAGGGCGATCATGCGCCGATCTAAGAGGGCCTCGACGCCCGGCGCAAATTGTCAATCCGTTGTGGCCGGTTGACGCGAAGTCCTACCGGCTAAAGTGTCTTCGGCACACCAAAATGGATGTCGCTAATCGGCGTGCCAACTAGGCGGTAACATCGAGATTGCGGCCGACGCCCGGGCCAGGATCGGCGGGCGAGGCTTGCTCCGCCTTCTCGGCCGCGCCAAGCGCCCCCGCAATGGCGGTGGCCCTCAAAGCGGTGGTCGAGAATTGCATTTGCTCGGCCTCATCCTTAACGGCGAGGATTTGGCTGACGATGTTGGCGACTTCCATAACGCACGCCTCCACAAAAACGGACGAAGCCTAAAGCGTGAACTTAATGTTCCGTATCCTATCCGCGTGACATTTGTCGCGCCGGATTAGTACCGCCGGGCATGGCTCCCCCTTTACGCCGATCGCCTAAGCCGCCGGCTGATCTCGCGTTTCGACGCAAAAGCGGGTCTGTTTCCCGGCGAATTGCTTAACCAAACGGGCATTACGTCGACAGTGCTGGACTTGATTACGGACAGTGCACTTAACCTGCCGCAGGCAAAGATTGAGTGCACTGTCACCGTAATCGTAATTCGTCTTCGACACGATTGTCAGGCGCCATCGGCCCGGCGCAGCGTGATCCGCGTCAATTCGGAGGGGCGACCGAGCCGCAGCGCGAAGCCGGGCCACAGCGCGGTGCCGTTGTTGACATAAAGCGTCATCCCGCCGACGTCGTAACGGCCGGAAACGTAGCCCGCATTGGCACGCGCGGCCAGGCGGTCGATACCCCGGATCAATCCGCCGTGCGTATGCCCGGACAGTTGCAGCGCCACGCCGAGCTTCGCGGCGTGCCGCGCGTCGCTCGGCTGGTGATCGAGCAGGATGACGGGGGCGCCGGCGGGAGCAGCTTCGAGAACCGCTGCGAGGTCCCGGACGGGATGTCCATTGTGGCGCGATGCGCGGTCGGTGATCCCGGCGATAACGAGCTTTGCGCCGTCGCGATCGAGCACGATGTGCCTGTTCTCGAGCGACCGCAGACCCAACGCGGCATAGCGTGCCATCCATCTGCCGTAGCCGAAAATATATTCGTGATTGCCTGATATCACGTAGACGCCGTCGGTCGCCTGCAGGTCTTGCAGCGGCTCGACGTCGGCCTGCCGCGCTTCGAGGCGTCCCGTCGATCAGATCGCCCGTAATCGCGATCAGGTCTACGGCGAGCTTGTTCGATCGCTCGACGACGGCGCGCGCCCATGATTGGGGAAACAGCCGGCTGATGTGAAGATCGGTTAGTTGCAAGATGGTGTAACCATCGAATTGTCGCGGCAGCCCGCTGATGCCGACCTCGATATCCCTGAGCGGGGGCACGCGGATCGCCTGCTGGACGCCGACCGCGGCGGCCAGCATGGCAAACGCGGCCAATCCATAGCGAACGCCGTCGGGAGCGCCCACGATGCCGCCGTGGATCAGAGCGGCCGAGAGCAGCCCGATGTCGAGCACCAGTTGCAGCAACGCCAGCAGGACGGCCGTGCCGAACGCCCAGTTGAAGAGAATGACCACCGGACGCGGAAACTCCGGAGAGAATACCGAGCCCGACGAAAGCTTGCTCCATCGATGAAACTGCAGCGCGACCAGCACGAGCGCCGCCACCGCGGCCTTGATCGAAAGCGGCAGCTCCAGCGGCCAGATGAAGCGGGTCAGGATCAGGACATAGACCAGACCGAAAATGAGTTGGGGAATCGGTTCGCTCCGGATTTGGATCGGTGCAGCTGTCTACACGAACTGTGGCGCTATCTCGACTTGAATTCGCTTCGGCCAAGACAACGCGCAGGCGGTTTCGTCACGCAGTCCGCGGTGTCGCATGGCTGCGCTTATGCTGAGACATAAATAGGCATTCTTCCATGCAAGGCCGCTCGCGAGGAGCGCGGAAATTTACCTTGCCGATCAATCGGCCATTACGGCCATTACGGTGACAGTGCACTTAACTTCGAACGTGGCTAAACTGAATTATTCGTTCCGGCCGGGCATCGGCTTTGTCCGCATCCATTACGTATTACGCGCGGATCAACGGCGCGCATGGCCGAGGCAGCTCCCGCCAAAATATAGAAAACATTCCCTGCAAAGCAGCGAGGGCCCGGAACGGGTCAGTGCTCGGCGTCCTCCGGGATATCATCCGGGAACGCGCCGAGCCTGGCGATCATCTTGTCGGCATGAGGTCCGTCGTCCACGGCTTCGGTCAATTCGAAGAACAACGTCTTGTACGATACAAAGATGACACCGGCGCCTTTCAACCTCTCCACGGCAGCGTCCGTGCGGCTTGCGGACGAAAACAGCAATTCCTCGACGGCGAAGACATCGAACCCGAGATCGAGCAGGCCAAGGCACGACTGCAGGACGCACACATCGGTTTCACAGCCCGCGACAACGACCTGCTTCTTGTTCAGGCGCTTGAGGTACGCGCGAATGGGCTTCTCCTTCGTCAGATCGAAGAAGCTCTTTTCGAATGACTTTGCGGCGCTGCCGAGCGTTGCCTTGACAGCCGCCGGCACCGCGCCCTTTCGGTCAACCGGGCGCTCAAGCGTGACGATCGTCGGAATCCGCATATAGGCGAGCAGGCGCGCGAAGCTCCCCATATTCCTGCCCAGCCGCGCGCGGCTGCGCGGCTCGAGTTGCGCCAGAAAGTAATCCTGATAGTCGATGATCGCGCCACAACACTGATCGGCGAGGATGCGCTTGGTGCCTGTCATGGCGCGACGATAGTTCATTCGCCGCTGTTCCACCAGAGAAGGGCGAACCAGCAACCGCGGCTATGCCGCTGCAAGCGGCGCGAATACCTCACGGCGCAGCGACATTACGCTGACAGTGGTGGACTACATTGGGACCGTAACAGACCCGTAACACGACCATAACACCGGGGATTACGATGACAGTGCACACTCAACTCAGTGATAGTCCAGCACTGTCACCGTAATTTCTCTGGCGACGTACTAATACCATTTGGATATCAGCTTTTTCAGAGCGGTAGGATCAATGCAACCCCACAATTCGTGCTACAGTACCAAACAAGATACGGAGCACTGGATGTTAGCAAGTCTGTGTGAGCGCTTAGTTGTAGTCGCGATTGTGCTATTACCGACCGGAGGTGCGATGGCACGAGAACATCTACCTTGTGAGCGTGGAACGATCGCGCTGTCGATTTCGCCAGACAACAACTGGGTTGCCCTAGTAGAAGAAGGTGTCTGCGTTTCTGGAGCGATAACGGTATCGACAGATACCGTTGAACTCGCACGCCGCAACTCGACAGATCACGTCTCTTTGTCGCCTCGCCGCGAAGGACCGGAACACAAAAATGATGTTCTCGTAGTCGACTACTATGGACACGCGCAGAGCCGACCCGTTCTTCGGTGGCTTTTGCCTAACGAGCTTGAGATCACAATTCCTAATATATCCGGTGTCGGATTGCAGAAAGCTAGCTACCAGGGCGTGGAGATCGTGATTAAATACGAGCCTAATGATCCTGTAGCCAGGGAGAAGTGGTGGAAGGAACGTGGCTAGAGCCCAAGTGATGCGATATTTCTTCTAGATTACGAGTGCCGGACTGCACTGGCACCGTAACACGACCATAACACCGGTTGAGGGAACTGCGGCCTGTTTTACAGATGCGGCTATTACTGGGATTCAAAAATCGATATTGCGGCCATCCTTCGAGACGGCCGCTTCGCTGCCTCCTCAGGGTGAAATCCATTTTGTTGAAACACAACGACCTCATGCTGAGGAGCGAGCGACGCGGGCGTCTCGAAGCATGGACAGCAAGCAACCCACATATCTGCTCTATTAGAGCCGGTGCTAGTCCGGAAACTCCACCATCGCCTCGCCGGTCGCCACCTTCTCGCCGGCCTGGTTCTTCACCATCACGTCGATCAGCACCCAGCGCGAACTTTTGGTCACCTGCTTCGACTTGATGATCCCGGTCGGCTGGATGGTGTCGCCGGGCTTCACCGGCTTGACCCATCGTGTTTCCAGCCGGCGGTGGATCGCGCCCGCAGGATAGGCCCAGTCGGTGATCATCCGCGAGATCAGCCCGAAATTGTTCATGCCGTGCATGATGATGCCGCCGAAATGGGTCTTGCCGAAATTGCCCTTCATGTAGTCGTCGTCGAGATGCAGCGGGTTGTAGTCGAGCGAGGCATCGCAGAACAGCCGGATGGATTCGCGGCTGACCGCGAAGCTCGGGCCGTCGATGGCATCGCCGGCGTTGAGGCTTTCGAATGTCGTCGTCATCGCGCTTTCCTCTCACGCCGGCCGGATGGTCCAGCCGCGGCCGGAACAGATCACGTCGCCGTGCTGGTTGAAGAACACGTTGTCGTGCACCACGAACAGCCGCTCGCGCTTGATGAACTTGTCGAGCGCGCGGGCCTGCAGGGTGATGACGTCATTGGGCCGCGCCGGAATGTTGTAGCTCCAGGACTGCCCGGCATTGACGGTGCCCGGCGAGCGCATCCAGTCGTCGGCCGGCGTGCAGGAGAACATCAGCAGGATATGGATCGAGGGCGGCGCGATCAGCCCGCCATAGCGGGTGGTTTTGGCATAGGCCTCGTCGAAATAGATCGGATGATCCTCGCCGACCGATTTGCAGTACAGTTCGATCGCCTCTTTGGTCAGCGTGTAGGGAATGGTCTCGCGCGGCGCGCCGGGAACGATGTCGTCCCAGGACTTTCGCAGATTGGCGTCTTTCCAGAAATCGGTCTCGAAGGCCTCGGCGCCTGCGATTTGCCATGCCACCCTCCCCTCTTGTTGTTTTTCGCTCGTATTCTTTTGCTTCTGCCGCCTTGCGGAATTTGTTATATGGTATAATCAATTTTCCAGACCGCAAAAATCAAGCCGGCGGGAAACACAGAGATGCCCAAGCTCAAACTGCCCGATATCGAAAAAGTCGTGGCGATCGACATCCACACCCATGCGGAAGAGCCCTGCGGCATGCATGGCGACGACGGCTATGACGATTTCCAGGAGCGCATGGCGGACTATTTCAAGTCGCCGCACAAGCATCCGCCGACGGTGCCGGAGACCGCGGCCTATTACCGCTCGAAAAACATCGCGGCGGTGATCTTCCCGGTCGACGCCGAACGCGAAACCGGTTTTCGCCGCTACAACAATTACGAGATGCTGGAAGTCGCCTCCGACCATCTCGACGTCCTGATCCCGTTCGTCTCGATCGATCCGCACAAGGGCAAGCTCGGCGTCCGCGAGGCGCGCAAGCTGATCGAGGAATACGGCGTCCGCGGCTTCAAATTCCATCCGACCATGCAGGGCTTTTATGCCAACGACCGCATGGCCTATCCGCTCTATGAGGCGATCAACGAAGGCGGCGCGATCGCGCTGTTTCACACCGGGCAGACCGGCGTCGGCTCCGGCATGCCCGGCGGCATGGGGATGCGGCTGAAATATTCCAACCCGATGTACATGGATGACGTGGCGGCGGATTTCCCCGACCTGAAGATCATCCTCGCGCATCCTTCCTTCCCCTGGCAGGAAGAGGCGCTGTCGGTCGCGACCCACAAGCCGAACGTCTATATCGACCTCTCCGGCTGGTCGCCGAAATATTTCCCGCCGATCCTGGTGCGCTACATCAACTCGATCCTGCAGGACAAGATGCTGTTCGGCTCGGACTGGCCGGTGATCACGCCGGACCGCTGGCTGGCGGATTTTGCCAAACTCGAGATCCGCGAGGAGATCCGGCCGAAGGTGATGAAGGCCAACGCGAGGAAGATTTGGGGATCAAGATCCTTTGCGGCCATTGCCATGATGCATGGATGTCCTCGGCGAGGCTCTTGCCGCAACCTCACCGAAGAGCGACGACGCCGCGAGCATGGGGAGCCCCATGCGACAAGGAGGTGACCATGACCATCAAAGCCGTCGTGTTCGATGCCTATGGCACGCTCTATGACGTCCAGTCGGTGGCCGACGTCACCGAGGATGCGTTTCCCGGCTATGGCGACATCATCACCCAGGTCTGGCGCATCAAGCAGCTCGAATATAGCTGGCTGCGTTCGCTGATGCGGCACTACGAGGATTTCTCCGAAGTGACGCGGGATTCGCTTGCCTACACGCTGCGATGCCTCGGGCTCGAATATGACGACGACAGCTTCGCGCGCATCATCGACAAATATCTGCATCTCGATCTCTATCCGGACGCGCTGCGCGGCACTGTCCGCGCATGAAGGACCGCAAGCTTGCGATCCTGTCCAACGGCAGCCCCGACTATGCTCGATGCGCTGGTGCGCAACAGCGGGCTCGACCGCGTGCTCGATGCGATCATCAGCGTCGACGCCAAGAAGATTTTCAAGCCGAGCCCGGAAGCCTACATGCTGATCGAGGAGGACGCTGCACGTGCCGCCGGCGGAGGTGCTGTTCATGTCGGCCAATCCGTGGGACGCCTGCGGCGCCAAGGCGTTCGGGCTCAACGTCGCCTGGATCGAGCGGGTGACGCCGGAAGCGATGGCGCTGGCCTGCCTCGAAAGCGAGACGCTGCCGCCACTGACGATGTTTTGGGCGTTGCGTACCCAGATGGATGAACTCGGCGTCGTGCCCGACCATCGCATCCACGGCCTCGCCGAACTGCCCGCGCTGGTGTCCGCCATAAGGTCCTGAACACGATGAGTCTCTGAGTCCGTCCGCGCCTTCTTCGCCGAGAAGGCGCCCGATATCTCCGTGATCGAATCCGACATGAGTTCCGCCACCGTCGCGCTGGCCGCCGAAGCCTATGGCGTCGAACCGGCGCGGATCGCCAAGACGCTGAGCTTGCGGATCGGCGAGCGCGTGGTGCTGATCGTGGCCGCCGGCACCTCGCGGATGGACAACAAGAAGGTCAAGGCGCTGTTCGGCGGCAAAGCCGAAAATGCTCGGCCTCGAAGAGGTCGCCGAGATCACCGGCCATGAGGTCGGCGGCGTCTGTCCGTTCGGACTGAAGACGCCGCTGCCGATCTATTGCGACGTGTCGCTGAAGGCGTTCGACGTGGTGGTGCCGGCCGCGGGCTCGACCCACAGCGCGGTGAAGATCACGCCGGCGCGGATGGCCGAACTGACGTCGGCCGAATGGGTCGACGTCTGCGAGATCAGGCCCGCGCCGGAAGCGCCGGCCTGAGTTTCGACGCGTTTTCTTGACGCGAACCGGCGCTTCGCTGAAAACGCTTAGTCGTCTTCCTCATAGTACGGTCGCGGCTGGGGCTGCACCGCCTGCGGCTGCATTTGTTGCGGCGCGCGGCCACGGGCGGCTGTCTGCTGCGGCACACGCTGTGCCGGCACGCGATTGGCCTGTTGCTGCTCAGCGTTCGATTCGAATACCGCGCGGCAACCATTGGAGAGCTGCGGCGTGTTCTGCCGCAAGCACGTCACGATCCGGCCGACATCCGGAACCTGCTCGCCGCAGAGCCGCCAGACATCGGGCGTGCAGGCCATCTGCTGTTCCCAGGTTCCGCGATATTCCTGCGAGCGATGCGGAGTGTGGCGGCGCCAATGCCGGCGATCGCAACGGCAAGGCCGAGGACAATCCGCTGCGTTTGCATGGACGGGTCCTTTCGTTCGATTTCAATTGACGCGGAACTCCGCGCGGCGATGAGCATCAAGCCTGCCGAAATGAATGCGGCCACGCGACGTTGGTGCGAACAAAAAAATGTGAAGCGGGTTCCGCGAAGTTTTACGCGTTTTCTTCACGCGAACCGGTTTACCGGACAAGCCGGCAGGCTTCGCTTGAAAACGCTTTACTCCACCTTGCCGATCTTCTTCACCGCCGCGACCAGCCGCGCGCTGTCTTCCGCGACGAATTTTGAAAACTCCGGCGCGTCCTGATAGGCGACCGGGCTGCCGGCGGTCTCGAAGGTCTTCATCACTTCGGGCGCCTTCACCGCTTGCGCCATCGCTTCGCGCAGCCGTGTCATGATCGGCGCCGGCAGCGCGCTCTGCGCGAACAGTCCCGCCCAGATGTAGAACTCGACATCCTTGTAGCCGAGTTCGCGAAAAGTCGGCAGGTCGGGAAAACTCTTGACGCGCTCGGCGCCCCAGTTGGCGAGCACGCGCATCTTGCCGTCATCGACCTGCTGCTTCAGCGTGCCCGGCGCCGACGCCAGCGCCTGCACCGTGCCGCTGAGCAGCGCGGTCAGCGCCGGACCGGCGCCGCGGAACGGCACGTGCAGCAGCTTGATGCCGGCGCTCGCCGCAAACATTTCCATCGCCACATGCAGCGTGCCGTAGGGACCGGACGAGCCGTAGGGAATTTCCCCGGGACGCTTCTTGGCATCGTCGACGAATTCCTGCAGCGTCTTCCACGGCGCCGAGGCCGGCACCGCCAGCAGCGTCGGATCGGCGAGCACGCGCGCGACCGGCGCGAACTGCGAAACCTCATACGCCACCGGGCGGTCGAACAGCCGGTCGGCTTCCGGCAGCACCGCGAGCGAGGACAGCGTCATCAGCAGCGTGTGGCCATCCGGCTCGGCGCGCGCCGCCGCCGCATTGCCGACCGATCCGCCGCCACCGCCGGCGCGGTTGTCGACGATGACGGGCTTGCCGAGGATCCGCTCCAGCGCCATGCGCGACCGGCCGCGCCGCGAGATCGGCCTGGCCGCCGGGCGGGAAACGGCACGATCATGGTGACGTTGCGCGAGGGGTATGGGCGTTTGGGCGACGGCCGCGTTGGAGAGCGCGGTTTGCGCCAGCGGCAGTGCGGCAGCGGCCTTGAGAAGTTCGCGGCGGTTCATTGGTGGTTTCTCCCGGATTGTTTTCGTTGTTGGAGGCAGCCTAGCTCAATCATCATGTCTGGCGATAGGGCACGATCCCACCCGCCCCTCGAGGGGGCGGGTCGGCTACATGGAGCGCAGCGCAACGCGCGGCGGGGCGGGGTGACGGTCTCTCAACGCGGGTAACAGTGATCGGACGTGGAGAGACCGTCCACCCCGCCCCGCCGCGCGTTCCGCTACGCGCCATGTGAGCTCCTCTCGCGCAGCACCCCGTCCAAGCACCGCTCCCATGGCGGCCTAGCGCTCGGCCGGCGTGGCGTTCCCGAGCGCCTGCGTGCGGGCGCTCCTCGTTGAAGAGCTGCCGGAAGGCACGCAAGCGCTCGAGCTGCTCTCGCATGCTCCGCGCCGTCGGATCTGGCGACCTCCTGCAGCAGCGTCAGATGCATCCGCTCGCAGCCGGGCATTCTGCTGCGGCTTGCCCGGTCTCTATGCGCTCCGGCGTCGACGCCGCCCTTGATCAGTTTGACCGACAGCCAGCGACATCCCTCCAGCACCGCGCGTGGCAAATGGCGGGCAGTTGTCGGAGCGCAGGTACTACGGCAGCCCGAACTCGCGGAAGGCCGCATCGAGCATCGGCCATACATGCTCGCTGTCGGTGCGCGTCAACGCCTGGCAGCGCAACAGATAGCGGCTGTACGCATCGCTGATCGTCATCGGCTCGCAACGCGTGCCGTCGCCGGTCAGAAACCAGCCCTTGAAGTCGATGCACCAGACGTCGTTGGCCGCTGTCGCTATCGGCAAACGGCGCGCTCGAGGGCGGGCTGCGCCGGCGCGGCCTGCTGCTTCACCGTCAGCCCCTCTCGATCGACGACCCGCCCCCTCGAGGGGCGGGTGGAAAGAGGCGCCTCGCCGGCTATTTCCGCTTCTTTCCCTTCGCGAAATGCTTCGTCAAAAACTCCGCCAGCACCTCGACGCGCGCGGGGCGCGGGCCGCCGGGCGGCATCACCAGATGCACGGCGCCTTCGGGCTGCTTCCAGCCTTTCAGGATCACCTCGACCTCGCCGGACGCGATGGCGTCGCCGACGATGAAGTCCGGCAGATCGGCGATGCCGAGGCCGGCGATCACCGACGGCAGCAGCGCCTCGCCATTGTTGACGCGCAGCTGGCCCGCCGGCCGCACGCTGGCCTGCTCGCCGGCCGCGTTGGTGTAGTGCCAGACGCCGGGCGTCGAGAGATAGGCGTAGCCGAAGCATCTTGTGCTGCGGCGAGATGCATCGGATGCGTCGGCCGGCCATGGCGCTTGAGATAGGACGGCGCCGCCACCGTGTAGCGCGGCATCGCGCACAGCCGCCGCGCGATCAGCGACGAATCCGGCAGCCGCGCGATGCGCAGGCCGGCATCGAAGCCTTCGCCGATCAGATCGACCGTGGCGTCGCTCAGATGAAGATCGATCGAGACTTCCGGGATACTTCTGCGAGAAACTCCGGCAGGATCGGCGCCACCGCCTTCACCCCGAACGTCATCGGCACGGCGAGCCGCACCAGCCCGCGCGGCGCCGTCGATTGCGACAGCGCCTCGTTCTCCGCCGCCTCGCCATCGGCCAGCAGCCGCGTCGCGCGCTCGGCGAGTTTCTGCCCGGCATCGGTCAAGCGCCAGCCGCCGCGAGGTGCGGTTGAACAGCCGCGCGCCGAGCCGCTGCTCCAGCCGGCTGACCGCCTTGGACACCGTGGCCTTGGACAGCGCCAGTTCGGTCGCGGCCGCCGCAAACGACCGCAATTCCACGACTTTCGCGAAAATCGCCAGCGCCTCGAAATCCGGAAGTTTTGCCATCCGGAGCTGCCTCTAAGGCTCAATTTTGGAAACAATGAGTTTCAATAGTTTCTATTTATATACCACGGCGGACGGCATATCCAATGCCCATCGAAGTTCAAGCAACGGAGAAATCCCATGATCGAACTCAGACCATTTGCAAAGCTCGGCGGCGCCGACCACGGCTGGCTGAAGGCAAAGCATCACTTCTCGTTCGGCAGCCACTACGATCCCGACAATATGGGCCACGGCGCGTTGCGGGTGTGGAACGATGACGAGATCGCGCCGAACACCGGCTTTCCCGCCCATCCCCACGCCAACATGGAAATCATCACCTATGTCCGCGAAGGCGCGATCACGCATCAGGACACGCTCGGCAACAAGGGCCGCACCGAAGCCGGCGACGTGCAGGTGATGAGCGCCGGAAGCGGCATTCGTCACTCCGAGTACAATCTGGAGCCGTCGAAGACCAAGATCTTCCAGATCTGGATCGAGCCGACGACGAAGGGCGGCCAGCCGACCTGGGGCGCGAAACCGTTTCCGAAGTCGGATCGCTCCGGCAAGCTCGTCACCATCGCCAGCGGCTTCGCAGGCGACAAGGATGCGCTGCCGATCCGGGCCGACGCGCGCGTGCTCGCCACCACGCTGAAGGCCGGCGAGAGCGCGGAATACGCACCGCGCAAGGCGCGCATCTCTATCTGGTGCCGGCGGCCGGCAGCGTCGAGGTCAACGGCGTGCGCGTCAACGCCCGCGACGGCGCCGCGATCCGCAACGAGGCGAAGCTGACGATCACCGCGCTGGAGGATTCCGAACTGGTGCTGGTCGACGCGGCGTAGACCTCAACTTCCGAACTCGTCATGGCCGGGCTTGACCCGGCCATCCATCCCCTTCGCGAAGAGTCTTGCCAAGGCGATGGATTGCCGGGTCAAGCCCGGCAATGACACCTGAAAACAACACTCACTTCCAACCCGAAAGGAAAACCATCATGGCCAAAGTTCTCGTGCTCTATTATTCCGCCTACGGCCACATCGAGACCGATGGCGAACGCCGTCGCCGAGGGCGCCCGCGAAGCCGGCGCCACCGTCGACATCAAGCGCGTGCCGGAGCTGGTGCCCGAAGCGGTCGCCAAGGCGTCCTACTACAAGCTCGATCAGGCCGCGCCGATCGCCAAGATCGAAGAGCTCGCCAATTACGACGCCATCATCGTCGGCACCGGCACCCGCTTCGGCCGGATGGCGTCGCAGATGGCCAACTTCCTCGACCAGGCCGGCGGCCTCTGGGCCAAGGGCGCCCTGCACGGCAAGGTCGGCGGCGCCTTCACCTCGACGCGCGACCCAGCATGGCGGACAGGAAACCACGCTGTTCTCGATCATCACCAACCTGCTGCATTTCGGCATGACCATCGTCGGCCTGAACTACGGCTTTGCCGGCCAGATGAAGCTCGACGAAGTCACCGGCGGCTCGCCCTACGGCGCCACCACGATCACCGGCGGCGACGGCAGCCGCCAGCCGAGCGAGAACGAACTCGCCGGCGCGCGCTATCAGGGCCGCGTGATCGCGGAGACGGCCAACAAACTGCATGGCTGATGCGATTGTGGGCGGCATTCTCTGGGAGAGATTGCCGCCCTACGCTTGCCGAAAATGCACGAAATCGTGAGACGTGCTTTCCGAAGGGTCCCATGAATTCGTGATACGCGGTGCCTCCACAATGACAACGCACGGGGTTCCGGCATGAGCAACAACCTGCAAGCTTCGTGGCCGGAATTGCCGACCGCGGCGTGGCAAGATACCTCTGCGACGGTCCAGCTCTGGACCCAGATCGTCGGCAAGATCCGGCTCACCAAATCGCCATGGCTCAATCATTCCTGGCATGTGACGCTCTATGTCACGCCGCGCGGATTGACGACGTCGCCGGTGCCGGACGGTGCGCGGAGTTTCCAGATCGATTTCGATTTCGTCGACCATCGCTTGCGCATCGCGACCAGCGACGGCGCGCAGCGGCATTTTGCGCTGGCCGGGTCACTCCGTTGCGACTTTCTACGCCGCCATCATGGCAGCGCTGGCCGAACTCGGCATTGCCGCTGTCATCGACGAGATGCCGAACGAACTGCCCGATCCGATAAAATTTTCCGAAGACACCGCGCACGCCTCCTACGATCCCGACGCCGTCGGCCGCTTCCTGCAGATCCTCGTCCATACCGACCGCGTCTTCAAGCAGTTCCGCACCGGCTTCCTCGGCAAGGCCAGCCCGGTGCATTTCTTCTGGGGCAGTTTCGATCTCGCGGTGACGCGCTTCTCGGGCCGTCGCGCGCCGCGCCATCCCGGCGGCGTGCCGCATTTGCCCGATGCGGTCGCCCATGAAGCCTATTCGCACGAAGTCAGCAGCGCCGGATTCTGGCCGGGCAGCGGCGCGATCGATTATCCCGCGTTCTATTGCTACGCCTATCCCGAACCGTCAGGCTTCCGCGCGGCGAAGGTGCGCCCCGACGCGGCGTTCTTCAGCGAGGCGCTCGGCGAATTCATCCTGCCGTATGACGCCGTGCGAACGGCTGCCGATCCGGACAAGACGCTGCTCGATTTCCTGCAGAGCACCTACGAGGCCGCGGCGAACGCTGCGAAGTGGGATCGCGATGCGCTGGAATGCGATCCAGGCAAGCCGGGCGTGGTGCGAGAGGTGTGATGCTGATTGATCGCGAGATCGATCGCGATGGTTAATTTTCCGCCGCCACGAAATCACCGCCCGACCCAATGACGATGCATGTTCACGCGCTTGCTCCGGCGTGCGTTGGAAGCAACAATGATACGGGATTTCAGCTCTGATGATAGGGCAATGCAACCCGCGCCTAAACGCTTTGTTTGCCCATTAGGTCAATAGTCGCTACGTAAGTATCGCGGCCTCTATCTGTTGCTACAAGGGGACCGATCGACCGATAGCAGCGGGACACACCATCGATGAGCAGCAGCCGCCCAGCCATTCTCGTCACCGGCGGCGCCGGGTATATCGGCTCGCACTGCTGCCGGGCACTCGATGCGGCGGGTTACCGGCCCGTGGTCTACGACAACCTTTCAACCGGACACCGCAGCTTCGCCGCGGGCGCGCTGGTGGTCGGCGACATCGCCGACAAGGCCACGCTGGCGCAGACCTTTGCCGCGCACGACATCGCGGCCGTGATGCACTTCGCCGCATCGAGCCTGGTCGGCGAATCCGTTGCCGACCCGCAGAAATACTACGTCAACAACCTCGCCGGCACGCTGGCGCTGCTGGCGGCGATGCGCGAGGCCGGTTGCAATCGCCTGGTGTTTTCGTCGACCGGCGCGGTCTATGGCAATGCCGACAGCAAGGCGCTGCGCGAAGATTATCCCTGCGTTCCGATCAACCCCTACGGCGCCTCGAAATGGATGGTCGAGCGCGTGCTGGCGGATTATCGCACGGCCTATGGCTTCGGCTCGTTCGCGCTGCGTTACTTCAACGCCGCCGGCGCCGATGCAGCCGGCGGCATCGGCGAAATGCGCGATGTGGAGACACACCTGATCCCGCGCGCCATGATGGCGCTGCAGGGGCATGTGCCGGACTTTGCGGTATTCGGTGACGACTACGACACGCCCGACGGGACCGCGATCCGCGACTATATCCATGTGACGGACCTCGCCGCCGCCCACGTGCTGGCGCTCAAGCTGCTGCTGGAGGGACATTCCGGCGGCGCGTTCAATCTCGGCACCGGCAACGGCTTCTCGGTGCGCGAAATCCTCGCAGCAATCGCGGCCGAAACCGGCCGCGAGGTCCCGCACGTCGTCAAGCCGCGGCGGCCGGGCGATCCAACCTATCTGGTCGCCGATCCCGCTGCCGCGCGCGCGACATTGAACTTCCACCCCGTCCATTCGGATCTGACGACGATCATCCGCACCGCGTGGGCGTGGCACAACAAGGCGCACCCGTTGAAGACGGGTGTGCCGGTTCGCCAGTAACGCTGCGCGGCCTCAGCCCTCTATAGCGGCTTGATCTGCACCTTGCGGAATTTGACCACGCCGGAACCATACTGGAGCGCGAACGGTCCCCCGGCATTGTGCTTGCTGTCCTGGACATCGGCCGTCTTCTGGCCGTTGAGCACGACGACGAGATGCGAGCCCTGCGCGGTGATATCGAACGTGTTCCACTTGCCCGCCGCCTTCGGCATCGGATCGACCTTGGCGACGTCGACGATCGCACCGGTGCCGTAGCTCGGGTCGGGCCGCTTGTCGAAGATGTTGACTTCATAGCAGACCTTGGAGTCGATCTTGTCCACTGACGTCGCAGCGAATGAAGATGCCGCTATTGGCGTCCTCGTCGGTCCAGAACTCCGCCTTGATCTGGAAATCCTTGTAGGAATCCTTGCTGACGAGGTAGGAGAGAACCTTGGCGTCATCGAGCTTGTCGGCCACCAGAGCGCCGTCCTTCATCGCCCAATTGGCTTTGCCGACCTCCGACCAGTCGCCCATCCTGGTGCTGTCGAGCAGCGTCACCCAGCCATCGCTCTGGCCGGATGCCCCGCTGGAAAATTGAACGGCGGCGGCGCCGATCAACAGACCGGCCGCAAGTATCGACAAGCGCTTCATGAACGTAGCCCTCCCGTGGCTGCTTTTGTTGGACGGCAACCTAGCATCACAATGCATCGCGTAAATCAGCTTTTCATGCTGCAGTTGCGTAGTGCGACATTCACATTTCGCAGCCGCCGATCACGCATGCACCTGCACGCCTTGCTGCGCAGAGAGGAGACCGGATAGCATCGCCGGCAACAGAGATGAGCGCTTCCCTTCCCAGCTCACGAGACGGCAATGGAGGAAACCATGAAGGCGATAGTCCGGTCCTGGCGATACCTCGCGACGCCGCTGGTTTTCGCCGGCATGTTGAACATCTCCTCCGCTGCGGAACTCAATCCGGCCGCCGTCATCTACAAATTGCCGGACCAGATTCCCTGGGGCCCGGTCAATGCGGCCGGTGCGCAAACTGCTGTGGTGGTGGGCGATCCGGCAAAGCCCGGCTTCTATATGGTCTATAATAAATGGACCAAGGGCAATCATTTCAGCCGACCGCACTTCCACCCCAACGATCGCTACATCGTCGTGCTGCAGGGGACGTGGTGGGTCGGCTCGGGGCCGAAATTCGATCCCGCCAACACCACGGCGATGCCGGCCGGCAGTTTCGTCACCCATTTTGCCAAGCAGGTGCATTGGGACGGCGCCAAGGACGAAGACACCGTTCTGCTGATCATGGGCGAAGGCCCGGCGACCTCGACGGCCGCGGAAGACAAGTGACCCCGGTGCGCCCAATCTATTCCTGCAATTATTTTGACGGCGCATCTCGTGATCCGGAGCATCCAGCCGCAGCGGGTCAAGGGCGTCAGCGGGGCTGAAATAGCGCTGGTGGCAGGCGGAAACGCCGCGCGGCTGTTGGCCCCGGCCGCGAATAGCCAGCAACCATTTCGGTGGCGGCGCGTTTTACATCCTTCATCCATCGAGGAAAACAAAACATGGCTGATACCGCACAGATCAAGGAACACATGGACGTCATCTCGTCGGACAAGAAGACGGTCGGAAAAGTCGACCATATGGACGGGCCCGACAAGATCAAGTTGACCAAGCAAAGCTCGCCTGATGGCCAGCACCACCACTTCATCCCGGTGTCCTGGGTTGACCACGTCGATCAACACGTTCACCTCAACAAATCAGGCGCCGATGTGACCTCGCACTGGCAGCATGGCCGCCAGTAGGCGGCGAATGCGTATTGCGCCGTGCGCGGATGCGGATATCATCGGATGTCAGGAGATTGAATGCATCCGGCGGCGCGACTGCAATTCGAACGTTTGGTCGGCGAATACGACGCATGGCGGGCCGTTCCGGAAGCGGAACGGTCGCCCGCGCCGGCGTGGTGGTGGGGTCCGGCGATGGAATTGCGCGCTTCCTCCGAGCCGCTCACCGCTTCATGGTGCGCCGCGCTCGGACTGCCGGACCGGGCGACTTATGCTTCCGCTGCGGACATCTTCCTCCAGGCGTTCGCAGGCCAGACATCCGTGCCGTGGCCTTACGATTTTCCCGCGCATCGCGCAAATTCCGGATCCCGCGATCCGCGAGCTGCATGCGCAGCCGTCAGACGACAGCGCCTTTCAGCCCTGACCCGGCTTCCGGCTGCAATGGCGGCGACATTTGCCGCGGCTCATGCCGGAGCAGCTCTGCCAATTGCTTTGCGGGCACAGGTTCCGAAAACAGAAAGCCCTGCATCTCATCGCAGGCATGACTGCGCAGGAAGGCCTCCTGTTCCGTGGTTTCGACGCCCTCGGCAATGACGGTCATGCCGAGCGCCTTGCCCATGCTGATGATCGCCTGCGCGATGGCCTGGTCTTCCGTATCGATGGGCAGGTCGCGAACAAAGGAGCGGTCGATCTTGATCGTATCGATCGGGAACTGCTTCATCAGCGACATCGACGAGTAACCGGTTCCAAAGTCGTCGATCGCCAGGCGAATGCCGCGGCTCTGGATCGCATCCAGCACCTTGATCGCGCGTGACACGTTGCCCATCACCATGCTTTCGGTGACTTCCAGCTGCAGCAGCACGGGCGACATGCCGCTTGCCGCGAGCGCCTCGTCGATGTCGTGCAACAAATGCGGATCGGCGAACTGCCGCGGCGACAGGTTGACCGCCACTGTCACCGGCCGCAGGCCGCGGCGCTGCCAGGCCATGTTCTGCGCGCAGGCTTCCTTGAGTACCCAGCGACCGATCGGAACGATCAGCCCGGTCTCCTCGGCCAACGGAATGAACTGGCCGGGCGACACGCTGCCGAGTTCGGGATGACTCCAGCGCAGCAGCGCCTCGACGCCGGTGATCTGGCCGCTCGTCGTGTCGATCTTGGGCTGATAGTGCAGCGAGAACTGGTCGCGTTCCAGCGCGCGGCGCAAGGCGCTCTCCACCTTCAGGCGCTCGATCGACTGAGTCTTGATTTCCTTGGTGAAGAAGCGGAAGCCGTTCTTGCCATCTTCCTTGGCGAGATACATCGCCATGTCGGCATTCTTGGTCAGCGTCTGCATGTCGGTACCGTCGGACGGATACATCGCGATCCCGATCGACGCGGTGGTATGGCATTCGTGGCCGCTGAGCTGGAGCGGCTGGCTCAATACGGAAAGCAGGTCGCCGGCAATGCGCTCGACCTCGGGGCGCTCGGCAGCTTCCTCCAGAATGACCACGAACTCGTCGCCGCCGAGCCGCGCCACGACATCGCTCGAACGCAGCGCACGGCGCAACCTGCCGCCGATCTCCACCAGCAGCATGTCGCCGGCTTCATGGCCCAGCGAATCGTTGATCACCTTGAACCTGTCGAGGTCGATGAACAGCACGGCGAACTGCCGCTGGTAGCGCGCGGCGGCATCGATCGCGCGGCGCAGCATGCCGTTGAACATCTCGCGGTTCGGCAGACGCGTCAGGCTGTCATGCGATGCCAGATACTCGATCCGCTCATCGGCCTTGGTCTTTTCGTCGGCGCGGTCGAAATTCTCCAGTGCAGAGGATACGTTACCGACGAGCCGCTGCAACAGTTCAGCGAATTCGGGTGTGAACGTATCCTTCTCGAGCGACATGAAGGACATCGCGCCGACGACCTGGTCATGCGCCAGCAAAGGGAATGAGGCGCCGGAATTCGTGCCGTCAAGCCGCGCACTATGGTGAAACGCCTCGGCGTTCGGATCGGCAAGATAATCGTTTATGATGCAGGGCCGCCGGGAGCGTATCGCCTGGCCGCACAGCCCCCGGCCCTCGGGTTGCATTTCATTGACCGATATCGTTGCCAGTCGCGCGCTGAGCCCGGTCGGACCGGCGGCCGCCACGACGTCGAGATAGTCGCTGTCGGGCTTCCTCAACGCGATGGAGGTCAAGGTGAACTTGCCGCCGCTGGCCGCGGCCTCGCACACCAGATCGAACAATTCCGCCCGCGACGTCGCCCGGATGATCGCCTCATTGGTCGCACTCAGCGCCGCCAGCATACGCGTCAGGCGTTCCTTCTGAATCTCTGTCCGCGCCTTGTCGTCGGCGTGGTCGAAATTCTCCAGCGCAAACGACACATTGTCGGCCAGGCGTTGCAGGAGTTCGGAAAACTCGGGCGTAAAAGTGTCCTTGTCCCGGGACATATAGATCATGACGCCAACCGGCTCGCCGCGAACCAGCAGCGGAAAGGCGGCGCCTGACTGTGCGCCGTAGGTGCCGACGACGCCCTGGAACGCGGCGACGCGCTGGTCGGCCACGTAATCATTGGTGATGCAAGGCTGTCTGGTTCGGAACGCCGTTCCGCTGAGTCCGCGGCCCTCTGGGCGGGCTTCGTCCACCGACAGCCTGACATGCCGTGTCGTCTCGGCCGCCGGGCCCGCGGCGGCCACGATCCTGAGCAGGTCGCTGCCGGAGTCGGCCAGCGCGATGGTGGTCGAGGTGAACCGGCCGCCATTCGCCACCGCCTCGCACACCATGTCGAACAGTTCGTCGCGGGATTTGGCCCGCATGATGGCTTCGTTGGTCGCACTGAGGGCGGCGAACATCCGCGTCAGGCTCTCCTTCTGACTTTCGGTCCTCGCCTTTTCGTCGGCCCGATCGAAGGTTGCGATCGCAAACGACACGTTGTCGGTGAGCCGCTGCAGCAGCTCGGCGAATTCAGGCGTGAATGTTTCCTTCTCGGAGGAAATGAAGAACATCACGCCGACCGCCCGGCCGGAAACCATCAACGGGAACGCCGCCCCTGCCATGGCGCCATCGCTATGGATGAATTGATGAAACGCCGATCCACGGGGGTCCGCCCGCATATCGTTGGAGATGCAGGCCTGGCGGGAACGGAACGCGTTGCCGCACAGTCCGCGCCCTTCCGGATGATCCGCGTTGATCGAAACCTTGACCCGGCGCATGTTGTGGGCCGTCGGCCCCGCCACGGCCACCATATCGGTATAGTCGCTGTCCGATCGGGCCAGGAGAATGCTGGTCGAGTTGAACCGGCCGCCCTTAGCGGCAGCCTCGCACACCAGCTCGAACAATTCCGTGCGCGATGTGGCGCGAACGATCGCTTCATTGGTCGCGCTGAGCGCCGCCAGCATGCGCCCGAGCCGCCCCTTCTGGGCGTCAGCTCTGGCCTTTTCGCCGGCGCGCTCGAAATTTTCCAGCGCGAATGAGACGTTCTCCGCGATCCGCCCCATCAGGGCGACGATCTCTTCGTCCTCCGCCCACGATTTTCCGACAAAGAACATCAGCACCCCGACGCTCTCATCGGCCTTGATCAGGGGAACCGCGACGCAGGCAGTAACGCCCGTCTCGCGCGCGGTCTGATGCCAGGGCTGTCCCTGGGTCGAGTTGAGGATGTCGTTGTTGACGGCCGGCTTCTGCGTTCGGAACGCCCTGCCGCAGACGCCCGTTCCATACATGTTTTCGGCATCGATCGAGAACGGCGCCTGCATGATCTGTTCGACGATGGCGCCCGTCGCCGGCGACCGGCTTCAGCCAGATCGAGTCCGGCTGCGCCAACAGAACCACGGTGGCGGCCGATTTGCCGTTGTATACCGCAGCATCGCAAACGCGCTGATAGAGCTCCTGTTCGGTTTTGGCGCGCAGAATGGCTTCGTTGGTCGCGCTGATGGCGCCGAACATCCGATTCAGCCGCCGCATGACGCGTTCGCCGCTCTTGCGCGCGGCCTCGTGTTCGAAATTGTCGAGCGCAAATGAAACGTTTGCCGACACGCGCTCCAGCATCGCGACGATCTGCTCGTCGATCGAGTGTGGCTCGCACCGCGAAACGAGCAGCACGCCAACGCTCTCGCCGTTGCGGATCAGCGGCAGCGCCGCCGCCGCACCAATCCGACCGGCCTTGGCTCCCTCGCGCCAGGGCAGCGAACGCGCATCGTTCAGAAAATCGTTGCTGACGCATATCTTCTGGTCACGGAAGGCCTGCCCGGAGACCCCGGAACCCTCCGGCGTACCGGCCACGATCGAGATGTCGATACTGCGCAGGCGAGGAACATCGTCGCCAAAACCGGCGGCGAAGCGCAGCAGACTGGTTTCCGCGTCCAGCAGGAAAACGGCCACAGCCAGGAAGTCGCCGACCGAGAACGCGGCTTCGCAGACCTTCGCGTACAGTTCTTCGGGTGATTTGGCGTACAGAATCGCTTCGTTGGTCGCATTCAACGCCACGAATGTGCGCGCGATATCGGTCTTCACCGTCCCCAAGCTCCCTGCCGGCAGCGCTGGGCTGCCCCTACCGGATTTTATGCGTGCAGGAGACCTAAATGCGCGTTATTGGCGACCGCGAGTTGCGATTTCAGAGTAAATGTCAGGCCAACGAACCGCGACTTCTCTCAGGAGAACTACGGGCTCTTTCACGATTTGTCAGCCATACCGCCGCGGCCGGCATGCGGCCCGCCGACGCCATTGCTCGAATTTTGCGGGATGAAATTCCGGGCCATCGAGGACCCTCCCGGCGGCATGGCTAACAGGACATTTACACGCTTGCCCTGGCGCTGCCGCTTTGAGAGCATGCCGGCCACGGCAACAAGCAAGACCCGATGTTCGCACGGGCGTTCAAGGTGAGGAAATTCCCATGCCAATGGTCCAGAGCGACCGTCTCACGCGTATCGGCGCGGCGCTGCTCAAGGCCGCCGGCGCGTCCGAGGAGGAGGCTCGCGCCGTCGCCGTCGGCTGCGTCAACGCCAATCTCGCCGGCCACGACTCGCACGGGGTGATCGCCATCCCGACCTATATCGACCGCATCAAGGCCGGCCATATCGTGCCCGGCGCCAAATGGACCATTGTCCAGGAATCGCCGACCACGACCGTGATCGACGGCCATTGGGGTTTCGGCTTTCACGTCAATGCCCAGGCGATGGCGCTGACGATCGAGAAGGCGAAGACCGCCAATGTCGCCGCCTGCACGGTGTTCCGCCAGAGCCATGTCGGGCGGCTCGCCGCCTATCCGATGATGGCGATGCGGGCGGGCATGATCGGCATCGCGACCGCCGATTCCGGCCGCTCGCCGAAACACGTCGCGCCGTTCGGCGGCCGTGAGGCAAGGCTCGGCACCAACCCGATCTCGATTGCGGTGCCGTCCGATCTCGAGGCGCCGTTCTATCTCGACATGGCGACCTCGGCGGTCGCCGCCGGCAAGATCGCGCTGTCGGTGGCGCGCGGCGAACAGATCCCGCAGGGCTGGATCATCGACGCCGAGGGCCGCCACACCACCGATCCCACCCAGTATCGCAAGGGCGGCGCGCTGCTGCCGCTCGGCGGCAGCGAAGGCTACAAGGGAAGTGGCCTCGCCGCGATGGTCGAGGTGCTGTGCGGCCTGCTCACGGGCCTGGGCTTTGGCGTCGAGCCGACCGGCCGGCACAATGACGGATGCTTCATGGCGGTGTTCAACGTCGCAGCCTTCCGCCCGCTGAAGGATTTCGAAAAGGAAGTCGGCGAGTTCGCCCGCTATCTGAAATCGACGCCGCCGTCGGAAGGCTCTCCCGGCGTGTTCTATCCCGGCGAGGTCGAACATATCCGCGAGCAACAGCGCAGGCGCGATGGCATCGCGGTCGAGGACGCCACCTGGGACAAATTGAAGGCGCTGGCCACCGACTACAAGCTGGCCGCCGAACTCGACCTGAAATGAAATCGATTCCCACGCGCACAAGGAGAACGGCATGACACGGCAAATGGCGCTGGTGGGATTCCTGCAGGCGCAGAACTGCACCAACCTGCCGAGCTCGTGGCGGCATCCGGAATCGCGCGACGATTCGATGTCGGCCGACTACTACCAGGAAATCGCCCGGATTCTCGAAGCCGGCAAATTCCACATGGCGTTCTTCGACGACCGCCTGGCGATGCCCGACCGCTACGGCAACGACCACGCCCATACCGTCGAATACGGCATCCGCTGCGTGAAGATGGATCCGCTGATCGTGCTGACCACGATGGGCATGGCCACGACAAAGCTTGGGCTGGGGTCGACCGCCTCGACCACCTATTTCGAGCCGTTCGACGTCGCGCGCCGCTTCGCCACCCTCGATTTGATGTCGGGCGGCCGCGCGGGCTGGAACGTCGTCACCTCGCTCAATGACGGCGAGGCCCACAACATGGGCAAGGATGCCCATCTCGAACATGACTACCGCTACGACCGCGCCGACGAATTCATGGAAGTCGTGCTCGGCCACTGGGACACCTGGGAAGACGGCTCGCTGATCATGGACAAGAAGACCGGCCGTTTCGCCGATCCGGCCAAGGTGAAGCGGCTCGACCACCAGGGCGAGTTCTACAAATCGCGCGGGCCGTTCACCGTGCCGCGCTCGGCGCAGGGCCATCCCGTCATCATCCAGGCCGGCGCTTCCGGCCGCGGCCAGCGCTTTGCAGGACGATGGGGCGAGGTGATCTTCACCGCCGCGCGCAATGTCGCCGCCGCCAAGGAAGGCTATGCCGCGGTCCGCAACGAGGCGGCGAAAGCCGGCCGCGATCCGGACCAGATGCGCCTCTGCAACCTCACCACGCCGGTCTGCGCCGCGACCAAGGCCGAGGCCGAGGACAAGATGGCCGTGATCAACAAGCTGCCGCTGGAGATCGACGCGCTGTCGCTGCTTGCGGAAGCCCTGAACTTCGACTTCGCCTCCAAGCCGCTCGACGAGCCACTGACATCAGAAGACCTCAAGAGCATGCAGGGTATTCTCGGCATTCGCGACGGCGTGCTCAAAACTTCAGGCAAGTCCAATCCCAGCGCGCGCGATTTCGTCACCTTCTCCGGCCGCGGCCAGGTGCATGACGCGATCGTCGGCGGCCCGAAAGAAGTCGCGGACAGGCTGGAAGAGATGTTCATCGAACGCGGCTGCGACGGCTTCGTCATCGCGGCCACCATCGTGCCCGGCTCCTACGCCGATTTCGTCAAGCATGTCGTGCCGGAATTGCAGCGCCGCGGCCTGTTCCACAAGGATTACGCCGGCAAGACGCTGCGCGAAAATCTCGGCCTGGCGCGCCCCGGAGCCGGCGCCTGGAAATCCACGCCGCGGGCCGCGGCCGAATAACAATAACAAGAGGACACTTCATGCGTTGGCTCAAATTCACCGCCGCCGGCAAGACATCCTGGGGCATCGTCGAGGGCGGCAACGTCATCACCGTCAATGGCGATCCGTTCGGCGAATGGCAGCGCGGGACGCAGTCGCATGCGCTGAAAGACGTCAAGATCGAACTGCCGCTGATCCCGCGCACCTTCTATTGCGTCGGCCTTAACTATCTCAAGCACCTCAAGGAAGCCGCCGACAAGGCCGGCACGGTGCCGAACGTGCCTGATCGCCCCGAGATCGGCTATCGCGCGCAGAACGCGCTGATCGCCCATGACGAAGACGTGGTGATCCCGGCGAGCGCGACCGAGAAGATTCACTACGAGGGCGAACTCGCGGTCGTGATCGGCAAGAAGGCAAAACACCTGACCGAAGCCAACGCGATGGATTGCGTATTCGGCTACACCATCGGCAACGATGTCAGCGAGCGTACCTGGCAGAAGGCCGACCGCAGCCTGTGGCGCTCCAAGAACGCCGACACCTTCAAGCCGATGGGGCCGTGGATCGAAACCGATGTCGACCTCGACAAGATGGAAACCGTGATCCGGGTCAACGGCAAGGAGACCGGCCGTTTCCACACCAATGACATGATCTTCGGCGTCGTGCCGTTCCTGGTCGAGTTGTCCAAATATTTCACGCTGTCGCCGGGCGACGTGATCTGGATGGGCACCGACGGCGCCTCGCCCAACCTGAAAGACGGCGACGTCGTCGAGATCGACATCACCGGGATCGGGACGTTGCGGAACAGGTTCGTGGCGGAGAAGGTCTGAGGTATTTGACCTCATCCTGAAGAGCGCGGAACGCACGTCTCGAAGGATGTGGCGCCCCGCCGGGGGCCTCGCCCTGCCCTACTCGATCTTGATCCCGGCGTCCTGAATCACCTTGCGCCAGCGCTCCTCCTCGCTCGCAAAATAGCGGTCGAGCGCGGCCGGCGGCTCGGCCACCATGACCAGGCCTTCGTTGGTGCCGAGCTTCTTGAATGCCTCGGACTGGACCGCTTTCGCAGCCGATTTGTTGAGCCGGTCGATGATTTCGGGTGGCGTTTTGGCGGGCGCGTAGAGGCCGTACCAGGCTTCGGCGGCGTAGCCGGGAACGCCGGCTTCCGCCACCGTGGGAAGCTGCGGGAAGGCCGGCGAGCGCGCTGCCGACGTCACGGCGATGGCGCGCAACTGGCCGGCTTCCACCAGGGACGCGGCACTGGCCACCGTCGTGAAGATCACGTCGATCTGGCCGCCCATCAAATCCGTGATCGCGGGCGCGGCGCCCCTGTAGGGCACCGTCGCCAGATTGACCTTGGCCATGTGCTTGAACAGTTCGCCTGCCAGATGCGCCGAAGTGCCGGTGCCGTAGGTCCCATAGGTGAGCTTCGCAGGCGCGGCCTTTGCCGCCGCAATCAGGTCGCCAATCGATTTGATCGGCGACGCCGGATTGACCACCACGATGTTGAAGGAGCGCGCCAGCAGCGCCACCGCCGCAAAATCCTTGTGCGCGTCGTAGGGCAGTTTCGCATTCAGGCTGGGATTGACGGCGTTGGCAAACGTTCCCATCAGCAGCGTGTAACCGTCCGGCGGACTGGCCGCGACCAGCTGGGTGCCGAGAATGGTCCCCGCGCCCGGCTTGTTCTCGATGATGACGGACGCGCCGAGTTCTTTTGCCATCTCCTGCGCCAGCGTGCGCGCCACGACGTCGGTACCGCCGCCCGGCGCAAACGGCACCACGATCTTGATCACACGATCCGGATAGGCGGCCGAAGCCGGCGCAAGCGCGCATGCTGCAAGCGCGAACAAGATCGATGCGAAAAATCGAGACATGGAGAGCCCCAGCGCGAGAGAAGAACTCCCTCATACACGCATTCGCCATGCAATGGCGCATGGTCCGCCATGACGGGCGGATCAAATGGTCCGCGCCACCAGCGGAATCTTTCGCAACAACACCGTCAGCAGCCAGCTGCCGCCGAGCGTAACGGCGAACACGATGGCCGCCTTGACGCCGGCGGGCCATGCCGGGTCGTAGACGAAATATTGCAGCCAGATGATGAACATGTAGTGGAACAGGAAGATGCCGTAGGCCGATGGCTGCATCGCGTCGAGCAGCCACAGGCTGGCGCGCGACAGCCGCAACGATGTCGCAAGCACCGTAAAGGCCATAACGGCGCTGAACATCGCGAACGCCGTGCCATAGGCGGCTCGCCACCACAGCGGCGGCGCGGCAACGTTTTCGATCCAGTTGTGATGGGCAAAGACCAGGAGCAGGATCAGGCCGAACAGCAAAATCGCGAGCGTGAGCCATGTCGCCCAGCGTTTTGCCACCTCCCCATCCTCTGCAAGGATGCCCGCCCTCAGGCCGACGACGCCGATGCCGACACCGGTGAAGAAATAGACGGGATACAGCAGGATGCGGCTGGTCTGGATTGGAAACGGGTAATGGCCCGGCTCGAACCAGGCGCCGTCGCCGAACCAGAGACGCAGCGGCAAATAGGACACGACCGAGACAGCAACAAAAGCCGCTAAGGCCGCCATTCGGCCGGCTGCGAAGCGCGCCGATCAGACGGCCGAACGCGCCCGGGATTTTCGGCGCTGTGATCCAGATCGCGGCGGCAATGACGTCGAGCACGAGCAGCACCCAGAGAAACCATGATTGTCCCGACGGCCATGGCCCGGTGGTGATCATGCGCCCCCAGTAATGGAAGTAGTTGAAGTCCGTCGTGCCGGGCATGTGATAGCGCAGGAACGAAGCGTAATAGGCGATCGGGATCAGCACGAAGACCGACACCAGCAGCGGTATCCCCAATCGCCAGGCGCGGCGGCGCAGGAAGCCACCCGTGCCGTTACGGATCAGGCTGTCATGGACGAACAGTCCCGAAATCAGGAACATGAAGGCCATGAAGAAGCTGTCGTTGAACAGGACGATCAGGTCGAAGCCAAGCCAGCGCATCCGGTCGCCATTGCCGAAATGGGTGAAGTTGACGACGGAATGGTGGATCACCACCAGCAGCGTGATGAACGTGCGCGCCCGGTCGAACGCCACGATGCGCCCCGTGACCCCGGCGACCTGATAGCTCTCACCGGCCTTTCGCAACACGGTTTCGGCTCCAGTCGCCAACGTCATTTCTCGAACGCATCGTAAACCAGTTTCTTGACATTCACTTGTACATGCTGGCGGGCCGACGGCGAGTTTTGCAGCACGACGAAGAACATATCCTGGGCGCGGTCGATCACGAGATAGGCGCCGGTGGCGCCGTCCCATTTGATTTCGCCGGGCGAGCCCGGCGGCGGCGGTACCGCATTGCCGGGGTCGGTGCGGACGCCAACACCGTAGCCAAACCCGAAGCCGTCGCCGGGGTAATAGAAATAGTTGCGCGCGACGCCCGAGCCGGGACCGATGTGATCCGTCGTCATGGCCGCAAACGTCTCAGGCCCGATATAAGTCCTGCCGTCGAGCGCGCCGCCGCTCAGCAGCATCTGCCCAAAGCGCGCAAAATCGGCGACGGTCGTCACCAATCCACCGCCGCCGGATTCCCAACGGGTGACATCGAGTGAGTTACGCTCGATATGTCGGTCCTTGCGCAACGGCTGGGCATAACGTTTTCGCTCAGCCGGATCGGTCAAAAAGAATTTGGTGGTCGTCATTCCGAGCGGATCGAACAACCGGGTCTTTTCGAACTGGTACAGCGACTGACCGGAAGCGACCTCGATGACGCGGCCGAGCACGTCGATGGAATGACCGTAGTCCCACAGCGTCCGCGGCTGCTCGGCCAGGGGCAATTTGGCAATCCGCTCGGCAAATCCGGCATTGTCGAAGTCGCCGAGATAGATGCCGTCATAGGCCTCCTTCACCAGCCCGCGCCGTCCATAGAAGCCATAGGTGATACCCGACGTATGCAGCAGCAGGTCCTCGATCGTGACGGGCCGGCGCAATGGCACGAGATCGAGCACCGCCTTGCCGGACTCGTCCTTGCGCTCGACGCCGACCTTCATGCCGGCAAAGGAAGGAATGTATTTGCTGACGGGATCGTCGAGTTTGATGGTCCCGCGATCGACCAGCATCATCGCGGCAAAACTGGTGACGGTCTTGGTCAGCGAATGCAGCGGGAAAATCGCGTCCGGCGTCATGTCGATCCCGGCATCGACATCGCGCTTGCCGAACCATTTGAAATAGACCGGCTTGCCGTGGCGCTGGATCAGGACGATGGCGCCCGGAATTTCGCCGCTCGCGATCTGGTCGTTCAAAAAGTCGTCGATCCGCGAGAGCTTTTCGGACGACAGGGCGGCATTCGGCGGCGGCCCGAATGCGAGCGCCGGCAGGCAGGCGGTCGCCACCGCGAGCGCGACCGTGGCAGCCGGCAGCCTCGCACGCGCTGTCAGTGCCGACTTGCGCGGAAACATCCACCAATTCTTCCGTTGCATGAAGCGACCTTATTGTATCGAGGAGCGTCGATCCAGACGCCGGGTATCCTCGTCGCAGGACTCACGGAAACATTCGTTCGAATTGAAAACGCCTCGCAGATCAACGGCGGCGGCTTCCGCACAACCCGGGATGCCCGCAAGCAGGGCGAGACCGAGCAGCGGCTTTTCTTGCTGAATGCCTGACACGAGCCGCTGTCGTGCCCCGTTTGAAGCGGGGCATCCGGCATGCCGCGGTATCTCGGTTCAGCATTGACGTCTCTGGAATACTGGATCGTCCGGGCGAGCCGGACGACGACACCGAGGGTCGAGCGCGCTTACACCGCCGTCGCCTTGGCGAACTCGACATAGATCTCGCGCAGCCGGTCGGTCATCGGGCCGGGCTTGCCGTCTGCGACCTTCTTGCCGTCGATCGACACCACGGCCTGCACGAACACGGTCGCGCTGGTGATGAAGGCCTCCTTGGCGGCCAGCGCCTCCTCAACCGAAAACGCCCGCTCCTCGACCCGGAGCTGGCGCTCCTCGGCCAGCGCGATCACCGCCTTGCGGGTACAGCCGGGCAGGATCGCGCTGCCGTTCTGCCGTGTCACGATCACGTCGTCCTGGGTCAGGATGAAGCACGATGACGAGCCTCCCTCGGTCACCTTGCCGTCCTCGATCATCCAGGCCTCGCCGGCGCCGGCTTCCGCCGCGGCCTGCTTGGCAAGCACCTGCGCCAGCAGCGCGACGCTCTTGATGTCGCGCCGGGTCCAGCGCAGGTCGGGCACCGTGATCACGTTGATGCCGGTTTTGGCCGACGGCGCGTTGATGATGTCCTTGATCGACGTGAACATGATCAGCGTCGGCTTGACGCCCTTGGGAAACGCAAAGTCGCGCCCGGTGTCGGCGCCGCGCGTCACCTCCAGATAGACCATGCCGTTGACGAGATTGTTGCGCTTGACCAGTTCGCGCTGGATTTCCTGGATGCGCGCGGTCGTCTCCGGCAGCGCCAGCTCGATCTCGCCGACCGAGCGCTCCAGCCGCGCCAGATGCGAGGCGTTGTCGATCAGCTTGCCGTCGAGCACGGCGGCGACCTCGTAAATGCCGTCGGCAAACAGGAAGCCGCGGTCGAGGATCGAGACCTTGGCCTCTGAAAGTGGCACGAACGAGCCGTTGACGTAAGCGATCGGTTCCAAAGCGGATTCTCCTGGAAGTAGTACAAGGCGGTGTGGCGGACCTTATAAGCAATTTGGCGGGGGCGAGGAACCCTCCTCGCGGTCATTCCGGGGCGATGCGAAGCATCGAACCCGGAATCTCGAGAATTCCGGGTTCGCCTCCTCGAGGCGCCCCGGAATGACGGTGTGCCCTAGTGCGACAGGATCTTCGACAGAAATTGCTGCGCGCGCTCGCTGCGCGGGCTGCCGAAAAAGTCCTCCTTCTGCGCGTCCTCGACGATCTCGCCCGTGTCCATGAAGATCACGCGGTGCGCGACCTTGCGGGCAAAGCCCATCTCGTGGGTGACGACCATCATGGTCATGCCTTCGCGGGCGAGGTCGACCATGACGTCGAGCACCTCGCTGATCATTTCGGGATCGAGCGCCGAGGTCGGCTCGTCGAACAGCATCGCGATCGGATCCATCGCCAGCGCCCGCGCGATCGCCACGCGCTGCTGCTGGCCGCCGGACAGTTCGGCCGGATACTTGTTCGCGTGCACCGTCAGCCCGACGCGCGTCGAGCAGTTTGTCGCCCTTGGCCATCGCCTCCTCGTGGGAGCGGCCCAGCACCTTCTCCTGCGCCAGGCACAGGTTCTCGATGATGCTCAGATGCGGAAACAGCTCGAAATGCTGGAACACCATGCCGACGCGGGCGCGCAGCTTTGGCAGGTCGGTCTTCGGATCGTTGACCTTGATGCCGTCGAGGATGATCTCGCCTTCCTGGAACGGCTCCAGCGCGTTGACGCATTTGATCAGCGTCGACTTGCCCGAGCCTGACGGACCGCACACCACCACCACTTCGCCCTTGGCGACGCTGGTGGTGCAGTCCTTCAGCGACCTGGAAGCTCGGCCCGTACCATTTGTTGACGTGGCTGATTTCGATCATCGACCTCGCGTGATCGCTCGAGCATGATCTCTTCGGAGAACCGGTTCGCACTTTTGCCTCATCATTCTCTTACCGGACGATGGCGATGCGCGCCTGCAGGCGCCTGACGCCGTAGGACGCGAAACAGGAAATCACGAAGTAGACCGCGGCGGCGAACAGGTACATCTCGACCAGCCGGCCGTCGCGCTGCGCCACCTTGCTGGCGGCGCCGAGGAAGTCGGTGATCGACAGCACGTAGACCAGCGAGGTGTCCTGGAACAGCACGATGGTCTGCGTCAGCAGCACCGGCAGCATGTTGCGGAACGCCTGCGGCAGCACGATGTAGCGCATGGTCTGGCTGTAGGTCAGGCCGAGCGCGCTTGCCGCCGCCGGCTGGCCCTTCGAGATCGACTGGATGCCGGCGCGCATGATCTCGGAGAAATACGCCGCCTCGAACATGATGAAGGTGATGAGCGACGAGGTGAACGCGCCGACGCGAATCGGCCGCGACGCGCCCGTCAGCCACTGCCCGATATAGGGCACCAGGAAGTAGAACCAGAAGATCACCAGCACCAGCGGCAGCGAGCGCATCAGGTCGACATAGAGGCCGGCGATACGACCGAGCAGCTTGAAGCCGGACAGCCGCATCAGCGCGAGCAGCGTGCCGAACACCAGGCCGCCGACCGCCGAAAGCGCCGTCAGCGTCAGCGTGAACGTCATGCCGTCGATAAACAGGTAGCCCAGCGAGCGGCGGATGACGTCGAAGTCGAAGTTGCTGAACATCAGGTGCCCTTCACTTCCCGGAAATGTAGCCGGGGATGGCCACCTGGCGCTCGAGCAAGCGCATGCCGATCACGACGACGATGTTGATGAGCAGATACATCACCGTCGCGGCCGTGAAGGCCTCGAACACCTGAAACGAAAACTCCTGCATGGCGCGCGCCTGGCCGGTCAGCTCGATCAGGCCGATGGTGATGGCGACCGAGGTGTTCTTGATGGTGTTGAGAAACTCGGATGTCAGCGGCGGCAGGATGACGCGGAACGCCATCGGCAGCAGCACGTAGCGATAGGCCTGCGTCGTGGTCAGCCCGAGCGCGGTCGCCGCCATTTTCTGCCCGCGCGGCAGCGAGCCGATGCCGGCGCGGAGCTGCTCGGCGACGCGCACCGACATGAACAGACCGACGCCGATCGCTGCCGTCCAGAACGGCGCGTTCGGCATCTGCTTCAACCACAGTCCGGCGCTGCGCGGCAGCAGTTCCGGCAGCACGAAGAACCACAGGAACAGCTGCACCAGCAGCGGCATGTTGCGGAAGAACTCGACGTAGCAGAAGCCGATCGCGGATGCGGTCTTCGACGGCAGCGTGCGCATGACGCCGACGATCGTGCCGATCACCAGCGCGATGATCCAGGCCAGCAGCGCCGTCTTGATCGTCAGCACCAGACCCGACAGCAGCATATCGAGATAGTTGCCGGTGCCGTTCGGCGACGGCTCGAAGAAGATGCCCCAGTTCCAGTTATAGTTCACTTTCGCCCCCGCGCAGCGCCGATATCGCGCGCCAACGCCCCGAGATTAGCGTTTATCGAAACAACGTCCATGCAAATATCCGGCCATTTCCGCTGGAAATGGCCGGGCCTTGCGGCGTCCGTGCGCCGAAGGTCTGTATTTACTTGTAGGAATCCGGATCCGGCGAATCCGAAGGCTTGGCGAACTCGTTCTTCAGCTCGGCGCCGATCGGGACATTGAGGTTCAAGCCCTTCGGCGGGATCTTCTGCATGAACCACTTGTCGTAGATCTTCTGGCCCTCGCCGCTGGTATAGAGCGCGGCCGTGGCGGCATCGGCCACCTTCTTGAACGCCGGATCGTCCTTGCGCAGCATGATGCCGTAGGGCTCCGGCTTCGAGAACGCGTCGCTGGAAATCACGTAGGCGTCCGGGTCCTTCGATCCCGCGACGAAGCTGGCGAGCAGGATGTCGTCCAGCACGGCCGCGACCGCACGGTCGGTTTCGACCAGCAGGAACGACTCGGCATGCTCCTTGGCGGGAATGATGTTGATGCCGAGGTTGCGCGCCGCGTTGGTCTCGGTGAGCTGCTTGATGTTGGTGGTGCCCGAGGTGGAGGCCACCGGCTTGCCCTTGAGATCGTCGATCGAGCCGAGCTTGCTCGACTTCTTGGAAACGAACCGGGTGGCCGTCAGGAAATGCGTATTGGTGAACGCCACCTGCTTCAGCCGGTCGGTGTTGTTGGTCGTCGAGCCGCATTCGAGATCGATGGTGCCGTTGGCCATCAGCGGAATCCGCGCCGACGAGCGTCACCGGGTTGAGCTTGACCTCGAGCTTGTCGAGCTTGAGCTCCTTCTTCACGGCATCGACGATCTTGTAGCAGATGTCCATGGCGTAGCCGATCGGCTTCTGGTTGTCGTCGAGATAGGAAAACGGGATCGACGATTCGCGGTAGCCGAGCGTGATGGCGCCGGTCTCCTTGATGTTCTTCAGCGTCCCGGTCAATTCCTGCGCGCCGGCCTGTCCGGCGCAGCCGACGACGGCCAGCGTGTACGCGATCCTACGCCATTGTCTTCATACGAATTTGCTCCTCACAGGATGGTTTCGGACCATTCGACGACAGCCCACGCAGCCCTCCATGATCGAACCTGACATACAACGTCAAATGCCCATGCAATGACCGGGCCATTGCATGGGCAGGGAAGACGTCGTTGATGCTTACTTGTACGAATCCGGATCCGGCGAGTCCGACGGCTTGGCGAACTCGTTCTTCAGCTCCGGGCCGATCGGCACGTTGAGGTTCAGGCCCTTCGGCGGGATCTTCTGCGTGAACCACTTGTCGTAGATCTTCTGGCCCTCGCCGCCGGTGTAGAGCGCCGCCGTCGCGGCATCGACCACCTTCTTGAAGGCCGGATCGTCCTTGCGCAGCATGATGCCGTAGGGCTCGGGCTTGGAGAACGCATCCTTGGAGATGACGTAGTCGCCCGGCGCCTTCGAGCCGGCGACCAGGCTCGCCAGCAGGATATCGTCCATCACGAAGGCGACCGCGCGATCGGTCTCGACCATCAGGAACGCCTCGGCATGGTCCTTGGCGGGAATGATGTTGATGTTGAGACTGCGCGCGGCATTGGCCTCGGTGAGCTGCTTGATGTTGGTGGTGCCGGCGGTGGAGACCACCGACTTGCCCTTCAAGTCGTCGATCGCGTTGATCTTGCTCGGACTTCTTGGAGACGTAGCGGCTCGCGGTCAGGAAGTGGGTGTTGGTGTAGGCGATCTGCTTCTGGCGCTCGGCATTGTTGGTGGTCGAGCCGCATTCGAGATCGATGGTGCCGTTGGCGAGCAGCGGAATGCGGGTCGACGACGTCACCGGGTTGAGCTTGACCTCGAGCTTGTCGAGCTTGAGCTCCTTCTTCACGGCATCGACGATCTTGTAGCAGATGTCCATGGCGTAGCCGATCGGCTTCTGGTTGTCGTCGAGATAGGAGAAGGGAATGGAAGAATCGCGGAAGCCGAGCGTGATGGCGCCGGTGTCCTTGATGTTCTTCAGCGTCCCGGTGAGCTCCTGCGCCGTGGCCGGGCCGGCGCAGAGCGCGGCGGCGAGCGGATAGCCGATGAGTCTGACGATGTTTCACGTATTCTCCTTTATAAGGCTGCAGATGATTGCTCATCGACCCAAAACTGGCGACTTGCCAGCTAGCTTACGAAGTAACTTGCCGGATGGTTTCGCCGGCAAATTCGAACCTGTCTTTTCACGGCCGCCCGGGCGGGGCGCACTATACCTGCACAATTCGGACCAAAACCGTTCCGATCGCCGCCGGCTATTCATACGATCGCCGGCCTACCAACGGTCGGTTCGGCCTGCGCTCGCTTCCGCGGCCAGGATCTCGCCGAGGACCGGCGAAATGTAGCGGCGAAACTGTTCGGGATTCTCGCTCATCGGAAAATGGCCGAGTTGCTCCATGATGGTGACGCTGGCGCCCCCGATGGCGGCGGCGGTCCGCTTGGTGTCTTCCGGCGTGCAGGAGAAATCATACTCGCCGGTGAGCAGAAAGAGCGGGCATACTTTAGTATCGATCTCCTCGACCCTGCCGCGCAGATCGCCGTCGACCCGATAGAAATACAGGTCGCCCTTGAACACGCCCGGCCCGCCCTGCTTGTAGGCCCATAACGTCTCGGCCCGGGAAGTCGCCGGGCTTTGCGGCGCCATCAGGCCGGAGACCAGCGCGGCGCAGACTTCGCCGCCGTGGACGTCGGGGCGGTTTAACCATGCCGTGTCGTACCACGGCGCCTGGAAGTCGGCGCCCTCCAACCCGATCAGCGCGCGGAATTCGGCGGCATGATCGATCGCCAGATTGAGCACGATGCGGCCGCCGATCGAGCAGCCCATCACCACCGGCCTGTCCAGCTGCAGCGCGCTGCAGAAGGCGCGGATGGTCTGCGTGTAGCGCGCGGTGGTGAGCTGATATTCCGCGCCGTCCCAGCTCGCCGGCGGGTTCGATTTGCCGTGCCAGGGCATGTCGAAGGCGATGATGCGAAAATTTCGTCGCAAACTCTTCATCCGCCAGCAGATGCCGCCATTGCCTTCCATCGGAGCCGGCGGTGTGCAGGCAGACCAGCGGAATGCCCGTGCCGTTTTCCTCGAAATAGATGCGGTACATCTCGCCGTCGATCTCGACATGCACGTAGCGGCCGACCATCGGCTCGATCATGGCCGTTCATGACACGGCCGCTGCGAAACTGGCGGCCGCGGCAGCGCCAGCACATCCTTGAAGTACTGCAGATGCGTCATGAATGGATGCAGGTCGCCCTCCAGCACCGCCTCCCCGCGCTTGGTCAAGCGCCAGCAGGTCGTGGAAGCCCGGCCGCGGCGCGGGCTGCCAATACTCCGCCCAGGCCGCGGCCGGGCGCGATAGGAAAATCGCCAGGACCGCATCAGCACCGGCGCCGGTGTCAGGTCGACGATCCGTCCCTGCGCGGATCGAGACATGAAAGGCGCTGGTCATAGGCCCGAGCAGGCATTCGCAGTCGAGAAACCGGCCGCGCGCGATCAAGGCCGGTGTCTGGTCGAGCAGCGCAGGAATTTTGGCGAACGCCTCGATGATGGCGGCGTCGGTTGCGTTCGGAGCTGAAATCATGGGCTCCAGGCGGGCTTCCTGCAATGCCGCCATTGGCAAGGACGGAACGGGTCCTTCCGGTCGGCATATGATGGCCCGAACAACCCTACATCGCAAGCTATCCCGACCTTGAGCTTTCCTTGATTTATTGCCTTGGCCGATCTCCCTCCCTGGCTCCGGGGCCGTCAAATTCCGTCGCTCGGGATGCCGACTGCAGACCTATTGTCGCATGCGTGCTTTCCGGCCGCTCGGCTTTCCGCGGCGGGGTCCACCGCGGTCAATCAAGCTTTTCTTCTCAGGCGATTTCGGGGAAGATCGCGCCGGCAAAGAAAATAACGCGCCTCGCCATCAACGAGGCCGCAAGGGAGAATTTTGACATGTTCTGGACGTCAGCCATTTTAACATCGCGCTCGCCGCCATCGGCATGCTGGTTTCGGCCGCCGCCGGCGCGCAGGATTATCCGACCAAGCCGATCACCCTGATCGTGCCGTGGCCGGCGGGCGGCTCGACCGACATCTCGATGCGCGCGATCGCCGAGAGCGCCTCGAAGATGCTCGGCCAGCCGATCGCCGATCGACAACAAGGCCGGCGGCGGCGGCACGGTCGGCCCGGCCACCATGGCGGCGGCGGCCAAGCCCGACGGCTACACCATCGCGCAAATTCCGATCACGGTGTTCCGCCTGCCGCTGATGCAGGACGTCTCCTGGGATCCGGCCAAGGATTTCACCTACATCGTCCATCTCACCGGCTACACCTTCGGCGTCACCACCAGCGCCGAGTCGCCGTTCAAGACCTGGAAGGACGTGGTCGACTTCGCCAAGGAGAATCCCGGCAAGGTGACCTATGCGACGCCGGGCGCCGGCACGTCGCTGCATATCGGCATGGAGCAGATCGCGGCGCTGGCCGGCATCAAGCTGACGCAGGTGCCGTTCAAGGGCGGCGCGGAAACCAACGCCGCGGTGCTCGGCCAGCACACCATGCTGCAGGCGGACTCCACCGGCTGGCGGCCGCTGGTCGATGCCGGCAAGCTGCGCCTGCTGATGGTGTGGACCGTCGGAGCGCTCGCCGAACTTCCCGACGTGCCGACGCTGAAGGAACTCGGCTATCCCATGGTCTACGACTTGCCGTTCGGCATCGCCGGCCCGAAGGGCATGGACCCGAAGATCGTCGCCAAGCTGCACGACGCCTTCAAGAAGGCGATGGAGGATCCGGCGGTGATCGCGACGCTCGCCAAGTTCGACATGGTGCCGAACTACAAGAACACCGAGGACTACAAGAAGTTCGTCGTCGAGGTCACCGAGTCCGAGCGCAAGGTGATCGACACGCTCGGGCTCGCGAAGAAGACGAACTAGCCACACGTGTCGCGTACGCAGCGCCGGCGGCTGCACTGCATCCGCACAGCCGACGGACCCCGGCTCAGCAGCGCACCACCATAGCGCGTCCAGACGCGCGTAACCGCGCTGATGGTGCTGCGCAGCGTCCGGGGAACGGCTGAGAGAAATGCAATGAGCGATCGATCCAACGTCAAATTCCGCCTCAACAACTCCGAACTGTGGGGCGGGCTGATCGGGCTTGCGCTCGGCGGCTTCGTGGTCTGGTCGGGGCTCAAGCTCAAGCTCGGCACCATCAACGATCCCGGCTCCGGCTTCGTGCTGTTCTACACCGGCATCCTGATGTGCGTGTTCGCCGCCTCGATCATCGTCGCGCGCGCTCACCGAGGGCGGGCCGACCTTCGGCTCGCGCTGGGTGAACACGCGCTGGACCAAGCCGCTGCTCGTGATCGTCTGCCTCATCGCGTTTTCCTTCGCGCTCGACCCGCTCGGCTTCCTGCTGTCCGCGATCCCGCTGATGCTGCTGCTGATGCGCCTGATCGATCCGGTGCGCTGGTCGCTGGCGATCCCGATCTGCGCTGCTCGTCCCGCTCGGCATGTGGTGGGTCCTCAAGCGCCTGCTCCTGATCCAGTTGCCTTCGGGCATCTTCGGGATCGGCTGAGCGCGCACCATGGACACGCTCATCAACGTCGCGCATGGCTTCGGCGTCGCGCTGCAGCCCGATCAACCTGCTCTACTGCTTCATCGGCGTCTTCATCGGCACGCTGGTCGGCGTGCTGCCCGGCATCGGCCCGATCTCGGCGATGTCGCTGCTGCTGCCGGTCACGCTGTCGGGCACGCCGGAGTCCGGCATCATCATGATGGCCGGCATCTACTACGGCTCGATGTATGGCGGCTCGACCACCTCGATCCTGGTCAACATTCCCGGCGAGGCGGCTTCCGTCGTCACCTGCATCGACGGCCACCAGATGGCCAAGCAGGGCCGCGCCGGCCCGGCGCTCGGCATCTCCGCCTTCGGCTCCTTCATCGCCGGCACCTTCGCGCTGGTCGCGCTGATGCTGGTGGCGCCGAAGCTCGCCAGCGTCGCCATCGCGTTCGGCCCGGCCGAATATTTCAGCCTGATGGTGCTCGGCCTCGTCGTCCTGACCTTCCTGACGCAGGGCTCGATGGCGAAGGCGCTGCTGATGGCCTGCATCGGCGTCGTGCTCGGCCTGATCGGGCTCGACAGCATCACCGCGCAGCCGCGCCTGACCTTCGGCCGCATGGAGCTGATCGACGGCATCGGCCTCGTGCCGGTGGTGATGGGCCTGTTCGGCGTCGCCGAAGTGCTGCTCAACACCGAGCAGGTGATCAAGCGCGACGTCATCAACGCCAAGATCACGCACCTGCTGCCGAGCAAGGCGGACTGGAAAGCCAGCGCCGGCCCGATCGCGCGCGGCACGATCCTCGGCTTCTTCCTCGGCATCCTGCCGGGCGGCGGCGCGGTGGTCGCCTCGTTCGCCTCCTATGCGCTGGAGAAGCGGCTGTCGAAGACGCCGGAGCGCTTCGGCAAGGGCGCGATCGAGGGCGTGGCGGGGCCCGAAGCCGCCAACAACGCCGCCGCCGGCGGCGCCTTCATTCCGCTGATGACGCTCGGCATCCCGCCGAACGTGGTGATGGCGCTGCTGCTCGGCGCCTTCGTCATTCACGGCCTGCAGCCGGGCCCGCTGATGATCACGCAGAACCCCGGCCTGTTCTGGGGCATCGTCGCCAGCATGTATATCGGCAACGTGATGCTGCTGGTGCTCAACCTGCCGATGATCGGCATGTGGGTGCAGCTGCTGAAGCTGCCCTACAACATCCTGTTCCCGCTGATCATCCTGTTCACCATCATCGGCGTCTACTGCTCCAGCAACAACGTGTTCGACGTCTATGTGATGATCGCCTTCGGCATGATCGGCTATTTCATGCGCAAGCTCGGCTACGAGCCGGCGCCGCTGGTGCTGGCCTTCGTGCTCGGGCCGATGCTGGAGAACAATCTGCGCAAGTCGCTGATCCTGTCGCAGGGCGATCTCATGACCTTCGTCGACGCGGCCGATCTCGGCGGTCTGCCTGGCGTTCGCGGTGCGTGCTGCTGATCGGCGCCGCTGCTGCCGTCGCTGCGCAAGAAGCGCGAGATGGTCGCGCTGGATGAAGGGGTGTGAGCGCTTCACGTAGCTTCGCTTTTGCGCAGTGATCTTGTCGGAAAACCGGTGCCCACTTTTCCGGGATCATGCTGCGCCTTCTCTCTCGCCGAGATCCCAGAACAGCCCCGCCATGATCGCGAGCGCCTCTTCCGTCACCGGCAGCAGGATGTGCTCGTTCGGCGCATGCTGCGAGCAGCCGGGATAGGAATGCGGCACCCAGATCGTCGGCAGCCCCAGCCCTTCGGCGAACACGTCGTTGGGCAGCGAGCCGCCGAAATTCGGCAGGATCGCCGGCGCCTTGCCGGTGGTCTTGCGGATCGAGTCCGCGGTCCAGTTCACCCAGGGGCTGTCGAAATCGGTGCGCGAGGCGGCAAAGCTCTGCGCGCCGCTGACCTCCACCATCGGAAAGCCGTTGCCGTGCAGATGCGCCCGCACGGCATCGATGACCTCCTCGATACTTGGTGCCGACGACGAAGCGCAGCTGCAGCACCGCATTGCGCGTCGCCGGGAATGGCGTTGGCGGGCTTGTCGATATTGCCCGACGACATCGCCAGCACTTCCAGCGTGTTCCAGGCAAACAGCCGCTCGGCCGGCGACAGTCCTTCCTCGCCCCAGTCTTCGGCGCCAGCGCCGGCTCGTCGGCGGTCGGCTCGACCTTGACGTCCGCGAGCACCGCGCGGATCGGCGTTCGAAATCCGCGGCGGCTTGAGCGCGTCGAGTTGCATCCGCCCCTTGCCGTCGACCAGGCTGGCGATGGCGTTGGAAAGGATCGTCGCAGGATTGGCGAGCACGCCGCCCCAATTGCCGGAATGATGCCCGCCGTCGCGCAGATTGACGTCGAGATGGATGCGGTATGCCGCCGCGGCAGCCGAGGAAGATGGTCGGCCGGTCGGCCGACAGCCGCGGTCCGTCGGAGGCCAGGAACAGATCCGCCTTCAATTCCTCGCGATGGGCCTCGCATACCTGCCGCAGATCGGGCGAGCCGATCTCCTCGCCGGTCTCGATGATGAATTTGGCATTGAAGCCGAGCTTGCCGCCGCGCGTCTCGCGCACGGCGCGCAAGCGCCGCAGATTGATGCTGTGCTGGCCCTTGTTGTCGGCGGTGCCGCGGCCATAGACGCGCTCGCCTTTGGTCGTGGTCTGCCAGGGATCGAGATTGTCGCGCCATTCGCCTTCCATGCCGTCGACGACATCGCCATGGCCATAGGTGAGCACGGTCGGCAGCGAGGCATCCTCGCGATAGTCCGCCAGCAGATACGGCCCCTTGCCGCTCGGCGATTCGATCAGGCGGGTGGAGAAATCGAGCGCGGCGAAGGCGGGCTGCAGGTCCTCGACGAGATAGGCGCGCAACGCGTCGCCCGCGGCCGGGATTCTGGCTTTCGGTCCGGTAGCCGACCCTGCGGTCCGAGTTCGGCGAGAAACGCGCCGGAATTGAGATGCTCCCGTACCCGCGCAATCGCGTCGGCTCGATCAGCCATATTTTCTTTTCCTTGTTCGCCAATTTTGTGGAGCGCAACCTATCGGGATACGCCGCCCGCTGGAAGTGGCATGGCTTGCCGGATTGGCCTTGCTAATCCAGCGAGGATGCAACAATTTCAGGCAACAGCCCGGCGTTAACCGGGCGAATGCGCAGGGGACCCTGCACGCATCCAAGGTTCGATTCATGACAAAGCAAATCCGGCTCAACGCCTTCGCCATGAACTGCGTGGCGCATCAATCGCCGGGGCTGTGGACCCATCCGCGCGACCGCACGCTCGGCTACAACCGCCTGCCCTACTGGCTCGACCTGGCGAAGACGCTGGAGCGCGGCCGGTTCGACGGGCTGTTTCTCGCCGACGTGCTCGGCGTCTACGACGTCTTCGGCGGCAGCCCGGACGCGGCGCTGCGCAATGCCGCGCAGACGCCGGCCAACGAGCCGTTGATGCTGATCCCGGCGATGGCGGCGGTGACGCAGCATCTCGGCTTCGGCGTCACCAGCAATCTCTCCTTCGAGCCGCCCTACCCGTTTGCGCGGCGGATGTCGACGCTCGATCACCTCACCGAAGGCCGCGTCGGCTGGAACGTGGTGACCGGCTATCTCGACAGCGCCGCGCGCGGCGCCGGCAAGGACAAGCAGACCGCGCATGACGACCGCTACGAGATCGCGGATGAATATATGGAGCTGGTCTACAAGCTCTGGGAAGGAAGCTGGGAGGACGACGCCGTGCTGCGCGACCGCGCGCGCGGCATTTTCGCCGATCCGTCGAAAGTGCATCGCATCGAGCATGAGGGCAGCAACTACCGGCTCAACGCCATCCATCTCAGCGAGCCGTCGCCGCAGCGGACGCCGGTGCTGTACCAGGCCGGCACCTCGCCGCGCGGACGGCAATTCGCCGCCGAGCATGCCGAATGCGTGTTCATGTCGGGCCCGTCGGCCAAGATCATCGGCCCGCGCGTGGCGGCGATCCGCGCGCAGGCCAAGGAGATCGGGCGCAACCCGGCCGAGATCCTGATGTTCTCCATGATGACGATCATTCTCGGCCGCACCGAGGCCGAGGCGAAAGCGAAATACGCCGACTATCGCCGCCACATCGCGCCGGAGGGCGCGCTGGCGCTGATGTCGGGCTGGATGGGCATCGACTTCTCGGGCTACGACCTCGACCAGGAGGTGCGCCACGTCCAGAACGATGCCGGCCGCACCGCGCTCGACAACGTCACCCGCGCCGATCCGGACCGGGTCTGGACCGTGCGCGAGGTCGTCGAGCATGTCGGCATCGGCGGCGCCGGCCCGGTCGTGGTCGGCACGCCCGAAAAGGTCGCCGACGATATCGAGGCCTGGTTCGAGGAGACCGACGTCGACGGCCTCAACGTCGCGTTCGCCACCTCGCCCGGCGATTTCGAGGATATCGCCGACATGCTGGTGCCGGAGCTGACGAAGCGCGGGCGGTACAAGAGCGCGTATGCGGAAGGTACGTTGCGGGAGAAGCTGTTCGGTGCGGGACGGGCGCGGCTGAGCGGAAGCGGCATCCGGCGGCGAGTTATCGCGTCGAAGCCGCAGGCGGCGGCAGCGGAGTAGAAGCGCAGATCTATGCAACGGTCATTGCGAGCGCAGCGAAGCAATCCATCGGGCCACGATGGAAGAGATGGATTGCTTCGTCGCTACGCTCCTCGCAATGACGATTGATAGATCGCGCATCAATTCACCGAATTGCTCACCACCACTTCGATCAGCTTCGCGCCGGGGCGGCTGAAGGCGGATGACAATACCGACTTCAACTGCGAGGGATCGGTCACCTTCGTCGCCTCCAACCCCAGCGATTTCGCCAACGCCGGTAAAATCCACCGGCGGATCGATGAAATCCATGCCGACGTAATTGTCGTCGCCGTGGAAGGCGAGCAGCCGCTGCTTGATGATGCGGTAGCCGCCATTGTTGACGATCACGAATGTCAGCGGCAGCTTGTGGTTGGCCGCGGTCCACAGCGACTGGATCGAATACATCGAGCTGCCGTCGCCGGAGTAACACACCACCGGCCGCTCCGGATTGGCGAGGCTGACGCCGACGGAGGCCGGCAATCCCCAGCCGATGCCGCCCGAGGCCAGCGCGTGATAGCCGTAGCGGTCGCGATGCGGGCGCAGCGCGATCATCTGCCGCGACGACGTCAGCCCCTCGTCGACCAGGATCGCGTTATCGGGCATCGCCTCGACCACCTGCAACGCCAGCCAGTCCGGATCGATCGGCGAAGTGTTGGCGTGCTTTCGAAATCTGTTCGACCAGCGGCTTGCGCCGCGCCGCCCAGTTCTTCGACGCCAGCGCCGCCAATCCCTGCTTCGCGCGCGTCTCCAGCGCGCCGCCGCCCGACGCCTTCAGCGCCGGCACCAGCGCGCGCAGGGTTTCCCGCACGTCGGCCTTGAGCGCGATGTCGGCGCCGTAATTCCGGGCGAGATCGTGATCGACCAGCCCGATCTGCACGATCGACAGCCCGTCCGGCAGCGGATCGGTCTCGCTGTAGACCGACATCCGCAGCGGATCGCCGCCGAGCGCGATGATGAGGTCGTAGGGCGCGAGCGTGTCGCGCGCGATCTTCTGGATCCGCGCCAGCGCGACCCATGAAGCACGGGCTTTCGGACAGGAATTGCGCGCCATAGGGCGTCGAGGACTGATACGCCGGACAGCCCAGCGCTTCCGCCAGTTGTGCGGCCTCCTGCAACGCATCGCTCTTGACGATCTCGTCGCCGACGATGATCACGGGCCGCTCGGCCTTGAGGATGCGCGCGGCCAGCGCCTGCAGCGATTCGTCCGACGGCTTGACGCGGGTATCGACCCGGGTCGAGCGGCCGAGTTCGATGCCGGCCTCGGCATTGAGGATGTCGCCCGGCAGCGAGATGAACACCGGCCCGGTCGGCGGCGTGGTCGCGATCTTGGCGGCGCGGCGCACGATGCGCGGCAGATCCTCCAGCCGCGTCACCTCGACCGCCCATTTCACCAGCGGCTGCGCCATCTGCACCAGCGGGCCGTAGAGCACCGGCTCCGTCAGGCCGTGGCCCTGCTCCTGCTGGCCGGCGGTCAGGATCAGCGGCGTGCCGGTGAAGCTGGCGTTGTAGAGCGAGCCCATCGCGTTGCCGAGGCCGGGCGCGACGTGGACGTTGCAGGCGACGAGCTTGCCCGAGGCGCGGCTGAAGCCGTCGGCCATGGCGACGACCAGGCTTTCCTGCATCGCCATCACATAGGTGAGGTCCGGATGGTCCTTCAGCGCGTGCATGATCGGCAGTTCGGTGGTGCCGGGATTGCCGAACAGGTGCGTGACGCCCTCGTCTTTCAGCAGTGCCAGGAATGCGGAGCGGCCGGTGATCTTGTTCTTCATGTTTCCTCCTGCCCGCCGGCTCGTTGGCCTGCGGGACGGAGGCAGATGACCAAACTTCAACGACGCGCGCAATGGAGCGAGGTCATGGCTGCCCTGCGCGGCCGAGGCTGAAAGGATCGTCGCCCGCGCGCTTCTTCTTTTTCGAGCGCTGCCAGACCACGCCGGGATATCCCTTCAGCGGCACCAGCGGTTCGCCGGTGTAGGCCCATTCCTGCAATTCCTCGATCGCGATGTGATAGAGCGGTTGCCGCCCGGTGCGGCCCGAGAACAGCGCGCGGGGGATGTTGACCATGTGCGGCGAGCGCGGGCGTTCATAGGTGATCGGCGTGCCGCAGCTGCGAGCAGAAACTTCGCGCGGTTTTGGTCGCCGCGTCCTCATAACGCGTGAGGCTGGTCTTGCCCTTGGTGATACGAAAACGTTTGCGCCAGCTTCCGACATAGGTTGCATAGGCCGCGCCATGCGCGCGGCGGCTCGACGGCGAATGATCGTGCCAGGCCCAGCGCGCCGGCACGTCGATCTCGAAGGCGACCTTGCCGCACAGGCATTGGCCGGCGGCGGGCTTGCCGAGCGCGACGGCTTTGGTTTTTTTCTTTTCCGATTCCTCTTCCGGAAACATATTGACCTCTCAGCGAGCATGTAGCCTGGATGGAGCGCAGCGAAGAGGGCGTCTGTCATTCCGGGGCGATGCGAAGCATCGAACCCGGAATCTCGAGATTCCGGGTCTGGTGCTAACGCACCATCCCGGAATGACGGAGTGCTCTTCGCTTCGCTCCATGACGGGCTACGATCTGTTTACGCCTGCTCCAGCTCGTTATGCTCGGGATAATCCGTATAGCCCGCCACGTCGCCGCCATAGAACGTCGCGCGGTTGTAGGGCGTCAGCGGGAAGCCGCGCTGCAGGCGGCGGGGCAGGTCCGGATTGGAAATGAAGATGCGGCCGAACGCGATGGCGTCGGCATGGCCATCCCGGATCGCGGCATCCGCGGTCTCGCCGGTGAAGCCGCCGGCGGTGATCAGCACGCCCTTCCAGATCGGACGGAACAGCACCATCGCCGACGGCACGTTCTGATGGTTGACCTCGGCGCGGCCGGCGCCGGAGGAGCGCGGCTCGATGAAATGCAGATAGGCCAGGCCAAGCGGATTGAGCTGTTCGACGGCATACGTGTAGAGCGGCATCGGGTCCGGCTCGCCGCTGCCATTGGCGACGCCGTAGGGCGACAGCCGCACGCCGACGCGATCGGCGCCCCAGACCTCCACCACGGCCTGCGTCACTTCCATCAGGAAGCGCACGCGGTTCGGGATCGAGCCGCCATATTGGTCGGTGCGCAGATTGATGTGCGACTGCATGAACTGCTCGATCAGATAGCCGTTGGCGCCATGCACCTCGACGCCGTCGAAGCCGGCTGCGAGCGCGTTCTTCGCCGCCTGCCGGTAGGCATCGACCACGCCGGGAATTTCGGCAGTTTCGAGCGCCCGCGGCGTCTCGTAAGGCGCCGCCTTGCCGTCGGCGGTCCCGGTCTTCAGGTCCGCGATCGGCACCGCCGATGGCGCCACCGGCAACGCTCCGCCCGGCTGGAACGAGGAATGCGAGACGCGCCCGACATGCCAGAGCTGCAGGAAGATGATCCCGCCCTTGGCATGAACGGCATCGACCACCTCGCGCCAGCCCGCGATCTGCTGCTCGGTGTAGATGCCGGGCACGCCGGGGCTGCCGAAGGCGGTTTCCGTCACCGGCGAGGCTTCGGCGATCAGCAAGCCGCCCGGCGTGGCGCGCTGCGCGTAATATTCGGCATTCAGCGGCCGCGGCGCCAGCGAGGGCTTGGCCGCCCGCATCCGCGTCAACGGCGCCAGCATGACGCGGTGCTCGAGCTGATAGGGGCCGACCTTGAGCGGCGAAAACAACGATGGATAATTCATGTCTATTCCAGAACCCCGTGTTGATACGGATATGTAACCGCCTCAGCTTGTTCGTAAAAGGTGCGGGACGCAACGTGTAGTCTCGAAACGAGTGAACACATCTTCCATGCATAAACCGAACGGCAAGCTCCATCCTTCGCTCAGCCTCCGCATCGATATCGACGCAGGGGGGCGCATCGGTCCCGGCAAGATCGAGTTGCTGGAAACGATCCATCGAAGCGGTTCGATTTCCGCCGCCGGACGCGCCATGGAAATGTCGTACAAACGCGCCTGGGACCTGGTCGACGAGATCAACCGGATCTGCCGCCAGCCCGCGGTGGAACGGCAGACCGGCGGCAAGAACGGCGGCGGCGCGGTGCTGACGCCGTTCGGCCACTCGCTGGTCGCGCGCTACCGCAAGATCGAGCGCAATGCCGCCAGCGCGGCGCGCAAGGAATTGCAGGCATTGCGGTCCGATATCGGCCGGGCGAAGAGACGCGCGGGCTGATAACGCGCCGAAAGTATGCAATAACTGGACGCGCTGAGATCCTCCCAAGCCGTCCAGGAAACTTTCCATGCCCCATCCCGCCATGTCGCCGAACAATGTCGCCGTGATCACCGGCGGCGCGTCCGGCATTGGCCTTGCCGCCGCCACCCATTTCGCCGCCCTCGGCATGAAGGTCTGCATCGCCGATATCGGGGCTGAGCGGCTCGCCGAGGCGGCCGACAAACTGGTATCCGTCGCGAAGGGCGGCGCGGCCGATGTCATGACGGCGGCGATCGACGTCAGCCGCTTCGACGAGGTCGCCGGCCTGGAAACTGCCGTGCAGAAACGGTTCGGCGGCGCCGACATCCTGATGAACAATGCCGGCATCGGCCCCGACAGCACCAGCCTTGGTCCGCTGGAGAACTGGCAGCGCATTCTCGCGGTCAATCTGTGGGGCGTCATTCACGGCACGCAGGCGTTTGCACCGCGCATGATCGAACGCGCCCGCCCCGGCCTCATCATCAACACCGGCTCCAAGCAGGGCATCACGACGCCGCCCGGCAATCCCGCCTACAACGTCTCGAAGGCGGGCGTGAAGGCGCAGACCGAGGCGCTGCAGCACGAGTTGCGCAACATGCCGGGCTGCAGGATCAGCGCGCATCTGATGATCCCCGGCCACGTCTTCACGCCGCTGACCGCGCGCGGCCGCACCGAGAAGCCGCCCGGCGCCTGGACCGCCGAGCAGACCGTCGACTTCATGATCGCGCGTATCGAGGCCGGCGATTTCTACATCCTGTGCCCGGACAATGACGTGCCGAGAGAACTCGACGAACGGCGCATGCTGTGGGCGGCCGGCGACATCGTGGAAAACCGTCCGGCGCTGTCGCGCTGGCATCCGGATTATGCGGAGGCGTTCGCGAAATTCGTGAAGGGGGAATGAGCCGGCCGTCGTCCCTCTCCCCTTGTGGAGAGGGTGGGCAATAGCGCGATTGAGCCGTGAGGGGCCATCTCCGCAGTCCTGCTCGTTGAGAGAACCCCTCATCCGGCGCGCTTCGCTCACCTTCTTCCCACCAAGGGGAGAAGGAAGAGCGTCCGCCGCTACATCGTCACCTGCTTGTCGCCGCATTGCTTGCAGACGTACTTGACGCGGGTGGCGCCTTTTTCCGCCTGGACGCGGTTCGGCGCGCCGCATTTGCCGCAGACCGCCTCGATCCGGGTGTTGCCCTGCTTGACGACGAGGGCCTTCTTTTCCATCGTCTCGCGGATCAGGCGCTCAGCCTCTTCGCGCATCGCTTGCTTCGACATCGGCCTGCCCCGTGATGAACCGCTACGGCGCGGTCTTATCACAGTCACGCTGCATTTCGTAAGCCGGGCAGCAAAATTTTGCGTGACGAACGTCAGGCGGTTTCCGGCGTCAGCGCCAGCAGGCGCCGCACCAGCGCCAGCGCCGTTTCCGTGGCCGGATCGGCCGAAATCACGGGAACCGCGAGCGCGATGATGTCGATCGGCGCGTGCGACAGGACGATAAGATGCGTCGCGCTGTTGGCGGCCAGCAGCGACATCACGCGTTCGACGGCGGGATCGGACAATGAAAGGCCCCACGGCGCATCCTGGCGGCGCAGCACGCGCACATCAGACAGGAAATCGCGCAGCAGCGGCGGATCGTAGCTCAATAGTTCGCTCTCGCGATAGCGCCGGGCGCCCTCGAAGATCGGGTGACGGGCGAGTTCCGCGATCAGCGCGTCGCGGGTTCTGGCCGGCGACGCCGCGACGGAATTGAGGACGCCGGGCACCTGCAATTCGAAGTGGGCGCGCAACGCATCCACCATCAAGCCGATGGTGAGAACGCCGGCGATCGCGATCGCGCAAAACCGCATGACCTGCGCGGCATCGACCTCCGGCGCGACAAACGCCGCGGCGATACCCAGCAGCGCCGAACTCGAGAGCCGCAGCGCCGTCATCAGCAGCGCCTGGCGCTGCGTCTCCGCGCCGCGTTCCGCGATCAGGATCGCGGTGACGACGAGCAATGCCCCGAGCGCCCCGAGCCTGACCGGGATATCCGGCATCAGCACCCTGAAATCGGTGACGATGAAGGGAATGACCAGGATAGCGCCGACGGCGAGGCGCCCGATGCTGCGATTCTCGGATGCCATCAACGTGGTCCGGTCGCGCGCCGCCAGCAGCCAGGCGCAGATCGCGAAGCCGACAAGCTGGAACAGCACAAGCAGAACGGCGAACGGCGTGGCAAAGCGCTCCGATCCGACCGCGCCGGCGAGACCGAGCAGGATGCCGCCGGCCAGAATGACGATCTTGGCCGGGCGCGGGGCATGACGCCGCAGGATTCCTTCGGTGACGAGCAAGGCGCCGAGCGGGATCAGCGCCGCCGGGATCATCGACAGATTGTCGAGCACCGCGCTGCCGCTCCACCACGCCGTGCCGCGCACCAGGAACAGTAACGCGATGAGGCCGAGCGCGACCAGAAGGCGCCGCGTCAGCGGGCTCCTGGAATCGCGCCGGTAAAGCGTGGCCATGGCGACGCCAAGGCCAATCGCGCCGCATAGATTGACGATGGAATCGGCGATCATCCCGGGTGTCATGGGCCGCCCGCATTTCCCGCGCTCCGCGGCCGCAGGATGCCGAAGGGCCGGGTATCGTCCAGCCAGTGAACGGCGGGAAGCACCAGCCGCTGCAGGGCCAGCGCGGTCCCGGTCGCGAGCAACGCCGGCAGCGAACCGGACGGCACTTCGCTGAGCAGATAGCGGCGCGCGCCCGCGAGATCGATGCGGCCGAGTTGAAGGACGTCGTCGCCCCTGGCGTAGTCCAGTTCGCGGGCGCAAAACGCGTTGTATTGCTCGTCGCGATGTTTGGGCGCGGCGTCGAAGGTTTTCTTCAGCGCGTCCGATCCGCCGGTATAGGCATTGGTGATGACGAACCTGGTTTCATCGAAGCCGGCTTCCGCACCGACGCCGAACACCGCACGGTGACGCGACATGATGCCGCGCGCCAGTTGCAGATGCGCAAAGCTCTGGCGTGCATCCGGATGCGGCGACGGAAAAACATCGGCAAAGGTCTGGCTGACCATGCCGACGACCGACGGCACCTGGGTGACGTTCGAAATCCATTTCGGCCGCAACCCGTCACGGACAAAGAGAACCAGCGCCGTCAGGCCGTAGAGCACCCACGACAGCCCGCGCCCGCGTTCGTCAGGATCGACCATCACCAGGCCGAGATGCGTGACTTCCGCCGGTTCTCCATCGAGCTCGACCTCCATCACCGACAGCGCGTTGAAGGCGATCGGACGCCCGGTCGCCTGCTCGGAGATCAGCGTGACGACGGCGCGCGACAGAATTTCGCGCCCGCCGGAGAAAATACCGTAAGTGAGGCTTTCCGCGGGCAGCGTCCTGGCGGCGACAACGCGCAGTTGCGACACCAGTGCGCCAAGCTCGGCTTCGGAAAGCGACAGGCCGGGGAATTCGACAATGCGCGTGATCAGCCCGGCATGGGTGCGAATGCTGAGATCGATGGTCGGCTGGCGCAGCGCCTTCAGCCAGAATACGCCATAGCCGCCAAGACTTGCGGCCGCGGCGCGGACCTGCACCAGGGCATGACGGATCGCCGAATTGCCGCTCAAGAAAGACGCCATGCCACTTGCCCGCACCGGGTCCGGATTTGTGCGCCGGGCCTGTTAAGGAGCCATGAGTGCGAGACGTTACTGTGGCAGGAGGGTAAATGATGTGTTGGCGGCGTCAAACATCATCGAGGACTGGAACGGCGGACGCCGAAGCATCCGCCGCCCGCCTTCGCCAGCACCGCGCCACCAGGTTACGCGGGCTTGGAAACTGAATGTCCTGATCGAAAAGTCCTGGAAAACTTCCAGCAGCACGGTTCGGCCGTGGTGGTCTCGATGCACTTCGCCAGCGGCGCTGCGCAACTGGACCCGCAGTGACCTTCTGCGCCCGCGCCAGTTAAGAAGCCGTCACCCTATCACCTCAGGTTGCGGCAGGGTAAATGGAACATTTCGCCGAGCTCAAATGCTTCATGACAGCGAATGGCGAATGCCGACCGCACCCGGCCAACCGCTCTCTGCCGGGCTGGCCGGCACGATCGAGGGCCCCGGCCGGCCGCTATAATCGTGCGACAGCAGCGAGCAGGCGCCCATCACGGCCGCGCCGCCAATTGCGAACGGCATCAGCAGCCACGCGATCGACGTTGACGGCGAAAAAATCCCCGTGAAAAAAGCGTAGGCCAGACAGCCCGCCGTCATCGCTCCGACCGACGCTGTCAGGAACGTTCGCAAACGTACCGGCAACGCGCGCGCCAGACATCCATCGACCAGGCCTGTAATCGCCGCGACAAAGAACGTGAAGACGAACAGCACCGTCGCGACGAAGTCGACCGGTCCCCCCAACCCTTCAATTGCGGCGATAAAGATCAGCCAGGGCACGACGACCAATGCGGGGCCCAGCAGCAGGAACATCAGCGCTCGCTTCATCGACGTCACCTTTCCCGTCTCTTCTCTACACATGTCTTCTCTGCACAAGCGGCGCCACGATCGCACCGCCGACTCTCAAATGCGTCGTCCGGGACAGGCGGCGGATGCCAGAGCATCCGCCGCCCGCCTTCGCCAGCACCGCGTCACAGGTTACGCGGCTTTGGAAACTTCCATCAGCAGCCGCTCGGCCTTGGCGTCCTCGATGCGGTTCACCAGCTTGCTGCCCTCGTGCATGTCACGAATGGTCTTGACCAGGGTGACGCAGGACTGCACGAGCATGACGATGCCCATTGCGAGATAACCCTTGATCCAGAGATCGAGCGGCAGGAAGAAGACGCCGATCGCGACCATGAAGGCGGAGGCGGAAAACGAAACGTAGGTAAAGGTAACCCAGGCACCACTGTGGGGTTGGACGTTCTGGTTCATGACAAATCTCCGTTTTAAAAATGGGTTTAATCGATCAAGTTCAGTTTCAGGCAGCTTGCGTGCGTTTGGCGTTCAGCCGCGCGAGCACGTCGTCCGCGGTTGATTTGAGCCGGGGGCCAAAGCCCTGGTCGGCGAGTTTCTCGGCGGTCGCCAGCGGACCGCTGGCGGCATCGAGTTCGATCAGGGCTTCGGCCGCGGCCTGGATCTCGATCTGCCGTTCGCGCAGCCGCTTCAGCGTGTTCTCCGCTTCCGGCAGCGTGGATTCGTAGGGACGCGCGGCTTCGATGCCGCCGCGGCGAAGCGCGCGAACCGCTTCGGATGCGCGGGCGATGCGACGGCCGCGCTCGAGCTCGGTCATCCGCGCTTCGGCATTGGCGACCTGGCGCTTCATGCGGCTGATCTCGGAAGCAAACAGGGTGCGCGCGGTCATCGCGGCGTCGCGGTCGGCTTCAAGATTGGCGATCGCCTGCGCCGCTTCGCGGGCGAGATCTTCCCGGTCGCCATCGAGGGCTGCGGTGGCGCGGACTTCGAGATCGGCGATACGGGCGTTGGTGGCGTCCAGACGGCGCCCTTCCTGCTGGTCGCCCGCGATCGCCAGCGCCAGCGTGCGCTTGGAACGTTCGACGGCGGCGCCCGCATCGCGCATCTGCTGGTCGAGAATGAGAAGCGCCGAGCGGTCTTCCAGTTCTTCTCCCGCGGCAGCCACGCTGCCCCGGAAGAGCGTCAAAACAGTTTTGAACATTGGTGGCTCCCTGTGTTATGAGCATCGCTCATGAATTGTTTGTAGCACCACCGTGAGCATTGCTCAAGAACTATTTTGAGCGTCGCTCAAGAATTTGGTAAAATATGTCTAAAGCATTGGAACGACGAGCAAAATTTCGAGAGGAATTGATCCTGGCGGCCGAAAGGAGCATCGGCACCGGTGGCTTGGCAGGCCTGAAGACGCGGGAGTTGGCGCGGGAAATCGGCGTCGCCAACGGCGCGGTCTATAATCTCGTCGAGGACATGGATGAACTGACGCTGCGGGTGGGGTCGCGGACGCTCGCGCGGCTCGACGCGGCGCTGACGGCCGCCGAAAGCGATGGTCCCGCCTCCCCGCGCGAAACGCTGGTGCGCATCGCGGTCGCCTATTGTGATTTCGCCGCCGAAAATCTCGAACTGTGGCGCGCGCTGTTCGAACACCGGATGTCGCCGGGCAAGCCGGTTCCGGAATGGGCGATCAGCGAACAGATGAATCTGTTCCGCCACATCTACCGGCCGCTCGCCGAACTATTTCCGCAACGAACGCCGGCTGAACTGGGTGTGATGGCGCGAAGCCTTTTCTCGGCGGTTCACGGCATGGTGCTGCTCGGCCTCGAGCAAAAGCTGATCGCGGTGCCGGTGATCGAACTGCGCAAGGAAATTGCGATCATCGTCGGCGCGATGATCGATGGGCTGACGGCAAGGGCTGCCTGATCGCGACAAGACGTTACAGGCGTAACTTCGGCTCGCCTATTTTAAATTTTCTTTTAGTCGGGCATCGCAAACAGTTGAGCGGCAGACGCGCCGATAGCGATGGTGATTCACATAACGATCGCCACCTCAGAAGTATCGCGGCTGGGAGCGATATCTGACGGAGAGTGGTTATGGTGCGCAAGAGTTTGATCGCGTTAGTGGCGGTTGCGGCCCTGGGTCTGGTTTCGCCCACGATGGCGTTGGCGCGCGGCGGTGGAGGCGGAGGGGGCGGCGGCCATGGCGGCGGCGGCGGTGGTTTCGGTGGCGGTGGCGCACGGCGGCGGTGGCTTTGGCGGTGGTGGCTTTGGCGGTGGTGGCTTCCACGGCGGAGGTTTCGGTGGCGGCGGCTTTCATGGCGGAGGTTTCGGCGGCGGTGGCTTTCACGGCGGAGGTTTCGCCGGGGGATTCCACAATGGCGGCAGCTTCGGCCGTGGATTCCACGGCGGTCATGGACGCCGCTTCGCGTTCGGCTCCGGGCTAGGCTACGGCTTTTATCCGTACGGCTACTATGACGACTATGGCTACGATCCCTATGGCTATGACTATAGCTATAGCTACGATCCCTACGCCGATTACAACGATGGCGGCGGCTGCTACGTGGTGAAGCGACGCGTCCACACCAGCCACGGCTGGCGGCGGCAGCCCGTTCAGGTCTGCGGCTGATATCATCAGTGACCTCGGCGCGGTCGCGCGCTGAGGTTACCATTGGCTCGGCCGCGTGCTTGGGCGCGTCATGGGGCCCGGAAGGCGCTCACACGGTCAGGACCGTCGACCCCGTGGTCTTGCGCGCCGCAAGATCGGCATGGGCTTTCGCGGCGTCCTTCAGCGGATAGGTCTGATGGACCTCGATCTTGACCGCGCCTGACTTGACGACGTCGAACAGCTCGTTCGCCATCGCCACGAGGTTTTCACGGCTCGCCGCATAGGTGTTGAGCGTGGGACGGGTGACGTAGAGCGAGCCCTTTTGTGCCAAGAGACCGAGGTTGAGCGGATCGACCGCGCCGGAAGACGCGCCGAACAGCGCGGCGACGCCAAGCGGCGCAAGGCAGTCGAGCGATTTGAGGAAGGTGTCCTTGCCGACGGAATCATAGACCACCGGCACCTTCTTGCCGCCGGTGATCTCGTCGACGCGTTTGACGAAATCCTCGCGTGAATAGACGATGGTGTGGGCGCAGCCATGGGCCTTGGCGAGCTTTGCCTTTTCGTCGCTGCCGACGGTGCCGATCACGGTGGCGCCGAGATGCTTGGCCCATTGGCTGAGGATCAACCCGACGCCGCCGGCCGCGGCGTGGAGCAAAATGGTGTCGCCGGATTTGACGCGATAGGTCTGGCGGATCAGGTATTGCGTGGTCAGGCCTTTCAGCATCATGGCGGCGGCGGTCTTGTCGTCGATGCCGTCGGGCAGCTTGAGCAGGCGATCGGCCGGGATCAGCCGCGCTTCGGCGTAGGCGCCGACCGGCGCGCTGCCATAGGCGACGCGGTCGCCGGGCTTCAGATCGGTCACGCCGGATCCGACTTCCTCGACCACGCCGGCCGCCTCACCGCCGAGCCCGCTCGGCAATTGCGACGGATAGAGCCCGGAGCGATTGTAGATATCGACGAAATTCAGCCCGACGGCGGTGTGGCGGATGCGCGCCTGGCCGGGGCCGGGCTTGCCGACCTCGACCTCCTCCCAGACCAGAACTTCGGGACCGCCGGTTTTGTGAAAGCGGATGGCGTGCGTCATGGAGTGCTCCTTCGGTGAACTGAAATGGATGGAAACCGGACCTTACGCCTCGACGATGACGTAGCTGTCCTCGACATGAACCGGGAAAGTCTCGGCGACATAGGGCCCCTTGGCCAGCGTCTCGCCGTCTTCGATCACGACCGGATAGGTCCTGATCTTGACGCGCTGGGGATCGAACCAGGACTGGCCGTTGCGCATGTCGAACTCCCAGCCGTGCCAGGCACACCGCAGCAACTCCCCGACCCGCGAGCGTTCGTAGACGCCGGGCTCCTTCGACGTCAGCCGCGCCACGCAGGCGGCTTTTTCCAGCGGCGCGCCGGCATGCGGACAGCGATTGAGCAGCGCGAAATACTCGCCGTTGACATGAAACACGACGATGTCGCGGCCGTTGATCTCGACGACCTTGTTGCCGCCGGGCGGAATCTCCGACGTGCGCGCGATGATATGCCGGGCCATGCTGTCTTTACTGTTTTCAGAACTTGTAGATGGCGCGGGCGTTGGTGTTGAAGATCTTGCGCCGCTCGACTTCCGTCAGCGGCGTCTTGAAGGCGTAGCGCGGATCGTCGAAATCCCAGTGCGGATAATCCGACGAGAACAGCAGGCGATCGACGCCGACCCATTCGATCAGCGAGCGCAGGTGTTTTGCCTCGTCCGGCTCGTCGATCGGCTGCGTCGTGAACCAGAAATGCTCCTTCACATATTCCGATGGCTTTCGCTTGAGATGCGGCACCTCGCTGCGGAACGCTTCGAAGTGCCGGTCCATCCGCCAGGTGGCCGACGGAATCCAGCCGAAGCCGCCTTCGATGAAGACGATCTTCAGCTTCGGAAAGCGCTCAGGGATACCTTCGAGCACGAGGCTGGTGAGTTGCGCCGCCATGGTGTGCGCGTTCGATTGGTGTTCCTCGGCATAATAGGACGGCCAACCGCCCCCGGTCGGCGCGTGGCCGCCATAGCCGCCGACGTGAATACCGAGCGGCAGGCCCAGCTCCTGCGCACGAGCAAAGATCGGCCAGTAGCGGCGGCGTCCGAGCGGCTCGTTGGCGCGCGGACAGATGTTGATCTGCACATAGCGGCCGACCTTGGCGCAACGATCGATCTCGGCGATGGCGAGTTGCGTATCGTCCTGGCCGGCGAGGATCGAGGCTTTCAGGCGCGGGTCGCGGTCGGACCAGAAGGCAAGCTGCCAGTCGTTGATGGCGCGCTGGATCGCGGCGCCGAACTCGAGATTCTGCTGCGAGAAGATGAAGAGATCGAGCACCTGCAGGATGCCGAACTCGACGTCGAGCGGATCGAGGTATTGTTTCTGCATGAACGGCAGATCGGAGCCCGGAGGTCCGCCGGTCGGCGGCCACGCATCGCGGCGCGCGATCAGCGGCGAGGAGCGCGGATAGGGCGTGGTGCCGATATAGGGCGTGCGCAGATGGCTGCCATAGGTGCGCAAGTGCTCCTGCCAGCGCTTCGGCATGAACTGCTCGATATCGGCATGCGCGTGGATGCTCGGATGCACGTCGCAATCGATGATGCGCAGCCGGCTTTTGGCGGCCTCTTCTTCGGCGAGGATAGGGCGGTCGATGACATCACTCATGCGATCCTCCTTCAATATTCGAATGCTATGCAGCGAGTTTCAGCCGCGGAAAGGTTTCTAACGGATTGTCGGCGCACATGCGCGAGGCGATGCTGGCCGGCAGATGCGGCGGCATCGGATCGTCGCCGTCGAACTGCCAGTGCGGATAGTCGGACGCAAACAGGAACATCTTGTCGGAGCCGATCTGCTCGATCACGTCGGCGACGCCAGCGGCATCCGGCGGGCCGTCGAACGGCTGCATGGTGACGCGGATATGGTCGCGGATGATCGCAGCCGGTTCGCGCTCGACCCAGGGCACCTCGACGCGCACGCCGCGCCAGGTCTTGTTGGCGCGCCACATGAAGGCCGGCAGCCAGCTGACGCCGGATTCCATCAGCACGACCTTGAGATCGGGAATTTTGCCGAACACGCCCTCATAGACCAGGCTCAATATCTGCGCCTGGAACGCCTGCGCTTCGGCCAGATAATATTCGTAACGATAGGACGGCCAGCCGATCGAACTCGGCGCTGAGCGGTAGGCGCTGCCGGCATGGATCGCGACCGGCAGTCTGTGTTTCGCGGCCGCCTGCCAGACCGGCCAGTAGTGCCGCTTGCCGAGCAGGCTGTCGCCCTGCGCCAGCACCAGCACGGAGACGAATCGATTGTCGCCAGCCCTGCGCTCGATTTCCTCCACCGCCAGATCGGGCGCCTGCATCGGCACCACGATCGAGGCGGAGAGCCGCGGATCCTTTGCCAGCCATTCGGCCGCGATCCAGTCGTTGATCGCCTTGCAAAAGCCCGCCGCCATATAGGGATCGAACACCGCCTGCGCGCCGTAGACGACGTTGCAGATCGCATGGCTCGAACCGAGCTGGTCGAACGCGCCGCGCTGCACCATCGCGAGTTCGCTGCCCGGCTTGCTATTGGCCGGCCGCCAGTCGGCGCGGCCCGAGAACGGCATGTTGGGCGGATAGGAGTTGAGATCGAGGCCGTCGATGGCGCGGCTGACCACCTGCTCTTTCCAGTGGTCGTCGAGATAAGGCAGCAGCGTGGTGCGGGTTCCGCCCACCGCGGGATGAATGTCGCAGTCGATCCGCGTGGCCGCCATGGCGATTCCTCAGGCTTTTCGTCTCGGCGATCTTGATGTCGCGTCTGCAAATGTGCCGCCGATGCCGAAGCGGCGCAAGCGCTTTACCGAGGGGCCGCCCTGCCCTGAACGCACGGCGCTTTCCCTTCTCCCCTTGTGGGAGAAGGTGGATCGACGGCGCGAAGCGACGGCGAGACGGTTGAGGGGTTTGTTTCCGCAAATTTGTTCGTTGAGAGAACCCCTCATCCGCCGCTTCGCGCCACCTTCTCCCACAAGGGGAGAAGGGAAAAACCGCACGATTGACAGGTAAATCGAACCACATCCAAATGTCCCAACAACGATTGCATCGAATTTGGGGGACACAATGCAAATGAAATCCGGCAGGCTGGCGGTTCTCGCCGTCTCGCTTCTCACCGCAACGGCGTCCGCCGCATCGGCCGCCCCGGCCACGGCCAGCGGACCGGCCGCCCTGGCGCTGGCCGGCGTCGTCGCATTGTATTCGCCGCTGCTGACCGCGGATGAACGGGAAGCCGTCAGCGCATTTTTCGTCGGCCAGAGCGGCGTGCGTTATGCCAAGAAGATTTCGGTCACCGCGGACAAGATCGTCTGCCGCGTCAGCAATGTCGACATCACCGCGCGCTCCTGCGAACTGACGTTCAAAGGCGCCAAACAGACCATCACCGGACGCCGGGCCAGCGAAATTTTTGCCACCGAAGCCATGGCCGGCGTACCGCCCGACGGCGCCGCCGGATCGGTGTTCGAGAGCCTCTCGAAACTCAACTGCACGATTGATCCTGCCGAGATCAGAAAAAAGTCGGGCGAAGGCGCGACGTGTTCGTTCGAAACGGGCAATTGAGCGGGCGGACACATCGGCCGGGCGATGGTCGTTGATACCGGAATTCAACCCGGCCGATGTCGGCCGGGTTGTCGCAATCTGCCGAAGCAGGCCTCAATGTTTGCTTTTCTTGCCGGATGCCGGAGGCAGCAAGACCGTATCGATAACATGAATGACACCGTTGGATGCTTCGATGTCAGGCTGGATCACGTGAGCGTCGTTGACCCTCACGCCGAATGTGCCGTCGACATTCACCGGTAGCCCCGCCGCAGTCTTGACCTGCAGCGACTTGCCGGCCACATCGGCGGCTTTCACCCGGCCCGGCACCACATGGTATTTCAGGATGGTTGCGAGCTTGGCCTTGTTCTTGAGGAGCGACTCGACCGTTCCGGGCGGCAATTTGGCGAAGGCGGCATCGTTCGGGGCAAACACGGTGTATGGCCCCTTGCCCTTCAGCGTCTTTACGAGACCGGCGGCTTTTACCGCCGTGACCAGCGTATTGAATGAACCCGCGGCAACTGCCGTGTCGACGATATCAGCGGCCCGCGCGAGGGTCGGGCCGAGCAACGTAGCGACCAACGCGGCGCCGGCCAAAAGTGAGCGAATTCCAGGATTCATCAGGTTTCTCCAATCGATGTGAAGCAATGGCGACGTCGCTGGCAGCGAGCGTAGAGGATGCCGGTTTGCCTTCCTGAAACGGATCGACATCGCGCGTGGATCAGTCGAAGCGTTCGATGTGACGTTTCGCCACGTCATTGAACGAATGCGACAAGCGAGCGCGATTGCCGACCTTGGATCGGGAATTCGAATGCCCGTCGGCGATGTGGGCCGCGTCAACTCCGGGCTGACTTACGCCTCGCGCGCAGGTCTCCAAGAGTGATCCAAAGCGCGGCCGTCAGCGTTCCTCTCGCATCGGAATCCATTCATCCGAGCTTACGTTCAGCGGAGCAGGCTGTGGTCGCCCAATATGATGACAAATGCCGCGAACTCGCCGGATATGTTCTGGCGAACCAGCGAGGATTGAACACACCAAAATGCCGAGAAGAGCTTGCCGCTTGCATACAACGCGCCATCGAAAATTACCTGGCGTTTGAAAAGGGCAAGTCTCGCTACAGCTGACCTCAATGACAATCCATGCTGCGAGCTGATGCTGGCGCAGATCGCGCCATTCGCGTGCGGTCCAGCGCGGCCGAGCCTCCGATACACAGCAAGAGAAATCCAAACGCGGAGCAAATTCCTTAGAAAGTGGAACCCATCGATTCGGCCAGCGCAATGCTTGTGGCTTATCGGTGACAGGATTTGATGCCTATCAAGTCTATTGTCCAATTCTCGCAAAGGGGACGAAGACATGAAAAAACTTTTGATACATTGCAGCTTCCGTTGCACTCGCCAGCGCCTCGGCCAACGCCGCCGACATGGCCGCTCGACCCTACACCAAGGCACCACCCGCGATTGCAGCGCTGTACGACTGGAGCGGCTTCTATATCGGCGCCAACGCAGGCTACGCCAGCAGTCGGAATTGCTGGAACTTCGAAAGCTTTGCGGGCGCGCCTTTCACGGCCGGCGAAGGCTGCCACGACGCAGACGGAGCTGTCGTCGGTGGACAGATTGGCTATCGCTGGCAATCCTCCGCCTTCGTTTTCGGTTTGGAAGCCCAAGGCAATTGGGCGGACCTGAACGGTTCGAGCGTCTCCACGCCGGCCTTCGTCATCGCGCCTGGTGACTTGACGATCAACTCCAAGCTTCGGGCGTTCGGGTTGTTCACCGGACAGGTGGGCTACGCCTGGAACAACGTTCTGCTGTACGCGAAGGGCGGCGCCGCGGTGGTCGACAACCGCTTCTATCACACCTTCACGGGCACCAACCTGCTGATCAATTCGTCGGACAACACGAATTGGGGTGCCACTGTGGGCGCCGGCCTCGAAGTCGGGTTTGCTCCCAATTGGTCCATTGGTGTGGAATACAATCATCTGTTCATCGAGCGTGAGACGTACAGCTTCGCTGCCGCTCCGCTTGGCGTAGCGACCACCAACAGCATCCGTCAGGATGTCGACATGGTCACCGCGCGCATCAACTATCGATTTGGCGGGCCGGCAATCGGCAGATACTAATTCTCCACTTGAAGCGTTTCATGTGACGAAGAAGGGCATCGCACAAAAGCGGTGCCCTTTTCGCTTCTGAAGCGAACGACCGGCCGGCGAGGCCCTCCTCGCCGCCCAGTACTGGCCCGTTACCCAGCCGCCGGTCAGCGGCAGTGTGCACCGACGCGATTGACAGGCCAATCGATCCCTACCCAAATGCCTGCCCAAGAACATCAAGCCAGGGGCGGATCGCGTGGCGGGCAACGAACAGGAAACCTACGACTGCGACGTGCTCGTGGTCGGCTCGGGCTGCGCCGGAATGTCGGCGGCGGTCACCGCCGGGCATCACGGCCTCAACGTTCTGATCGTCGAGAAGGAGCCGCGCTTTGGCGGCACCACCGCGCGCTCCGGCGGCTGGCTCTGGATTCCCGGCACCTCGTTGGCAAAGGCGTGGGGCATCACCGAGAGCCCCGACCAGGCGAAGACCTATCTGCGGCATGAGGCCGGCAACAGCTTTGACGCCGCGCGCGTTGATGCGTTCCTCGCCGGCAGGTCCCGAAGCGGTGGATTTTTTCACCAGCAAGACCGCACTGCGTTTCGACATGCCGCTGACCTTTCCCGACTATCACGCTGAAGCCCCGGGCGGCGCGCAGGGCGGCCGCTCGATGGTGACGCGGCCGTTCGACGGCCGCGAACTGGGCGACCACGTCAAGGCTCTCGGCAGTCCCCTGCCCGAACTGACCGTGTTCGGCATGATGCTGGGATCCGGCAAGGACATCGTCCACTTCATGCGCGCGACCAAATCGTTGACCTCGGCATTCTATGTCGCCAAGCGGCTGTCGCGGCACGCGCTGGACGTGCTGCGCCATGGCCGCGGCATGACGCTGACCAACGGCAACGCGCTCGCAGGCCGCCTCGCCAAATCGGCGCTCGACCTCAAGATCCCGCTGTGGCTGTCGTCGCCTGTGCACGAACTGATCGTCGAGGACGGCGCGGTGCGCGGCGCGTTCGTCGAGCGCCAAGGCAAGCTGATCCGCGTCAATGCCAGGCGCGGCGTCGTGCTGGCCTGCGGCGGTTTCCCGCACGACGTGACCAGGCGCAAGGCGATGTTCCCGCACGCACCTGAAGGCACCGAGCATTTCTCGCCCGGTCCGGTCGGCAACACCGGCGACGGCTTGCGGCTGGCGGAAGCCGCGGGCGGACGGATCGAGGATAATTTGCCGAACGCCGCCGCCTGGGTGCCGGTCTCGATCACCGAACGCAAGGACGGCAGCAAGGGCGTGATGCCGCACTTTATCGACCGCGCCAAGCCCGGCGTCATCGCCGTGATGCGCGACGGCAGGCGCTTCGCCAATGAGGGCAATTCCTACCACGATTTTGTGCAGGCCATGGTGAAGGCGGCAAAGCCCGGCGAAGAGATCACCGCGTATCTTGTGTGTGATCATCGCGCCTTGCGAAAATATGGCCTCGGCTGCGTGCCGCCGTTTCCGATGCCGCTCGGCCATCATCTCAAGACGGGCTATCTCAAGCGCGGCACGACGCTGGCCGAACTCGCCGACCGCACCGGCATCGACCGGCAAGGGCTGGAGGCGACGGTTGCCGAATTCAACGCGGCAGCCGCGGAAGGCCGCGATCCCGCGTTCGGCAAGGGCTCGCGCGCCTATAACCGCTATCAGGGCGATGCGCTGCACGGCCCGAACCCCTGCGTCGCGCCGATCAAGGACGGGCCGTTTTACGCGATCAAGATGGTGATCGGCGATCTCGGCACCTATGCCGGCATCAGGACCGACGAACACGCCCGCGCGCTCGACCAACACGGCCAGCCGATCGCGGGCCTCTATGCCGCCGGCAACGACATGGCGAGCATCATGGGCGGCAATTATCCCGGCGCCGGCATCACGCTGGGGCCCGCGCTGACGTTCGGGTATATCGCGGGGAAGCATATTGCGGGCGAGGCTGCGCGCTAACGACGCCACGCAGCTGGAACGAACGCCGACCAACTCCATTACTTTTCGAATCCAACTGGAGATCGTTCATGCGTGCGCAGCCCCTCGCCGCCACCCTCGCCATCATCGGGATCTTGGCTCCCACGCTCGCGCTTGCCGGCGACACCGAGTGGCGGCGCTACGTGATCCCGAGCACCGGAACCAGCGTCGACATGCCGGTTTCGATCTTCACCAGCGACGCCGGAACGCCCGAGGGCGGAACAGGGCGGCGCTTCTTCACCGAAGACCGCCGCGCCGATCTGACCGTGCAGTCCGTCGCCAATCCCGGAAACGGTTCGCCCGCCGCGTTCCTCGCCAAGCAGCAGCCGCCGGCCGGCATCATCTACAAGCGGATCACACCTGATTTCTTTGTCGTGTCCAGCATCCGCAAGGACCGGATCTGGTACAACCGCTGCAACCGCGGCAACGGCACCATGAACTGCGTGCTGATCAATTATCCCGCCGCCGAAAAACGCCAGTGGGACGCGGTGGTGACAAGGATAAGCCGGACGCTGCGGGGGTAGCGTTGCCCTACTCCGCGGTGATCTGCGCATCCTTGACGACCTTGGCCCAGCGCGGGCGATCCTTGGCGATCAGGTCTGCCAGGCGTTGCGGCGGGCCGCCTTGCGCGATCAGGCCCTGCTTGCCGAGAAGCGCGCGAACGTTCGGCTCCGCGAGTATCTCGTTGAACACCGCATTGTAGCGGTCGACGATCTCTTTCGGCGTATTGGCCGGCGCTAAAACGCCGTACCACAAATCGACGTCGAAATCGGTGACGCCGAGTTCTGCGAGCGTCGGCACATTCGCCGCCTGCGGCGTCCGCTTCTGGCTGCCCACGGCGAGGATGCGGATTTGTCCGGTCTCTGCGAGCGGAAGCGCGGTGTGGACCGGCAGGAACATGGCCGAGACGTGTCCGCCCGCGAGATCCTTCACCGCGCCGGCCGATCCAGAATAAGGAATGTGAGTGAGATTGATCTGCGCCGTGAGCTTGAACAACTCCATGGCGAGATGTTGCGGCGTGCCGCGGCCGGGCGACGCATAGTTGATCTCGCCGGGTTTGCTGCGGGCGAGTGCGATCAGTTCCGCAAGCGTGCTGACGCCAAGCGAGGGATGAACGACGAGCGCCAGGGCGCCGGTTGCGATCTCCGCGATCGGCACGAAATCCTTCTGTGGATCGTAAGGCACCGTCGGATAGAGGCTTGCGTTCATCACGAACGTGTTGACGGTCACCAGCAGGTTCTGGCCGTCGGGCGCCGTGCGCGCCGCGGCCTGCGTGCCGATGTTTCCGCTGGCGCCGGGCTTGTTCTCGACGATGACAGGATGATTCCAGCGCTGCCGCAGTTCCTCGCTGAGGATGCGCGCGAGCAGGTCGGGACCTGTGCCCGGCGAGAAGGGAACGTTGAGCCGGATCGGTTGCTGCGACTGTCCCCGAGCCAGGCCGGGCATCATGGGAGCAAAGGCTGCGGCGAAAATCCCCAGCACCGTGCGGCGCGAATGCATGCCGCTTGCGGAATCGATCGCCACGCGTTCCTCCTGTGAATATCCGCCGGCGGTTCGGCCTGCGGACTTTTCTTGTTAAAATCTCTTAATGTGAGATTATGATGTATTATGCTTCTATCGCGCGCCAGTTCAAGGTCGATTTTGCCGGATCGGGAAAACTATCTGCTGCCCGGAACAGGCGAAGGCCGCCGCGCGGCAAACCGGAGCGAAGTCAGACCATGCGGCGTGAGGCATGAAGCCGAAGAACAGCCTGGAAAGGGTGCTTGCGGTCCTCGAGGTGTTTTCCGAGGAGCGGCTGGAATGGACGCCCGAGGATCTGATGCGCGAACTCGGCTACAGCCGGCCGACGCTCTATCGCTATCTGAAGATCCTGAAAGACGCCGGCTTCCTGATGTCGACCCGCAACGCCGGCGTCACGCTGGGGCCCAAGGTCGTCGAGATGGATTATCTGACGCGCCGCTCCGACCCGCTGGTGCTGCTCGGCGCGCCTTACCTGAAAGCAGCTGACGGCGGACCATTCCTGCACGGCGATGGTTCTGCGCTGGTACGGCAACAAGATCCTTTGCGTGGCCTCCGAATCCTCCACCAAAAACCCGATCAGTTCCTATCCGCGCGGCCGGCCGATGCCGCTGGGGCGTGGCGCGATCGCGCGCTCGATCCTGGCGCTGCTGCCGCGGCCACGCCTGCTGCCGCTGATCGAGCGCAATCTCGCCGATCTGCGCGCGGTCGGTCTCGGCGACACCGCCGATGATGTCCTGAAAAACCTGAGGAAGGTCCGCAAGGCCGGCTTTTGCGTCGCCTATGGCGAGGTCACGCCCGGCGCCGTCGGCATCGCGGCGCCCGTTCGTCGACGACCGCGATTATCCGATCGCCAGCGTCTGCGTCACCATTGCCGGCAATCTGGTGACGGGCGCGCAGATCGATCATATCGGCGCCGAGGTCCGGCGCGTGGCGTCGCGAGATTTCGGTCGGTCAGGCGGCCGCCCAGCCAAAACTACAACTCATAATCTTATAATGTGAGATTTTTCTTGACTCAAGGCGAGGGTCCTGTTCTCATTTTCCGCCGCCCGCGCCGACCAATCCAGCCAATCGCAAGAAGCCAGAATGAACATGCCCGCCGAAATCAGCCCCGCAAGTCGTCATCGTCGGAGGCGGACCGGTGGGTCTTGGTCTTGCGATCGAACTCGGCCAGCGCGGCGTCCGCTGCGTTCTGGTCGAGCGCTACATCAGCCCGCAGCCGATCCCGAAGGGTCAGAACCTGACCCAGCGCACGCTCGAGCACTTTTACTTCTGGGGCGCGGAGGCGGAGCTTCGGGCGGCGCGGACGATCCCGCCCGATTACGGCATCGGCGGCATGACGTCCTACGGCACGCTGCTGAGCGGCTACCGGTATGACTGGCTGCAGCGCGAGCTGGTGCGGCCCTATTACTTCACCGACAACGAACGGCTGCCGCAATACGCCACCGAGGCGGTGCTGCGGCATCGCCTGAGCCAGCTGCCGAACGTCGAAACCATCTACGGCTGGAGCGCGTCCGGCATCGCGCAGGACGCCGAGGGCGTGCAGGTGACGATCGCCGAGCGCAACAGCGATCGGCAGCGCATGCTGCGGGCGGACTATGTGGTCGGCTGCGACGGCAGTCGCTCGCTGGTGCGCGAGGCCGCCGGCATCACGCAGACCCTGACCGACCACGACCGGCTGATGGTGCTGCTGGTGTTCCGCTCGACCGGCCTGCACAAACTGCTGGAGCGCTTCCCCAACAAGTCCTTCTACAATGTGCTGCATCCCGACCTGAAGGGCTACTGGAAGTTCTTCGGCCGCGTCGATCTCGGCACCACCTGGTTCTTCCATGCGCCGGTGCCGCTCGGCACGACCAAAGACAATTTCGATTTCCGCGGCTATCTGTATGCGGCGGTCGGCGAGGAATTCGACGTCGAATTCGAGCACATCGGCTTCTGGGACCTGCGCGTCGCGATCGCGGATCAATACCGCATGGGCCGCGTCTTCATCGCCGGCGACGCCGCGCACAGCCATCCGCCCTATGGCGGCTACGGCATCAACACCGGCCTCGAAGACGCCGCCAATCTCGGCTGGAAGCTTGCCGCGGCGCTGCAAGGCTGGGCCGGAGCGCGCCTGCTGGATTCCTACGGCGAGGAACGGCGGCCGGTATTCGCGTCGACCGCGCGCGACTTCATCGAGAAGGCGATCCGAAAGCGACCGGAAGTTCCTGGCGCAAGTTCGATCCCGCGACCGACAAGGATGCGTTCGAAGCCGAATGGCAGGCGCGCTCGTCCGGTGCACGTTCGGAAGTGAATTCGTTCGAACCGAATTACGAGGGCTCCTCGATCGTCGCAGGCCCGCCTGGCGCCGCCTGCAGTGCGATCGGGTCGCATCAATTCGTGGCGCGCGCCGGCCATCATCTGTCGCCGCGCCAGCTCGCATCAGGCCGCAACGTCTTCGAGGAACTGGGCGAAGGGTTTACGCTGCTCGATTTCGGTGCGCCGGATGCCGCCTCCGCCTGCGATCAGGCGCGCCGCCGAGGCCAGCGGCGTACCACTGAAGCTGGTCAGGGACGACAACGCGGAAGCGCGGGAATTCTACGAGGCGGCGCTCGTGCTGGTCCGGCCCGATCAGTTTGTCGCCTGGGATTCGGACGGCGATGTGACAGACGCCGAAGGCATCATCCGTCGCGCGGTCGGCGGCCACCCCTGACAGACCACGCAAGTTCCGTCGTCGAACAAGAACAGGCCGAAGGCCGCCAAGGAAACACAGGAGACAGGCTAGTGAGCCGTCACAGTGCCGCGCATTATTTCCTCGAAGGTCTCGTCGACCTTGGCGTCGACTATATCTTCGCCAATCTCGGCACCGATCATGTCTCGCTGATCGAGGAGATCGCGCGCTGGGACCGCGAAGGCCGCAAGCATCCGGAAGTGATCCTCTGCCCGCACGAGATCGTCGCCGTTCACATGGCCGGCGGCTACGCGCTGGCGACCGGCAAGGGACAGGCGGTGTTCGTGCATGTCGATGCCGGAACGGCCAATGCCTGCATGGCAATCCAGAACCTGTTTCGTTATCGGCTGCCGGTGATGCTGTTCGCCGGGCGCGCGCCCTTCACGCTGCATGGCGAATTGACCGGCTCGCGCGATACCTATGTGCACTTCGTGCAGGATCCCTTCGACATCGCCAGCATCGTGCGGCCCTATGTCAAATGGGAGTATTCGCTGCCCTCCGGCATCGTCGTGAAGGAAGCGCTCGCCCGCGCCGGCGCCTTCATGCACAGCGATCCACCCGGGCCGGTCTACATGATGCTGCCGCGCGAAACGCTGGCCGAGGAATGGGACGACGGCGCAGATGCCGGCCTATAATCCCGCGCGCTATGGCAGCGTCGCGGCCGGCGGTATCGACCCTGCCCGCGTCGACGCCATCGCCACGCGATTGATGGCGGCGGAAAACCCGATCGCGCTGACGGCCTATCTCGGGCGTAATGCGGCCGCCGTCTCCGCGCTGGAGCGCCTCGCGCTTGCCTGCGGCATCCGGATCGCGGAGTTCAACTCGATCGATCTCAATGTTTCGCAGGATTCGCCGTGCTTTGCCGGTTTCGATCCGCTGCCTCTGCTGGAACAGGCCGACGTCGGACTGCTGCTCGATACCGACGTGCCTTTTGTGCCGCAATACGCCAGGCGCGTCGAAGCCATCGACTGGATCCAGATCGATATCGATCCGTTGAAGTCGGATTTCCCGATGTGGGGATTCCCGACCGACATCAGGGTGCAGGCCGATTGCGCGACGGTGCTGCGGCAGGTGCTCGAGGCGGTCGCGGCGCGCGCGGATGACAGCTATCGCAAACGCATCGTCGACCGCATTGCCGGCTGGAGCGGTGCCCGCAAGGCCGCGGAAAAGCGGCGCGCGGCCGCCGCCGCGACCAAGGGAACGCCAGGGGCGATCAGCGCGCCCTATCTGTTCGCTACCTTGAACCGCGCGCTGTCGCAGGACGATATCGTCGTCAACGAGGCGATCCGCAATGCGCCGCTGGTGCAGGAGCATATCCGCCGCACGCGGCCGGGAAGCTATGTCGGCCTCGCCGGCGGCGGGCTCGGCTTCAGCGGCGGCATGGCGCTGGGCCTGAAGCTGGCGCAGCCGGAGCGGCGCGTCGTGCAGATCATCGGCGACGGCGGCTTTCATTTTTCCTCGCCGGACTCGGTATTCGCCGTCGCCCAGCAATATCAAATTCCGATTTTGACGGTCGTGCTCGACAATGGCGGCTGGCAGGCGGTCAAGTCGTCGGTGCAGCGGGTCTATCCGAAGGGCGTCGCCGCCGAGACCAATTCGTTTCAATCGCAATTGCGCTCGGGCCGGCAGGGCGAGCAGCGCACGCTTTTCCGATATCGGCCGCGCGTTCGGCGCGCATGGCGAATTCGTCAACGAGCCCGACGAACTCGCAGCTGCCGTCGATCGCTGCCTCGCCGCTGTCGACGGCGGGATTGCTGCCGTCCTGCATGTCCAGATTACGCCGCTCTAGCGGGCGACCAGATTTTGTTCGCGTGCCGCCAAGTGCACTCACGAAATAATTGCCCGGGAGGAAACGAAATGAAGATCCTTTGCCGCGTGGCGCTCGCCGCCCTCTGTTTGAGCTTGTCGGCTCTCGCGCCCGCTGCTCGCCCAGGACGAATATCCCAACCGGCCGATTCGCATCGTCGTCGGCTTCACGCCGGGCGGCGGCAACGACATCATCGCGCGCGTCTTCGGGCAAAAGCTGTCGGAAAGTCTCGGCCAGCCGGTCATCATCGAGAACAAGCCCGGCGCGGGCGCGATCCTCGCCACCGAATACGTCGCGCGATCGGCGCCCGATGGCTATACGCTGCTGGTCGGCGCCAGCGGCGCCATGGTGATCAATCCCGCCGTCTATGAGAAGCTGAATTACGACACGATGCGGGACTTCAAGCCGGTGTCCGAGCTCGGATCGTTTCCGCTGATCCTGATCGTCAACGCGAAATCGCCGTTCAAGTCGCTGGCCGATCTCGTCGCCTATGCCAAGGCCAATCCCGACAAGGCGAATTACTCGAGTTCCTCCGCCGCCTTCCAGCTCGCAACCGAGCTGTTCAAGCAAAAGACCGGCGTGCCGATGCAGATGATCCCCTACAAGGGGGCCAACGATTCCGTGACCGCTGTCATCTCGGGCGAGGTGACCGCGACCATCGCCGATGCCGGGCCGGTGACCAGCCAGGTCAACGGCGGAATGGCTCGCGCGCTCGCCGTTGCCGCGCCGACGCGGGCAGAGAGCCTGCCCGACGTGCCGACCATGAAGGAAGCCGGCGCCGACGTCGAAGCGGTGTTGTGGAGCGGCATTTTCGTGCCCGCGGCGACACCGCCCGACATTGTCGCGAAGCTGGAGGCCGAATTCGTCCGCATTGCGCGGCTGCCGGACGTTGTCTCCCGCCTCAAATTGCTCAACATCGATTCAGTCGGCAATTCCTCGGAAGAGTTTTCGCGCATCATCGCGGCCGATCTCGAACGCTGGAAGGTGGTCGCGCGCGACGGCAATATCAAGATAGCCCAGTAGCAGACGTGTGCGTCGCATGATTGATCCGGTCGAGACGCAGGTTCTTGTCGTTGGCGGAGGTCCGGTCGGACTGACGCTTGCGATGGATCTTGCCACGCGGGGAATCCGCACGGTGGTCGCCGAGCTGCGCCACAAGGGCGAGCCGCCGAGCGTGAAATCCAACCACGTCTCGGCGCGCTCGATGGAAATTTTCAGGCGTCTCGGCGTCGCAAAGGCGATCCGCGAAGCCGGCCTGCCGGCGGACTATCCCAACGACGTTTCTTATCGCGTCAGCTTTACCGGCAAGGAGCTGTCGCGCATCCCTATTCCGTGCCGACGCGACCGGTATACCGCCAGCGGAGGCCCGGACACCTGGTGGCCGACGGCCGAGCCCCCGCACCGGGTCAACCAGATCTACCTCGAACCGACGCTGTCCGCCCACGCCGAGACAATCGCCCGGCTCACGCTTGCTCAATCGCGTTGAGATCAATTTCGCTTTGAACAAACGCCGGAAGGCGTCACCGCGCAAGGCAATCCAGCTCGATAGCAGCCAGCCGATCACGATACGCGCCGACTTCCTCGTCGGATGCGATGGCGGACGATCGGCGGTTCGCAGGGCGATCGGCGCCACGCTGTCCGGCACGGCCGAGGTTGCAGCGCGTTCAATCGACCTATATCCGCGCGCCCTCGCTCTCTCTGCGCAGGAGCGATCTGAAGCCGTCCTGGGCGACCTTCTCGCTCAATCCCGTCCGCTCCGGCAACGTCTATGCCATCGACGGCCGCGAAACATGGCTGGTGCACAATCTATCTGAAGCCGGGTGAACACGACTTTGAGTCGGTAGACCGCGACTGGGCGCTACGGACGATCCTCGGCGTCGGCGAGGATTTTTCGTACGAGATACTCCGCAAGGAAGACTGGATCGGCCGCCGGCTGGTTGCGGATAAATTTCGTGAAGGCCGGGTGTTCATTTGCGGAGACGCCGCCCATCTGTGGGTGCCGATGGCGGATACGGCATGAATGCCGGCATCGCCGATGCCGCCAATCTGGCCTGGCTATTGGCGGCTCATCTGTCGGGCTGGGCGCGGCCGGCATCCTCGACGCCCATGAGGCGGAGCGCCTGCCGATCACCGAGCAGGTATCGCATGTTCGCGATGAACCACGCGCTGTCGCTGTCGCGCCAGAGAAGCGAAGTCCCTGACAATATCGATGCCGACGACGAGGCCGGTGAGGCAGGCGCGGATGGCGCTGGGCAAAAGCGCCTATGACCTCAATGTTCAGCAGTACTGCTGCGGCGGGCTGAATTTCGGATATTATTACGACCAGTCGCCGATCATCGCCTACGACGAAGCAACGCCGCCCGCCTACGGCATGGCGGACTTCACGCCATCCACCGTGCCGGGTTGCCGCGTCCCGCATATCTGGCTGAACGATGGACGCTCGCTCTATGACGCGCTCGGTCCGATTACACGCTGCTGCGCTTCGACACCGCCGTCGATGTTTCGGACCTGATGTCGGAAGCGGCGCGCGCGCGGGTGCCGATCAAGCTGCTGGATGTGAAGCCGAGCGAAGGCGCCGGCGTGTACGATCGTTCGCTGGTGCTGGCCCGGCCTGATCAGCATGTGGCCTGGCGAGGCAACGGTCCTCCGAAAGATCCCCGAGAGCTCGTCAATTTGATTTCCGGGCGGCGTGGTTAGTGGGGGCGAAAGGCTGACTGGAAACGAGCCGTCCAAGCCCTGCGCTACGTTCGATCCAACGCAGATAGAGCCCGCCTTCGCCAAACGGCTTCGGCGCGGCAGCCTTCGCTTGCTTCGCTACGATAGATTGAGGCTGGCTTGCCGAGCCGTAGCTTGCGAAGCAAGCGAAGGCTGGTGGGCGCGACAGGGATCGAACCTGTGACCCCTACCATGTCAAGGTAGTGCTCTCCCGCTGAGCTACGCGCCCTGGAGGGATGAGATCCCGCTCCAGCTTTGATCGTATTGGGTGGGGTCCGTATATCGGCTCCAAAGCGCCCCCGCAAGGATGCTTGGACGTAATTTCCGGCGTGTTTCGGACCCAAAAAGGCGGCCGAATCAGGCCGCCAGCATCTTGTTCACTTCGCTGACCAATTCGCGCAGGTGCACCGGCTTGGCCAGCACCTTGGCGTTCTTGGGCGCTTCCGAATCGGAATTCAGCGCGACCGCGGCAAAGCCGGTGATGAACATGATCTTGATGTCGGGATCGAGTTCCGAGGCGCGGCGCGCCAGCTCGATGCCGTCCATTTCCGGCATCACGATATCGGTCAGCAGCATCTCGAACGGCTCCTCGCGCAGCCGCTGATAGGCCGACATGCCGTTGTCGTGGGGCGAGACCTGAAACCCGGCGTTTTCCAGCGCCTTGACCAGGAAGCGGCGCATGTCGTTGTCGTCTTCGGCGAGCAGGATCTTGTGCATGGGGGTCGGTCGTCGCTTCCGGCTTGGAGGATCGTTCCGCCCACTAAGCCCGACAGAGGGTAAATTTCGGGTGAAAGGTAACGGCTTCTTGGCGGTGGCGGGCAGTGCTATTTATGTAGCGGCATGTACCAAGGTCGATCAAGGCGGCGCTTTTCGGGCGTTTGTGACACGTTCCAGGTGTTCGGCGGCTTTTTTCGCTTGGCAGAATGATTGCGATTACGGACAATGCATCCTTACAAAGCCCTGCCCTTCGGGCAAAGTCGGTCGCACGCTCGCTGGGCCCGAAGAAAAAGCGGACATTCAAGGGACGGCGCCCGACGATGACCCAGTTTGATGGCGAGCTGTCGCCCCCGTTCGAGATCGTGGAGCCGGCGCACTGGCGGGCGCCGATCATCTTCAACTCGCCGCATTCCGGCTCGGTCTATCCGCCCGAATTCCTCAACGCCTCCCGGATCGACCTCGCCGCGCTGCGCCGCTCCGAGGATTCGTTCATGGACGAGTTGATCGCCGATCTGAGCGATCGCGGCTTTCCGACGGTGCGGGTCAATTTCCCCCGCTCCTATGTCGACGTGAACCGCGAGCCCTATGAGCTCGATCCGCGGATGTTCACCGGCCGGCTGCCGAGCTTCGCCAACACGCGCTCGATGCGGGTCGCCGGCGGGCTCGGCACCATCCCGCGCGTGGTCGGCGACGGCCAGGAAATCTATCGCGAGCGGCTGTCCGTCGACGACGCGCTGGGGCGGATCGAGGCGCTCTACAAGCCCTATCACCGCGCGCTGCGGCGGCTGATCAACAAGGCGCATCAGGCGTTCGGCACCGTGATCCTGGTGGATTGCCATTCGATGCCGTCGGTCGGCGTCTCGCGCGACGAGCCGCGGCGGCCCGACATCGTGATCGGCGACCGCTACGGCACCAGTTGCGCGCAGCTGCTGCCCGACGTCGTCGAGGACATCATGAGCGGGCTCGGCTATTCGATCGGCCGCAACAAGCCCTATGCCGGCGGCTTCATCACCGAGCATTACGGCAACCCGGCCAGCGGCCTGCACACCGTGCAGCTCGAACTCAACCGCGCGATCTACATGGACGAGCGGCGGCGCGAGCGCGGCCCGCGCTTTGCGCAAGTGGCCGCCGATTTCGCCGCGCTGGCCGACGCGCTGGCGCAGGTGCCGCTCGGCGATCTCGGCCCGTTCCAGGCCGCGGCGGAGTAAGCATTCTCACTGTCATTCCGGGGTCGCGACTAGCGCGAATCCCGGAAGTCCGAATTCCGAAGCGAGCTTCGCACACCCGGAATGACACAGAGAACCTCCAAAAGAAAAAAGGGCCGCTTGAATGAACAAGCGGCCCAAGTCTAGGGAGGAAACGCCCAAGGAGGGCAGCGATAGGGCGAGGCCCTACCGCACCGCAACAATATGCGGCCGCGCTGCACAAAGCGCAAGGGTTTTTGAGCTCGTTCGCGGCGCAATGTGACGGAACCAGGCTGTGGATTAACGGCAACACCGCCGATGGCGATTTACTGTAAGTAAAATCAATGACTTAATATAATACCTGATGCTCAGCCCCGGCTTCCATGCAGTGCTGGTATGCCAAAACTCGCAACTTCGTGATGGGCCGGCTAACCAAAAATCCACGCTTAACGAAGCCTGTTCGAAAGCCGATTCGAAAGCCGGCTCGCAATACCAACGGGAATAACGCCGCCGTCGGCGGTGCGCGACGGTGCGGATTGAGCTAGGCAAGAGGCGGTATTCTTCACTTCCGGCCTCAAGGAACAGCCGTGACGGTCATCGATTTCACAGCCTTCATCGGCCGCCTTGCGACCGCCTCCGGCGAAACCATCCTGCCGTTCTTCCGCACCTCGCTCTCGATCGACAACAAGAGCGCGAGCGATTTCGATCCGGTCACCGAAGCCGACCGCGCCGCCGAAGCGGTGATGCGCCGGCTGATCAAGGCCAACTTTCCCCAGCACGGCATCGTCGGCGAGGAATTCGGCAACGAGCGCGAGGACGCCGAATATGTCTGGGTGCTCGATCCGATCGACGGCACCAAATCCTTCATCGCGGGATTTCCGATCTGGGGCACGCTGATCGCGCTGCTGCACAAGGGCACGCCGGTGTTCGGCATGATGCACCAGCCCTATATCGGCGAGCGCTTTTCCGGCGACAGCGGCTCGGCGCAATATTCCGGGCCGTCCGGCGAGCGGCGGCTGACGGTGCGGCGCTGCGCCTCGCTGAAGGAAGCGACCTCCTTCACCACCAGTCCGCTGCTGATGAACGCAGCCGACCGCGCGGTCTTCGGCCGGGTCGAGCGCGCGGTGCAAGCTGTCGCGCTATGGCGGCGATTGCTATTCCTACTGCATGCTGGCGGCCGGCCATCTCGACCTCGTGGTCGAGACCGAACTGAAGCCCTATGACATCGCAGCCCTGATCCCGATCGTCACCGGCGCCGGCGGCGTCGTCACCAACTGGGAAGGCAAGCCCGCCCAGAGCGGCGGCCGCATCGTCGCCGCCGGCGATGCCCGCGTGCACGAAGCGGCGCTGAAGCTGCTGAACAGCCAGGACGCCTGATCGATCAAATGGCTCGCGCGCTCGTGCGGCCGTCATTGATCTTGCACCGCCAAAGGCCTTCGCTCTAGTATTCGCGTAGAGGTTACCGCGCGGTCAGACGCGGAACCCGGGGAGGCATCGATGAAATCCTGAGCCGGCTGCTCGCAGAGCACTGTGGATACTGTTGTCGCCGGCCCTGGCCGCGGCGCAGGATTTTCCGAACAAGCCGATCAAGCTGATCGTGCCGTTCCCGGCCGGCGGCCCCAACGACATCATCGCGCGCGTGGTCGGCCAGCGCATGTCGGAATTGGTCAAGCAGCCGCTCGTGATCGACAATCGCGGCGGCCAGGGCGGCGTGCTCGGCACCGACGCGGTCGCCAAGGCCGCGCCCGACGGCTACACGATCGGCATCGTCAGCGCGAGTTCGCTGGTCATCAACCCGACGATGGAAAAGGTGCCCTACGACGTGGCCAAGGATTTCGCGCCGGTCACGCTGGTGACCACGGTGCCGGAGATGCTGGTCGTCGCCAGCAACGTTGCCGCCAGCAACATGAACGAACTGGTCGCGCTGGCCAAGGCCCAGCCCGGCAAACTCAATTTTGCTTCCGCCGGCATCGGCGGCCTGCCGCATCTGGCCGGCGAACTGTTCAAGCTGACCGCCAACATCGACATCGTGCATGTGCCCTATCGCGGTGCTGCGCCCGCCATCAACGACCTGCTCGGCCAGCAGGTGCAGATGGCGTTCCTCGATCTGCCGGTGATCCTGCCGCATATCAAGGCCGGCACCCTGCGCCCGATCGCGCTCGGCGCGCCGAAACGCGCGCCGACCTCGCCCGACGTGCCGACCACCGCGGAGGTCGGCATGCCGGATCTGCTGATCGAGAACTGGTACGGCATGATCGCGCCGGGCGGCACGCCCGAGCCGATCGTCGCCACGCTGAACCGCGTCGCCAACGAGGCGATGAACGATCCGCAGGTGAAGCAGAAGCTCGCCGACCAGGGCCTGACGGTTGCCGGCAACACGCCGGCGCAGTTTCGCGACTACATCGGGACCGAGACCCAGAAATGGGCCCGCGTCATCAAGGCCGCCGGCCTTGCCTCTGGCAAATGACGGCCGCCTTCGTTCGGTTCAACGCGGCGCGGATTTGCGCAGGTGCTCCGCCAGTTGCTGCGCGGCCTGGGCAGCGCCCGAAAGCTCCGCGCGCAGATCACGAGCTGACGGTTGGCCCAGGAATCCCTGATCCTGATGACGTTGATCTTCATCGATCGCGCGCATCGCTTTGCCGCGACTTCCGGCATCACGCGCAATGCCGATGCCGGCGGCAACCATCTGGCCGATCGCATCGAAACTGTTGAGCCGCGCCCGAAAACGCAGACGCGCGCCGAGCCGCGCGGCGTGTCCGCTGATATGGGCGTGCAGCGCGATCGAGCTGATCAGGCCGACGAAATCGCGTTTCACCACATCGCCGAAATCGACCTGCCGCCGGCCAGCCAGTTCGTCGTCACGCGCCGCGACCAGCACCAGACGATCTTCGCTGAACGGCATCCGCTCGATATTGTCGGCAAGCGCGTGTTCGGCGGCAAGCCCGAGATCGGCGGCGCCGGTGACGATGGCGCGGGCGATGTCGGAGCTTTCGCGCTCCTCGACGTCGATCGAAATGTGCGGATGCGCGGCCAGAAACGCCGCCAGTGTCTTCGGCAGATATTCCGAAAGCCCCGATGTGTTGGCGAGGAAGCGGACGGTGGCCTTCGCGCCACCGGCAAAGGCGGCCAGATCGCCGCGCATCGCCTCGATATTGTGGAGCACGACCCGGGCGTGATCGAGCAGGCTTTCGCCGGCCGGCGTCAGTTCGACGCCGCGACGGCCGCGCGTCAGCAGCGACAACGCCGAGCGCGTCCTCCAGCCCCTTGATCCGCGCGCTCGCCGACGCCAGCGCGAGATGAACCTTTGCCGCGCCATTGGTGATGCTGCGCGTCTCGGCCACCGCGACGAACAGCTGAAGATCGACCAGATCGAAACGCATGGGATTCCTCGCGGCGTGGTCGGCGCTGAAACCGTCATTGCGAGCGAAGCAGATCCATCGCGCGGCATAACCGATAGGTGGATTGCTTCGTCGCTTGCGCTCCTCGCAATGACGGAGGCTGGCAGGCCTCCAGCCTTCGGCCTTACCGAAGGCTATCTCCGTAACCTCCAGATTGTGCCCGATGCGTCGATCGGTCAATGTCGCCGCATGTTCGATTCCCTGCTTCTCCTCGTCACCGCCGCCTTCCTGCTCGCAGGCTTCGTCAAAGGTGCGCTCGGGCTCGGCCTGCCGACGGTGTCGATGGGCCTGCTTGCGGTGTCGATGCCGCCGGCCCAGGCGATCGCCATCGTCATCGTGCCGGCGATCGTCACCAATATCTGGCAAACCTTTGGCGGTCCGTATCTGCGCGATATTTTCCGGCGGCTATGGCCGCTGCTGGCCGGCACGGCCGCGGGCATCTGGCTCAACGCGGGGTCGCTGACCGGCCCCTACGCACGCTACACCACGATCGCGCTCGGCCTCTTGCTGGCGATCAATGCCATCATCGGCCTTTGCAAATTCAATTTCACCGTTGCCCGCCAAAACGAAAAATGGGTCGGCGGCATCGTCGGGCTGATCACCGGCATGATCTCGGCGGCAACCGGCGTGCAGGTCGTTCCGTCGGTGCCGTACCTGCAGGCGATCGGCATGGAGAAGGAAGAGCTGATCCAGGCACTGGGCGTGTTCTTCACGGTCGCGACCCTGGCGCTCGGCCTCAACCTCACCGCCGCCGGCCTGCTGACGGCCGCAACCGCGCTGCCCGGCGCGATCGCCATGGCGGCGTCCTTTGCCGGCATGTTCGTCGGGCAGGCGGTACGGGCGCGGCTGCAGCCGGACATCTTCCGTCACTGGTTCCAGATCGGCATGATCGTGCTCGGCCTCTACCTCGCCGGCAACGCGCTTGCGAAACTGATGTCGTAATCGAAGCCACACAGGAAGCCGAAAAATTCCCTGCCAAGGAATTTTCTGACAGCCGGGACCTAGCGTGCCTCCAGCATCGCAACGCGGATGCCGAGATAGACGAACAGCCCCCCGAGCACGCGATTGATCCAGACCATCACATTGGCGGACTGCCTGATCCGGCTGGCCGCCCTCGCGGCGAAAGCTGCAATCCCGAGGCACCATAGCGTGCCGGTGAAGATGAAGATCAGGCCCAGGGCCAGGAACGCCAGCGTCTTGTGGCCGGAGTCCGCGGCCACGAATTGCGGCAGGAAGGCCAGAAAGAACAGCGCCACCTTCGGATTGAGCACGTTGGTCAGCGCGCCCTGCCAGAACACGCGGGAGAGCGACGTTTCGGCGGCGGTCGCCGTCTGGGCTATCGGTTGCGGTCGCGACAGCAGCATCTGGATGCCCGTCAACAGCAGATAGGCCGCGCCGGCCAGTTTCAGGATGGCGAAGGCCGTCGATGACGCCATCAACAGCGCCGACAGGCCGATCGCGGCGCCGAAAACATGGACCAGACAGCCGCAGCAGATGCCGGTCGCCGCGGCCACCCCGCCGCGCCATCCAAACTGGATGCTGCGGCCGATAATGTAGGCGGTGTCCGGCCCCGGGGTGACGTTGAGCAGCAACCCGGAAAGGATAAAGAGCCAGAGTTCGTGAATGCCGAGCGCCTCTGTCATCATTTTGTCCGGTTCCCTGGCGCCCCCCTTAGCCCAATTGACGCGCATGCCAATCCCGGGGAATTGCAGTATTATCATGAGCAAATCGGGCTTCCACCGGATTGCGCGCATTTTATAAACATTGGAATCGGTCGGCCGACCGCGTAGTGGTTATCTCGCCCATTCCGGCACCGTTGGGGATATAGTGGGGACATGGAGAGACGCCTCGCAGCCATCGTCTGTGCTGACGTCGCCGGCTATTCCCGCATGATGGGCGCCGACGAGGCGGGGACGCACGCCACGTTCAAGGCTCATCGCACCGCGATCTATCCGATCATTCTCAATCATGGCGGCCGGCTCGTGAAGAACACCGGCGACGGATTCCTGCTGGAGTTTCCCTCCATCGTCGGCGCCATCGAGGCCGCGATCGCGATGCAGATGGTGATGGCGGAACGCAACGAGCACCTGCCTGCCGACCGCATCATGCAGTTCCGCATGGGCATCCACATGGGCGATGTGATGGCCGACGAGGACGAGGTGTTCGGCGACGACGTCAACATCGCCGTCCGCCTCGAATCGGTCGCCGCGCCCGGCGGCGTGGCGGTTTCGGGCAAGGCGTTTCACGAAGCCGGCAAGCGCCTCAGCGTCGTACTCGCCGATGCCGGGCCGCACCGGTTCAAGAATATCGAAGAGTCGATCCAGGTCTGGACCTGGCGGCCCGAAGGCGCCGACGCCGGCGGCCCGGCGCGCAAGACCGTGTCCGAGACATCGGTCACCAACCTCCCGGCCCAGTATCGCACCGCGATCGTCGGCGTACTGCCGTTCGCAAATCTGAGCGAGAGCGCCGACGAGTATTTCTCCGACGGGCTGACCGAAGACCTGATCCATGCGCTGTCGCTGCAATCCTTCTACCGGGTGCTGAGCCGCAACTCGACTTTCTCTTTCAAGGGCAGGAATGTTAGCACGCGCCTGATCGCGCGCGAGATCGACGCCACCTATTTGATCCAGGGCTCCGTACGCCGCGCCTCCAATAAGATTCGCGTCACCGCCGAGTTGATCGCGCCCGAGACCGGCGAGCAATTATGGACCGGCCGGTTCGACCGCGACATCGGCGACCTGTTCGCCATGCAGGACGAGTTGACCACCAGTCTTTCGGCGGCGATCGCGGCCGAAATCTACCGCGCGGAAGCCTCCGCCCCGCCGCGCTCCTCGTCGAACGACATCACCGCCTGGGATCGTTTCCTGAAGGGGCTGTCCTACTATTACCTGCAAACCAAGGCTGACGTCGAAACCTCGATTGGGCTGTTCAAGGAAGCCATCGCGCTCGATCCGACGCTGGCGATCGCCCGCGCCTATCTCGCCACCATCCAGATCCAGGGTATCCAGCTTGGGTGGATCAAGAGCACGCGTGAGGTCTGGGATTCCGCGATGAGCCTCGCGGAGAGCAGCGTCCGGCTCGATCCCCGTTCGTCCTTTGCCTTTCAGATTCTCGCCTACCTGCACGCGGCGGAAGGGCATTTTGAAGGCGCGATGGATGCGGCCAAACGGGCGGTCCAACTCAACCCGTACGACATGGGCGCCCGCGGCGTGCTTGGGGTGTGTCACCTCGTGATCGGCGAACACCGGCACGCCATCGAACTGTTTACGATGGCGGCGCAAAGCGGCAGCGCCGATCCCCGATATCAATGGGCGGCCGTGAACGCGTTCAGCCATTACCTGCTCGGACAGTATGATGCCGCCCTGTCCTGGGCGCGCGAACAGCTTTACGTGAATCCCAACCATCTCCAGGCGCTCGCGATCCGGGCGGCCGCCCTGGCTCAACTGGGCCGAACGGCGGAAGCCATCAACGCCGGTGAAGTCCTGCTCAGCAACTATCCCGGCATGTCGGGCGACCGGTACTTGCGCAATTTCCACTGGAAACAGCCAGGCGATATTGCCCATTACCGCGACGGCCTTGTGAAAGCAGGCATTCCCTTCAGCAAAGTGACCCTCGTCGAATCCGCGCCCAAGCTTGCCGCGGACTACTGATCGTTTCTCACCCGGTCGGTTGACACCGCGTCGGATTCCGCCAAACTTCCCCACACGCTGAGGTAGCTCGCCGCTGAATTGCCTTTTTTCAGACCGTCGCTCGCGCTCCCGATCGGAGCGGATGTTATTTTCATATCGATGTCTTTGAGGACCTGATCCATGCCTGACCGCAGCATCGGCACCGCCCCGGGTGGGCAGATCCCGGTTTCGTCGAACAATCCCTGCCCGTTCTTGCGCGCGCTGGTCGCCAATGGCTACGTCGGCGGCCACGATGTGCCGCTTTCGAAACTGTCCGAAATCGTCGGCGACGCGAGCGGGCAAACCGGCCTTGGCGAAAAGAAAGTGCGGCTGGCAACCTGGCTGGTCGCCGTCATTGCCAACGGTCTCGGGCCGCTGCGCGTGTTGAAGAGCGCGATCTCCGGCGCGGTGCTCGACGAACTGCGCGACGGTCCGCTCGACAAGCATGGCGGCGGCTCGCGCATTCTCGACGTCGATGCGAAGGTCCATGAGGACGAAATCGCCCGGCTCGCCGGCTTCGGCAAGGACCGCAAGGATCCCGCCGGCGGCATCGAGCGCGGGCTGACGGCAAAAGAGATCGACACCTACATGAAGGCCAATATCAAGCGCGACGGCGATGCGGCGCGCTGGTACTTCCCGATCCTCATGAAGGGCGAATGGCCGGTGCTGCTGAAGATCCTCGGCAAGGGCAATGGCGAGGAGCGCTACCTCAGCGTCGACGAAGTCAGGACCCTGTTCGTTGAGAAGCGGCTGCCCGAACGGATTGTCGCGCGGCTACCGAGGCCCAGCTAGCCGGGTCACGCCATCATAAAGATTGATGGCGTTCGTTGGTCGTCAGGATGCCCGGCCGCTCGCATGCCACGCGACAAGCACTTCCCTTTCTTCGTCGCTGGTTAATCCGACGACCGGACCGTTGGCAGTACGCAACCACTCAAGCGTGTCGCACGCGGTCTCCGAAAGCGCCCGCACGTTGAGGCCGGCAGCGCAAGCACGAGCGGCAATCGCGCGCCCAAGAAACTGGCTCCCGCCTAATACCAACAGACGCATGAAACTGCCTGCCCTATCGCCAACCGGCTTCCACGTCGCTCGAAAGCGCTATCACTTGAACAGCGGCGTGCCCGGCACGAAGGCGTCGAACGCCGCCCAGAATTGCGAACGGTAGCGGTCCTGCTCCTGCAGGATCTCGTGCCTGGAGCCCGCGATCACCAAATGCGAGCCGGCGCGCAGATGATAGGCGAACTCCTCGATCGCGGCCGTCGAGACGATGCTGTCGTTGCTGGCGGCCAGCATCAGGATCGGCTGGCGGATTTCCGACGGGTAGCTCATGCCGCGAAAGGTATGCATCGCCCTGAACGCGGTATCGGCCCACGCCACCGTCGGCGAGCCGATGCCCAGCGTCGGATCTTCTTCCAGGATCGCGGCGTTGCGGGCGTAGCGCACGGGGTCGCTGGTGAACGGGTTGTTGATGAAGGATTCCGTTCCGGTCAGCGCGTCGCTGCCGCCGGGCACGTAGCGGCCGCCCTGCCCCATCAGCCGCATCACCCGCAGCAATGTCCGGCTCGGGAAGCTGGTCCTGCGCCCCGGCAGGTCGATCATCGGCGCGGACAGCACCATGCGATCGAACCAGCGCTTTCCCGCATGGGCCACCCGCAGCATCACCGCGCCGCCCATCGAATGCGCCAGCGCGAAATAGGGCGGCGGACAATCCGGCAGCACCACCTGCTGCACGAAGGTTTCGACATCGACCTCGAAATCGGAGAAGTCGCGGACATAGCCCTTGCGCGGATCCCGCAGACGGCGCGAGGAATGCCCCTGGCCGCGCCAGTCGATCATGGCCACCGCAAATCCGCGATCGCGCAAGTCGCGCACCGTCTCGAAATATTTTTCGATCTGTTCGCTGCGCCCGGTGAAGACGCAGACCGTGCCCTTGCGCCCCGCCGGCGGCGCCCAGCGCGCGAACCGCAACTCCGCCCCGTCGGGCGTCTTGATGGTGCCGCTGACGACGTCCTCCGGAACCGGATTGGCAGGGATCGAGACAAGCGTCATGAGGCGGAACCGGCTAGGTGAGGAGGGCTGAAAATCAAGGCGGGAGGCGCTAAAAAGCGGCCTGTTTCGCCCCTCTTGAACGCCGTTTCACCCCTCCCATATCATTTCTGTGCAGGCCGCTACCAGTGTTTCGGAACCGGAACGCGAGGCTGCATGAAGACTAAAGCCCGGCCCGATGGCGGGCGGGTAATTGAAACAGTCGCTCAATGGAGGACTATCCTATGCGTACCTATGATCTCACCCCGTTCTATCGTTCCACCGTCGGCTTCGACCGCTTCTTCAACCTGCTTGACCAGGCGACCGCGGACGGCAGCCCCGGCTATCCCCCTTACAACATCGAGCGCACCGGTGAGAACGCCTACCGCATCAGCGTTGCGGTCTCCGGCTTCTCGCAAGGCGAGCTTTCGATCGTCGCGAAGGAAAACACGCTGACGATCAAGGGCGAGAAAACCGCCAACGAGAACGCCAAGGACACTGCCGAAGTGCTCTACCGCGGCATCGCGGCGCGCGCTTTCGAGCGTGCCTTCCAGCTTGCCGATTTCGTGCAGGTAAAGAACGCCTCGCTCGAGAACGGCCTGCTCCACGTCGATCTCGTCCGCGAGATTCCCGAGGCCAAGAAGCCGCGCAGCATTCCGATCAACTCCGGCGCGAAGACGCCGCAGGTGGTTGACGCTTCGGTCGCGGCCTGACGCGATCAGGCTTTCGGTCGATATTGGCCAGAATGCCGAAACGCCCCGGGAAACCGGGGCGTTTTTTGCTGTCCTATCCGTTCGCAGGAACGACGATAAAATTTACTCCAGCCCCTGCGCCTTGGGCATTTGCTCGGTCGGCGCGATCGAGGGCGCGGGCTTGGCCGCGACCGGATCGGTTGCCGCCGGAGCGGCAGTTTGCGCCTCAGCCGATTTGGGCGCAGGCGCGGCCGCCTGATGGACCGGTGCCGATGCCGCCGGTGCGGGCTTGGCAGCGATCGGGCTGGCCTTCGGCATCGGCACCGTACGCGTCGCTACCTGAGCGGGCCGCGATGGGCGGGCCGTAGATTGGTCCGACCCATGGGCCTGCGGGGCTTGAGCCTGAGGGGTTGGAGCCTGCGGCTGCGGAGCCGCAACGGGTCCGGGAAGAGGCGCGCGGAGCATGCTCTGCTCCTCATAGAAATTGTCGGTGCCCCAGCGGCGGGGCACGAAGCGGACTATCCGGCCGTTTCGGGCGTCGATCACCAGCCGTCCGCCAGAACCGTCGCGATCGAGTGCGGCGATGGTGTAGACGAAGCCGCGCAGCCGGGGGATGCCGAGCGGCGAGAATCCATTATCGCGCAGCACGGAATAAACTTCTGTCGATGGCAGCAGGCTGGGGCCATATCCATAACCCGGCGCGGCCTCGTATGGCGGAGGCGGAGCAACCACACGCGGCCCAACCACATAGGGGGCTTCGACGTCCGACGCCGCCGTGTAACGCCCGGGCCCCTGCGCCTGCGCGTTGCCCGCCAGGAGGACCAGTCCCGCTGCCAAAGATCCCGTGAAAAACTTCATCACCGAAAGCTCTCCTGTATGCCCCGCAGCCGCCGGGCCTCAGCGCGAGCGTTCGCTCGCCTGCCGGCCGGGCCAATATTTCATTGCGAAATCCGGCGGTCCTTGGGCCGGATCGGGGCGGGTCTGCCGCAAACGCCCGCCGGCGCGTTTTTTACCCGCCATCAGGCGCCGATACGCATGCTCGCTGAGGACTTTCACGCGCTTGTGTGATAGACAAAAATTTGGCATGGTCCTAGTTAGGACAGTATCACTGTCTCAATTACGGGGCTGTCCCGGCACAGGGATTGCAACGAAACCGTGGCGCCACGAGCTCCAGGGCAGTGCAGGCAAGGCCGTTCCTCAGGGACGTTGAACGCCCAAGCCTGAATTTAAGAAATTGCGGCTCGCGGCGGACGAGCGGTGGCCCGGTGGGTGCCGCAAGCGTCCAAGGTGCGCCGACAATACGGTAAGGCCCCTAGTTTTTTGAGAGGACTAATATGAGCGGGTCGGAATTCGAGCGCGAAAACATCGTGGCAGAAGCCCTGTCGGCGACCGCGGCTTCGAAACCGGCCGACGATACTCCGCGCGAACATGACTGGCGCCCGCCGGCCGAGGGTCTGTACGACCTCTCGATGGAGAAGGATTCCTGCGGCGTCGGCTTCATCGCCAACATCAAGGGCAAGAAGTCGCATCAGATCGTCTCCGACGCGATCAGCATTCTCTGCAACCTCGAGCATCGCGGCGCGGTCGGCGCCGATCCGCGCGCCGGCGACGGCGCCGGCATCCTGGTGCAGATCCCGCACGCCTTCTTCTCGCGCAAGGCCGCCGAGATCGGCTTCCAGCTGCCGGAGCCTGGCCACTACGCGATCGGCGCGCTGTTCATGCCGAAGGAGACGGCGTGGCGGAAGGTGATCCAGAGCATCATCGCCGAACAGATCAAGGAAGAGGGCCTCGTGCTGCTCGGCTGGCGCGACGTGCCGTCCGACAACGCTTCGCTCGGCGTCACCGTCAAGCCGACCGAACCCTACCACATGCAGGTGTTCATCGGCCGCAACGGCACCGCGAAGAGCGAGGAAGAGTTCGAGCGCCGGCTCTACATCCTGCGCAAGTCGATCTCGCAGGCGATCTATCAGCGCCGCGAGCGCGGGCTCGCCGGCTATTATCCGGTCTCGCTGTCGTGCCGCACCGTGATCTACAAGGGCATGTTCCTCGCCGACCAGCTCGGCAAGTACTATCCCGACCTGCATGAAGCGGATTTCGAGAGCGCGCTGGCGCTGGTGCATCAGCGCTTCTCGACCAACACCTTCCCGACCTGGTCGCTGGCGCATCCCTACCGGATGATCGCCCATAACGGCGAAATCAACACGCTGCGCGGCAACGTCAACTGGATGGCGGCGCGCCAGGCTTCCGTGCAGTCGGAGCTCTACGGCAAGGACATCAGCCGGCTCTGGCCGATCTCCTACGAAGGCCAGAGCGACACTGCCTGCTTCGACAACGCGCTCGAATTCCTGGTGCAGGGCGGCTACTCGCTGCCGCATGCCGTCATGATGATGATTCCGGAAGCGTGGGCCGGCAATCCGCTGATGGATGAGCAGCGCCGCGCCTTCTACGAATATCACGCCGCGTTGATGGAGCCGTGGGACGGCCCTGCCGCGATCGCCTTTACCGACGGCCGCCAGATCGGCGCCACGCTCGACCGCAACGGGCTGCGTCCGGCGCGCTATCTCGTCACCAAGGACGACCGCATCGTGATGGCGTCCGAAATGGGCGTGCTGAAGATCCCCGAGGACCAGATCATCACCAAGTGGCGGCTGCAGCCCGGCAAGATGCTGCTGGTCGACCTCGAACAGGGACGCCTGATCCCCGACGACGAGATCAAGGCGACGCTGGCCAAGAGCCATCCCTACAGCGACTGGCTGCATCGCACCCAGCTCGTGCTGGAGGAATTGCCCGACGCGCCCGTCAAGGGCATGCGCTCGAACCTGCCGCTCCTGGACCGGCAGCAGGCGTTCGGCTATAGTCCAGGAAGACATCACCATCCTGATGACGCCGATGGCGGCCACCGGCGAGGAAGCCGCGGGCTCGATGGGCAACGACACGCCGATCTCGGCGCTGTCGGACCGGCCGAAGCCGCTGTTCACCTACTTCAAGCAGAACTTTGCGCAGGTGACGAACCCGCCGATCGATCCGATCCGCGAGGAGCTCGTCATGAGCCTCGTCTCGATCATCGGGCCGCGGCCGAACCTGTTCGACCTGCAGGGCATGGCCTCGACCAAGCGGCTCGAGGTGCGCCAGCCGATCCTGACCGATGCGGACCTGGAAAAGATCCGCTCGATCTCCGACGTCGCGGACACCCATTTCAAGTCGCGCACGCTCGACACCACCTTCCATGCCGGCTTCGGCGCGGCGGGAATGGAGCAGGTGCTCGACGAGCTCTGCGCGCGCGCCGAAGGCGCGGTGCGCGAAGGCGTCAACATCATCATCCTGTCCGACCGCATGGCGGGCTCGGACCGGATTCCGATCCCCTCGCTGCTGGCCTGCGCCGCCGTGCATCATCATCTGATCCGCACCGGACTGCGCACCTCGGTCGGCCTCGTCGTCGAATCCGGCGAGCCGCGCGAAGTGCATCATTTCGCGTGCCTGGCGGGCTACGGCGCCGAGGCGATCAATCCCTATCTGGCGTTCGAGACCATCATCGCGATGAAGGAGCGTCTGCCGGGCTCGCTCGACGACTACGAGATCGTCAAGCGCTACATCAAGTCGATCGGCAAGGGCCTGTTGAAGGTGATGTCCAAGATGGGCATCTCGACCTACCAGTCCTATTGCGGCGCGCAGATCTTCGACGCCGTCGGACTGAAGGCCGACTTCGTCGCGAAGTATTTTGCCGGCACCCATACCCGCATCGAGGGCGTCGGCCTGGCCGAGATCGCCGAGGAAACCGCGCGCCGCCACACCGACGCGTTCGGCGATGCGCAGGTCTACAAGACCGCGCTCGATGTCGGCGGCGAATATGCCTACCGCACCCGCGGCGAGGACCACGCCTGGACCGCCGAAGTCGGTGTCCATGCTGCAGCACGCCGCGCGCGGCAACTCGCTGGAGCGCTACAAGGCGTTTGCAAAAATCCTCAACGAGCAATCCGAGCGGCTGTTGACGCTGCGCGGCCTGTTCCGGATCAAGACCGCCGAGGACGAGAAGCGCAAGCCCGTCAAGCTCGACCAGGTCGAGCCGGCCAAGGACATCGTCAAGCGCTTCGCCACCGGCGCGATGAGCTTCGGCTCGATCTCGCGCGAGGCGCACACCACGCTCGCCATCGCCATGAACCGGATCGGCGGCAAGTCCAACACCGGCGAAGGCGGCGAAGAGGCCGACCGCTTCAAGCCGCTGCCGAACGGCGACAGCATGCGCTCGGCGATCAAGCAGGTCGCCTCGGGCCGCTTCGGCGTGACGACGGAGTATCTCGTCAACTCCGACATGATGCAGATCAAGATGGCGCAGGGCGCCAAGCCCGGCGAAGGCGGCCAGTTGCCCGGCCACAAGGTCGACGCGACCATTGCGCGGGTGCGGCATTCGACGCCCGGCGTCGGTCTGATTTCGCCGCCGCCGCATCACGACATCTATTCGATCGAGGATCTGGCGCAGCTGATCTACGACCTCAAGAACGTCAACCCGGACGGGCAGGTCTCGGTCAAGCTGGTCTCCGAAATCGGCGTCGGCACCGTGGCCGCGGGCGTCGCGAAAGCGCGCGCCGACCATGTGACGATCGCGGGCTTCGAGGGCGGCACCGGCGCCTCCCCCCTCACCTCGATCAAGCACGCGGGTTCGCCGTGGGAAATCGGGCTTGCCGAAACCCACCAGACGCTGGTGCGCGAGCGGCTGCGCAGCCGCATCGTGGTCCAGGTCGACGGCGGCTTCCGCACCGGACGCGACGTCGTGATCGGCGCGCTGCTCGGCGCCGACGAGTTCGGCTTTGCCACCGCGCCGCTGATCGCGGCCGGCTGCATCATGATGCGCAAGTGCCATCTCAACACCTGCCCGGTCGGCGTCGCGACGCAGGATCCGGTGCTGCGCAAGCGCTTCACCGGCCAGCCCGAGCACGTCATCAACTACTTCTTCTTCGTCGCCGAGGAAGTCCGCGAGATCATGGCGGCAGCTCGGCTACAGGAAGTTCGACGAGATGGTCGGCCAGACCCAGATGCTCGACCAGTCCACGCTGGTGGCGCACTGGAAGGCCAAGGGGCTCGACTTCTCGAAGCTGTTCGTGCGGCAGAAGGAGCAGAAGGGCCAGAAGATCTATCACGCCGAAAACCAGAACCATCATCTGGAAGCCGTGCTCGACCGCCGCCTGATCGAGCAGGCGCAGGCCGCGCTCGACCGCGGCGCGCCGGTCAAGATCGAGGAAGAGATCAACAACACCGACCGCTCCGCCGGCGCGATGCTGTCCGGCACGGTGGCCAAGATCTACGGCCATGCCGGCCTGCCGCACGACACCATTCAGGTCAGCTTCAAGGGCACCTCGGGCCAGGCTTTCGGCGCGTGGCTGGCGCGCGGCGTCACCTTCGATCTCGAAGGCGAAGGCAACGACTATGTCGGCAAGGGCCTCTCCGGCGGCCGCATCATCATCAAGCCGCCGCGCAATTCCGGCATCGTGCCGGAAGAATCCATCATCGTCGGCAACACGGTGATGTACGGCGCGATCGAGGGCGAATGCTATTTCCGCGGCATCGCCGGCGAACGCTTCGCGGTGCGTAACTCGGGCGCGGTCGCGGTCGTCGAAGGCGCCGGCGACCATTGCTGCGAATACATGACCGGCGGCATCGTCGTGGTGCTGGGCAAGACCGGGCGCAACTTCGCGGCCGGCATGTCCGGCGGCATCGCCTATGTGCTGGACGAGGCCGGCGACTTCGCGCAAGCTCTGCAACATGGCGATGGTCGAACTGGAGCCGGTGCTGTCGGAAGAGATGATCAACGCCGAACACCTATCACCACAGCGGCGATCTCGAAGCGCATGGCCGGGTCGACGTGTTCCAGAACCTGCTCTCGTCCGACGTCGAGCGGCTGCACGTGCTGATCACGCGCCACGCCAAGCTGACCGGCTCGAAGAAGGCCGCCGAGATCCTCGCCGACTGGAAGGCCTGGCTGCCGAAATTCCGCAAGGTGATGCCGGTGGAATACCGCCGCGCGCTGAAGGAAATGAAGGCGAACGCCGACGCCGAGCCAAAAATCGCGATCGGGGCTTGATCCATAGACCCTCATGGTGAGGAGGCGCGAAGCGCCGTCTCGAACCATGAGGACAAGACACGGGCCTGCATCCTTCGAGACGCGGCGCGGGCGCCGCTCCTCAGGATGAGGGTCGAGAGAACAGACAAATTTGAGAGATGCAGGGGCATCAGGTTTAATGGGCAAGATCACAGGTTTTCTGGAAATCGACCGGCATGACCGCAAGTACGCGCCGGTCGCGGATCGTTTGAAGCATTATCGCGAATTCGTCATTCCGCTGAGCGAGAAGGACACCCGCGACCAGGCCGCGCGCTGCATGAATTGCGGCATTCCCTATTGCCACGGCACCGGCTCGGTGGCGCCGGGCACGCCGGGCTGCCCGGTCAACAACCAGATCCCCGACTTCAACGACCTCGTCTATCAGGACAACTGGGAAGAGGCCTCGCGCAACCTGCACTCGACCAACAATTTCCCTGAATTCACCGGCCGCATCTGCCCGGCGCCGTGCGAGGCGTCCTGCACGCTCAACATCGACGACAACCCGGTCACCATCAAGACCATCGAATGCGCCATCGTCGACCGCGCCTGGGACAATGGCTGGCTGAAGCCGGAGATCGCGCCGGCCAGGACCGGCAAGAAGGTCGCCATCATCGGCTCCGGCCCCGCGGGCCTTGCGGCCGCGCAGCAGCTCGCGCGCGCCGGCCACGACGTCCATGTCTACGAAAAATTCGCCAAGGCCGGCGGATTGCTTCGCTACGGCATTCCCGACTTCAAGATGGAAAAGCACGTCATCGACCGCCGCGTGGCGCAGATGGAAGCCGAGGGCGTCACGTTCCATTACGGCGTCCATGTCGGCGGCACCGCGCAAGGCGCGATCGATCCGCGCGAACTGCTCAACCAGTATGACGCGGTGGCATTGACCGGCGGCGCCGAAGCCGGCCGCGACCTGCCGATCCCCGGCCGCGACCTCGACGGCATCCACTTTGCGATGGATTTCCTGCCGCAGCAAAATCGCCGCGTCTCCTCCGAGCCGCTCGGCGACGCCACGGAGATTCTCGCCGAAGGCAAGCATGTCGTCGTGATCGGCGGCGGCGACACCGGTTCGGACTGCATCGGCACGTCGTTCCGGCAGGGCGCGAAATCCGTCACCCAGCTCGAAATCATGCCGGCGCCGCCCGAGCACGAGAACAAGGGCCTCACCTGGCCGAACTGGCCGCTGAAGATGCGGACCTCGTCGAGCCAGGCCGAAGGCGCCAAGCGCGAATTCGCGGTGCTGACGCAGAAATTCTCCGGCGAGGACGGCAAGGTGCAGAAGCTGCACTGCGTCCAGGTCGACGACAAGTTCAAGCCGATCGCCGGCACCGAATTCGAACTCGACGCGCAGCTCGTGCTGCTCGCCATGGGCTTCGTGCATCCGGTGCACGAGGGCATGCTGAAGAGCCTCGGCGTCGATCTCGACCAGCGCGGCAACGTCCGCGCCAATATGCAGGACTACCAGACCTCGCTGCCCAACGTGTTTTCCGCCGGCGACATGCGCCGCGGCCAGTCGCTGGTGGTGTGGGCGATCCGCGAGGGCCGGCTGTGCGCGCGGGCGATCGACCAGTACCTGATGGGGACGACGACGCTGCCGAGGTGACGGCTGCACCATCGCCGGGCTCACCCCCGGCGAACGGTGGACGCCTGGATCAGCCCACATATGCCCCGATATGTATGGACACCGGGTCGGTTTGCCCGCAACGTCGCCTGGTTCGGATCAATAGTCACCGTTCCGCGGTGGGCATTACGATCCGGAATCATAGGGAAAGGCGGAAATATGAGAACTCAGGGAACGGGCAATTCCGTGCGCCAGCGTTTCACGCGCGTATTGGCGGCCGGCGCCCTGCTATTCATGTACGCATTCGGCATGGTCGCCACGACCGGCGCCTTTGTTGCGGCGGGCGTCTCGCCGGCCTTCGCGCAGCGCGGCCGGGGACGAGGCCGGGGCGGCGGCTGGGGCCGTGGCCGAGGTGGGGCGGTGTCGGCGCAGCGGTTGGCATCGGCGTCGGCGCAGCCATCATCGGCGGCGCGATCGCGGCGAGCGCCGCCGAGCAGCAGCGGCAGCAAGCCGTCGGCTACTGCATGCAGCGCTATCGCTCGTACGACCCCAACAGCCAGACCTATCTCGGCCGCGACGGCATGCGCTATTCCTGCCCGTAGAGGACGATTGGCTTTACGATGTTTCAGGACCCCGGCCGAAGTGCCGGGGTTTTTGTTTGCAATCGCCGTGGGACAGAGCCCGCCTCCCCTGAATCGGGAGAGAACGTGCGTCCTCAATGCTGCAACCGACCCCCAGCATCACCACCGTCGACGCCGTGCTGTTGCCCGGCAAATTCGAATCCAGCCAGTCGCGGCGCAGCGTGCCCCTGAGCCAGACGTTGCGGTTCATCTTGTAGATCGCCTCGCCCGACACCGTGTAGATCTTGTCGCGCCGGGGATTGCCCTGATAGTCGAGCTCCCCCCAGGTGAACTTGCCGATCGCGGTCAGCCAGCGGCGGAAGTCGTGATCGACTTCGACGGTGTAGATGTGCGTCAGCACGCCCGACGTGCCGGGCAGCGTGGTCTCCGTGATCGTGGTGTCGGAGATAGAACTTTGCCGTCGTCAGCGGCGTCGCGGTCCAGACCAGCGAGGACGAGACGAGCAGGCCTTCCAGGCGGTTCAGCCTCGGATCGACATAATCGCGCGCGGCGTAGCCGACGCCGATTTCGCCGGTCAACAGCCGCGAGAATTCGAAGCTGGTGCCGCCCTTGACGTAGCCGCCCGCGGAATCGCGCGCAAAGCCGGCGCGGTCGAGCCTGAGGTCATGCACGCGGCTGTCGCCCTGCACTTCCACGAACGGCTTCAGGCCGGGCCGCAAATCATAGCTGACGCGGCCGACGCCGCCGTACTGGCTGAGGTTGCGGTCGTCGTTGGTGGTCGAGGTGCCGTCGGTGAGTTTTGAGTTGGTGTAGTCGGTGCGGTCGACGGTGGCGCCGGCGGAAACCTGCAGCCGGTTGAAATTCTGGTCGACGCCGACGGTGCCGCCGACCGTGGTGTAGATCGGATATCTGGCGAGGCCCGCCTGCACGTTCGGGCTGCCGGGATTGTCGGTCGAGACGAACAACCGCCCTTGTCGCGCCCAGCCTGGTGTCGCGGCTGACGTCGAGCCGGCCGTCGACATGGCCGATGAAATTCGGCCGGTCGATATCGAGCGGCGCCGACAGCGGCGTGCCGTCGGCGTTCGGCGTGAGATTGCTGCCGTAGCCGGTGAAGGAGCCGCGCAGATCGGCGACCAGCGCGTGACGTTCCCAGTCGGAGATCGCGAGAAACTCCGGCGCGATCACATAGAACGGCTTGCCTTGTGCTGCGGCGAGCCGGCCGGGATTGGTGTCGTAGCCGCCGGAGACTTCGACCGCGGACTTGATCAGGAAACTGCCGGCGTAATCGCCGACCGCGCCGAACGGATCGTCGTCGATCCGTGAGGCGCTTGCGCGGCGGCTGTCCCACCACCGTGCCCGCCATGGCCGGCGGGATGCGTGTCTTGTTGGCGGATTCCGAGGGCGGGATCGAGAGCCGCAGCCGCGTGTTCGACGCAATCGGCGGCGGACTACCGGGGCCGACCGGCGGCTTCGGCTTCGCCTGCCCCGGATAGTATTTCGGTTTCTTGCGCTTGCGGTTGAGCGAGTCGTAGCCGGAATCGGCAGCTCCACTCGCGGCCGGCAGGCCGTATTTCGGGATCTGTCCGATCCGCGACGGCGCGGGCCTGTCACGCTCCTGCAGCTTCGGACTATTGAGCGGATCGTTCGCCTCCGCCGCAGTCCGGCGCAGCGGCGAATCCGGCGACGTCACCTGGCTGGTGCGCTTTGAGCTGAACAGGTCCGGCGTGACGATCTGCGCTCTCGTTGCGGTTCCCGATAGCGCGATCAGCGCAAGGCACGGCAAGGCTGCGCGAAAGACGCGCGCGCAGCTGTTGCGGCCCGTTGCTGGCCCCGCCATCACGATAGAAATACCCCAACCAAAACAATTACTTGATAGACATCCGCGGAACGCGCGCGGAACACGTCGTTAATGGAGTTAAAACAATTATGGTTAATGAGCCGTTGAGAGCGGCGCCGCGCGCGTCGCATCGCGGGACGGGCCATGCTAAGGAGGGGCCCGGGGGCAACGCCCCTCTTCCCTGGAAACAGACATGGCTAATCCGAACCCGCTGATGGCAAAATCATCCGGCACCGACTCCGCTGACACTGCCATCCAATCGGCCCTGCGCACGCTCGACGCAGAGGGCGGCGGGATCGCTGCGCTATCAGCGGCGCTGCAATCCGATCTGCGGACGCCGTTTGTCGCCGCCGCCGACCTGATCCGGAACGCCAAGGGACGGCTGATCGTCACCGGGCTCGGCAAGTCAGGCCATATCGGCCGCAAGATCGCCGCGACCTTTGCCTCCACCGGCACGCCCGCCTTCTTCGTCCACGCCGCGGAAGCCAGCCATGGCGATCTCGGCATGATCACGGCCGAGGATGTCATCCTGGCGCTGTCCTGGTCCGGCGAGCAGCCGGAGATGAAGAACCTGATCAGCTACGCCGCGCGGTTCCGGATTGCCGTGATCGCGATGACGTCGGAGCGGGAATCCTCGCTAGCCAAGGCGGCCGACGTCGCGCTGACGCTGCCGAAGGCGCGCGAGGCCTGCCCGCACAATCTCGCCCCCACCACCTCCTCGCTGATGATGCTGGCGCTCGGCGATGCGCTGGCGATTGCGCTGCTGGAAGGCCGCGGCTTTACGTCCATCGATTTCAGCGTGCTGCATCCGGGCGGCAAGCTCGGCGCGCTGCTGAAATACACCCGCGACCTCATGCATTCCGGCGACGCCGTGCCGCTGAAGCCGCTCGGCACCAAGATGTCCGACGCGCTGGTCGAGATGACGTCGAAGGGCTTTGGCTGCGTCGGCATCGTTGATAGCAGAGGACACCTCGCCGGCATCGTCACCGACGGCGATTTGCGCCGCCACATCCACATGGGGCCCGATCTGATGTCGGCCACCGTCGACGAGGTGATGACGAAAAACCCGAAGACGATCGACCGCGACGTGCTGGCCGGCGAGGCGCTGGAAATCCTCAACTCCTCGAAGATCACGACGCTGATCGTCACCGACGCCGGCAAGCCGGTCGGCATCGTGCATCTGCACGATTTTTTGCGCGCGGGCGTGGCTTAGATTCGTAGGTTTCGTAGGGTGGGCAAAGGCGCGCTTGCGCCGTGCCCACCGCGTTACGGCACGAGCATGATGGTGGGCACGCTTCGCTTTGCCCACCCTACGATCCTCGCAATGACGGCTACTCCGGAAACCGCGCCGCCTTCTCCTCCAGCGGCAGCGCCAGTCCGTTCGCGAGATACGATACGGTGCGATAGAATCCGCACAGCAGGATGATCTCGAATATCTGCGCCTCGTCGTAATGCGCCGACAGCGCCGCGAATTCGGCTTCGCTCAGCGTAGCGCGGTCGTGCAGCGCGTCGACGGCGGCGATCAGCGCCTGCTCTGCGGCCGACCAGCAGGCCTCCGTGGCAGCGCCGTGCACGGTGGCGCGGACCTGTTCTTCCGTCAGGTGCGCGGCAGCCGCGAACGCCGTGACATGCACACCCCATTCGTACTCGCATCCCGTCCGCGCGCAGGTACGGTCGATGACGATCTCGCGCTCGCGCAAACTGAGCGGCCCGCGATCCAGAGGCTGCCGGCGCGGAATTTCTCCCAGGCGCGGGCGTTGCCGGCCATGACGCGAAACAGCACCAGCGGCGGCGCGCCGCGCATGATGCGGTCGAACTGCTGTTGAATCTCCGGTGCATAAGGCGGCTGCAGTGGCGCGATGCGCGGCGCGGTCTGTGACATCGGCGGGTCCTCGTGCTACAGATAATGTAGCAATACGCTACATTATCTGTAGCGGCATGCAAGAGGGCTTTCGATGCCGAAACCGGCCGCCGTCACCAGGAAAACTGCCGTTCGCGGCTCCAGAACCGGCCGGCCGATCATGGCGCTGCTCGATCTGCTCGGCCGCCGCTGGACCTTGCGGATCGTCTGGGAGCTGCGCGACGGCCCGCTGACCTCGCGCGCGCTGCGCACCGCCTGCGACGACGCCTCGCCGACGGTGATGCAGGCCCGGCTGTCGGAGCTGCGCGAGGCCGGCCTCGTCGAGCTCCTGGCCGGCGACGGTTACCGCCTCACGGCGCTGGGCAGAGAACTGATGGAGAGCTTCCTGCCGCTGCATCACTTCGCCGAGCGGTGGAGCATTGAGCGGCTCTTCTACCTCGCCTTGCGGCAGGCGAGAGCTGAATTCGCTGAGGGGTCAGTCCATCGCCCGACTTCGCATAGAGCCTCTCACCGGAGCGGCTGGAGCAAGGCGAACGAGCAAGCTAGGCCACCGCCACCGTCAGGCTCGCACCATCGGCCTGCACGACCCTGACCTTGCTGCCGGCCGGGGCGTCGGGGCCGGCGACGCGCCAGATCGTGTCGTCGATCCGCACCGTGCCCGTCCCGTCGACGATCGGCTTTTCCAGGGTGAATTCCCGGCCGATCATCGCTTCGGTCCGCCGGTTGAGGAACGGATTGCTGACGCTGCGGCTTCCTGCGCTGCGCGCAAAGTGCCGCCACGCCGGCACCGCGGCGACCGCGAACACCGCGAACATCAGGAGCTGCGTCTGCCAGGACGGGTTGATCGCAAACGACAACAGCCCGACCAGCAACGCCGCAAGCCCGAGCCAGAACAGGAAAATGCCCGGCGCCAGCAGCTCCAGCGCCATCAGGATGAAGCCGAAGATCAGCCAGTTCCAGGTGCCCAGGGTAGAAAACATCTCGGCCATGACACGAACCTCTAATCAACGAGAATGAACTTCCGGATCGATACTCACCGCTGCGGCGTGACCGGCGGCGGCGTCGGACCGGTGTTCGGCACCGATGACGTCCGCCGTGCGGCCGCGGCTGATGTCGCGGCTTCGCCGAAGGTGGCCTTGGCGATCTCGCCGATGCCGGCCAGCGATCCCAAAATGCTCATCGCTTCGATCGGCAGCATGACGATCTTCTGGTTCGGCGAATCCGCAAGCTGCCCGAACGCCTTGATGTATTTGTCGGCGATAAAATAGTTCAGCGCGGCGACGTCGCCCTTGGCGATGGCCTCGGAGACCATCTGCGTCGCCTTGGCCTCGGCTTCGGCGGAGCGCTCGCGCGCTTCGGCGTCGCGGAACGCAGCCTCCTTGCGGCCTTCGGCCTGCAGGATCTGGCCCTGCTTGGCGCCTTCCGCGCGCAGAATTTCCGACTGGCGCTGGCCCTCCGCCTGCAGAATGTCGGCGCGCTTGACGCGCTCGGCCTTCATCTGCCGTCCCATCGCCTCCACCAGATCGGCCGGCGGCACGATATCCTTGATCTCGATGCGGTTGACCTTCAGCCCCCACGGCGACACCGCGGCGTCGACCACGCGCAACAGCCGCTCGTTGATCTCGTCGCGATGCGACAGCACCTGGTCGAGGTCCATCGCGCCCATCACCGAGCGGATATTGGTCATGGTCAGCACGATGATCGCCTGATCGAGATTGGATACTTCGTAACTCGCCTTGGCGGCATCGAACACCTGATAGAAGGCGACGCCGTCCACCGTCACGGTGGCGTTGTCCTTGGTGATCACCTCCTGCTCGGGAATGCTGATCACCTGCTCCATCATGTTCATCTTGCGGCCGACGCGGTCGAAATAGGGCACGATGAGGTTGAGCCCCGGCGACAGCGTGCGGGTGTATTTGCCGAACCGCTCGATGGTCCAGTCATAGCCCTGCGGCACCGTCTTGACGCCCGCAAACAGCGTGACAATGACGAGCAGAACAAAGGCAATCGCGAAAATGTCGAAGCCACTCATAAAGTCCTCCAAAGCCGGCAAGGTGCGTTGCCGGGCGCGGTCTCTCATTTTGTCAGCAACGCCGCGGCGCCGGTTCGGCCGGCTGTTCTCAAGTTATGGTTATATAGCTAGGGAACGGCTCGGCGGCCACCAGATGTTCTGGCGTCCGAACGGCAGCAAGATGTCGGCAAATTTTTCAGGCAGCTATATCCAGCCTTGAAGCTCGCGCAACACGAGCTGGCGGATGACGTCCATGCCGGGATCGCTGTCATTGAGGCAGGGAATGGCGGAAAATTGCTCGCCGCCATTGTGCTTGAAGATCTCCGCATTCTCCTGTGCGATCTCTTCCAGCGTCTCCAGGCAATCGGCGGAGAAGCCGGGGGTCACGACGGCAATGCGTTTCACACCATCTTTCGCAAGTTTTTCGATGGTCTTGTCCGTATAGGGCTGCAGCCACTCGTCGAAGCCGAAGCGCGATTGAAATGTAAGGATCAGTTTTGCGGCATCAAGGCCCATGCGCTTGCGAAGCGCGTCGGTTGTTGCGATGCACTGCGCCTGGTAGGGGTCGCCCTTGTCGACATATTTCTGCGGCATGCCGTGAAACGACGCCACGATCAGTTCGGGCTGAAACGGCAAGGTCGCCAGATGCGTGTTGATGGAGACGGCGAGCGCCTCGATATAATCAGGATCGTCGTAGTAAGGCGGGCTCACCCGCAGCGTCGGCTGCGCGCGCATGTCGGCCAAAACGCGAAACACTTCGTCGCAGACGGTCGCCGACGTCGCCGCGGAATATTGGGGATAGAGAGGCACGACCAGCAACCGGTCGCAGCCCTGCGCGGTCAGGGCGTCGATACGCGAACGGATCGACGGATTGCCGTAACGCATCGCCCAATCGACCACGACATGCTCGTGATCGGCGATTGCCTCGGCAAGCTTTTCGGCCTGAGCGCGCGTGATCGTCTTGAGCGGGGATTCGTCTTTCTCGGTGTTCCAGATCTTCCGGTAGTCGCGCGCCTTGCGGCCGGGACGGATGCGAAGGATGATGCCGTTGAGGATCAGCTTCCAGCGCAGTCCCTGATCCTCGATCACCCGCGGGATCGGAGAGGAATTCCTTCAAGTAGACCCGCACGCCTCTGGCGTCCGCGGTATCGGGGGTGCCGAGATTGACCAGCAGCACGCCGACGCGTTGCGGCTGGAGCGCCGGCGCCGGTTTCACATTTCCGATAGGAACGACCGCCATCATGATTTCGATGGCTTCGCGCGTTGCACCATCCTTGTCAAGATAATGGCCGGTTCGATACGCTTTGCACTTTACCCCCGGGGCGGGAGGAACCATGACGGTCGCCGAATGGTGCGTTTTCGGAACGCTGATGCTCTATTTGCTGACGATCGCCTCGGTCAAATGGGCCGGGCATCGCCATTTCGACAATGCCAGACCGCGCGATCCCGCGTTCTACGAGGAAGCGATCCGTGCCCGCGCGCTCGGCGCCCACCAGAACGGCATCGAGGCGTTTCCGTTCTTTGCGGTCGCCGTCCTGCTGGCGGAATTCCGCCTCGGGCCGCAGCACCTGATCGACGAACTCGCGGTTCTCTTCCTGATCGTGCGGATCGCCTATGTCTTCACCTATCTCGGCAACCGCCCGACGCTGCGCTCGATTCTCTGGAGCATCGGCTTCGCGATCAACATCGCGATTTTCTTTCTGCCCGCGATCAGAGCTTATCTGCCGGCGTAAGGTCGTGACGTGAAGCCTTCAAGACATTGAGAGGGCATGCGTTCGCATTAACGCTACGCGGACAGGTTTTGCCGTCATTTCGGGCCGGGCGAAGCACGCGCTATGGCGTCGTCGGGCTCTCCAGGGGACCTTGAATTCCCGGTTCCCCGGCGATATCTAGGGATTACTTGTGCTACAATAGAGGCCATCATGCCAAAGCAACAGATCATGCGAATTCTGGGAGCGGCGATCGTCCTGATCGTGCTTTCGTTCGCGCCGTCTGTTGCCCGGGCCCATATCGGCCATCAGCACCAGGCATCCGTTCATGGCGGCCACGGCCAACTCGCATCTCAAGTCGCGTCTCATGAATCCGAACGGCCGGCCACGCCTGCATCGTTGCAGCAGGCTCAGTGGGGCCAAGCCGGGACACTCCCGGCTTCGGACCGCAATTGCGCCGGCGGCTGCTGCTTGTTCGCATGCGCCGCCTGCTGCGCGGCCGGGTTGCCCAGCCCTGTGGCGTTCGTCCCGTTTCCCCGGTCGATAACGCGGGTTGCGTTTGCGCCGTCACAGATGTGGCCGAACCGCGAGCCCGAGTTGCTCAGGCGCCCTCCAAAACACTTCATCTGAATCCAACCGAACAGTGAGTTTGCGAGGCATGCCGCGTGCTGCCCGCAAGCGACGGAAATTCAGATTGAAGGACTACCGGTATGCTTTCCCATTTTGGGCGCGCCCTGCGTGCTCTCGCGGTCACCGCAGTTCTGTGCGCTGCGATCGCACCCGCTTCCGCCCACGAGGGCCATGATCACGGGGAACAGCAGCCCGTCTCGGCGGGCGCGCTGCCACGCGGCGAGGCCGATTCCGACGCATTCGAGATCGTTGCGATCGTCCGCGGCGAAAATCTCGAGATCTATCTCGACCGGTTCGCCACCAACGAGCCGGTGACCGGCGCAACGCTTGAAGTCGAATCCCCTGATGGTCCCGTAAAGGCTGCGGCGGGTGCCGACGGCACATACCGGGTGGCAGCGCCGTGGCTCGCAAAGAACGGACGTACGGACCTGATCTTCACGGTTACAGCGGGAGACACCACCGACATTTTGCCGCTGACGATTCAGACCGCGCCAGGGGCGGCGCAAAGCGCAGCACAACGGGATGCGGCTCCTGGCGGGCATATCAGCAAGGTTTCGGTTCTTCTCGTCCTTGGCGGCGCGCTCGTCGGGGCGCTGCTCTCTGCCATCGCACTGCGCGGTCGGCGCAGGGCGGCAGCCCTTGTTGCGATCCTTCCCTTACTCATAGGCGCGCGCGAGCCGGCAATGCATGAAGGCCACGGCCATGAGGAAGAAAAGGCGCAAATCGCCATCAGCACCGTCTCAGGCGAGCGCGCCCAGCGCCTTCCGGATGGGGCGGTTTTTGTGCCCAAGACGGTGCAGCGGATATTTGCGCTGCGGACGCTGGTCGCCGAAAACGCCGAGCACAGGAAGGTCACTGAACTTCCGGGGAGGATCATTCCCGATCCCAATGCCAGCGGGTATGTGCAATCCGCCGTCGGCGGCCGCCTTTCCGCGCCGCCGGGCGGCTTTCCCCGATTGGGCACCCGGGTGAAGCAAGGCGACATCCTCGGCTATGTCACGCCGCCTATTGCGGCGATCGATGTTTCCGACATGCGGCAGCGCCAGGGCGAACTCGATCAGCAGATCTCGATCGTCGAACGCAGATTCGCGCGTTACGAGCAGCTCGCACCGTCGGGCGCGATATCCCGGACCCAACTCGAGGACACGCGGCTCGAACTGGAAGGGCTGCGCGAGCGGCGCGCATCGATTGAAAAATCGCGCCGCGAGCCCGAAGCGCTGATCGCGCCGGTGGCAGGCGTGATCGCCGAAGGCAGCGCCGTGGCGGGCCAGATCGTTCAGCCGAGCTCCATCGTCTTCAACATCATCGATCCCTCGCGGCTGTGGGTCGAGGCGCTGAGCTTCGAGAGCATCGAACCGTCCCGAGGCGCACGGGCGTCGACATATACGGGCAAGAATTACGACCTGACCTATCAGGGCACCGGCTTCGCCGATCGCAGCCAATCGGTGCCGGTGCATTTTGCCGTGACCGGCGATACGGCAGGGCTACGAGCCGGCCAGTTCCTGACGGTGCTGGTCACGACCGATGATGCGAAGGAAGGCCTTGCGGTGCCGCGCGGCAGCGTCGTTCGCGGCTCAAACGGCCAGGATTTCGTGTACGAGCACATCGCCCCCGAGCGGTTCATGGCAAGGAGCGTGCGCACGGAGCCGCTCGACGGCGATCGTGTGCTGATCGTGTCCGGCTTCACGCCCGGCAAGCGGATCGTGTCGCAAGGCGCGGACCTTCTCGATCACGTACGCTGAAGAGGCACGCTCATGTTCACATTCCTGGTCAGCGCCTCGCTCCGCAATCGCCTTCTCGTTCTTGCGATGGCGGGCATCCTGGTTCTTCTGGGCGCCTATACCGCGCGCCAGTTGCCCGTCGATGTGTTCCCGGACCTCAACCGTCCGACCGTTACCATCATGACGGAATCCGAGGGCTACGCCCCGCCGGAAGTCGAGCAGCTCGTCAGCTTCCCGATCGAAACCCAGATGAACGGCGTGCCGGGCGTCAGCCGGGTACGATCGGTCTCGGGCATCGGGCTTTCGATCGTCTATGTGGAGTTCGATTGGGGAACCGATATCTTCCGCAACCGCCAGCTGGTCGCGGAACGTCTCGCGCAAGTGCAGAGCCAGCTGCCTCTCAACGTCACCCCGCAGATCGGCCCCATCAGTTCGATCATGGGCCAGATTCTCCTGATCGCGGTGACGTCGAAGACGGCATCGCCGATGGAGGTGCGCGAGATCGCCGACTTCACGATCCGGCCCCGGCTGCTCGCGGTGCCTGGCGTCGCGCAGGTGATCCCGATTGGCGGCGAGGTCCGTCAGTACCGGATCGCACCGCTGCCTTCCGCATTGCGCGCGCTCGGCGTGGGCTATGAGCAAATCGAGCAGGCGCTGAGGCAGTTCGGCACCAACACCGGCGGCGGTTTCACCGACCAGAATGCCCGCGAATTCCTGATCCGGAACATCGGGCGCACCACGAGCCTGGAAGACCTGCGCAACATCGTCGTTACCACCATCGAAGGACGCCCCATCCTGCTGCGGCAGGTCGCGAACGTCGACTTTGCGCCCAAGGTCAAGCGCGGCGACGCCGGCTATATGAGCAAGCCCGCCGTGATCGTCTCGATCGAGAAGCAGCCCAATGTCGATACGGTGAAGCTGACGCGACAGATCACGCAGGTCCTCGCGGAGCTGGAGCCCAGTCTGCCGTCCGGCGTAAAAGCCAACGAGATCATATTCAGGCAAGCGAGTTTCATCGAAAACTCGATCCAGAATGTCGAGCGGGTGCTGTTCGAAGCCGCCCTTGTCGTGGCCGTCATCCTGTTCGCGTTTCTTCTCAACTGGCGCACGACGGCCATTTCGCTCACGGCGATCCCGGTCTCGATCCTGACCACGGCCATCATCTTCAAGCTGCTTGGCCTGTCGATCAATACGATGACCCTGGGCGGCCTTGCGATCGCCATCGGCGAGCTGGTCGATGACGCCGTCGTCGATGTCGAGAACATCTTCCGCCGGTTGCGCGAAAACAGGGAGCTAGGCAATCCCCGCTCCGTGTTCGACGTGGTGGTTTCGGCCTCCAACGAAGTGCGGTCGGGCATCGTCTACGCCACGATGATCATCGTCCTCGTGTTCGTGCCGCTGTTTGCGCTTTCGGGCATCGAGGGGCGGCTGTTCGCACCGCTCGGTCACGCCTACATCATCTCGATCCTCGCGAGCCTGTTCGTTTCGATCACCCTCACCCCCGTGATGGCCTATTACCTGCTGCCGGGGATGAAACGCCTCACGGAACGAGAGAGTTGGCTGGTCCGCAAGCTCAAGTCTGCGAACCACGCGGCGCTCGGGTTTGCCTTCGCCCACAAGGGATTGCTGCTCGGCGTCACGGCGCTGGCGGTGCTGGGCGCCGGTGCGGGCGCGCTCGGCCTGAAGCGCGCGTTTCTTCCGGCCTTCAACGAAGGCACATTCACGATCAATATTGCCTTCAACCCCGGCGTTTCACTTTCCGAATCGACCCGGGTCGGGTCGATCGCCGAACGCCTTCTGCTCGATGTGCCGGAGGTGATCAGCGTCGGAAGGCGGACGGGGCGCGCGGAACTGGACGAGCACGCGGAAGGCATCCATTCGTCCGACCTCGAAGTCGATCTCAAGCGCTCGCAGCGGCCGAAGCCCGAGATCGTCGCGGACATCCGCTCCCGGCTTTCGGTGCTGCCGCTCTCGGTCAATCTCGGGCAGCCGATCTCGCACCGGCTCGATCATCTGCTCTCGGGTGTCCGCGCCGAGCTCGCCCTCAAACTGTTCGGCGACGACCTCGACACGCTGCGAAACAGTGCGGAAGAACTCCGTCAGCGGCTTTCGAAGATTGAAGGCATCCAGGACCTGCAGGTCGAAAAGCAGGTTCGGATTCCGCAACTCGAGATCCGCGTCGATTATACGCGCGCCGCCTTGTACGGCGTGCAGCCTGGCGCCGTGACCGATCAGTTATCGCGCCTGTCGAGCGGGCGCGTCATCTCGCGCGTGGTCGACGGCTACAAGCGCTACGACGTCGTCATGAGGCTGCCCGACCGGCTTCGCACCACCGAGAAGCTCGGCGACCTCCTGATCAAGACCCCATCGGGGTGGATACCGGCGCGTCAGATCGCGGATGTGAAGGAGACCGATGGACCAAATCAGATCCTGAGAGAGAACGGCCGCCGCCGCATCGTCATACTCGCGAACTCGGACGGCAAGACCGACATGGCGGAGATCGTGCGCCGCATTCGCACAGAACTGGATGCGGCGAGCCTGCCGCAGGGCGTCACCGCGAGCCTTGAAGGCACATTCCAGGCCCAGGAGGAAGCCAGCCGCAGGATAGGTATCCTCTCGGTCGTTTCTCTGGCGCTGATCTTCGCGATTCTCTACAGCCGCTACCGCTCCGCCGTGCTGGCCTTGATCATCATGGGCGGGGTGCCGCTGGCGCTGATCGGTTCGGTCGCGGCGCTGGCGTTGACCGATCAGCCGCTGTCCGTCGCCAGCATGGTTGGCTTCATCACGCTGGCGGGGATCGCGACCCGCAACGGCATTCTCAAGATAAGCCACTACATCAATCTCGCCTTGCGCGAGCAGATGGAGTTCGGGCGGGAGCTTGTCATCCGCGGAAGCCTCGAGCGGATGACACCCGTCCTGATGACCGCGCTGTCCGCGGGGCTGGCGCTGCTGCCGCTGCTGATCGCGGCAGACGAGCCGGGCAAGGAGATCTTGCACCCGGTCGCCGTGACGATCTTCGGCGGACTCGTCAGCGCGACGTTGCTCGATGCCCTGATCACGCCTGTGCTGTTCCTCACGTTCGGCAGGAAGCCGCTCATGCGACTGATGCAACGGCAATCCGAGGAGCGCGTCGGGGATCACGCCGCCTCGCACTCTTATTAATCGTTCCCATCTTCCAAAGGAGACTACGCATGAAGTTCGGATATCTCACCCTCGGCATTGCCCTGCTGGCCGCCCTGCCGGCCTACGCACACGAGCCGAAAGCGTCCCATGGCGGACGTCTCGCCGATGCCGGCCCATACCATGTCGAACTCGTCGCGAAGGACACGGCGATTGAAGTTTTCCTCATCGGCGAAAACGACAAGCCGGTTGATCCGAAGGGCTTCAAGGGCGTCGCTATCTTCAATCTGGGAGGAAAGGCCGAACGCATCACGCTCGCACCTTCGGAAAAGAACAATTTGAGCGGAACAGCGGCCACGGCCCTGCCGGCCAAGCCCAAGGGTGCGGTTCAGCTCACAGCGCCGGACGGCAAGACTGCAACGGCGCGATTCGACTAGCGCGACGCGACGCTGCGCTCGCATGCCGGTAATGACGCAACTCTCTCCCCGTCATTGCGAGCGAAGCGAAGCAATCCAAATCTCGCTTGGAGAAAACTGGATTGCTTCCGCCTTCGCTCTACGAGCTACGGCGGACAAGTCGTCGCTTCGCGCCCTTGCGCAAATGCTTCGCGTTTGTCGCAGGCAATGACGTGGATAAATCCGAATACGACAAGCGCAAAATCTCATGCTCCGAGATGCTTCTCCCGCGCCGCGATCCGCTCCCGGATCGACTTCGAAATCGGGACCGGACGATGCGTTTGCTGGTTCGTATTGACCCAGACGACCTCGCCGGTCACGAGCGCCTCATTGCCGCCCTTCAGGAAGATCGCGAGCTCGAAGGTGAGGCTCGAGTTGCCGATCCGCGCCACGCGCGCACCGACGTCCAATTCCCAGTCGAACCGGACCGGCGCCTTGTATTCAATGACCGATTTGACGACGTGGAAATCCTCGCCCGTCTGCTTGGCGTCGGCATATTGATCGTAGCCGAGCGCCCGAAAATATTCGGTGATGGTGGTGTCGAAATAGGTCAGGTAGTGCGCGTTGAAGACGACGCCCTGACCGTCGATCTCGGAATAGCGTACCCGGAACGGGTGAAAGAACCAGAATTGTTCCCGTGACATCGTTTCCCCGGCTGTGCGCTGGCGTGATTGATTGCCGTGCATAGCCCATCAAATCCATTTCAGAAAGCGTAAGGCGGATTAGCGCGGCATAATTCCGCGGACGGGCGCTCGAAGAGGGCGGATTACGCTGCGCAAAATCTGCCCTGCACGCTAAAAAAAGCCCGGCGCAAGCCGGGCTTTTCGTTGTCGATATCGCGGACCCGGGGCTACCTCATTGCACCGAACTTGTAGTTCAGGCCGGCGCGCACGATGTGGCCATCGTTTTCGAAACGGCTGTTGTAGCCGGTGCCACCGCCGCCACCGCCGGGAACGACGGCAACGTTCACGGTCTCATCCCTGAAATCGTAGTACAGATATTCCGCCTTCACGCTCCAGTTTGAACCAAATGCGTGCTCGATGCCGGCGCCGACGGTGTAACCGGCCTCGGTGCGGCGATTGTTGCCTGCGAACTGGAGCTGTCCGGCGGGACCGAAGAACGCGGCGCTGTTCTCGATATCCGCATAGGCCAGACCGCCCGTCGCGTAAACCAGGGTGCGATCCCAAGCGTAACCGATGCGGCCGCGCACGGTGCCGAAATATTCCATGCGCGTGCGGAAATTATTGTTGAGCGTACCGATCCCATTCAGCGGGATCGTTACGACATTCGTGTCATCTGCGAATGTCGACATAGGAGATGTCGGTTTCCAGACCCATCACCCAGTTCGGCGTGAGTTGCCAGTTGTAACCGGCCTGGCCGCCGCCGATGAAGCCGTCGCGATCGAGACGAACCTGCCCCGGGCGTGCGCCGCCCGCGACGTTGGCGATATTCGCCGCGACCTGTCCGGTCGTGGAGATGTTGTCATCTTCGCCAAACGTATAGCCCGCGTGAACGCCGAGATAGAAACCGGACCAGTCATAAGCCGGCGAGACCAGCACAGGCGGTGCCTTGGTGACGCGGGCAGGAAGATCGGCGGCAAGCGCCGGAAGCGACAGACACAGCGTTGCCAGTGCTGCCGTGCCGAGTAGAAAGCTCTTCATGTTAGTTCCTCTGAGGTACTGAAACGGTCCCGGAGAAACGATCTACACATTCCAGGGTTGAATGCTGTGGCGCTGATATCACACACCACCGGCGCCATGTTTCCAGCCAGATCGAACCGTGCCTCCGAACTCGGGAGCCGAAGCCGCGACCTATCGAAAGTGCCTGCGCTGCAGCAACTTCTTGCATTCGTCAGACGTTGCGAAGAACGTGACCGCAGCATCGATTGACGCGATGCATGGCATGCGGCATCTGGGCGCGTCTTATGATTGAAACCGATCTCGGGTTTCATCGTACGCGACCGTTTGCGCCGGAATCGTCGAGGAATTGGGGTGTATTTCCGTCTCACGAGATCGTGTCAGCCAGATGCTCCGTCGATATCGGGACCGGGCGCCTCGTTGACGCTCTTGAGGAAGATCGCGATTTCGAAGGTAAGGCCTCGAGTTGCCGATCCGCGACGCGCGGCCGACGTCGGCATTACGAAAACAACCTGGCTCGCCCTTTGGAGAACGACATTCCTGTATCCGGATGCGGATGTAGCGCCGCACGAAACTCCTCGAAAAGCGCGTCCGGAGACCGCGATTAACCTTGTGTTAAGAGATCGTCAGCCCCCGCCGAACCAGAATGCAATTTTTGAGATAGTCTCACTTCGAAGGATCCGGCGAGTGGGGGCTCTAAGTGATCAGGACTATTTGGCTAGGCTTTACATTTCTAATTATTTTGGCCGGCGCAATTTCATTCAGGTTTGCGTTCGGCCACTTCGATGCCGCCAACGCTTCCGGTATCGTTCTTTCAGAAGTCAGCCGAACTGTCGGCTCAACGACAGTTCAGGACACTTTGACGAAAGCCGAACGGTTGCCTGTCGCCAGCGTTTCTCCTGCACCCGATGCTTCCGAATTGGCGAAGGCCGCTTTTATCGCGGCAATATTGTTGCCTCGGACATCACCGACGATGGTGACACCGGGTGTTATTGACCGACACACACAAGAGGCCGCCGCTCCCGTAGTTCGGCAGACGAGAATTCAAAAAGCCAAACCCAAACAGCCGAAACGCGATGCCGTCGCCAGCAAATCCCGGCCGGCCGCGGATCCGAAGGCCTGCCAATTGGAAGAGTTCGATGCATTTCGCTGGGCATTCAGCCTGCCAACAGGCTGCCACGCCTAGGCGAAGACGCGGTAGTGACGTGGGGCGAGAATTGCCGCCATTCTCGCCGTTGATGCCTCGAACCTGACACCAACAACAGAAGTCATTCTTCACCAGCGTCAAAAGGAAAAGCCGCCCGAGGGCGGCAGGCGCGCAGCGATATAGGGGATCTCGAATGTCGCTGCGCTTCCGGGCTGCGTTTTAGGCTATAAACACGTGGCGCGTTCGGCGGCGAGATAGCCGAACAACAGGCCGAGGCCGAACAGCAGCACGAGGCCAGCGGCGCCGAATTCGATGCCGCGCATGATCAGCGCGCCGCCGCCTTCGCTTCCGGCGCTGAGCCGCCGGGCGAGGCCCTTGGCGGACACGGCGACGACGGCAATGGTCGCGACCGTGATCGCGGTGCCGAGCCCCATCACGAAGGTCGCGGCGATGCCGGCCCAGAACAGCCCCTGCGCCAGCGAAAACACCAGCACCAGGATCGCACCCGAGCAGGGCCGCATGCCGACGGCGAAGATCGCGCCCAGACCGCGTTGCCAGCCGCCGGGGCCGGCGAGTTGATCCGGCGTCGGGCCGTGGGAATGGCCGCAATGCTCGTCATGAACATGGTCGTGGCCGTGAGCATGATCATGGTGGTGGCCATGATCGTGATCATGGTGGTGATGATCATGGTGGTGATGGCCGTGATCGTGACCATGATCATGATGGTGCGCCGCCGCCATCGCCGGCGCCGGCTTCGCCTGCAACGCGCGCATAAAACCGCCGCCCTTGGTCCAGACCAGCCGGGCGCCGAACGCCGCGATCAGGGCATAGCTTGCGATCTCGATCGCCTTCTCCGCGGAGCACATCGTCTTGGCGGTCGAGGAGAGCAGCCAGGCGAGCACCGCCACCAGCGCCACCGCCACCAGCGCCTGCAGCAGCGCCGAGGCGAACGACAGCACGATGCCGCGCCGCGCGGTTTCCTCGTTGGCGACGAGATAGGACGAGATCACCGCCTTGCCGTGGCCGGGGCCGGCGGCGTGAAAGATGCCGTAGGCAAAGGAAATTCCAAGCAGCGTCCAGACCGCGCTGCCGTCCGATTTCGCCGCGCGTATGGTCGAAGACATCTCGCGGTAGAATTCGGATTGCTTGGCAAGGATCCATCCGATGATGCCGCCGACCTGCGGCTCGGCTGGCGGACGCGGGCCGCCGAACGGATTTTGCGCCATCAACGCGTGCACGGCCGCGTCGAACACCATGACGGCCGCAAGCGCGGCGGCCGTGATCGCCATGCCTCGCGCAAGCCTTGCGGGCAACAACCTCACGGGCAATCAACCATGATCTTGTTGGCGAACATCGCGCCATAGTTGGAATTGTCGCCGTTCATGAAATTCTGCTCGTTGAGGCGCTGGGCATTGGCGGTGCCGTCATTCGGCCGCTGGAATTGCATCTTGCAGGCGGCGGGCGCGCCGTTGAGCTTGATCGGGTCCTTGTCGTCGAACTTGAAGTCGATGAAGTAGGACGGGTCGAAGACTTCAAGCGCCGTCTGCTTTGCCTTGAACGGCGTCTTGACCGGCAGCGTGAAATGCAGCGTCAGCTCGCTGTCCTTGTATTCGAGGAAGTAATCGACCGGCTCGACGAACTTCTCCTTCTTGCCGTCGGCCTTGGCGAAGGTGAAGAAGTTGAACTCCTTCAGCGATTCGACATTGGTCTGCGCCAGCGGCGCCAGCTCTTCGCGGGTGTAGACCCCCTTGGTCTGGGTCGCGAGACCCTGCAGCGCGTAGGTGGTGAACATTTCGTCAAAGGTCCAGGCGTGGCGGACGCCCGTGATCGAGCCATCGGGCGCGTAGAGCACCTCGCTTTTGGCTGATGATCCAGACATGCGGGTGCGCCGCGGCCGGGGCCGTGCCGAGCACGATGCCGGCCGCGAGGAGGAGCAAACCGAGTAACCGGTGCATGGTTGATGTCACCTCAGGCTGCCTCTGGGGTTTCGAGCAGGCCCCGCCGGCGCAACAGCGCGTCCGCCTCCGGCTCGCGGCCGCGGAAGGCGACATAGGCCTCCTCGGGCTCGCGTGAGCCGCCCGACGAATAGATGTCGTCATGCAGGCGCTTGGCGGTGGCGGGATCGAAGATGTCGCCGGCCTCCTCGAAGGCGCCGAACGCGTCGGCATCCATCACTTCCGACCACATGTAGCTGTAATAGCCGGACGCATAGTGATCGCCGGAGAAGATATGGCCGAATTGCGTGGGCCGGTGCCGCAGCGCGATTTCCGCGGGCATGCCGATCTTCTCCAGCTCCGCCTTCTCGAACGCGCCGACGTCGCGGCTGGCCTCGGCCGGCTGGGTGTGGAATTCCAGGTCGATCAGCGCCGAGGAGACGAACTCCACGGTGGCAAAGCCCTGGTTGAATTTGCGGGCGGCGAGGAAGCGGGCCAGCAGCTCGTCCGGCAGCGGCTCGCCGGTCTGGTAGTGCTTTGCGAACTGCCGCAGCACCTGCGGCTGCTCCTGCCAGTGCTCGTAGAGCTGGGACGGCAGTTCGACGAAGTCGGTGAAGACCGACGTGCCCGACAGCGAGGGATAGGTCACGTTGGACAGCATGCCGTGCAGGCCGTGGCCGAACTCGTGGAACAGCGTGCGCGCATCGTCCGGCGACAGCAGCGACGGCTCGCCATTGGCGCCCCTGGCGAAGTTGCAGACATTGATGATCAGCGGGGCGATCTCGCCGTCGAGCTTCTGCTGGTCGCGCAGCGAGGTCATCCAGGCGCCGGAGCGCTTCGAGGACCTGGCGAAGTAATCGCCGTAGAACAGCGCCTTGTGCTGGCCGGCGGCGTCCTTGACCTCCCAGACCCGGACGTCCGGATGCCAGACCGGGACGTCCTTGCGCTCGGCGAAGGTAATCCCGAACAGGCGGGTGGCGCAGTCGAAGGCGGCCTCGATCATGTGGTCGAGGACCAGATAGGGCTTGATCGCGGCGTCGTCGAAATTGGCGCGGCGCTGCCGCAGGATCTCGGCGTAGTAGCGCCAGTCCCACGGGGCGAGCGTGAAATTACCGCCCTCCTCCGCGATCAGCGCCTGCAGGGCGTCGCGGTCGGCGAGCGCCCGCGCGCGGGCCGGCTTCCAGACCCGCTCCAGCAGGCTGCGCACGGCTTCCGGCGTCTTGGCCATGGAATCCTCCAGCCGGTAGGCGGCGTAGGTCGGAAAGCCCATGATCTTGGCGGCCTCCTCGCGGAGGCTGAGGATCTCCACGATGGTGGCGTTGTTGTCGTTGGCGTTGCCATTGTCGCCGCGCGCGGTGAAGGCCTTGAAGACCTTCTCGCGCAGGTCGCGGCGCGAGGAGCTCTTCAGGAACGGCTCCACCGAGGAGCGCGACAGCGTCACGATCGCCTTGCCTGCCATGCCCCGCTCTTCGGCAGTCGCCTTGGCCGCGGCGACGAACGCCTCGGGAAGGCCGGCGCGGTCGTCCTCGCCGAGCTCCATGAACCAGTCCTGCTCGTCGCCGAGCAGATGGTGGCTGAACGAGGTGCCGAGCTGCGCCAGCCGCTCGTTGATCTCGGCCCGCCGCTTCTTGGCGGCCTCGTCGAGGCCGGCGCCGGCGCGGTAGAAGTTGGTGTAGGTGCGCTCCAGCAGCCGCATCTGCTCAGCCGTCAGGCCGAGCTTGGCGCGCTTCTCGTGCAGCATCGCGATGCGGCCGAACAGCACCGCGTTCATCATGATCGGGTTCCAGTGCCGCGCCATCCGCAAGGAGACTTCCTTGTCGATCTCGAGGATCGCCGGATTGGAGTGCGCCGAGACCAGGTCGTAGAACACGGCTGCGACCTTGGAGAGCAGCTTGCCGGAGCGCTCCAGCGCCGTGATGGTGTTGGCGAAGTCCGGCAGGGTGGGATCATGGCTGATCGCCGCGATCTCGGCGGCATGGTCGGCAAAGGCCTGCTCGAAGGCGGGCAGGAAGTGCTCCGGCTCGATCTCGGCGAAAGGCGGCGTCTCGAACGGCGTCTGCCACGGCTGGAGCAGCGGATTTGCTCCAGCTTCCGGAGCGGCTGCCGTCTGCAGGGTTTCTGACATCACAATTCCCGTCTTTTCCTTGAAAATATGCGGCAATCTATATCACGCGATGCGGCATTTTTGGGCCTTTTGCGCTTGATAGATGGGGCCTTTTCGGAGAGATTGCGCCCCCTGAACAGGATCTTTTCCATGAGCCCACAGCCCGCTTCCACCTCCTCCTCGCGCGATCGTCTGGCCGAGCGTCATCACCGTCATCTCGGCGGCGATCCTGATCGGCGCAGAAGTGTTCGGCGCGGCGTTTGCCGGCGGCTGGGCGCTCGCGATCCTGTTCGGCCTCGACGACACCGCCGCGCACATCCTCCAGGCGGTGCTGTTCGGGATCGGCGTGCTGATCATGGTGGCGTTCATCCGCGCCGCGCAACGCATCGAGCCGTTCTTCAAGCGCGCCTGACGCGCGTTCAAGAAAGCGCTGCGGCACAGGCGCTGAGGCGCTCACGCATCTCGCCGAAATCTTAACGTCCGTTCATGTTTGTTCATCGGCGCCGCGCGCTGAGAACGAATTTGAAAGCACACGTCGGGGAAATTTGTCCCCAGCCTAAAAAAAATGTTGCGAAGCAGAACTCAAAACACTTATTTCCAGCCTTGCCCAATTTCGCACGTGCCTGTGGTCGTGTGTCAGTCGGTAGGTATCCGGACAAGAGGCCGGACAGCCGCCAAGGGATGAAGAACCGAGGGTCGCTCATGTTCGAGTGGCCAGCATCTCTCTCAAGAGATGCCGTTGAAGGTCTCTGCATCCTTTGCAACCGTGACTGGCAGCCGGAGGCGAACCGGCGCACCCCGCTCTCAACGGGGGACGCGACTTAAAGCAACGACGGATCGGGCTTTTTTGGTCTCTACCGGCATTCCAACGCCGGCGCGGGCTACTGAAAAGGCTTGTCCTTCATTGCCAGGTGTGCGGGCGGGAAATTCCCAACCAATCCACGGCAGCACAATTCGGTCTGAGTTCAAGGCTTTGTCGCGTCTCCATCGTGCGGCAACGCCGAAGCACTCATGTCCGAGATCAAAATTTGAACGGGTCCCGTCGCTGGGCCGTTTGGAGGGTGCTATGACCGAACGTATTCAGGAATTCCTGCGTAACCGCCGCAGCGAGGGCCAGGACACCGAGCCGTGCCTCGTGGTCGACCTCGAAGTCGTGCGTGACAACTACCAGACCTTCGCGAAGGCCTTGCCGGACAGCCGCGTGTTCTACGCGGTGAAGGCAAACCCGGCGCCCGAAGTGCTGTCGCTGCTCGCCTCGATGGGCTCCTGCTTCGACACCGCGACCGTCGCCGAGATCGAAATGGCGCTGGCTGCCGGTGCGACGCCGGACCGCATCTCCTATGGCAATACGATCAAGAAGGAGCGCGACATCGCGCGCGCCTTCGCGCTCGGCATTCGCCTGTTCGCGGTCGACTGCGCCGCCGAGGTCGAGAAGATCGCGCGTGCCGCCCCCGGCGCAAAGGTGTTCTGCCGCATTCTCTATGATTGCGCAGGCGCCGAGTGGCCGCTGTCGCGCAAGTTCGGCTGCGATCCGGAGATGGCGGTCGAGGTGCTCGACCTCGCCAAGCGTCTGGGCCTGGAGCCGTGCGGCATCTCGTTCCATGTCGGCTCGCAGCAGCGCAAGGTGAAGGCGTGGGACCGTGCGCTGGCGATGGCCTCGACGGTGTTCCGGGACTGCGCCGAGCGCGGGATCAGCCTGTCCATGGTCAACATGGGCGGCGGCTTCCCGACCAGGTACCTCAAGGACGTTCCTCCGGTCGTGCAGTACGGCCGGTCGATCTTCCGTGCGCTGCGCAAGCATTTCGGCAACCAGATCCCGGAGACCATCATCGAGCCGGGCCGCGGCATGGTCGGAAATGCGGGCATCATCGAGACCGAAGTCGTCCTGATCTCCAGGAAGAGCGACGAGGACGAGGTGCGCTGGGTGTATCTCGACATCGGCAAGTTCGGCGGTCTCGCCGAGACGATGGACGAGTTGATCCGCTACGCCATCCGCACGCCGCATGACGGCGCGGAGATGACGCCGTGCGTGCTCGCAGGGCCCACCTGCGACAGCGCCGACGTGCTGTACGAGAAGCTGCCGTATCCGCTTCCGGTGACGCTCGAGATCGGCGACAAGCTGCTGATCGAAGGCACCGGGGCCTATACGTCGACCTACTCGTCGGTGGCGTTCAACGGCATCCCGCCGCTGCGGACCTACCACATCTGACGCCTCGTTAGAGGCTTGAATAACGGGAGCCGGTGCGCCGGCTCCCTCCCCGTCATTTGCGATTTTTCAAGACAACGCTTTGCGCGGCAGCTTGCCGTTGCGAGCGGGGACTGACGTGCCATGACTGCTTTGCGGAAGACCACTGCTGCCCTCATCTCCGATGCCGCTCCGTTCGCGATCCGTGCGGAGCGGGCCTCGGACGTCGTCGCGCGTGAAGCGCTGCTGGATGCCTGCTTTGGCGACAATCGCCATACGCGCACCTGCCAGCGCCTGCGCGACGGACGCGCGCCCGCCGAAGGCCTTGCCTTGTCGGCCGTGCGCCAGGGCCGCCTGGTCGGGTCCGTGCGGTTGTGGCACGTCAGCGCCGGGGGCATCCCGGCGCTCATGCTCGGCCCGCTGGCGGTGGAGGCTTCCTCCCGCCAGCTCGGCGTCGGGGCTGCGCTGATGGACCACGCGCTCGCGGCGGCGAAGGCGCGTGGCCATCGCGCGGTAATCCTGCTGGGCGACGCGCCCTATTACGCCCGCTTCGGCTTCTCCGCCGCCAAAACCGGCGAGCTATCGCTGCCGGGTACGTTCGAGCGCGACCGGCTGCTCGGCCTGGAGCTGCGTGCGGGCGCGCTCGACGGCGCCTGGGGCATGATCGCACCGACCGGTGCGCCGCTGCCTAAATCCAAGGCAAGCCGCGCCAGGAAAGCGCTGCTCGTGCCGCGCGTGGCTTGATGCGATGCCGGAGAGCCTTCCCGAGCCAGGCGCCGGCGCGCGCCCGCGCTTCCGCAGCGTCATCACGACGGTGCTCCTGATCATGATCTCGGTCATGATCGTGCGGGACATCCTCGTGCGCCGCTGGGGCGGCTCCGCGCCCCCGGCCTCCGACGTTGTCAGGCCATCCCGGTAGCCCCGCGAGGGGTTGCGCGCACAGGCGAAAAGCCCTTAAACCGCGCCAAACCCGCCCCGGATCATGCCCAGCCCTTCCACGATCGAGGTTCCGATGCCCCGTCGCCTGATCTCCACCGGCTCGCCTTTCGAAAAGATCGCCGGCTACAGCCGCGCCGTCATCGACGGCGATTTCGCCTTCGTCGCCGGCACCACCGGCTACGACTACACCACCATGGTCATACCGGCCGATGTCACAAGCCAGGCACGCAACTGCTTTAAGACCATCGAGGCTGCGCTGAAGGAAGGCGGCTTTGCGATGGCCGATATCGTCCGCGCGACCTACTACATCACCGACCTCGCAGATGCGGACGCTTTCTTTGCGGTCTGCGGCGAAACGTTCGGCGAGATCCGCCCGGCCACAACGCTCCTCGTCGTCGCGGGGCTCTACAAGCCCGAGATGAAGGTCGAGATCGAAGTGACCGCGAAGCGCCGCACCCCCTGATCCACCCCTCACCATTTGTCGCCAGCACTTCCCGGAGAAACCACCCCATGAGCCCCGCCTCGCAGATCTACGCGAAGATTACCGGTCCCATCGTCATGGTTGGCTTCGGCTCCATCGGCAAAGGCACATTGCCGCTGATCGAGCGGCATCTCGATTACGACAAGTCGCGCATCACCGTGATCGATCCCAAGGACGAGGGCCGCAAGGCGCATTGCGAGAAGCACAATGTACGCTTCATCCAGAAGGGCGTGACGAGGGACAATTATCGCGAGTTGCTGACCCCGCTGCTCACTGAAGGCGGCGGCCAGGGCTTTTGCGTCAATCTCTCGGTCGATACCGGCTCTACCGACATCATGGAGCTCTGCAACGAGCTTGGTGCTCTTTATATCGACACCGTCAACGAGCCCTGGCTCGGCTTCTATTTCGATTCTTCGAAAGGCCCGGAAGCCCGCTCCAACTACGCCCTTCGCGAAGCGACCCTGGCCGCCAAGAAGGCGCGTCCCGCGGGCTCGACGACGGCCGTCTCCTGCTGTGGCGCCAATCCCGGCATGGTCTCCTTTTTCGTCAAGCAGGCGCTACTCAATGTCGCCGCTGATCTGAAGCTCAATGCCCCCAAGCCGAAGACCAAGGCCGAATGGGCGGACTTGATGCGGCAGGCTGGTGTCAAGGGCATCCACATCGCCGAACGCGACACCCAGCGCTCCAAGTCGCCGAAAGAGCCGGACGTGTTCGTCAACACCTGGTCGGTGGAAGGCTTCCTGTCGGAAGGCGTGCAGCCGTCCGAACTCGGTTGGGGCACCCATGAAAAATGGATGCCCGAAAATGCGCGTACCCACGAAGCCGGCTGCGGCGCCGCCATCTATCTGATGCAGCCCGGCGCCAACACGCGCGTGCGCACCTGGTGCCCGACCCGCGGCGCGCAGTATGGCTTCCTCGTCACCCACAACGAGTTCGATCTCGATCGCCGATTACTTCACGGTGCGTGACGCATCGGGCACGGCGATCTATCGGCCGACCTGCCACTATGCCTATCATCCGGCTGACGATGCCGTGCTGTCGCTGCATGAAATGTTCGGCCGCGCAGCGAAGATGCAGGAAAAGCACCACATCCTCGATGAGAACGAAATCGTCGATGGCATCGACGAACTCGGCGTGCTGCTGTTCGGCCATGACAACAATGCCTACTGGTACGGCTCGCAGCTCTCCATCGAAGAGACCCGTAAACTCGCGCCCTATCAGAACGCCACCGGCCTGCAAGTGACCTCCGCCGTGCTCGGCGGCATGGTGTGGGCGCTGGAAAACCCGAACGAAGGCATCGTCGAAGCCGACGAGATGGATTTCGATCGTCTGCTGGAAATCCAGATGCCGTATCTCGGCCCGGTGAAAGGCTATTACACCGACTGGACGCCGCTCACCGACCGGCCCGGCCTGTTCCCGGAAGACATCGACACGTCCGATCCCTGGCAATTCCGCAACGTGCTGGTGCGGTAGCTGCGACGGCACGGCACAGCCAGGGAGGCGATGCGCCGGCCGTTGTCGAAGTCGGGGTGTTACGCGCCGCCGCGTGAAGCGGCGGCCGCCCGAGCGGTTCCCGCTGCAGTGCACAGCTTGCGGCTCGATTCCGGGCGTAGAACTACGCACGGGAACCCGGCCCCTCGTAACACTCGCTTAATTCAATCGCGCGACCCTGAGGGGTAATTTTTGCAACGGCATAGGGCCGTCGCCGCAGCTTTTTGAGCGAGGGCTCCCGGTTGGAGCGACCAACATGCGCGTCATCATTGCCATCGTCCTGTCGGCCGCGGCGCTGGCCGCGTGCACGCCTGAAAGCAACAGCGACGTCACGGGCTCGGTCGACACCTGTGCCCGCAAGCTCTACAGCCAGTACAATCCCAAGGACAAGAAGCAGTGCGTCGCGGTGTGCATCGCCTGCGAGCGCGGCGTGACCACGACCTGCTCGACCGCCTGCACGCTGAGGGCGCGCGTAGCCGCGGGAAAAGAGTCTTGACGCGTTTTCTTCACGCGAACCGGTGTCCACTTCGCTCGAAAACGCTATGGCCGCCCGTCACTTCGCCATGTAATCGAACGCCACCGTCCCGAGACCCAGCGTCAGGTCCGCCTTGAAGTGCAGCGCGGAGACCACCTCGCGCACCGGCAGCCGCGCCACGTCGCAAAGCGCATGCGGGAACAGGCCGAGCGCCCCGGGCCCGGTCCATGCCTCCTTCAGCGTGATGTCTTCGAGATAATAGCGCACCAGTTCGCAGATCCGCGGGGTGCCGTCGACATGCGGGATGATCTTGAGCATGAAGTTCGGCGCTTTCATCGCCTTCAGCACCGTGTCGTGATCGACCGGGCGGTGCTTGTAGCCCATGGTGGCGGAGGCGCACAGCACCGAGCCGTAATGCAACGATCCGACCAGCACATCGCTCTCGACGGCGATTTTCGGCTTCGCCAGCTTTTTGGGAAAGCCCCAGAGCTCGCGGCCGCCGGCGATCGGCCCCTCGTCGTCCAGATACATCGAATGAACGTAGACGCCCTCCTCGCCCTTGAAGCGGACCGGGATCACCTGCCCGGTCTCGGTGTAATCGCCGAAGCCGGTTGAATCGGGCATGCGGATGAATTCGTATTTGACGATCGGCTCCGCTGACTTCGAGCGGCTCGGGCACCACGGCGGCAAGCGCCTCGGGGTCCGTGCGATAGGTGATGACGAAAAATTCGCGGTTGAAGAACCGGTACGGCCCCGGAGGGAACGACGGGTTGGTCAGCGGCATCGAATAGGCGGTTCGCCTGACGTCGTCGATCTTCATCGCCTGCCTCATCTGTCATCTGCACTGACGCGATGAGAGATTATGGGGCAGCCGATGGCAACAGGCGAGGCTGTAAAATCGGCAGGACGGTCCGGACACCGTCACGATGCCGTCATTTCCGTCAGGCGACGCCGCCGAGATAGAGCCGCTTGACGATGTCGTTGGCCTTCAGCTCGTCGACCGACTGCGCCGCCACCGCGATCTCGCCGTGGACGATGATATAGCCGCGGTCGGCGATCCGGATCGCCTGGTTGAAATTCTGCTCGGCCATCAAGACCGTGAGGCCGACGCGCTGCTTGAGTTCGCCGATCTTGGCGATGGTCTGCGACACCAATAGCGGCGACAGGCCGACCGAGGGTTCGTCGATCAGCAACAGCCGCGGCGAGGACATCAGCGCGCGCGCAATCGCGAGCATCTGCTGTTGTCCGCCGGACATGGTGCCGGCGAGCTGGCTGCGGCACTCCTTCAGCGCCGGAAAGGTCTCGAACGCCAGCGCGAGATTCTGCCGGATGGCGCTGCGGGCCACTTTCCGGAACGCGCCGAGCATCAGGTTTTCCGTGACCGTCAGCTTGGGAAACAGCCGCCGTCCCTCCGGCACCAGCGCCACGCCGAGATCGACGATCGCTTCGGTCGAGAGTTTGGTCAGATCGTGCGCCTGCCCGTCGATCGTCAGCGACAGACGGCCGCGCTCCGGACGGACCAGCCCCATGACGCACTTCATCAGCGTGCTCTTGCCGTTGCCGTTGGTGCCGAGCAAGGCAACGGTCTCGCCGGCCTCGACATGCAGCGTGACGCCGCGCAGCGCCTTGACGGCGCCGTAGCCGGCATCGAGGCCCTCGATGGCAAGGCTAAGTGCCAAGATAGGCCTCCTGCACCCGCTTGTTGGCCATCACCTCGGCCGGCGCGCCGATCGCGATGATTTTTCCGGCGTCGAGGCACATCACCCGTTCCGAAAAGCGCATCACCGCCTGCATGATGTGCTCGATCATGATGATGGTGATGTCCTCCTCGCCGAGGCTGATCAGGAGATCGAGCACCTCGTCGACCTCGGAAGAGGAAAGCCCCGCCATGGCCTCGTCCGAAATCAAAAGTTTCGGCCGCACCGCCATCGCGCGCGCCAGCTCCATCTTGCGCAATTCCACCTGGCTCAGCGTATCGGCCGACGCGCCGGCCTTGGAGGCAAGGCCCATCCGCGTCAGGATCGACATCGCGACGTCTTCCTCCGGCAGGCTCGAACCGACGGTGGCAAAGTCGAGCCCGACCATGAGGTTTTCGAGCACCGTCATGCTCTTGAACGGCCGCGGGATCTGGAAGCTGCGGGCGATGCCGCGGCGCGCGCGCAAGTGCGGCGGCAGTTGGGTGATATCCTCGCCGCAGAACACCACGCTGCCGGTCTGCGGGCGCAGCGCGCCGGAAATGCAGTTGATCAGCGTGGTCTTGCCGGAGCCGTTCGGCCCGATCAGGCCGAACCGTTCGCCTTTCCTGATATCGACGCTGATATTGTCGAGCGCGGTGAAGCCGCCGAAGGTCTTGGTAAGGGTTCCGACCTGCAGCAGGGGCGCGTCCGGCGCGGCTGTCACCGTCATGGCTTGCCTCCCGCGCGCAGACGATAGCGCGGCCGCAGCAGACCGATGATGCCCTTGGGCGCGCCGACCACGAACAGCACCAGCATGATGCCGAGCACCAGCACGTTGACTTCCGAGGAGATGGTCACGGCGAGAAGCTGTTGCGTCGATCCGAGCAGGATGGCGCCGAGCACCGGGCCGATCCAGTGCGCGGTTCCGCCGATCAGCGCCATCGCCAGCGCCGAAACCGAGTAGCTCAGATTGAATGCCGACGAGGGATCGGCGTATTGCAGGTACATGGCGGCGGGCGCCCCGGCCGCAGAAATCAGCGCGCCCGATATCATGCAGGCGACCAGTTTCAGCTTCAGGGTCGGCACCCCCGTGCATTCGGCGGCGAGTTCGTCGTCCCTCAGCGCCTGCAGGCCGCGACCGATCCGGGAGTTCTGGATGTAGCGCGAGATCGCAACGGCAATGACCACCAAGACCGCCTGCACGAAGAACAGCATCTTCACGTAACTGTCGAACGGCGCCATCACCGGGGGCCGCTGCAACTGGATGCCGGCCGCGCCGCCGACGAACCGCCAGTTCATCACAAAGGTTTCGATGATGATCGCCAGCGCAATCGTCGCGATCGAGAAGAAGATGCCGCGCATCCGCAGGGTCAGGAGGCCAACCCCAAAACCAAGCAGCATGCCGATAACGGCGGCGGCTGCGATCTGCACCACCAGCGGCGCCCCCGTCGCCTTGAACAAGGCGACCGCCGTGTAGACGCCGACGCCGAAGAAGGCGTTGGTGCCGAAATTGACGTAACCGGCATAGCCGCCGAGGATGCTCCAGGCGACCGCGAGCGCGATGAATTGCAGGATGACGTAGCCGGCAAAGAACGGATACTCGTTGCGGACGATCTGCGTCATCGACAGCACGGCGACGAGGAAGATGGCCACGCCGGCCCAGAACGCGATGCTGTGGCGATGCTTGTTCATCGGCCGAACAAACCTTGCGGTCGCACGGCAAGCACCCCGAGCAGCATCGCAAACGAGATCGCCGGCGCCCAGGAGGCGCCGAACAACGTCAGCACGATGGATTCGGCGACGCCGAGGATGATGGCGGCAATCAGCGTGCCGCTCATGCTGCCGAGGCCGGCCATGACCACGACACAGAAGGTCCGTCCGATATAGGCGCGGTCGAGCGTCGGCTCCACGGGAGCAACGATGATCAGCAGCGCGCCGGCGATCCCGAGCACGGCGGTGGCGATGCCGAAGGCAAACTGCTTGATGCGGACCGGATTGGCGCCCATCAGCCGCAGCGCCTCCTCGTCCTGCGCGACCGCCCGGATCGCGCGGCCCATGAAGGTTTTCGACAGATACACCGCGAGCAGCACCGTCAGCGCCAGCGCGACCGCGAACGCGACGAGCTGCCGGATCGGTATCCGGAACTCGCCGATCCGCCAGGACTTTCCGATATAGGTCGCCGAGACCGAGCGCTGATCGACGCCGAATTGAAGGATGATCAGCACCTCGATGATGAAGGCGATGCCGAAGAAAAACGCGATGCCGCGGACGCCGGCGTCGCTGCCGCGCCGCTCGAAGGTCTCGTAATAGACGCGGTAGGCGAGCAGGCCGAACAGGAAAAACAGCGGCGTGATCGCGAGCCCCGCCAGCAACGGATCGATGTCGTAGCTTTCGTTGAGCTGGTACACGCCATAGGACGCGAGCACCAGGAACGCCGGATGCGCGACATGGGGAACGTCGAGCAGTCCGAACGAGACGGATAGCCCGACGCTGACGGCTGCATAGAAGCAGCCGAGCAGCACCCCAAGCACCACTGCTCCAAGCAGCAGGTCCATCGAAAACACGTCAGGTCCCCCCTTGGCCCCGAGCCGGAAAAGCCACGAGGCCTACTTTCGGGCCGCCTCGAAGGGACTGATGAGATTTCCGGTCTTCAGCTTCTCCGGGAACAGGATCACCTGCTTGCCGGAGGAGCGGAACTGTTCGATGTCCTTGTCCTTCACGCCCCGGAATTGCGCCTGCAGCGTCGCGGTTTCCTTGCGCTCGCCATCCGCCGAAAACGCGATCGGGCCGACGATGGTCTTGTGCTCGTTCTCGCGCAGATATTTGGCGAGCCCCTTCTGGTCGAGCGACTTGGTCGCACCGACCGCCGCCTCGATCATCTGTCCCATCGCATAGCCGAACGGCGCCAGATAATAGCCGAGCGGATCGACCTTGGCCTCGACGGCGCGCTTGGTGTAGGTGTCGAAAAACGCCTTGGTGCCGTCGAAATACATGCTCGGCTCCGGCAGCCAGGTGTTGTAGTTGACGACACCATTGAGCAGCGAGCCCAGATTGGACATCACGGCCGCGAACTGCAGGCCGACCATGCCGCCGCCGAAAATCTTGACGTCGTCGCCGATCCCGATCTCGTTCACGGCGCGCAGGATGCCGGCCGAATCCGGCGGATAGGACGCGACATAGACGATGTCGGGCTTGGCGGCCTTGAGCGCGCGGAGGATGGAGGCGAATTCCACCGTGTTCGGCGGATAGCTCTGGTCGAAGACCACGGGGAGGCCTCGCTGCTTGGCGACGTCCCGCGCGGTCAGCGCGAGGTTCTGGGCGAACTCCTGGTCCGCCGCAAGCAGCGCCATGTTTTTGCCGCCGGCCTTCTGGCCGAGATCGAGGAACGAGGACGCCCAGCTATCCGCCGGGCCCCACGGCGCATTGTTGAACCACATATCGTGGCCAACCTTGCTGTTCACCTGGAACGAGAAATTCCCCATCAGCAGCAGGCCGCGCTGCTTGACGAACGGCATGAGCGGCGCGGTCGGCACGGTCGCGTAGGGCGCGAACAGCAGATCGACCTTGTCGACGTCGACCAGCTTGGCGTAGATCGCCGGCGTCTCTGATGCGCTCGACTTGTCGTCATAGACGATGAGTTCGACCTTGCGGCCGAGCAAGCCGCCCTTGGCATTGATGTCGTCGCGCCAGATCTCGATGCCGAGCTGCGAAGCCTTGCCGCCACCCGCGAGGCCGCCGGTCTGCGCCATCGACATGCCGATCTTGATCGGCGGCTGCTGCGCCAGCGCGCGCGAGCCCTGCCCAACCACCGCGACGGCCATCGCGCCGCCAAGGAATGTCCTGCGTTTCATTGAATCCCCCTCATTTTGTCGTTGTTATCTGTCATTTCGGCTCCGCCGGATCTCCGCCCGGTCGCTGCGAATAGTTAGGTCAGACCGAGGCTAGTTGGCTCCCACCGGCGCGGGTTCGTTTTTGGCCGATCGTTTCATGATCGCCGACGGATCGGCGCCGACGCGCCCGCTGGTCTTGTCGGCCTCGCTTTCGCGCGCAAGGCGCATGTCGAAGCGGATGCTCGGCAGGCCCTTGATCGGGCAGTCCGGATCGTTTGCCGCCACGTCGACGGCGAGATCGCCCGACGAGCCGAATACCACATCGTCAGCCAGATGCGGATCGTCGCGCAGATAGAGCGCGGTGACCAGCTCGCGATAGCCTGATGCACCGACCAGGAAGTGAATATGCGCCGGCCGCATGCCGTGCCGCGCCTGCGCCTTCACCATGGCGCCGACCGGCCCGTCCATCGGAATCGAATATCCGAGTGGCTTCACGGTGCGCAGCACATAGACGCCGTTCGCATCCGTTGCGAACACGCCGCGATAATCGACCGATGTCGCGCTGGCCTGAATGTCGTAGAGACCGTCGGCGCCGGTTTGCCAGATCGAGACGGTGGCGTTGGCGACCGGCTTGCCGGTGGCATCGGTGACGCGGCCATAAAGCACGCATTCGCTGCCCGGCTTCGGGTTTTTGGCAATCGAACTGCCGGCGGCGAGCGTCGGGGTGGCCTCGCGGTAAAACGGGCCGAGCAGGCTGGTATGGGTGGCTTCCTCGAGGGCGGTGGCATCGTGCAGGCCGTTGACGAGCGCGGAGAGGCCGAGCGTGTCGGACAGCAGGATGAATTCCTGCCGTTCCGGCGAACACATCTTGCCGGCGGCGGTCATGAATTCGATGCCCTTGATCCATTCCGCCGGCGTCAGATTGACCTCGCGGGCGAAGGCATGGAGGTGCTTGACCGCCGACGCCATGATCGTCTTCAGGCGCGGGTCCGGCGTTGTCGCCATCTGGTCGAGCACGGCGTCCGTGATCGTTTCAGGCGTTAACTCACGCATGCGTCACTCCCTGAACCTGGCGGCCATTATTCGACCTGCCGGCTGTTATTGCAGCAAGCCTAACCGCTTGTTGGGGATCAACACAAGGCGTTCGAAGGCGGCGCCTGCGCCCTCTCATACAAATTGATACGAACGGATGGGGTCACATTCCTGCACATTGATGCGTCAGGACGCGCACTTCCGGTTTCGCCAGCCCACGATTTTGCGATTGCACAATTGGCGTGACGGAAGTGGGATCACTTCTCGCGGATCGGCGGCGCAACTTTCTCCGCCGGCGCCGGCGGCAGCGCGGGCTGAGCGCCCGCCTTCTGCGCGTCCGCATCGGGTCGGGCCGGCTGCGGCGGAATGTCCGACGGCCGCTGGCCGGTCGTAGCCGGTTCAGATGGCGCGGACGGTTTCGTTTCCGCGCCCGGCGTCGATTGCGTTGGCTGCGTCGCCTGCGCGATCTGCTGGGGATCGCGGGTGCTGAGCGCGGTCAGCGCAAGCGTCGAAATGGCCAGCCCGGCCGCGACCAGCGTGCACGCGAGCAGCATATCCCGTCGGTATTCGCGCTTGTCGTTATCGGCAGGCATGTCGTTCAACCCACGAAATTGTTCGTGAGGTCAACGGCCGGCAAGGCACATGGTTCCGTGGGGAACCAGGGCCCGTCCGAAGCGCCTAGAATTCCAGCATCCCGGCGTCGCCGTCCTCGGTGCCGAAGGCCAGCAGCGTGCCCTTGGCGTTCCAGGCCAGCGCCGAGACCGGCTCGCTGCCATTGCGGCGCACCAGAATTTCCGCGCCGTCCTCCAGCCGCACGATCAGCACGGTGCCGTCGCTATAGCCTGTCGCCATGATGTCCTGCTTCGGATGACAGGCGACCATGGAGACGCGCGCCTGCAGCGGCGCCAGCATCGCAGGCTCCTTGCCCATCGGGCCGTCCTTGCTGGTGAACGGCCAGATGATCACGGTATCGGCGCCCGAGGTGGCGAGCCCCTTGCCGCCCGCGCTCCACGACATCGAGCGGACGCGGCCGGGATAGCCGCTCATCCGCATGTGCCTGTTGTCGGCAAGCCGCCAGCCGTGCAGCGCCGGCTCGTGCATGCCGGTGACCAGGAATTTGTTGTCGGGGCTGAAGGTGACGGCAAGGTGCGAGCCGGCCCATTCCAGAAATTCCGGCTTCGCCGCCATGTTGGGAAACCACAGCGTCACGCCGTTGTAATGGGCGACCGCCACGCGCAGGCCCTTGGGCGCGAACGCCGAGCCCGCCGACGGTCGAGGGCGCATCGAAGACTCTTCTCCTCGCCCTTGCCGCTGCGGACGAACGCGGTCTTGCCCGCCGACCACGCCACCGCGCCATCGGGATGCAGCGCGACATTGTCGATCCAGCGCCGCTTTGCGTCGGTCGCGAGCACCGACGTCTCGCCCTTTGCATTCGAGCGCGACGACCTTGCCGTCATCGCCGCCGCTGACGATGCGCTTGCCGTCGGACGCCGCGCACAGGACGGCGCCGCCGTGAATGGCAACGGTCGAGACTTCGCCCGCCTCATTTACCAGCGCCGCGTTTTCCTCGGCGCCGACGAAAACGGCGATGTCACCGAGGAAATGGATCGAGGTGACGGGCATGCCGATCGGCGAGCTGCCGCACCTTGTCGGTGATGGAAGCGATAGAGGGCGCCTCGCCCGGATCAAACTCTTTCATCACGTGACGATACAGCTTTCAAAACCGTCGCGGATCATCTGCTGCGGCAATTCGCGGCCGATGAAGACGACGCGGCTTTCGCGCGTCTCGCCTTCCTTCCACTTCCGCTGATGATCGCCTTCCAGCATCATGTGCACGCCCTGGAACACGTAGCGGTCATCGTCGTCGGCGAAGGCGAGGATGCCTTTCGAGCGCAAAATCTTCTGGCCCTCGGTGGCGACGAGGTTTTGCAGCCACGGCATGAATTTGGTGGGGTCGAGCGGCTTGTCCGACCGCAGCGACAGCGATTGCATGTCCTCGTCGTGGTAGTGCTTCAACCCGCCATGGCTGTGGCCGTGATCGTGGTGGTGGTCATGGCCGTGATGATGATCGTGGTCATGGTGATGATCGTGACCGTCGCCGGCGTCGAGGAATTCCGGCTCGATCTCCAGGATGCGATCCAGATCGAACGCGCCGCGCTCCAGCACGTCCGACAGCGCAACCTTGCAGCGCTCGGTGCGGTGCAGCTTTGCGTAAGGGTTGATGCCGCGGATGCGGGCTTCGACTTCGGCCAGTTCGGCCTTGGAGACGAGGTCGGTCTTGTTCAGCACGATCACGTCGGCAAAGGCGATCTGGTTCTTGGCTTCGGGGGCGTCCTTGAGGCGGTCGCTCAGCCATTTCGCGTCGGCCACCGTCACGACCGCATCGAGGCGGGCGTTCTTCTGCACGTCCTCGTCGACGAAGAAGGTCTGCGCCACCGGGGCCGGGTCCGCCAATCCCGTCGTCTCGACGATGATGGCGTCGAACTTGCCCTTGCGCTTCATCAGGCCGTCGAGAATGCGCACGAGGTCGCCGCGCACGGTGCAGCAGACGCAGCCATTGTTCATCTCGAACACTTCCTCGTCGGCGCCGATGATGAGGTCGTTGTCGATGCCGATCTCGCCGAATTCGTTGACGATGACCGCGTATTTCTTGCCGTGGTTTTCCGACAGGATGCGGTTGAGCAGCGTGGTCTTGCCGGCGCCGAGATAGCCCGTCAGCACGGTCACTGGAATTTTCTGGGACAAAGGTTCAGGCATCATAACTCCGGCATCACCTTAGCTGAGCATGATCTTATCGGAAAACCGGTACCCACTTTTCCGGATCATGCTGTATGGCCGCGCAAGCAAGCAGGGAGGCCCCTGCCCTATGGGCTCAGCGCGCTGGTCAAGGCCTTTATATTGTGCCTGACCATTGCAATGTAAGTGGGAGAATCGCCCTTTTCACCGGTCAGACTATCCGAATAGAGCGTTCCGCCGACCCTGGCGCCGGTCTCGGCCGCTATCCGGCCCATCAGGCGGGGGTCGGTGATATTTTCCAGAAACACGGCCGGTATTCTGGCGGCCCTGACCTGGGTGATGATCTTTGCGATATCGCGGGCGCTGGCCTCGGATTCGGTCGAGACGCCGAGCGGCGCGATGAATTCGACGCCATAGGCGGCGGCGAAATAGCCGAAGGCATTGTGGGTCGAGATCACCTTGCGGCGGCTTTCCGGAATTTTCGCGATCGCCTCGCGTACCTCGCGCTCCAGCGCGTCGAGATCAGCCAGATAGGCGCTCGCGTTGGATTTGAAAGCTTCGGCGTCCGCAGGCGCTACTGCTGCCAGCGCATCGCGGATATTGGCGACATAGATCTTTGCATTGGCGACCGATTGCCAGGCGTGCGGATCGGCTTCCGAGCCGAGCTTGAGCGGCGCGATGCCTGTTGTCGCGGTCACGACAGAAGCCTTGCCGCCGGCGGACTTCACCAGCCGCGGCAGCCAGCCCTCGAAGCCGAGACCGTTGACGAAGACGAGCTTCGCATCCGCCACCTTTTTTGCATCCGAGGGCGTCGGCGCATAGACATGTGCATCGCTGTTGGGGCCGACCAGCGTGGTGACATTGACGCGATCGCCGCCGACATTGCGGACGAAATCGCCGAGGATCGAGAAGCTGGCGACGACGTTGAGGCGATCCGCGGCGCGGGCCGGACCAGCGGCCGCGATCAGGGCGAGAGCGATGAGCCAGAACCGGATCATGACTACGCCTCGAGATGCCGGCCGGGAAACAACTGCCGCACCAGTCCGCTGACATTGCCGAACAACAGCGACGCCAGATAGAGCCCTGCCGCGACCAGGATGATCGCCGGACCGGAGGGAATTTTGGTCTGGAACGACAGCACCAGCCCGGCATAGCCCGAGACAATGGCGCTTGCGACCGCGATGCAGATCATGCCGGTGATGTCGCGCGACCAGAAGCGCGCGATGCCGGCGGGCAGGATCATCAGCCCGACGCCGAGCAAGGTGCCGAGCGCGTGAAAGCCGTTGACGAGGTTGATCACGACCAGCGCCAGGAACGCCAGATGCGCGGGCGCGCCGGCGCGGCTGACCGTGCGCAGGAACACCGGATCGACGCATTCGATCACCAGCGGCCGGTAGATCACGGCCATCACCAGTAGCGTGATGGTGGCGTTGAAGGCGATCACCAGCAGCGTCTGGTCGTCCATCGCCAGGATGTTGCCGAACAGCACGTGCAGCAGATCGATATTGGTGCCCTTGACGGAAACGATGGTGACGCCGAGCGCGAGCGACACCAGATAGAAGGTCGCGAGTGAAGCGTCCTCCTTCAGCTCCGTATGGCGCGCGACGAGGCCGGCGAGGATCGCGACCGTAAAGCCCGCGATCAGCCCGCCCGTGGTCATCGCGAACAGATTGAGCCCGGACACCAGGAAGCCGATCGCGGCGCCCGGCAGGATCGCGTGCGCCATGGCGTCGCCGACGAGGCTCATCCGCCGCAGCATCAGGAATACACCGATTGGCGCCGCGCCGAGCGCGAGCGCGATCACGGCGGCCAATGCGCGGCGCATGAACTCGAATTCGGTGAAGGGCGCGATCAGCGCGTCGTAGAGCATCAGGCGGCCCGTGACGGCATATCGTCCGCGCAGGCGGCGGCACTGTCGTCGAACGCCTCGCACATCCGCAGCGCGACCATCAGGTTTTCCGCGGTCAGCACCTCTGCGGTCGCGCCCCAGGCCACCGGCCCGCGCGCGAGCAGCAGCGTTTCGGGGAAATGGTCGCGCACCAGCTCCATGTCGTGCAGCGCCGCCAGCACGGTGCGGCCCTCGCCGTGCCAGCGCTTCACCAGCGCCAGCAGATCGGCCGAGGTCTTGGTATCGATGGCGTTGAACGGCTCGTCCAGCACGATCAGGCGCGCGTCCTGCAGCAGCACGCGCGCGAACAGCATGCGCTGCATCTGCCCGCCGGACAGCGTGCCGATCGAGCGGTTCTCAAATCCGTTGAGGCCGACGGCGGCGAGCGCCTGGGTGATCTTGTCCCGCTCCGCCTTGCCCATGCCGCCGAAAAATCCGGTCGAACGCCAGAGGCCGGTGCCGACCAGATCGAACACCGAGATCGGAAAGCTGCGGTCGATGTCGACGCTCTGCGGCAGATAGGCGATATCGCGGATATCGAGACCGCCGAGATCGATCGATCCCGAGAGCGGCTTCAGAATGCCGGCGAGCCCGCGAAACAGCGTCGACTTGCCGGCACCGTTCGGCCCGATCACCGCTACCAGCGCGCCCGGCGCGACCTCGCCATTGAGGTGATGCACCGCCGGATGGCGGTCGTAGCCCAGCGTGACGTTGTGGAATTTGATCTGCGCGGCCATGCTCACCTCATCGCCACCAGCACGACGGCCCACAGCGCGGCGCTGACCGCGAGCGCCGCGGCAAGGCGGGCGGTCACGGTCATCCGCAGGATCGACCAGGGGGCCGCCTGCGCCGGATGCGGCGTCGCCGGGCCATGGGAATGGGCGTGGCCGTGGTGATGATGCGCGTGATCGTGGGAATGGACGTGGGGCATAGGGCGGACGTTATAATATAACATTACGGGAGTCCACGCGTGGGCACGGCCGCAAGTCCCGTAGGATGGGTGGAGCGAAGCGATACCCATCAACGCCGGTGCGCGTGTGGCGATGGGTATCGCTTCGCTCCACCCATCCTACGACAGACACGCATTCACGATCCCGCGGCGCGATGCGTCCGAGGTTTGTTCTTGAACTGTACCCTCCTAGAGAACAGAGGGCGCAGGGAAGACCGGGTGCACGCTGCACCCGCGGTCCCGTGTGCAATTTGCGCATAAGAAAACGCACACGAGCATACAGGTACAGGCGGAGCATCCCGGCCTTCCCTGCGCAATGGCTTTACGGCTTACTTCGTGCTCTCCCCGGTGAACGGCTTTCTTGCCACCGTCGCTCCACGAGCTGACCCGTGAAACTTAGCGCCAGCACCGCGGCGCCCGAACCACACGACTTCGCCGTACGCGTCATGCCAGCCTCGTCAGTCATGGCTTCCGCGTCCACCGCATCCCACCGCGCGTTCGTGACGATCGCGAGCCGCCCCTCTTGCCGGGTGGGACGGCACAGGGATGAACTGATTTGCATGAGAACAAAAGGAGAATATTTTTGCGCGGGATACTGGACCAACGCCTAGCGTGATTTGCCTGGCAGGCAACACAGGCATTGGTAGGTCGGCGGGGAGAAGCCGGATCCGCGCCGCTTGAACGCGGCCGCCGACTGGCGGCGACCAATTCCCGCGATGACCGAGAACTCCAATCCAGAGAAGCGTCCTGCCGATCCCGAGCACGGTAACAGCCTGCGCGCGTGGCTGATCGACGCCCTGGCGCTGGGCATGGGTGCGTTGGCCGTCTTCCATTACCGGCCGGAAGGCTTCGTCGCCGGGCTCATCGTCTTCGTCGGCGCTTACACGCTGACGCATTCTCTGCACGGCCTGAACTGGGTATTGCTCGCGGGAATTTGCGAACTCCTGCTGGTCTGGCTCGCCCCGGTGATCCATCTGGGCACCCTGATGATGGTTCCCACAGGCACCAGCGCCACGGGGCTGGTCTTCACGTTCTTGCTGCCCGGGATCGCTCAAGCCTATTGGCTTTGGGAATTGTGGCCGGCAACGGGTGCTGTGTCTCACCCGCTGACTGTGATGTGTGCGGCGTGGCTGGCGCTGCTTGGGATCAGGATTTTGGCGCAGATCATACTCGTCGGCCGGCGTGCGCCGCATCCGCTGAGACACCACCGCGTCCAGATGAAACCAATGCCAAAACTGAGGCGGACTTAATTTCGAATGCCAATCGATGAGGCTGTAGATCGAATCATCCGCATGGCAGCATCGGTGTAACGGGCGCCATTGAAGTTGACGTCAACGACCCACAAAACGAACAGAGCAACGAATGCGGCGGCAATGGCTTTCATAAATTGTTAACGATATGGATACGGCAAGAGTTCCGAGGCTGCGATCCCACCGAAGGTATGTGGGCACCAAAGAGCGTGTAGCGGGCCGTCACTGCCCATGTTCGCCCAGACGGCGCGGGCTTCTTCGTCTGTCGCGTACTCACCGCGCGCAGCTTCCAGCGAAGTGGACGGAGGCCGCTCAGGATCATTTCTTTCTCAGAATTTTATCCATTGTTTTTCCCTGCGCCAGTTCATCGATCAGTTTATCCAAGTAGCGAATTTCTCGCATAGTTGGTTCTTTGATATCCTCCACTCGGACACCGCAAACCACGCCTTTAATCGAGGCTCGCGAAGGATTGATCCTAGGGGCCTTTGCAAAGAATGTTTCAAAGTCGGTCTGTTTTTCCAGTTGAGCTTCTAGCTCCTTCTGACGATAGCCTGTCAACCAAGAGATGACCTGATCGACCTCTGTTTTTGTGCGTCCTTTTTTCTCTGCTTTCGCAACGTAAAGTGGGTAAACGCTTGCGAAGCTCGTTGTATATATCCGGTGCTTTGCCATGAGTGTTCCAAGGGTTCCTTAAAACATGTAAGGCCTGAGACCATCAGGCTGCCCCCAAGGCGCACTTGAGCCGTGCATCACTATTCCCAGGCTCAGCGCAAAGTATTGCCCCCAACGCTATTGAGGCAACGTGCTCAAATTCGGGTGCGACGAAAAGTAACGGTACAGCGTGGGACGGTGCACCTTCGTCACGAAGTGACTGCCAACGTGCGCTGGCGCTTGGAAGCCGTTATTCAGATGGGCAATGCCGGTGACGGGTCATTCGCGTCAATATACGCGCCGTGTCCGATTAGGGAAGTCATCTCGGAACGCTGTATTGTGCGGTTTTGCCGGATGGAAAGTGTTTTCAATAGCTTGATGGCGCCTTTCGGCCGTCACGGCTTCCCGATCACCATCGCGATCGCGGCCGCCAGGAACGGAAACGGCAGCGACACCGCCGCGCGAAACCAGACGAAGCGGGCCGGCATGAAGGGGATTTCCCACAGGATCATGCGCTGGAAGGCGAACAGCGCCCAGGCGACGACATAGGCGATCACCTGCGGCGGGCCGCCGCCGACCTTCAACGCAACAGCGCCGATCGAGAAGCCGACCACCGGGCCGCCCGGGGTTGCCGCGCCGGCGATCACGGCGGTCAGGACGCCGAACCAGCCGCTGTCCGGGCCGAGCCAGCCGGTGATGACTTCCGGCGGGATGACGGCGGCGATGTAGCCCGAGCCGATCACACCCAGCGCAATGCGCGGCACGATGTTGATGAAGTCCATGCTGCCTTCGCGCACCGACGACACCAGCACGACGCGGCCGCGCTGCCAGGCCATGAAGCCGAGCACGGCGACCGAGCCCCACAGGGTGACGTCGATGATCAGCGCGGAGATATTCACGAGGGCTCGCCCTTCGGATACATCCGCACGAACACGAAGCGGCCGAGCGCGCCTGCCAGCACCGGGATCGGCAGCGAGATCACGATCCGCCACAGCGTGAACTCGGTGCCGAGGATCGGCAGCTCCCAGGCGACCGCGCGGCCGTAGCCGATCAGCGTCCAGCTCACCACCATCGCGATGGTGGCGCCGAAATCGGCGCCGACCGTGAGCAGCGCCGCCGCCACCGGATAGGCGGTGAAGGGACCGCCGGGCAGGATCGCGCCGAACGCCGTTCCGATCAAAATCCCTTCAGCCCCGAGTTCGGCCCCAGCGCCCGCGAGACTTTCTCGTGCGGCAGAATTTCCGCAATGAAGGCGCCGAGCAGGCAGCCGGCCAGCACGCGGGGTATGATTTCCCCGAACAGCCATAGATCATGGGTGAGGATCTTGAGCACGCCATCGATGCCGTCGCGCCGCCAGACCAGGCCTGCGCAAACCGCGACCAGCGCGCCGATCACGATCATCGACCAGCCCACCGGCTTGCGGGCGCGCCGCGGCTTCGGCTCGGCGTCATCGGCAGGCGCCGGGTCTTTTATCTGATGTTCTGACAAGGGCGATGGGTTTTGCGGGTGATGCGAATCCATCCTGCTTAGTCCCGCCATGGTGGCGACGCAACGATAGCCCTGCGCATCTCAGGCATGCCCATGCGAGGCCGTCACGCGGCCCTCCCGCCGCGGGCCATTCGCTCACGTGAACTGGCGGACCAGCGCGAGGCCGGCAAACAGCCCGGCAATCGAGAGCACGACCGAGCCAACGACGTAAAGCGCCGCGGATGCGAGCTCGCCGCGCTCGTAGAGCAGCGCCGCATCGAGCGAATAGGCCGAAAAGGTGGTGTAGCCGCCGAGGATGCCGGTCATCAAAAACAGCCGCCAGGGCTGCGACGCCTCGCCCTTCAAGGCGAGATAGCCTGCGATCAGCCCCATCACGGTCGAGCCCGTGATGTTGATGATGAAGGTGCCCCAGGGAAATCCGGTGCCGAGGCAGCGGGCGCAGGTCACGTTGATCAGATAGCGCAGCGTCGCGCCGAGGCCGCCACCGACAAAGACCAGCAAATAGCTCATCGCAGCATTTTCCACGTCAGCAAAGGCACCCGGCATGCCGCTTTTGCCGCACCGGAGCGGTCCCCGCAAGGATCGGAACGACGCCACAACGAAAAAGGGCGGCAGCCGCAGCTACCGCCCTTTCGAACTTTACTCCGCTGTCATTCCGGGGCGGCGCGAAGCGACGAACTACGATGCGCAATTGCGCATCGGGGAATGACGGAATTGTCAGGAAGCCTTGCCGAACAGTTCGTCGACATAGTCCCAGTTGATCAGGCTATCGCAGAACGCCTTCAGATAGTCGGGACGGCGGTTGCGATAGTCGATGTAGTAGGAGTGCTCCCAGACGTCGCAACCGAGGATCGGCGTTGCGCCATGGACCAGCGGGCTCTCGCCGTTCGCGGTCTTGGAGATTTCGAGCTTGCCGTTCTTGACCGACAGCCAGCACCAGCCGGAGCCGAACTGACCGACGCCGGCGGCGGCGAAATCGGCCTTGAATTTGTCGAGGCCGCCGAGATCCTCGGTGATCTTCTTTTCCAGACGGCCGGGCAGCTTGCTGCCGCCGCCGTTGGGCTTCATCCAGTTCCAGAAATGCAGATGGTTGTAGTGCTGGCCGGCGTTATTGAACACGGCCGGATTCTTGCCGAACGAACCCTTGACGATCTCCTCCAGGGACTTGCCTTCGAATTCAGTCCCCTTGATCGCGTTGTTTCCGTTGGTCACGTAAGCCTGGTGATGCTTGTCGTGGTGGTATTCCAGCGTTTCCTTGGACATGTGGGGCGCAAGGGCGTCATGGGAATAGGGCAGATTGGGCAGCGTGAAGGTCATGGGTGATGTCCGAACTGATGGGAGACGTGGTCTGGTCTAACGGGAACCGTTATAGAAGGTTCCATTGCGCATAAACACCGCAATTTGGCAAGAACGCCCAAGGTTCTGGGTAACGCCCCTCCGCGTCCAGCGTATGACGGATATGGCGCCCACGCGGCTTTGGCGCGATGAGGGAACGAAATGAGCATCGAGATCGACGTCCTGAACGGGGACGCATCATGGCCAAGGGCAGAGGCGCTGATGAAGGCGGTCTGGCCGGCCGATGTGGTCGAAAAGCTTTCATGGGGTCACGTCAAATGGGCCCACGCCGATTTGCGCGTGCTCATCGACGCACCCGAGGATTCGCCCGAAGGCGGATTGGCCTGCCATGTCGGCATCTACTTCCGTGACGCCATGTGGGACGGGCGCAAGGTCCAGATCGGCGGCATCGGCGGCGTCTCGACGCGGGACGATTGCCGGGGGCGCGGCTACGCCACGCTGGCGCTCAACGCCGCCATCAGGACCATGCGCGACCACGAGGCCATCAGGTTTGCGATGCTGTTCTGCGAGCCGCACAACGAGGCGTTCTACCAGGCGCGCGGCTGGCATCCCTTCCAGGGCGAGGTCTATGCCGAACAGCCGCAGGGACGGGTTCGCTTCGAGGCGATGGCGCCGTTCGTGTTCGATTTTACCCGCAAGCCGCGCGACGGCGTCATCGACCTATGCGGCCTGCCGTGGTGACCCCTGCACTGCGCGCAGGTGGCTTGCGTTCGCCCGGCCGCATAATATGTCATCCATAATTTATTCGATTTGGATGACGTGACGCATGACCATGGACGCCCCGCTCGACATGCGCCCCACCGCCGCGGTTCCGTCCATGCCGGCCAACGGCCTGCTCACCTCGCCGATTCTGCCGACGCTGTTGAAGCTCACGCTGCCCAATGCGATCGCCATGGCCGGCACGACGCTGGTTGCGATCGCCGAGACCTCCTATATCGGCCGGCTCGGCACCGAGCCGCTCGCGGGAATCGCGCTGGTGTTTCCCTTCGTCATGCTGACGCAGATGATGTCGGCGGGCGCGATGGGCGGCGGCGTTTCCTCCGCGATCAGCCGGGCGATCGGCGCCGGCGACCGTGACCGCGCCGCGGCGCTGGCGCTGCATGCCGCGATGATCGGCGCCTGCGCCGGAATCTTTTTCACCGTGATGATGCTGATGTTCGGCCGCGCGTTCTACACGCTGCTCGGCGGGCGCGGCGGCGTGCTCGAGCAGGCCATGCAATATTCGCAAATGCTGTTCTCCGGCGCGACGGCGATCTGGCTGGTCAACACGCTGGCCTCGGTGGTGCGCGGCACCGGCGACATGCGGATTCCATCGGTGACACTGATCGGCACCGCGCTGGTGCAGATCGCCGTTGGCGGCGCGCTGGGCTTTGGGCTGTTCGGCCTGCCGAAATTCGGCATGAGCGGCGTCGCCGCGGGCCAGCTTGTCGCTTTCACGCTGGGCGCGATATTCCTGGCCTGGCACCTCGTCAGCGGCCGCAGCCGGCTGACGCTGGACTTCAAGGGCTTCAAATTCCAGCGCGACATGTTCCTCGACATTCTCAAGGTCGGCGCGGTGTCCTGCCTGTCGCCGCTGCAGACCGTGCTGACCGTGCTGATCTTCACCAAAATCCTGGCCGGCTACGGTACCGAGACATTGGCCGGCTATGGCATGGGCTCGCGGCTGGAATTTCTGCTGACGCCGATCGCCTTCGCCTTCGGCGTCGCTTCGGTGCCGATGGTCGGCATGGCGATGGGCGCGGGGCTGGTGACGCGCGCGCGGCAGGTGGCGTGGACCGCGGGCATAGCTGCCGCCATCACCGTGGGCGCCATCGGACTGATCGTCGCCGTGATGCCGTCGCTCTGGGTTTCGCTGTTCACCAGCGATCCCGGCGTCACCGCCGCGGCTTCTTCCTATCTCGTCTGGGCAGGCCCGGCATTCGCCTTTTTCGGGATGGGCGTCTGCCTCTATTTTTCTTCGCAGGGGGCCGCGAAGGTCGGCGGTCCGGTGATGGCCGGCACCGCGAGATTGCTGATCGTCGGCGGCGGCGGCTGGTGGCTGGCCTCAATGGGCGCGCCGGCATGGACATTGTTCGCGCTGGTAGGCCTCGCGATGGTCGTTTACGGCCTCGGTACGGCGCTGTCGGTCCGCCTCACCCGCTGGGGCCAATGAACCCCAGGTTGTAAACCGAACTTAATGTGACATTGCGCAAATCTGATTTGTTGCTATGCAAGCCTGCTTTTTCGAAGGAATGATTCATGGCTTGCAGGACGGCTTTCATCATCGCGATCTCGGCGGCCTTGCTGGCCGCACCATCCGCCTTGGCGCAAGGCGCCGGCGAGCCGGCCGGCGTCTGGCAGACCCAGTCCGGCGACGCGCGGGTGAAAATCAGCAAATGCGGCGGCGGTATCTGCGGCGTGATCGTCGGCCTCAAAGACCCGGTCGATCCCGCCACCGGCAAGCCTCAGGTCGATGACAAGAATCCCAACCCGGCGCTGAAGAAGCGGCCGATGATCGGCCTGCCGCTGTTCAGCGGCATGCAGCCCACAGCGCCCAACAAATGGTCGGGCCAGATCTACAACGCCGATGACGGCTCCAGCTACGCCAGCAGCGTCTCGGTGGCGGGGCCGGATACGCTCAAGGTCGAAGGCTGTGTCGGCGCGCTCTGCGGCGGCGAGACCTGGACGCGGGTGGGGCGGTAGCGATTTTGTAGACTGCGTAGGGTGGGCAAAGCGAAGCGTGCCCACCATTCAAAGCAACGATCTGGAGAGATGGTGGGCACGCGCTGCGCTTTGCCCACCCTACGGATCACTGCGACTTACGCCGCCATTGCCTTGAGCGCGGTCGCCGCCGAGGCGTAGCCGCCGCGGGCGCCGTCGATGAAGTGGACGTGATCGCTGCGCATCACCGACGGCGTGAAGCAGGTCATCATCGCGGCGTCCTGCCGGTGCAGGCCGTAGCGCACCACCCTCGCTGAAGCCGCGCTCGCCAGAAGCTCCGCCAGCGCGCGCTCCAGCTCCTCCGTGCAGTCGAGGATCATCCGCAGGCCGTCGTCATATTTGCGGAAGTCGGAATTCTCCACCACCTGCTGCACGTAATTCTTCGGCACGAAATTGCCGACCTTGATGCCGAAGCGCATCACGACATAGGCCCACAGGGTCACCGCGAGCACGACAGTGCGCCGCTTCAGCAACGGCCCGCCGCGCGCGGCGCGCGCCTCAAACTCCACGCCGGCCGGCGGCCAGCGCAGCGGCGGCCCGCCCGGCGGCACCGGCCGCCCGGCATCCGGAGACTGTTCGACCAGCCTGATGATGTCCTCGATCACCTTGCGGAAGGCGAGCGCATCGGCGCCCTTGGCCGGCACCACCAGCACCGACAGAATGAGCCCGCGCGTGGAGGGAATTTCCTCGAACCGGCACGACAGGCCGGACAGATCGGGCTGCGTGCCCGGCGCGGCCGCCGGCACCGCAAACGCGCCACGCTTCATCGCGGCATCCGCCCACCCCAAACCTCCGCCGGAAAACATCGCATAGGACAAATTGGCCGACGGGCCGAAGCGGGCAACCCTGATATCGAGGCCCTGTGCGCGGATCTCCTTGACCGGCACCAGCGCCACCCGCATCACCAGATCGAGATCTTGGCGGACCCATGCCGCCGTCGCCGCCAGCGCGTCGCGGGCGCGCGCGAGGTCGCCGGGCGATACCGCAAAGCTGGCGCCATCGCCGCCGAACACGAACGGAAATTCGCGCCCGTCGAGCGCGTTGGTGACGGCGGCAATCACGGCGGCACCGGCCATGTTGACCGCCTTGTAGCGCTGGTTCGCGATCGCCTTGGTCGATTCCACGATGTCGGCGACGCCGACGGTCCAGTCGTCCGGCAGCGGCGCATACATCGCCGGGTCCATCAGGCTGCCAAAGCCGCGAAAGACCGGGATCGCGCCGTAGAAAATGTCGGTGCCGTCGGGCGTCGTCATGGCGATCTGGGCTACCCCGGGGTTCTCACCTTCCTAGCAGATACGGCCGGTTTGGGAATCCGGTTCAGGCGTGCGGCTGAACGTCCTACCCCTTCGCGATCCCGCGCAGCACCAGCTGGTTCAGCCGGTTGGCAAACGCCGCCGGGTCTTCCGGCAACTCGCCGTCGAGGATTTGCGCCTGCTCCAGCAGCAGGAACGACAGATCCCTGGCCGCATCCTTGTCGCCGGCGATCGCCGCGACCAGGGGATGGCGCATGTTGATCTCCAGGATCGGCTTGGTGGTGGGCGCCTTGTTCTGCATCGCCAGCAGGCGTTCGAGCATGCGGTCATGCGCGTCGCCGCCGGCAACCAGGCATGACGCGCTCGCCGTCAGCCGCTGCGAGGCGCGGACGTCGGAGACGCGCTCGCCGAGCGCGTCCTTGATCAGCGCAATCGTCATGGCCTCGTCGGCGCCCGATTCTTCCTTCTTGTCGTCGGCCTTGTCATCCAAAAGCGGGATCAGGGCGAAATCGATATCGCCCTGGCTCAGCGACTTCAGCGGCTTGCCGCCGAAATCGAGCGGCGCCGAGGTCCAGAACGCATCGACCGGATCGGTCAGCAGCAGCACCTCGATGCCGCGCGCGGTGGCCGACTCCAGCTTTGGATTCGCCTTCAGCCGCTCGACGCTCTCGCCGGTCAGGTAATAGATATCGGTCTGGTTCGGCTTGAGATCCTCGACATATTGCTTGAGCGAGCGCTTCTCGCCCTTGGTCGTGGTGAAGCGCGACAGGCCCAACAATTTCTCGCGGCGCTCAAAGTCCTCCCAGATGCCTTCCTTGATCACGGGGCCGAACGCGTCCCAGATTTTTTCGAAGGCTTCCGGCTCCTTCTCACCGAGGCTTTCCAGCTCCGATATCACGCGGCCGGTGACGGCTTTGCGGATCTGGGTGAGCTGCGGATTGTTCTGCAGCATCTCTCTGGAGATGTTGAGCGGCAGATCCTCGCTGTCGATCACGCCGCGGATAAAGCGCAAATAAGCCGGCAAGATATCGGCGTCGTCGGCGATGAAGACGCGGCGGACATAGAGCTTGACCTTGCCCTTGCGCGCCTGGTCGAACAGATCGAACGGTTTTGTCGACGGCGCAAACAGCAGCACCGCATAGGACTGCCGACCCTCGGCGCGATAATGCAGCGTCATCGCAGGCTCGTCGAAGGCGCCGGCGATCGACTGATAGGCCTGCTTGTAGTCCTCCGCCGAGAGTTCCGATTTCGGCCGCTGCCACAGTGCGCTGGCCGAATTGATCTGGCGCGGCTCGCCCTCCTCCGGCACCAGTTCGATCGGAAACTGGATGTTGTCGGACCAGGCGCGGACGATGCGCTCGATCTCGTGGGTCTCGAGATATTTCGCCGCATTCTCTTTCAGATGCAGGACGATCTCGGTGCCCCTGACGATGCGGGCGGCATCCTCCTCGCTGGCCGGCGCGATTTCAAACCCGCTGCCGCCCGAGGACGACCAGACAAAGACCTCGTCCGAACCGGCACGGCGGCTGGTGACGACGATGCGGTCGGCCACCATGAACGCCGCATAGAAGCCGACCCCGAACTGGCCGATCAGATTGGTGCCGTCCTTGGCCTCGGTGAGGCGGGAAAGAAAGGACTTGGTGCCGGAGCGCGCGATGGTGCCGAGATTGTCGATCAGTTCCTGCCGGTCCATGCCGATACCGCTGTCGACGACGGAAAGCGTATTGGCCGGCTTGTTCGGCGCGATGCGGATTTTGGGCGGCGCGCCGTCCGTGATCAGCTCGGGCGCTGATATCGCCTCATAGCGCAGCTTGTCGCAGGCGTCCGACGCGTTCGAAATCAGCTCGCGCAGGAAGATGTCGGTCTCCGAATAGACCGAGTGCACCATCAGGTTCAGAAGTTCGGCAACCTCGGCCTGGAACGGCTGGGATTCGGGGGCAGTCGTGGTGGTCATACGGGGCTCGCAGGGAACAGGGCCAAAGCAAAGCCCTGATATAGCGATACCATCTGGAGTGGCAAGATTTGACCTTGCTGCAACCCGGTATCGCCCCCCTTTACCGCTCGACGAACGCCCGCTGGAATTGATCCAGGATCGGCTTGAACAGGTAGCTCAGCATGGTCCGGCTGCCGGTCTGCATGAACACTTCCGCGGGCATGCCCGAACTGAGCTGCAGCCCGGCCAGCCGCCGGCGCTCTTCTTCCGGCAGCATGATCCGGACCGTGAAATAGGACGTATTGGTCTGCGTGTCGCGGGTGGTGTCGGCCGAGACATACGACACCTGACCGATCAGCTGCGGCGTTACCCGCTGGTTGAAGGCCGAGAAGCGGACAAAAGCCTGCTGGCCTTTCCGCACCTGGTCGATGTCGTTCGGCTGCAACCGGGCCTCGATCTGCAGATCATCGGAATCCGGCACCACCTCCATGACAGCGTCGCCGGCGCGGATGACGCCGCCGATGGTGTGCGCGGTCAGCTGATGGATCACACCCGACGTCGGCGCGCGCATCTCGATGCGCTCGAGGATATCGCGCGCTGCGATGCTTCGTTCGCTGAGTTCGGCTTCCTTGCCCTGCGCCTCGCCGAGATCCTTGACGACTTCCGTCCGTACATCCTGGTCGAGCCTGACCATCTGAAGCTTCGCCTCGTCGACCTTGGTTCTGGTCTCTGCGATGGTTGAGATCAACTGGCCGCGTTCACCCTCGATTCTGGCGCTCTCGCGCTGCAAGGCCGTGAGCCGCGCGATCGGCACGAGACGCTTGTCGAACAGCTCCTGCACGCCCGTGAGCTCGCCCGTGATCAGTTCCAGCTGCTTGGCCTTGGACGCGACCTGTGCGTCCAGGCCCACGATCTCCTCGCCAAGCTGCGATACCTTGCTGTTGAGCAGCTCCTTCTGACTCTCGCGTGCCGTCACCCGCGCCCTGAACAGCGACGCCTCTGAAGCAAGCAGCGTCTTGACACTGTTGTCATCCAGCCGAGCCGACATTTCCGGCGGGATCGCCGGCCGGGGCAGCCCGTCGCGCTCGGCGACCAGCCGCGCGCTCTTCGCCCGCACTTCGTCGAGTTGCTTGCTGACCACCTGAAGGCTGGCCTGCGCCTGCGTCGCATCCAGCCGCAGCAAGAGATCGCCGGCGTTGACCCGCATGCCGTTATGGACCGGGATCTGCGCGACCACGCCGCCGGTCGGATGCTGGATGGTCTTGACGTTGGACTGCACCACCAGATTGCCCGGCACCACGACGGCGCCCGACAACGGCACCAGCGTCATCCAGCCGCCTGCCAACCCGCCGACGACGAGCAGCGCCCGCAAGCCTGTGCGCAGTTCGCCCTCAAAGGCGCGCGCCGCCCGCACCACGATGCTTTCGCCGGGCTCGCCCGCCACATCCGCCGATCCATCGCGATTGGCGAGGAATGCGACGCCAGCGGTCAGGCCATTGCGGACGACCCCGGTCACGGAACGATCGCGCGGCACCGGGCCCGCCGGGCTCGGCGGCGCCAATTGGGGAGCCTCGACGCGAGGCGGCAGCCGTTGCTCGTCGATCGGCAAAACCTCGGGCCTCGACCTCGGCATGTACATGAGCGACGGATCGTCGGGCGCGATGATCGGACCGCGCGCCTGCCGTTCACTCCGCCAAGCATTGTTTGCCGAAGCATTGCCTGCCGGGCCGCGCGGGCCGCTCGCCGGTGGCGGGGCCATGAACTGCGGCTCACGCGTGCTGCGTCCGCCGCGCGGCGCCGGAGGCTCGGGATCGAGAACCTCGGACTGGGATCCGAAGGGGCCGAGCCAATCCAGCACCCGTCCCATCTTGCCTTTCTTTTTCGGCCGCTTCGGCCGGGCCTGGCGCGAACGCCGCCCGCCCTGACGAGGTTCGTCATTCGCCGGGCGGCGAAGCGGCGGCCGCTGGTCCTGCTGATTGTCGTGCTCGAAGGCCTGCCGCAATCGCTGCAGTTCGAGGATCAGCGCCTGGCCCTGCGGCGCCGCGACATCCTCATCCGTTCCCCCGATCCGGCGGCGAACAACTCTTTCATCGGGATGCACGTGATCAAAACCCTTCATGATGAAACACTCTCGGCAAGTGACGGGCGCTGTTCTGCCTTGGCCTGCGGCGGGGGCTGCGGCGATCCCGGCGGCCCCTTGCCGCCAGCGTTGCGGACGCGCGCGAACACTTCAGCGCTCGGGCCGAACGCGATCGCCTTGCCTTCGTAGAGCACCATCGTCATATCCAGCGCGGAGAGCGCGCTCGGACGATGCGAGATGACGACGACGATGGATTTGTTCTGGCGCATGATTCCGATGGCGCGCGTCAAGGCGTTCTCACCATCGGCATCCAGATTGGCGTTGGGCTCATCAAGCACGAGCAGGAAGGGGTCACCGAACACCGCCCGCGCCAAGCCAACCCGCTGCTTCTGGCCAGCCGACAGCGACATGCCGCCCTGCCCTATTCGCGTCGCATAGCCCTCCGGCAGCCGCAGGATGATGTCGTGGACACCTGCGATCTGCGCGGCCTTCAGGATGGCATCGGAGGTCGCGTGCTCATCGAAGCGGCAGATGTTCTCCGCCACGGTGCCGTCGAACAGGCCGACATCCTGCGGGAGATAGCCGATATGCCGGCCGAGATCCTCGTTGCGCCATTGATCGAGCGATGCGCCGTCAAGCCGCACGGCGCCCCGATGCGCCGGCCAGATTCCAACCAGCGCCTTCGAAAGCGAGGTCTTGCCCGACGCGCTCGCGCCCAGCAGCGCCAGTCCCGAGCCGGCCTTGAGCGAAAACGTGACACCGGACACGATCGGCATGTCGAAGCCCGGGGCGGCCACCGCAAGATTCTGCACGGATAATTCGCGACCGGGACGCGGCAGCTTGACCGGCGGCGCCGGAGGCTGTGCGGTCGCCTTCAAGATGTCGCGCAGGCGCGTGAGGCCCTGGCGGGCGGCGGCCAGTTGCTTCCAGGTGCCGAGCGCGATTTCGACGGGCGCGAGCGCGCGCCCCATCAGGATCGAGGACGCGATCATGATGCCGCCCGACGCCTTGTCGGCGATGACGAGATAGGCGCCCATGCCCAGCATTCCCGATTGCAGAATGTAGCGCAGCACCTTCGCGCTCGAGCCGAGGTTGGCATAGACGTCGGTCGCGCGGATGTTTTCCTGCAAATACCGCTCGTTGGCTTGCGACCAGCGCGCCGTCAGCCGATCCGTCATGCCGAGCGCCCGAACGATTTCCGCGTTGCGCTGCGTCGCATCCGCCAGCACCTGCCGCTGCGCGTTCAAGTCCATCGCCGCCTTGGTCGCGCCGCGCGAGATCCGCTCGGTCACCAGTGTCATGGCAATGATCGCCGCGGTGCCAAGCAGCGCCGTGAAGCCGATCAGCGGGTGAAACAGAAAAAGCCCGATCAGAAAGACCGGGATCCACGGCATGTCCAGGAACGCCGTCGGCCCCATGCCCGACATGAAGGTGCGCACCTGATCGAGATCACGCAGCGGCTGCTGCATCAGCACCGGCTTCACGCCGCGCAGCGGCAAAGTGGCGAGCGCCGAATGGATCGACCCCTGCAGCGCGCCATCGAACAGCGTTGCGATCCGGCACAGCATCCGCGACCGCATCGCATCGAAATATCCCTGCACCAGGTAGGCGATCAGCACCATCAAGGACAGGCCGAACAGGGTCGCGAGGTTACGGCTCGGAATCACCCGATCGTACACCTGCAACATATAAAGGGACCCCGACAGCATCAGGATGTTGATGACGCCGCTGAAGACGGCGACGCCGATCATGCGGCGCCCGCTCGCGCGCATCGCACTCGCGACGGGATCGTCGGCGGCCAGCGTCGAAAGCAGCCCCGAAATTGCGCGGGGCGTCGGCGCTGCCCGCGCTCGGTTCTGTGCCTGACCCTGAGCGATACCCATTGAACTGCCCTTCGACCCGCTCGAGCGACGGGTCTCCCTGCAAGTCTCCTTGACGCGCGATGCAGACCATTTTTCGGCAGGAATGCGACGAATGCCGATTGTTCAAGTTCGCGCGTGGGTAGAACGGTGGCAAAGACCTTGTTGTCGCTGATCCCGTGTGCACGCGGGGCGCGCAAAATTCCGGCACAAAAAGGAAGGCGTCGCGGACTCCGGCAACGGACGCAGACAAGGGCTGCGATATCCTTCCTTCGAGCGCGCTTCATCCGCCGTTTTCAGGCGCGGCGGGCGTCACGGATTCGTCCGTCTATCACCTTGCTTCGGCGCTCAATGGTCGCTGTCTCGGCCGAATGACGCCACGAAGCTCCGCGATCCTTCATCGTGCGCACATCTGCCCGCTGGCGGAGGATTGCGCCCATACGTCATGAACTTGAGTGAATAGCAGGGGACGAATGATGGCGGGCTTCGCTGACAAGGAGTATATTCGCGACGTCGATCTCGATCAGCCGATCGATGGGGTCGCGAGTCCGCAGGCCGCTCCGGAATCGCCGTCCGCCGTGCCCGCTCCCGACGAAACGCCGCCTGCCCGGCATGCGCCCGGCTCCTCAACCCCTCCGAGTCTTCTCGACCTCGGCACGACTTCCAACAGTGCGACGTCGTCGCTGGTCGGCGACTTTTGGCAGAACGGCTCTGAGGGGGGCAAGGCACCCGGCAGCGCGACGCCCCATACGAACGATCTCGCGGCGGCACACAGCGGATTGCTGGCCGAACTCAATACAGGCCAGTTTTCCGGCGCCGCGCTCGGCCATGTTCAGGCGATCTTGTCCGACATCACCACCGCCATCTCGGCAGCCAACGCCTCGGCGAGTGGTGGAGGCATGCCCGGCGCAGAACAAGCGCTCCGCGCCAGCCAACTCAGTATCCTCAATACCGTCAGTACGGATCCCGTGCTGGCGAATCCGGCGCCGCAGAACGGGGCAACCGAACCAGTCAAGGCGCCCGAGGCTGCCCCCGCTGACAAGACGGCGGAGACCTCGCCGGACGCCAATTCGGCGGAGACCACCAGTCTGGCGGAGGCCGGCGACGCCGGGGACACGGCGCAGACCGACGAGCACCTCGATGCTGCGATAGCAGAGATGGAAGCGTTGATAGCTGAAAACCCTGACCTGTTCGTTGGGTTGACCGTCGACGATGCCGACGAGATCGTGCAGCAGATCCAGCTCGAACTCAGCCATATCCACAAGGGGGACGTCCCCTGGTGCGGCACAGGACAGCAGTGGCGATATCACCGATATCGTTACGGGCGATATCAATCTGGCAAGCATGACTGTGCATGCCCAGCCGAATTCGCCTGGACAGCAGACCGTCAACATCGTCGGCGCCAGCGCAACCCAGGCCTCGCCGCAAGTTCGCGACCGGCGATGTGCCGGTCACGATTGAAACAACGGAAGCCCCCACGATCGTCGTCGATCACGGCCATGCCCGAATTGGCACATTTACATACGTGGGGATAGCGGCGCGCGGCGCGGCCTCCAGCCGTCCCCGATGCTCCGGGGATGCTGGAGGCCGATACATCGAGTCAAGAACGCGTTCGCCGATCCGGCTCACGCGGCGGACGCACAGAAGACCTTTTCATTGGCCTGCGCCCGGAAGATCGATCTTTAGACGATGGCCCCGACGACGGCTCTGGGGACCATCATTGGTACGGCAGCGACATCGGCGGTTGGAGGAATCGGCGCGGTTGCTGTTCGGGAAGTGAAGTAGCGGGGCGTATGCGTGAGGCAGCGTAAGACGGACTATGGGACCATCATTCTACACTGGACGTTCGTGGCAGCCTTCGCCGTTGCGCTCGTTACCGGTTTACGCATTGCGACTGAAACGCCCGACCGAACCTGGATCAACTGGTTCGATGCCGTGCTGCCGCGTGACGGCGTATGGACTCGCCCATATGCAGGCCGCGATCGTCCTGGTCGCGGTGGCGATCGGCTACATCGTCTATATGCTCCGCTCCGGCCTCGGTCGCCGCGTCCAGCTCGACAAGGTTCGGCTGCGCGGACTGTTCGGCCGCGGGCAGGCGAGGTTGAGCGCCGTGATCGCCCTGATGTACTGGATTTTCTTTGTCACGATGGCGGGGCTGTTGATCAGCGGCGGCCTGCTCTATTTCGGTTTCTACTCCGGCTATGACGTGGCGATGCTGCACTGGGTCGGGACCTGGGTGATCCTCGCCTTTGTCGTCCTGCATGTCCTGACCCAGTTCAAGAGCGGCGGCGTTTCGCAGCTGCTGCGCATCTTTCGTCCCGCCCCGCTGCCTGCGCCGCCGCCGCGGCTCGATGCCGTCGAATTGCTGGGCATGCTGGCCGAGCAGTCGGCACGCTTGCCGGAATCCGAAAACCCGAACGCGCCGCCCGATGCCTCGTCCCACCCGCTGCAGCCGCGTGCAGAGATGCGACGCGATCGAACGCGTGAGCCGGATCCGGCGCCCCGCCCTCCGGGCGGCCCCGCGCGATCGCGAAACCCGACGCTGCAGGCCAATGCGTTCGTGGTCGCGGCCGCCGCCGCGATCACCGGCGCCTCGCTCATCGTAGCTACCGATCGGCTGGCGGTGGATAGCGTGCAGATCCGCCGCATCAACGCCGCCGACGCACCGATCCTCGACGGCGACACGTCCGATCGGGCATGGCGTGACGTCAAGCCGTTTTCGCTGCTGACCGGCGAAGGCGGAAATTTCGACGGCAAGGGCGAAGCCAGAATCGAGGTCCGCGCGGTGCACGACGGCACCTATGCGTATTTCCTCTTCACCTGGCAAGATTCGACGCGTTCGCTGAAGCACCTGCCGCTCGTCAAGGAAGCCGACGGATGGCACCTGCTTCATTCCGGCTTTCAGCTCGGCGACGAGCATCAGTACAACGAAGACAAGTTTTCGGTGCTGCTGACCACCTCCGATGTCACGCTGGCCGGCGGCCGAACCTTTCATCCCGGACCGCAACCGGTGGCCGGCGCGCCGGCCACCATGAGCGGCCGCGGACTGCATTACACGGAAACCGGCTATGCCGATGTCTGGCAGTGGAAGGCGACGAGCGGCGCGGCCGGATGGATGGACGACGCCCATTTCGGGCCTCCGCTGAATCCGACCCCGATGCAGGCGGCCAATGTCGTTCCGTACAAAGGCGGCTTCGCGCCCGACCCGGGAACGGCAAACTACCGGGACAATTTCACCGTCGAGGCCGACACGTCAGGCGGTCCGCGCCGCAGCCGCCTGATCGCCCCGCTGCGCCTGCCCAAAGTCGTCGCCACCACGAGCGGACGCGATGGGCGATATCGACCTCGATCCCAATCATGGCGAGAGCGACGGCGCGCGCTGGTTCATGACCGAGAAGGATTCAGTTGCCTATTCGACCGATGTCGACGCCCGCATCCCGACGGGGACCGTGATCCCGGGCGTCATCCTGGGCGGCGAATTTTCAGGCGATCGCGCCGACGTTCGATGTGCGGCCCGCTGGGCCTCCGGCCTTTGGGCGCTCGAGGTGAAACGCCGGCTCGACACCACAAGCCAGTTCGACGTGCCGATCAAGACCGGCGTCTTCATGCGGGTCGCCGCTTTCGACCACAGCCAGATCAGACATACACGGCACGTTCGGCCGATTCGTATCGAGGTGGAATAAATGTCAAAGATTTGCAAAGTCACGATCAACGACGAGCCGTTTCTGGCGAATTGCGGCGAGCTTCTGCTCGATTGGGCGTTGATGAACGGCGTCGATCTTCCGCACGATTGCCGCTCCGGAATCTGCGGCGCCTGCCGCGTGCGCCTGGTCGACGGCACGGTGTTCGGCGGCCACAGCCGCGGCGACGACATGATCCATGCCTGCCAGGCCCGGATCGTCTCCGATCTCGAGATTGCGATCGAGGCCGCGCCCGAGCCGGTGGCGCTGTCGGCGGAAGTGGCGCAGACCTATCAGCTCGCGCCCGACGTGGTTGGCGTCGACATCGAACTGCCGAAGCCGCTCGACTACCTTCCCGGCCAATATTGCAAGCTGCAGTTTCAGGGATTCCCGGCAAGGTCCTACAGCCCGACCTTTCCGCTGGAAGGCGCTCCCCACGATCGCGTGCTGCACTTTCATATCCGGAAGGTCACGGATGGACTGGTATCGTCGGCGCTCGGCCAGGACATCCGCGCCGGGCACCGCGTCAAGCTGACGGGACCGTACGGCCGCGCCTTTTTCAGGCAAGGCCATTCGGGCCGCATCGTTCTCGTCGCCAGCGGCACCGGTTTCGCCCCGATGTGGTCGGTCGCGGTCGCCGCGATCATGGAGCAGCCGCAACGCGAAATGGTCTTCATCGTGCAGGCCCGCAGCATCCGCTCGCTCTACATGCATGCCGCGCTGTGCCGGCTGGCGCTGTTTCCCAACGTCACGCTGATCCCGATGGTGTCGGAGCCGCAGCAAATCTCGCACGCCGTTCAGAGCGGCCGGCCGACCGATCATCTGCCAAAACTGTCGCCGGACGACGTGGTCTATACCGCGGGCGCGCCGGCGATGACCGACGCGGTGGCGCGGATCGCAAAGGCCGCGGGCGCACGGTGCTACACCGACCCCTTCGTGCAGGAGCCGCGGACCGCGGAACAGGCGGGCCTGATGTCGCGCCTCACCGGCTGGCTCAACGACCCCAAAAGCGGCGGGACTGTTGCGCCGCAGCCGGCGCCGATGACGCGCGGCGTAGCCGCGGCTGGCGCCGGCAACCGCTAGCCGGCCACGGGTGAAAGCATTTTCCGTTCCGATGAAATCGAAACGGGCTCTCCGCTTCGCTGGAAAACGCTATAGCCGTCATGCTGCGGCAGATAGCAGCCGCCGCTTTCAGCCGGAGATCGCCGCAGATATACCGCCGAACGGACATCTCGAACGCCGTCTTTGCATTGTCGGCGATGTTGCGGCCCCACCACGCGCCATAGATGCGATCGAACGCCAGCGGCTCGACCGCAGCCCAGATCCGGCGCACCGCCGCGGCGTTGAGCGGAATGTAGTTTGGAAAACTGTACATGAAGCTGAGCGAACGGCGGTCTGCCGCCACCATCGCCACGTCCCCGGTGAGCAATGCGCCCCTGCCTTCCGCGCCCGCACGCCAGTGCATGATCGTGCCGCCGGTAAAATGCCCGCCGGTCCGCACCAGAACAATGTCATCAGAGAGCCGATGGCTGTCGCCGGTCCATGGCACGATGGCGGGATGCGGCCGCGTGACGAAGGCGCGATCGTCGCCATGCAGATAGATTGGCACGTCGCCGAACGCCTCGCTCCAGTCGGCGACCGCGCCATAGAAATGCGGATGCGAGACGGCGATCGCCTTCAGGCCGCCGAGCGAGCGGACGTAATCGATGGCCTCCGGGCTGGCCAGCGGCACGCAGTCCCACATCACGCAGCCATCGGCCTCGGGCACCAAGAGCGCGCGCTGTCCGATCGCGAAAGCCGGTTCGACGGCGATGCCGGGAATGCCGAAATCGTCGCGCCAGACGTGCTTGTGACGCTGCGCCAGTTCCTCACGCGTGAGCCATGCCTGGCCCTTCCAGTTCACAAATTGCCGCTCGTCCTCACAGATCAAGCACGCCTGCGGCGGCTCGGCATTTTCGAGGAACTGGGCTCCACATTGTTCGCAAGTCCATAGCGGCATGGCGTTGTTCCTATTCAGGGCGTGGTAACGCAAAACAAAAGAACCAAGCGATTCTGGCACGTTACGGGCAGTTTGGGTATTGCGGCGTGGATGGACGGCAGATAGGCTTCGTTTGACGCCGACCGGTGGCCTCGCCGTGACCGGCCCGGTTGTCCTAACCTGGAGCACTGCGGCTGATTTGTTCGGGACACCATTGTCATGAGGCGCAAGATCGCCGCCATTCTGGTAGCCCACATCGCCGACTACGGCAGGTTGGTCGCCGATGACGAAGAAGAGACGCTGCGGCGAATGGCGTCCTATCGATCCACCACCGACGATCTCATCGCGATAGCCGGCGGCCGCATCTTCAATGCCGCGGGCGATGCATTTCTTGCAGAATTTCCCAGCGCCGTCGAAGCGGTACGCTGCGCCATCGATATCCAGGAAAGCCTGCGCACGCGGAACCTCGCTTATCCGGACAGCCGGCAGATGAGCTACCGCATCGGCATTGGCATCGGCGACGTGGTTGAGCGCGAGGGCGATCTGCTCGGCGATGGCGTCAATATCGCCGCGCGCCTGGAAGGCCTGGCTGAAGCCGGCGGCATCTGTATTTCACGCGCGGTGCATGAGCAGGTGACCAACAAGCTGTCTGCGCGATTTGTCGACATCGGCGCACGGAAAGTGAAGAATATTCCGGAGCCGGTTTATGCCTACCTTGTGGTGACGTGGGACGATAACCGTACTTTTGCGAAGCCGCAGGTGACCGCCACTCCGGCAAGCGCAAGCTCGGCCAAGAAGTGGCTCCCGGTCGCAGTCATCGGCGCCGTCGTGCTATTCACTGCGGCTTTTGCTTTCTTGTCTGCAACCCAGCGGCCCGACAGCAAGGCGTTATCGAATTCAACCGCTGCCGTAACGCCGCCGCCGCCGCCGACGGCCCCATCTCCATCATCGTCAACACCTCCGACATCGTCATCACCCCCGACATCGTCAACGCCCGCTCCGCTCATCCGTCGCACCAGTTCGGCCAGAAACGAATCGGATGCCACGAAGCGTTCTCTCCAATCCTGCCAGGGTCTTGCGGCTCAACGCGGTTGGGGTAGCACTGAATCGCGCGGAAAGACGGACTTTATCACCGCATGCATGAAAGGCGATCTTGAATGAGATCGTCGCCTGCCTTCGCGTTCCGTCCAAACGCTGTGCCCGACTGCGCGGACCGTTGATCCAATGACCTAATACCCGATCGCCGCCCCATCGCTACGCGGGTCGGACCCGCCGCTCAACATGCCGTTCCGCCGGTCGATCGTGATGCCGTGGGCGTGACCGGCCATTTCGTTCCAGGCGTCCCAGCGGTTGATGGTATGGCCGCGTTGCGCGAGCGCGTCGATCGTAGCTTCGGGGAAGCGGCTCTCGATATGCAGCGTGTCGCGCGCCTCGCCGAGCGCGAAGCGGCCGGACAGGAACCGCGGCATCTCGATCGCTTCCTGGATGTCGAGACCGAAATCGATCATCGCCGCATAGAGCTGCATCTGGATCTGCGGCTGGCCATCCGCGCCCATGCAGCCGAGCACGCTCCAGAGCTTGCCGTCGCGCTTGGCCATTGAGGCTATCAGCGTATGCAGCGGGATCTTGCCCGGCTCGAGGCGATTGGGGTGGTTGCGATCGAGCGAGAAATACGCGCCACGGTTTTGCAGGATGACGCCGGTGTTTCCCGCGACCATGCAGGAGCCGAAGGCCCCATACAGGCTTTGAATCAGCGACGCCGCATTGCCGTCGCGATCGACGGCGGCGACATAGACCGTATCGCCGGACAGGCTGCCGAAGGACGGCACCATGTCCCATTTCAATGCCGACCTTGCGTCGATCAGCCGGCCGCGCTCGGCGGCGTATTGCTTCGATATCAGCCGCTCGACCGGCACATCGGCAAACGCGGGATCGGCGAGCACCTGATCGCGGTCGTGATAGGCGATCTGCTTGGCCTGCACCAGGAGATGGACATGGTCGGGCCCGAGAAAGTCCTTTCGGTGCAGTGCATGCGGCTCGAGGAGGTTGAGCATTTCGAGCACGGTAAAACCCTGCGTCGGCGGCGGCGTGTTGAAGACCGTGACGTCGCGGTAGCGGCCGACAAGGGGCTCGCCCCAGATGGCCTTTTGCCGGCTGAAATCAGCAAGCCGGAACAGGCCGCCGTTTTCCTCGGAGAAGCGCGCCATCTCGGCGGCGACCGGCCCCTGGTAAAAGCCTTGCCACCCGTCATCAGCGATCGATTGAAGCGTGCGCGCCAGGTTGGCGTTGGTGAGCCTGGCGCCGGACGCCGCGGGCGCACTTCCCGGAAAAAACAACGCGGCGGCTTCGCGATTCCGCAAGAGATCATCGCGCACCATCTCGATGAAGCCTGCGAGGCGGCCGGTGACCGGAAAGCCGTCGCGGGCGTATCCAATCGCGCTCTCCAGCACGCGCCGGAGCGGCAGCCGCCCATGGACGTTGTGCGCCTCGGTCCAGCTCGCCACCGCGCCGGGCACCGTCAGGGTCGCCGGCACGATGCCCCGCAGCGGAATCTCATTCAGCCCGCGTCCCTCGAGCGCGGACAACGTGGCGCCCTCGGCCGCCTTGCCGCCGCCATTGAGGGTGCGGATCTCGCCGCTCGCGCCGTCGTGAATAAGCCAGAACGCATCGCCGCCGAGACCGGTCATGTGCGGATAGACGACCGACGAGCACCGCGCTGGTCGCAATCGCGGCATCGATGGCGGAGCCACCGGCGCGAAGCACATCGACGCCGGCCGCGGAGGCGAGCGAATGCGGCGACGTCACCATGCCGTTTGAGGCAAGCGTGACGGGCCGGCCGGTGCGAATGTCCAATTCAAGCCCCCGAGTTGCAAGCCGTCAGGCGCGGATCCGCCTGATCAGGTAATTGTCGTAGGTAGCCTCGCAGACCTGATGCCACTGGTACTGTTCGTTCCGGAATGCGATCGTCGATTCGTACAGCGCCTTGAATTTTGCGTTCTTTCCCGAAACCTCGGCAAACAGCTCGTTGGTCGCCTTGAACGACGCATCGAGGATGTCGGTCGAGAACGGCCGGAGTTGCGCACCGGCCGCAACCAGGCGCTTGATGGCCGCCGCATTGCGGGCATCGTATTTGGCGGTCAGGTCGGCAGCGACCTGCCCCGCCGCGATCGTCACCATGTTCTGATAGAGTTTTGGCAGCTCGGCCCATTTCGCGCTGTTGATATAGAGGAAGCCGTTCGCGCAGCCTTCCCACCAGCCGGGATAATAGTAATAGGGCGCGACCTTGAGGAAGCCGAGCTTCTCGTCATCATAGGGACCGATCCACTCGGCGGCGTCGATGGTGCCCTTCTCCAGCGCGGGATAGATGTCGCCCGGCGGAATCTGCTGCGGCACGACGCCGAGCCGGCTCAGCACCTGCCCCGCCACGCCGCCGACCCGGAATTTGAGGCCCTTCATGTCGTCGAGCGTCTTGATCTCCTTGCGGAACCATCCACCCATCTGCGCGGTCGTGTTGCCGAACGGGACGCCGAAAATACCGAACGTGCCGTAGAGCTCGTTGAGCATGTCGAGGCCACCGCCATAAGCGAGCCAGGCATTCATCTGTCGGGTGTTGAGGCCGAACGGAACGGCGGTGCCGAACGCGAAGGCAAGGTCCTTGCCGATGTAGTAGTAGGAGGCGCTGTTGCCCATCTCCACGGTGTTGTTCGCCACCGCATCGAAGACCTGAAACGCCGGCACGATCTCGCCCGGACCGTACACGCTGATCTGGAATTTCTGGTCCGACAGATCACCGATCGCCTTCGCAAACATCTCGCAGGCGCCGTAGAGCGTATCGAGCGTCTTCGGAAATGATGTGGTGAGACGCCAGCGCACGGCCGGAGTGGACTGGGCGATGGCGGGCGCGGCGATCGCGCCAGTTGCGACCGCGGCACCGGCTGCCTTGAGGAGCTTCCTGCGATTCATGGTCAGTCTCCTTGCTTGGTGAAGTGAAAAGCAAACGCGCGGACCGTCAGCCGCAGCAGGAATCCTTGTCGCGGTTGTCACGGCTGGCGCTGTTTCGTTCGGGCGGCAGGTCCATCGCCGGGTTCTCGGCAAAGAAGCCGTTCGGCTTCAGCGTAAAGCCGACATACTCGACCGGCATCACCGGAAAATCCTCGGGACGGCAGACATGCGTCGCCCCAAAGCTGTGCCAGACTACGATATCCTGGTTTTCGATTACGCGGTTTTTGGCAACATATTTCGGCAGGCCATCGCCGCCGGCATGCTGGTTCGGAAATTCGCCGCTGGCGTAGCGCTCGTCGGGCGCGTAGCGCGTCACCCAGATGTGCTTGGTGGCAAAGCCACCGCGCGAGGTCATGTAGCAGCCCTCCTGCGCAAGCATCACGGGCGCGCTGTGCGCCAGGAGTTTATAGGCTGTCGGCCCGCCGACACTGTTCTTTTGATTGGGATTGGTGATCTTCCAGTATCGTCCGGTTCGCCCGTCGGCCTCGCGGACCGCATCGCGCTCGCGCGAGAGCACCCGCGACGTGGTGTCGAACACGTTGCCGTAGGGATTGTCTGTTCCCCACGGCCGCGGCCGGAACTCGTGCTCGGTGACGGTATTGCCCTCACCGTCCAGCATCATGTGCAGGCGGGCATTGAAGAAGTGCTGGTGGGTCGGACCACCGAGATCTTCAGCGACCATGCCGCCCCACGGATACGGCTTGCCCGGCGCGATCGCCGCCGTCTGGATGATGCCGGTGAGCTTGACTTCGAGCTGAATGGTGCCGTCCTGGTAGAAGTACCAGAAGAACCCGTAATCGTAGTTTCCGACGGTCGTGAAGAACGAGATCACGAGGCGGCGTGAACGCCGCACCTCGAAGGTCTCGTTGCGAAACTCGTAATGCTTCCAGAGGATCCCGTAATCCTCCTCGTGCAGGCAGATCGCGTTCTTCATGACGGCGGGCTTGCCGTAATCGTCGGCGACCGGCACGTCGAAATAGTGGATATGGCCGAGGCAGTCGCAGCCGAGTTCGAGCGCGTTGGCGAGCTTGCCTAGTCCATACTCCCCGGCATCGAACGCGCATTTCCAGAAATGGTTCGCGGTCGGATCGGCGTAGGGAACGATCATGTCGGTGACGCTGGCCCGGTAGATGATCGGCCGCTCGCGCTCACGATCGCGAAACGCGATCTGGTGCAGCACGAGACCTTCGCGCGCGGTCCAGCCGACGCGGAACGACCAGTTCTGCCAATCGACCTTCCAGCCATCGACCGTAAAACTCGGGCCGTCCTTCTGCACGACATCGAGCGGCTTCACGTCGTTGCGCGTTTGCGGGATCGAGGCCCGGTCGTAGTTGCGCGATTTCTTCGGGATCGGAATGATGTCGGGCTCATCGACCAGGTGGACGATCTTGTTCTCGATCAGATCGACGAGCGCGACCACGCCTTCAATCGGGTGCGCGTAGCCATTGTCCTTGATATCCTTGCGCCAGTAGGACACGGCGCTGACCAGCCTGCGGCCCTTCTCCACCTCCCGGTCGAAATAGCCGGCCGAAAACGGGTCGACCTGAACCAGCTCGATGTCCTCATCCGTCAGGCCGCGCCGCTTCATCGCACGCCGCCAGTCCGCGTCGGCCTTGACGATGTCGCCGACCTTGAACACCTCCTCGATCGTGATCGGCGGCTGGCCGTAAGGATGGGCCTTGGTCGAATACTCCAGCCACCCCGTCACACGCTTCGAATCGAGATCTACCGTCGCGACATGCGTCGCGCCGGTCTTGCTGTCGAACAGGGTGACGGCGGCCCGCCGTGGGAGCCCGGCAGCCGGCTTCCATCCGAGGACGTCGGATTTGGCCGGCTCTTCGAGTTGCACGTGCGTAAATCGCGCGTGCGGGCCGAGCCTCTTTTCTTTCCTCAATATTTCGGACGCCAGCGCGACTTCGGTCTCGCTGAGCGGATCGAGCGGATGACCGGCATCGATGCCGGCAGACGGCTTTGTGCGTACCATATCGGACCGAATTCTCCCGGGATCTGGCCGCAGGCTACGCCGGCCGGAGGCGCCGCGTCTTGAATGAACCTGCCACGTCCGGCCGGTTCGGCCCTTGCCAGAGCCAACGGTTCTGGGCGACGCTGGGGGACCACCAACCGGATCTTGTTCGCACGATGCCAATCAGCGTCTCCACCGACCCGATCCGCCCGACCGAGCGCCAGGCCTTCTGGACCGAGGCGATCTGCCGGTCGTTCGCCAATATTGAGACCAAGCCGCTCGGCTCCACCGTCGTCAGCGGCCACTTCGAGTTCGTCGAGATCGGCGACGCCAAGCTCGTGCGCTTCGACAGCAGCCCGCAATGCTACACCCGCGACGCCAGGCTCGTGAGCCGGGCCGGCTCCGACGAATTCATGTTCGATTTCCAGCGCCGCGGGCACAGCGCCATGGTGCAGGCGGGCAACGAAGGCACGATCAATCCGGGATATGGCGTGCTCTATGACGCGCGGCGTCCGTTCGAGGATCGGCTGTTCGGCCCCGAACACCGCGCCGAAGTGCTGATCGCAACCGTGCCCGCCGCGACCCTGTTGCGGGCCGTCCCCGACGCGGAGCGGTTATGCGCGAAGCCCGTCCCCTTGTCCGGGACGGTTGCGCGCTCGATTGCGGCGTTGGTTCGCGAAGCGATCTCCTTGCCGGACGCGCGAGCACAACAAGGCGAGCCGGACATCGTCGCCTATCTGTCGGCCCTGCTGCGGCTTGCCGCCGGCGCCAGCCATCAACTCGCCCGCGCACGACCTGTTCGGCCTGATCGATACCTATCTGAGGGCCAACATCGCCACGATCAGGTCAGCGCCGGCGCTCGCGACCGAATTCGGCATTTCCGAGCGAACCTTTCACCGCATCTTCGCCGACCGAGAGACCACGTTCGAGCGGCATTTACTTCATCTGCGTGCCGAGTTGTTCCGAAATCTGCTGCGGCAGGATTCGCTGGCCGGCATTCCGATCGCGAGACTCGCGCATCAGTGCGGGTTTGCCGATGCCGCGCATGCCACGCGCACATTCAAGAACAGATTTGGCGTCACGCCGCGGGATTTTCGCGAAGGCGCACCGGCCGCGCCTTAGTCCACGGCCCCCACCCTCACTCCTCCCCGCGCTCTCCGTTCTCGTTCCCGCCGTGCGCCGGCGCCGCCCTCGTCGCCCTCGTCGGCTGCTCTCGCCGGCGTCTCTCTTTGGCCGTTCTCTGCTTGTCGGTCGCCGGCGGTGCCGCGGTGTCTTGCTCTGCTGTCTGTCCGTGTGGTGCGGGGCGCTCGTTGCCTCTGCGCGGGTTCCTCCTCTGCCTGCTTCCTTTGTGCCTGTTCGCTGCTCGGTCGCGTTCTGCGCGCTGCCGGCGGCCGCCGCTTTTCTTCGGCGCCGCCTCGTCTGTCGTTGTGCCCTCGCGGTGCCTCGTGCTTCTGCGCTCGCCGTGGTCGTGTCGTTGTCTGCTCTTTTCGCCCTGTCCGCGCCCGTCCTCCGGTCGTTTGCTCGCTCGGTGGCTGCCGTTCTTTTTTGGTTGCGTTGGGGTTTGGCGGCCTTGTCCGTCGCGTCCTCCGGTTTCGCCTTTCGCGTCTCCGTTGCCCTCCGTGCTCCCGTCGTCGCCGCCCTTGCTGTTGCGTCGTCCGTCTGTCTGCCTGTGCGACGCCTTCTGCCCTGTGTCGTCGTACTGTTCTCCTTGTGTCCGCCTCTGCGTTCGTCTGCCGTCCGCTCCTGCCCCGCGCGCCTGTCGCCTGCGCGCCAGGCGCCTGTTTGCTCGCTCGCTGCTGCCCTTGCGTTAGGTCGGTGACGCGTTCTTTTGGCCCTGGCCTTCGCCTCTCCGCTCTCGCTCTTCCGCCGTCGCTCTGCTGTCCGCTTGTTGCCTGTGCTCTACCGCTTGCGCGCCGGTTCGCGCGTTTTGGTTTTGCTGCCCGCTTTTGCTTCTCTCCTTTGCGCGTTCGCCTCCTCGCGCCTCTGCCCGCGCCGCCGCTCGCTGCTTTTGTGTCATTCGTTGTCGGCTCTGCTGTCTCGCGCCGCGTCTCTGCGTTTCGCTGTCTGCTGTCGCCGTCTGTTGCTCTCGCGCTCCCTCTCTCCGCGCTCGCCGTTCGCGCGTCGTCTCCGTTGTGTCCTGTCGTTGCTGCTTCGCCCTGTTGCCGCTCTTCTCTTCGTCGCCCTCCGCTTCCTCTGCCAGCCTCCCCCGCCCTTCCGTTCCTCGTCGCGTTGGCGGCAGTTTGTTTGTCTCTTTGCTTTCAGCTCGTGTTCCGCTCTTGTCCGCTGCTGCGCTCGTCTGTGCCTGCGTTCGCGGCCCGTCCTGTCCTCGCGCCGTCGCCTCCCTTCTTGCCTTCGTCTGCGTCTCTCGTGCTCGCTCTCCTCTCGCTCCGCGGCGCCGTTTCTTCGCGCTCTTCCTCTTCGCTTTCTTCCTTCCTCTTTCGCCGTCTCGTCCCTCGTTTTCTCTCCTTCGCTTCCCTTTCTGTCGTTCTTTTGTTCGCTTCTTCCAGTCTGCTCCTCCCGCCCCCGCTGTTCTCTCCTCCTGTTTCGCCGCGTTTAGCTTTCCGTTCGTTTCTTCTCTCTCGCTCTGCCTCTTCTCTCTTCTGTTCGTTTTCCTTCGTCTCCCCTCTCTTCCCCTCTTTCGTTTCTTTCTTCTGTCGTTCCGTCCTCTTCTCTTCTCCCTTTGTTTCTTTTCTCTCGTCTCCCTTTTTTCCGCCTTCCGTTCCTCTCCTCCTTCCCTTTCTCTTCCTTCTCCTTCTTTTTTCTTTCCAGTCTCCTTCCGTTCTTTCCCTCTTCTCTCCGGCTTCTCCCCTTTCTTTCTCTCTTTCTTCCCTCCCCCCCCTCCTCATTCTTTCCTTCCTTTTCTCCTCCCTTTCCCATTCTTCTTTTCTTTCTCTTTCTTCCCATCCATTTTTTCTTCCTCTTCCCCTCTCGTCGATCTCTCCCTCATCCTCCATCCATCTTCTTCTTCTATTTTTCTTCTACTTTATCTCCTTTCTTTTTTCCTCCTCCACCTTTTCTTCGCTTCGCTCAGGCGGCAACGGCCCGCGACAGCGAAACCAGCTTTGCCGTGAGCGCGGCACCGTCGGATATTGCGCGCAGCGGCGCGCGGACCCGCAGCCAGCCGGCATCGCCGGTCTGCGCAGCGAGGATCGCCTTGAGTGCAGGCGTAAACGGCAGGTCGCCGATGACCGAGAGCACTGCGCGCATCTGCGGCTCCGCGTCACCGCCATCGAGCATGGCCCCGACCAGATGCGGGACGATGTTGCCAAGGCCACAGATCGTGCCGGCACCACCCTGCGCCACCGCGCGAGCGATATCGACCTCGTTGCCCACGGTGATCGCCAGATCCGGCGCAGCGGCGCGAAACGCCTGAAACTGCTTGAAGTCGGCGCTGCTGTCCTTGAGGCCCGCGACGATCTCCCCGTAATGCGCGCGGAGGCTGGCCGCCACCGACGCCGGCACGCCAACGCCCGAGGTCTGCGGAATATGATAGAGCGTGGCTCGCAGCCGATCGTCGGCGACGTCATCCAGTATGGCGGCGAATGCGTCCTCGATGCCTTCCGCGCTCGCGTCGCGATAGAAGTAAGGCGGCAACAACAACATGTGTCGCAATCCCAGCGCCAACGCCGAGCGGGTCAGCGCGACGCTATCGGTCAAGGCCGGGAAGCCGCTGCCCAGACCTATGCGTGACGCCGGGATGCCCGCCTTCAAAAGCGCTTCGACAGTCGCCAGCCGCTCGGCCGCGCTGAACGACGTCCCCTCGCCGGTCGTACCAAACAGCACCACGCCGTCGACCTTCTTCGCGAACAATTGGAACACATGGCGCGCCAGCCGGACATGATCCACTGAGTCGTCGGCCGACAGCGGCGTCGGCGTCGCTACCCAAAAGCCACGGATCGCATCGGTCATTATTCGCTCCCTCGTCGCCGGTGCCCCGACCCACCATTCCTCGGTGTTGACAGTTCTTGTATCTTACATACAAGATAGCCTCAAGAGGGATTTTGGGCCGAAAACACCGCTTTTCGGGTCCACGGCGCGGTACATATCGCGAAGAAACGGGAAACCGCATGCACGCCATGAAACGTGACGAAGGCCGGGAAGCGCTCAGCCAGCTGCAGCGGAAGCTTGGCGCCCAGGCCGTTCTGCTCGGCAACGACGTCCCGGCACGCAATGGCAACGACTGGAGCGCAAGCCTGCCGCAGACGCCGCTCGCCGTCGTGCGGCCGGTCGATGCGTCCGGCGTGGCCGAAGCGGTTCTCGCCTGCCGGAAGGCGGGGCTTTGCTACGTGCCGCAGGGAGGACTGACCGGCTTGTGCCGCGGCGCGGCGCCGGAAGCGGGCTGGGTCGCGATCTCTCTCGAACGCATGGTCGGCATCGAGGAAATCGATCCGGCGAGCGCCACCATGACGGTGCGGGCCGGGACGTCGCTCGAAACCATTCAGAAGGCGGCCGACGAACGTGGCCTATTTTTTCCGCTCGATCTGGGTTCGCGCGGTTCGTGTGCGATCGGCGGCAATCTTTCTACCAACGCCGGCGGCAATCGCGTCATTCGATACGGCATGACGCGCGAACTCGTGCTCGGCCTCGAAGTGGTATTGCCCGACGGCACCATCATGACCAGCCTCAACAAGCTCATCAAGAACAACGCCGGCTACGACCTGAAGCATCTCTTCATCGGGTCGGAGGGCACGCTCGGCATCATCACCCGCGTGGTGCTCAAGCTGTTTCCAAGGCCGCGCTCGACGATGGCCGCGCTCTGCGCCGTTCCGGATTATGCGGCGGTGCTTGCGCTCCTGGGCGAAGCGCGCAGTGGGCTCGGTCCGCTGCTATCCGCTTTCGAAGTGATGTGGCCCGACTACTGGGACGTGATCACCACGCGCGCCGGCGTTCGCTCGCCGGTCGGCACCGGTCATGGCCTCTATGTGCTGGTCGAGGCGCAGGGCACCGACGAGACAACCGATGCGCCGCGGTTCGAAGCCTGGCTCGCAGATCTCCTGGAACGCGGGATGCTGAGCGATGCGGCGGTATCGCAATCGGTCGCACAGACCCAGGCCTTCTGGGCGGTGCGCGACATCTGTTCGGAATTCAGCCAGGTGCTCGGTCCGCACATCCCCTACGATTTAGGCCTCGCGGTCGCCGGCATGGACGAATTCGTCCGGCGGTGCAAAGCTGCTTTGGCATCCGGCATTCCCGGTTGCGACAGCGTCTATTACGGACATATCGGTGACGGCAATCTGCACCTGGTCTCATGGGTGCCGGGCTTGCGCGTCGATCAACAGCCGAAAGAAGAAATGGATCAGATCGTTTATGGCCTGGTCCGCGAGATGGGCGGCAGCGTCTCAGCGGAGCACGGCATCGGAACGCTGAAGAAGAAGTGGCTCGGGCATGCTCGCAGTGAAGCAGAGATTGCGTTGATGCGCACCCTGAAGGCCGCGCTCGATCCCGACGGCCTGCTCAATCCAGGTAAGGTGATCTGAACGATCTGCCGGCGCGGCGCGGTGCAATGAGGGAATGAGAGCGATTACACCATGAAGTCGTTCAAGCTCGATACACCCAAATCGCTGTCGCAGAAGGTCATGCTGCGGTTGCGCCAGGCGATCATCGAAGGCGAACTCGAGCTCGGCTCCATCATCGCCGAGGAAATGCTGGCGCAATCCTTTGGCGTCAGCCGCACGCCCGTGCGCGAGGCCATGAGCCTGCTGCAGGCCCAGGGGCTAGTCGTCGTGAAGCCGCAGGTCGGCAGCTTCGTCTTTACGCCGAGCGCCGCCGACATTGTCGAACTCTGCACGTTTCGCATCCTGATCGAGCCCAAGGCGGCCGAACTCGCCTATCGGCCATGACCGCGACGGCGCGCTGAAAGCGCTGACGGCGGCAGTCGCGGACATGAAGCAGGCGGTGGCGGCAAAGGACACGCTCGCCTACGGCTCGGCGGACACCGCGTTCCACGACACCCTGTTTGCCCATTGCGGCAATCATTATTTGATGCAGTCCTATCAGCTCATCGCTGGGCGGATCGCCGCGCTGCGCACCAATTTGAGTTCGCCGATCGACGTCCAGACGCCGTCGTCATTCGATCAGCATCGCGAACTGCTTGACCTGTTCGAGCGCGGGAAGTTCGAAGGCTTTACGAAACTGATGACCCTGCACATTACCAATTCCGGCCACGCCTATGCGCGTGCGCTGGAAGTGGCGTGAACCGCACCCGCCTCCTTCCCGGCTAAGCCTCGCAATAGCCGCGATACCAGCTCGCGAATCTGTGGATGCCGTCCTCGATCGGGGTTGCCGGGCGGAATCCGACGTCACGCACGAGGTCATCGACATCGGCATAGGTCGTCGGCACATCTCCCGGCTGCATCGGCATCATTTCCTTGTTGGCCTTGCGCCCCAACTCCTGTTCGAGGAGATCGAGCACGCGCAGCAATTCCTGCGGCTTGTTGTTGCCGACATTGTAGATGCGCCAGGGGGCGATGCTCGATCCCGGGTCGGGCGCTCCGCCGAACGCGTGCTGCCCACCTTGCGGCGCGCGATCGATCAGGCGGACCAAAGCTTCCGTCACGTCGTCAACATAGGTGAAGTCGCGAAGCATCCGCCCGCCGTTGAACAACTTGACGGGATCGCCGCGGACGATCGCGTCGGCGAACACGAACAGCGCCATGTCGGGGCGATACCACGGGCCATACACCGTGAAGAACCGCAAGCCGGTGCACGGGATCCCGTAAAGATGACTGTACGAATGCGCCATCAACTCGTTGGCCTTCTTGCTCGCGGCATAGAGGCTGATCGGGTGGTCCACGTTGTCATGCACCGAGAACGGAAGTTTCCGTGTTGGCCCCGTAAACGGACGACGAGGACGCGAACAACAGATGACGGCAGCCATTGTGCCGGCATCCCTCCAGAATGTTGGTGAAGCCGACCAGATTGGCGTCGACATAGGCGTGCGGATCTCGGAGCGAATATCGCACGCCGGCTTGCGCGGCCAGATGGATGACGACCGGAAACCGATACCGCGCGAACAGCGCCGGCATCGCCACGCGATCCGCCACATCCAGTTTTTCAAAATGAAAGCGCGGGTCGTTGCGGAGGATATCGAGCCGGGCCGCCTTCAGCCGCGGATCATAATATCCATTGAGGTTATCGATCCCGACGACGCGGTGGCCGGACTGCAGCAACCGCTGCGCCACGTGGAATCCGATGAAGCCCGCGGCCCCCGTTACCAGAATTGCCTGATCCGGCATTGTCATCCGTGCATCCTTAACCAGCCGATGTCATGGCGGCGCATGCGTGTCAGTACGCCACCGATTTTGGCCGACCAACGCCGCAGTACAGAAAGCCGTTCCGCTCCACCTCCTCCGGAGAGTAGATGTTGCGCAGATCGACGATGACGGGGCAGGCCATGATGGTGGACAATTCCTTCAGATCCAGCGCGCGAAACTGCTCCCATTCCGTGACGATGACGAGCGCGTGGCATCCTTTGGCGCAGCGGTAGGCGTTCTCGCTGAAGGTGACGTTCTCGAACACCTTCTTTGCCTGCTCCATGCCGACCGGATCGAAGACGCGAACCTCGGCGCCCATGTCCTGCAGCGCGGTGATCAGCGGAATCGACGGCGCGTCGCGCATGTCGTCGGTATCGGGCTTGAAGGTCACGCCGAGCACGGCAATCGATTTTCCCCGCAGATTGCCGCCGAACGCGTTCGCGACCTTGCGCGCCATCGCCCGCTTGCGCTGGTCGTTGACGGCAACCACCGTTTCCACGATTCGCACCGGCGATTCATTGTCCTGCCCGGTCTTGATCAGCGCCATCGCATCCTTCGGAAAGCAGGATCCGCCAAAACCCGGGCCGGCGTGCAGGAATTTCTGACCGATGCGGTTGTCGAGGCCGATGCCGCGCGCGACTTCCTGCACATTGGCGCCGACCTTTTCTGCAAGGTCCGCGATCTCGTTGATGAAGGCGATCTTGGTGGCAAGGAAGGAGTTGGCGGCATATTTCGTCAGCTCCGCCGTGCGGCGGTCGGTATAGAGGATCGGCGAAGCGTTGAGATGAAGCGGCCGGTACACCTCGGCCATCACGCCGCGGGCGCGCGCGTCATCCGTTCCGATCACGATCCGGTCCGGATGCTTGAAGTCGCGGATCGCCGCCCCTTCGCGCAGGAACTCGGGATTCGAGACGACGGCGAACCGTGGCTTCCGGATTCTCTTCGCGGATGATGCGCTCGACCTCGTCGCCGGTGCCGACCGGAACGGTGGACTTGGTCACCACCACCGCCCGATTCGGGAAGCACGCTCGCGATCTCGCGCGCCGCCGCATAGACATAGGAAAGATCGGCATGGCCGTCGCCGCGGCGCGACGGCGTGCCGACCGCGATGAACACCACTTCCGCTTCGCTGACGGCCGATTTCAGATCGCTCGCGAATGACAGGCGGCCCTGCCCGACATTTCGCGCCACCAGTTCGGCCAGTCCGGGCTCGTGAATCGGCATCTCTCCGCTATTGAGGCTTTCAACCTTCTCCGCGTTGCTGTCGATACAGACGACCTGATGCCCAAAGTCTGAAAAGCACGCTCCTGACACCAGCCCGACATAGCCGGCGCCAATCATCGCTATATGCATTACGGTTCCTGTCTGAAAAGCCGCGCGCGGCCGTGAGCCGCGCCGACGGGGATGGCAGATGAAACGACGAGCTAGCTGCTCAATATCGATTCACCGTCGAGATGACGGGGAAAGAAAAAGAAGTTGTTGACGTAGAACTGCCCGTCCTTGCGGCCGCCGTCCGGCCGCAGCGCACCGGCATCCTGGAGCCTGTCGGAATCGAACTGCTCCACGCCGATCACGTCATTGTCTTTCAGGAAGAACCCCCGATAGGATTTGCTCCGGAAGAATTCGAACACCAGGCGCGTCGCCTCGGCGCGATGGCGGTCTTCCGCCTCCACCAAAAACACCGGCTGGCAACGCTCCAGAAGTTCGACGGCGCCGTTCAGGACATTGAGCTCATGGCCTTCGACGTCGATCTTCACGAACGCCACGTCCTGGTCGATCACCGCATCGAGCCGCGCGATCGGCACATGCGCTGAGACCAGCCGGGCCGACGAATCGTTTCGCGCCTCCAGCGAGGCCAGGCCATAGACCAGGCCGTCATCGCCTTGCGGGATGAACAGTTCGGCATCGCCATCATGATCCGACAGCGCGATCTCGTGGACGCTCACATTCCGCGCCGAGGTTCGGCGCAACAGCCTCGCCATCTGCTGCGAGGGCTCGAAGGCATGGACCTGCCTGCGAAAGGCGCGCCAGCCGCCGCGTGTACAGGCCGCAATTGGCGCCGACGTCCACCGTCACCGCGTCATCGGGAATCACCTTGTCGAGATAGGACAGTTCCCGCTCCGCCGATTTGGGGCGCTTCATGAAATGCCATTGCAGCCATACCGAGGGAAACGCATCCTTCACCAGTTCCTTGACCTGTTGCTTTGCGTTCATCGCCGCCTCCCTTGGTGTCGCACGCAAGTGTCGCTGCGTCGTCCTCGATGCGGATGCTGCCGTCCACCCGGCCGCGCCTTCAAACGCGGTCATAGATATCCTGCACGCGAACGATGTCGTCTTCCCCGAGATAGGCGCCGGACTGGACCTCGATCAGATTGAGCGGAACCTTTCCGGGATTCTCCAGGCGATGCATGCATCCCAGCGGGACGAAGATCGACTCGTTCTCGCGCAGCAGGATTTCCTCGTCGTCGCGCGTGACGATCGCGGTGCCGTTCACCACGACCCAGTGTTCGGCGCGATGATAATGTTTCTGCAGCGACAGCTTGGCGCCGGGATTGACGGTGATGCGCTTGACCTGGAACCGGTCGCCGGAGTGGATCGACTGATAGTAGCCCCAGGGGCGATGGACGCTGTGGGTCTGGGTTGCCGACCGATGGCCGTTTGCCTTCAGACGCTCGACCAGCTTTCCGACATCCTGGTCGCGCTTCCGGCTGGTCACCAGCACCACGTCAGGCGAAGTGGCGATGACGAGATCCTCGACCCCGAGCGCCGCGACCAGTTGCCCGTCGCCGCGGACGTAGCAGCCCGAGGTGTCTTCCATCACCGCGTCGCCAATCACCACATTGCCCGACGGATCCTTTTCCGCCATCGACCACAAGGCCGACCAGCTTCCGACATCGCTCCAGTCGAACGTGGCGGGGACGACCACGGCGTTGTCGGTCTTTTCCATGATCGCGTAGTCCATCGAGATGATCGGGCAGGCCTCGAAAGCCCGCTCCTCGAGCCGAAGAAAATCGAGATCGCGGCTCGCGCCGGCCAACGCCTTGCGGCAGGCGGCGAGTACATCCGGCGCCCGTTGCGCCAGTTCGTCGATGAACCGGCGCGCCGGCAGCAGGAATATGCCGCTGTTCCAGACGTGCTCGTCGCAGGCCAACAGACGCTCGACCGTCACGAGATCCGGCTTCTCGACGAAGCTGGCAACGTTGCGAATGGGCGAAGCCGCATCCAGCTCGTCGCCCATCCGGATATAGCCGAACCCGGTCGCTGCCGACGAAGGCCGAACGCCGAACAGGACGAAACGACCGTGCCGCGCCGCCGTGACGCCCGTCGATATCGCCGCGCGAAACGCGGCGTGATCGCGCACCCAGTGATCGACCGGCATCGCCAGGATCACGGCGTCGGGGTCGCTTTCGCTGGCGAGCAGCGCCGCAACCGCAACCGCAGGAGCGGTATTTCTTCCGAACGGCTCGAGCACGATGGTTGGACGGTCGACGCCGACCGCGCGCAACTGTTCGCCGATCGCGAAATCGATGCTCGGCGTTTGCGATCACCATCGGCTCGGTAAACAACGAGCGATCGTCGACGCGCAGCGCCGTCTGTTGCAGCAGGGTGTTTTCGCCGAGCAGCGAGAGCAGCTGCTTGGGGTAGGTCTCGCGCGACAGCGGCCACAGCCGCGAGCCGGCGCCGCCTGACAGGAGAACGGGTACGATACGGCCGCGCGGCTCGATCATCGCCATGGCATGGTCCTTCGATGTCTTGACGTTGGTCAGAATCCGCTTCCCGACAGGAATTCCTTGCGGATCGTGCGGATGATGATCATGACGTCCATGCGCAGCGACCACTTCTCGATGTAATGGAGATCGTAGTCGATCCGCGAAATCGCCGGCCCGGACTGGGCCGTGCTTCCCCGGCAGCCACTGACCTGCGCGAGCCCGGTAATGCCCGGCCGCGCCGTATGGCGCTGAAAATAGATATGGCACGAGGTCCTCGTAGGGCAGATCCGCCGCCAGCATTCCCGGGACGTGCGGCCGCGGCCCGACCAGCGACATGTCGCCCTTGATCACGTTGAACAGTTGCGGAATTTCGTCGAGGCTGGTCTTGCGCAGAATTCGCCCCACCGGCGTCACGCGGGCGTCGCCCTGCACCGTCTGCCTTACGCCGCGCACATCACCGGCATCGTTACGCATGGTGCGGAACTTGTAGATCTTGAAGCGGCGGTTTCGATAGCCGTATCGGTATTGAAAGAACAGCACCGGGCCCGGCGATGTCGCCTTGATCGCGATTGCAATCGCGATCAGGAGAGGCGCGAAAAACAGCAACGCGCCGCTTGCCGCAGCGATATCGAAGATGCGCTTGGCAATCGACGATGACGGCTCAGTCCGCGCGACACGGCGCGAACGCCGGCGGCCTCGATACGCACCATGCGTACCACCGCCGGCAAACTCGACAGGACGGACCGATATCTGGGTTCGCTCTCTTCGAATCGGCGTGACGTTGTTCCGATCGAAGTTGGCTGTCACGATCGATGCCATGACTCTCCTCTCTGCTGGAACCGGACTGTGACCGAGCCATTCGAGTCACTCGGCACCGAGCGTGACGATTTCGCAGCAGCGAATGTCAGCGCTTTCGCGGTCGCTAAGACTTTCCACAATCTTGAACGAAATTTGGCGAGAACGCGAAAATGTCGCGCGTGACGTCGGAACTGAATCGTTAACGAAATTTGTGCGACGCGATATTCCGGTTTGTTCGGAGACGCTTAGTTGCAATTTGCCCGGTTAACGAGCTGCGTGTGACTCGAGGCTGCCATGCATAATCGAAAATCGCGGAACAAAATCCGTTGTTCGATTCTCGATGTTCAACTGAACAAACTCGGCGTCGCCGCGATGGCAACAAATGGCCGTTACAGCGTTGTTTTGAACGAGATTGTTCATCGAAAGCTAAAGCGATCCGTCACAGCCTGACGACAGAGTGATTGAGGCGCACAGGTTGGCGCGATGGTCGCAAGGCTTGGAGGAAACAGAGACGGCAGCGATTCGCGAGCCGTCCACTTCGCGGAACAATTCCGGGGAGGCGCCCATGATGGCCGAACACGTGCACAGCCGCGCGCTGGTGCAACACGACAGATTGCTGCCTGACCGCAGGCTCAGGAACCGAATCATCATCGGAAACGCGATGGCGTGGGTGGCGATCGTCATCCTGATCCGCCTGCTTTTTTTCTAGACATCTTCACTTCGGCGTGTTGCGTCGACGGATTGACCGCCACCCGGTTCCATGATCGACATCGCACATCATGCAACAAATGTCCGCGGCACCTTCGCGCTCCGTTAACGCTTCAGCGCCCGCCGATACACGCATCTATGCGGTCGGTGATATCCACGGCCGCGCCGATCTGTTGAGCGAGATCACGGCACGCATCGACGACGACATCCGGCGCCGGCCGATCGCGCATACGGTCGAAGTCTATCTCGGCGACTATATCGATCGCGGACCGCACTCCAGGACGGTGATCGATCTGCTCGCGGTTCGGCTCGTTGCCAATCACGCCGTGTGCCTGCGCGGCAACCACGAAGCTGTGATGGAAGGGTTCCTTCAGGATCCGGCCATCCTGCAGTACTGGGAGCCATTGGGCGGCATGCAGACGCTTGCATCCTACGGCATCGAGCTGCACGACGAGACCGAGACAGCCCTCGATCTGCAACGCCGCTTTCTCGCCGCGTTTCCACGTGCCCACGAATTGTTCATGCAGTGTTTGCGCAATCAATTCAGCTGCGGCGATTTCCTGTTCGCGCACGCCGGCATTCGCCCGGATATCCCGATCGAGCAACAGGATGTTAACGACCTGATCTGGATTCGGAACGAGTTCCTCGAGTTCGACTCTTAATCACGAAAAATTCATCGTGCACGGTCACACGCCGGTGCCGCATCCGGATATCAGGCACAACCGAATCAACATCGACACTGGCGCGTGGCGAACGGGAACCCTGACGTGCATCGCGATCGAGGGATCAACGATCCTCTTCTTGTGACACGCACGCAACGACTTGTGACTGCGTGTGTGCGCATCTTGGGCAGATGGAACACGCTTATCACATTCTTTCGCCGTTTTTTCTTCTCTATGATCGGCGGCTGTACGTGCATTCACGGAGATGCAGCCATGCAGCAACGGTCGTCCAGCGCCGGCCTGACGCTTCACTTTCTTTTTTTCGTCCTTGCGATTGCCGGCATCAGTGCCGGTCTTTCGGTTCATGCTTCAGCACAAACGCCACCATCCGCATCGTCTGCGGAGGGTTACATCCTCGGCCCGAACGACCGGATCAGGCTGAAGGTCTACGGCGAATCCGACATCACCGGAGAGTATGAAATCAACAATAACGGTCAGGTTTCGATTCCACTCGCGGGCCATATCAAGGCGGCGGGCGCCACGACGCGGCAGCTTGAAAAAGCGATCGCATCCGCGCTTGCAAAGGGAATCGTGCGCGATCCGCGCGTGAACGTCGAGATCGCGCAGTATCGCCCGTACTACATCCTCGGTGAAGTCAAGAAGAGCGGCGAGTACCCTTATCGCAATGGACTGACGGTCATGGATGCGGTCGCAAGCGCCGGCGGATTCACGTATCGCGCCAACGAAAACAAGGTCCATCTGCGCCGGGCAGGCGCCGGTACAGAAGAGATCTTGCCTCTCGATGCGCCTGTTCCGATTTTCCCGGGCGACAACATTCGGATTCCGGAGCGCTACTTCTAGCGTCGCGGAACCGCAGATGAGGTGAATGCGCTCGCGAGCGAATGACGACGTCTGTGTTGCGTTGTCGTCACAATCAGCGTTTTGCGATGCGAAATATTTTGCGGCGCGAGGAAAACTTTTTCCGGCAAGGCGCGTTGCAGGCGAGCGCATCACTTCAATCTCACAACTCAAAAACCTTGCGCCCGCGTACCGAGTATGAGGCATGCCTTTCTTATGCGCAGTCGACGATCATTTTCTGAGCGATGGGCGTCGCCCGTTAAGTGTTCGCCGCCTTCGAGTTCCCGCAAGGGATGGGTGATGGGATTCGAGTTTGCACTTTCATGGTGGAACGCGTCTGGAAGAAGCGGAGAGCGATGCCGCTTCATACGTGTGCCCGCGCCGGCGGCTGCCATCCTGCTCGGTCTTGGATCGTCGGCGAGTGCGCAGGCCATTCCGTGGGTCAACGGGGAATTCGCTTCGCCATGGAACGCACAGAAGATCTTTGAGCCGTCGTCGCTGCCGGACCGGACCGACCCGGACACCCGCGAAGAGATACCGCCCGAGGACATGCCGGTGAAGAAGCGACAACAGCCTGGCTATGAACCCGTCGGCATTCGCGTCCGGCTCCTGGATGTTCAACCCGTCGCTGACCGCCGGCACCTTCTACGACAGCAACGTCTTTTCGTCGAACACCGCGCCGCGTTCCGATATCGCGGCGGTGATCGAGCCGACGCTGCGCGCGCACTCGCTATGGGGGCGGCACGGCGTCGATCTGAAGCTGGATGCACAGTCGACGGCCTATAGCCAGTTTTCGAGCCTGAACCAGACCAACGCCAGCCTGAAGGGCAATGGCTGGCTCGACATCACGAACGATACGATGCTGCTGGGCAGCTTTCAGATCGCGCATCTGAACGAAGGGGTCGGCACGCTGACTTCCCCCGCCAACGCCATATCGCCGACGCCATACAATCTGATGTCCGGCGACGTCACGCTGCGCAAGGAATTCAACCGGCTGACAACATCGGTCGGCTTCCGTACCGATTCCTACGACTACGGATCGACGCGCGCGCAGGACGGCAGCGTCATCAACCAGGACGCCCGCGACGGACAGATCTACGCACTGCACAGCCGGATCGACTATGCGATCTCTTCCACCCTCGGCTGGTTCGGCGGCGTGGAAGGCAATCAGCGCGACATCAGGGGAACGCCAGGCCACACCCTGGACTCGCAAGGGTATCGTGCGCTGTCCGGCATCACGGTCGGGCTTAAGCAATCTGGTGACCGGCGAATTCGGCGCCGGTTATGTCCAGCAGCGCTTCGACGATCCGTCGATCGGCAACATCGAAGGCCCCTCCTACCGCGCGCGGCTGACATGGCGGCCGACGCGCCTGCTCGACGTACATTTCAATGCCGAGCAGCTCGTGACGCAGACCTCCGACACCAGCGCCACCGGCGTGCTGGCCAATGCAATGCAACTCGGCCTCGACTACGAACTGCGGCGCAACGTCATCGTGTCGCTCGCCGGCGGCTACGAGAACGACCGGTTCTTCGGTCAGCTCCGCAAGGACAACGTGCTCACGTCGGACACGCGCGTCAAATATCTCGTCAATCGCTTCGCCGCCGTTTCCGCCTACTACCGCTACACCAAGCGCGACAGCGACCTCCCCGTCTTCAGCTTCGACAAACACCTGGTAGGCATGAATGTTACAGCGCAATTCTGACCTGCCCTATGTGATCCCCGACGAGCCTCCGGGCCGCCCGGCCGAAAGCTGGCAGTATCCGACCGTCGATCTGCGCGAGATGGGCCGCATCCTGCGCCGCCGCTACAGGATGGCGCTGCTGCCGGCCTTGGCCCTGCTCGGGCTGGCGGTGACCTATCTTGTTGCTCGCCACCACTCTCTATACGGCGACGTCGACCGTGCTGGTCGATCCGCGCCGCGCCAATGTCGTCGAGAGCAACCAGTCCGTGCTGTCGAACTTCGGCACCGACGACGCAACCATCGAAAGCCAGACGCTGCTGATTCAGTCGGTTGCAATACTGATGCGCGTCGTCGACAAGCTGAAGCTGACGGAGGATACGGAATTCACGCCAAAGCCCGGCCTGCTCGATCCGATCAAGGCGTTGTTCCGCAGCAGCGGACCGAGCGACGGCGCCAGTCCCGAGGACGCCGCCAAGTCGCGATCGGTCGATATCCTTCAGAAGCGGATGAAGGTGACGCGGCAGGGCACCACCTTCCTCGTCGACATCGCCGTCAGTTCGGAATCGCCGCAGAAAGCCGCGACCATCGCCAACGCGATTGCGGATGCGTATTTCGACGAACAGGTTCGCGCCAAATACGACGCCACGCGCATCGCCGCGAACTGGCTCAACGGCCAGATCGACGAGTTGAAGTCGAAGGTCGTCGCCTCCGAAAAGGCGGTCGAGGATTATCGTTCCGCCAATAATCTGATGGTGTCGCAGGGCGTCACGCTCAACGACCAGCAGATCACCGACCTCAACAACAAGCTGATTGCCGCGCGCGTGCAAACCGCCGAGGCGCGCGCCAAGTATGAGCAGGTCCAGGACATCGCGAAATCCGGCGGCGATCCCGGCGGCATCAACGCGGCCATTTCCTCGGAAATGATCACGAAGCTGCGCACCCAATATGCCGACATCGCCAAGAACGAAGCCGACCTGTCGAGCAAATATGGCGCGCGTCATCCGCTCGTCGCCAATGTCCGGGCACAGCGGCGCGATACCCAGAGGCTGATCAACGAGGAAATCCGGCGAATACTGGAGAGCACGAAGCACGACTACGACGTCGCCCGCTCCCGCGAGGCGTCGCTGCACGCAAAGCCTCGACCAGCTCCAGGGCGTGTCCACTTCCTCAGGCCAGGCGCAGGTGCGCCTGCGCGAACTGCAGCGCGAGGCCGAGGCCAACCGCACGCAGTATGAATCCTATCTGGCGCGCTCCAAGGAAACGACGGCGCAAGAGAGCCTGGAGATGCCGGATTCCCGGATCGTGACCAAGGCCAGCATTCCGATCAGGCCGTCATCGCCGAAGAGCATGCTGATCCTGGGTCTTGCCGTGATGCTCGGCCTCGGCGCCGGCAGCGTGCTGGCGTTTCTCGCCGACTATCTCGACGGCCGCGTCAAGACGCTCGAACAGGCCGAAGCCATTGCGGGCGTGCCGGCCCTTGCCGCGGTTCCGTTGATCGGCGCGCGAGAGCTGGCGCGTCTCGCGCGAGCGCGGGCGAAGCGAACTCGGCCGCTATGATCCGAAGGCGACGGGGCTGTTGCCGCCGGCGCTGCAGCCGCCTCTGACGCGCTACGCGATCGACGAACCCGGCACGTTTTTCGCGGAAGCGATCCGCGCCGTTCGCCTTGCGCTGCAACGGACGATGCGGTCGCAGCCGGTGAAGGTCGTGCAGGTCACCTCCGCGCTCGACAGCGAGGGCAAGACCACGCTTGCGATCAACCTGGCGCAGTCGCTGGCCATGCTCGGCATCCGGACGCTCCTCATCGACGGCGACCTTCGCAACCCGCAAGTGACCCGCGCACTCTGTCCGCGCGCCGATGCCGGGCTGCTGGAAGTCGCGATCGGCCAGGTCGCGCCGGAGCGCGCCATTCTGGTGGATCCCAGCACCGGACTTTCGATTTTGCCGTCCACCCCCATCAAGGAAGTCGAATTCATCACGGAGCTGATGTTCTCCGACCGGATCGTCGACGTTCTCGATTACTTCCGCCACCGCTACGAATTGATCGTGATCGATTCGCCGCCGCTGGTGCCCCTGGTCGATGGCCGCGCGCTTGCCGAACTGGCCGATCGCATCATCCTGGCGCTGGCCTGGGACCAGACCCCGGGCGAAGTGCTGTCGCATGCCATGGACCTGCTGGCCCCGGTCCGCGACCGGGTCATGGGCACGGTGTTGACCCGCGTCGATCTCAGCCGCCTGCAGTTCTATGACTATTACCGCAGCTCGGCCTATCTCAAGCCGTACGGCGCCGCGAGCCTGCATGCCGGAGCGGCGCGGTGAGAATGCGCGGACCGTTGAACGGACCGACCGGCGTGGCACGGGTGCATCGCCTCCCCCTTGCGTCACCGGCGCCGGCGGCCGGCTTCCCATGCACATCGGCGCGTCGCGAATTCCGACGCGTTCATCGAACGGATCGCGGCCGGCCTGATGCTGCTCGCCGTGATCGCAACGTTCACGCTCTCGTCGTCCGTACTGACCAACTGGAAAATCCACTATTTGACGGCGGGCGGAAATTTCTACGAAAAGCTGCACCCGGCGACCTACTTCACGTTGCTCGCATTCTCGCTCCTGCTGATCCGCAGCCGCGGCCCGGTCGGTGAGCTCAACCGGATGTTTTCCGAATCGAAGCTGCTGCTGGCCTATCTGCTCTGCTGGCTGTTTCTCCTGATCCAGGTGATCGTGCTCGAACGCCCGTTCACGGTCATCATCGACACGTTTCTGCTGCCGATCCTGATCGCGATGGTGATGTGGCAGTTGCCGCAAGCGCAAAAACGCCCGCTGGTCTGGGCCATACACCTGACGATCCTGTTGAACGTCGTGCTCGGCTATTATGAGTATTTCTCCGGGCACCGGCTGATCCCGTTGACGCTCGGCGACGTTGTGGTGATGGGAGAATGGCGCTCCGCGGCGTTGCTCGGCCATCCGCTCACCGCATCCGGCGTCGTGGGCGCCTACGTGCTGGCGCTGGTGCTTCGTCCGGCGATTTGTCCGCCGCTGCTGGTGCGGCTGCCGCTGATCGCATTCAGCCTGGGATCGCTGATGGCCTTTGGCGGCCGAACGTCGCTGGTCACGGTGCTGGCGATGATCGGGCTGGTCGGGCTATTCGAGGCGATCCGCCTGATGCGCGGCAAGCGAATGCCGCTTTCCGCCGCCATCCTCGCCATCTGCGTGCTGTTTGCTGCAGGCGCCATCATCTTCGCCGCGCTTGACCTCGGCATTTTCGACAAGATGCTGCTGCGCTTCTCATCCGACAAAGGAAGTGCGCTGGCGCGTTTCGCCACCTTCAGCCTGCTCTCGCATTTCGATTGGCATGAACTGATCCTCGGCCCCAACCCGGTTCGGGTGAATGCGCTGCAATCGCAGCTCGGCCTCAATTACGGCATCGAGAACTTCTGGATCTCCTCCGTCGTTCAGTTCGGCCTCGTCCACACCGCCCTGCTGACGATCGGACTGATCTGCTTCTTCGTCGAATTGCTGCGCCGCTCAAACCGGGCGGCATGGGCCATCGTGGTGCTGATCGTCATCATCGCCGCCAGTTCGGTGAGCTTCTCGTCGAAGAACATTCAGCTCGCGCAGTTCGTGATCCTCATCTCGGTCCTGCTGCCGCGCGAGCCGCGGCGCGTCGCCGCGCCCGCGCCAGTCCGCCCGCCTGTCAGCTACCGGTCCGTTCCGGCTTAACTCGGGATTCCCTTTCGCATGACCATCTATGTCGACAACACCCATCTCGGACGTCACGTCACCGGCCTTGAGCGCATCACGCTGGAGCTGTTCTCCGAGGCCGCACTTGCGCCGCTCGATGTCGTGCCGGTGAAGGCGCAGGGTCTTCGCCAGATGCTGACGACGCAGACCTTGGGTCTGCCGATGCGGCTCGCCGCTTCGTCCTCCATCCTGCTGTGCCCCGGCTTTCCGCCCAGTCCGCTGCTGCGGCCGTTCGCATCGCGGGTGCTGCCCTATATCCACGATGATTTTCTGATCACGCGGCGCGCCGAGCTCAATATGCGGGCGCGACTCTATATGGCGGGGCCCTTCAAGCTCGCGTTGCGCCACTACCCGCGCTTTCTGGCAAATTCCGGCGACACGAAGCGCAAACTTGCCGCGCATTGCCGGCCCGATGCCGAAGTGACGCTCTATCGTCCTTCCGTCCGCAACGTGTTTGGCCTCGACCCCGGACAACGCAGCGAACGCAGCGCGCAGCCCAAGCCGCTTCGGCTGATCACGCTCGGCACGGTCGAGCCGCGCAAGAATTTCAGGGCGGCGGCGAAAATCCTCGGCGCGCTGCGCATGCACGGATTTCCGGAAGCGACATTGGACATCGTCGGTAGACCGGGATGGGGCGACGACTGGCAGGCGCTTGAGAGCCAACCGGGCGTTACGCTGCACGGATATCAGTCCGCCGACCGGGTCAATCAGTTGCTCGACGCCGCCGACCTGTTCATCTGCACCTCCCATGACGAAGGCCTGGGGTTGCCGCTGCTGGAGGCGCAATATGCCGGCCTTCCGATCATCGCCCCCGATGCCGCCATCTTCCGCGAGGTGCTTGGCGAGTCCGGTATCCATGTCGATACCGCCGATCCGGCTTGTGCGGCCGCGCGGATCGCGGCTGCGCTATCGAACGAGGACTGGCGCGCCCGGTATGTGGCGATGGCGGAGCGAGAATCTGGCGCGCTGGAACGATCTGGCGCGCGGCGACCGCGAAACGGTCATCAGCCTGATCGCCCGACTTGCCAACTGACACGCGCGTTCCAGGAAATTCGGAGTCCGGAGTACCGCAGCCTTGCATGACACCTGCTACCACAAGGCATCAGGATGGGCTGCGGATCATTGCGGCCGGCGCCGTCGTGGTCCTTCACTATTCCGATTACTTCAAGGACGTGCCTGTCGGCCATTTCATGGTCACGCACACCTGGCACTTCAATCTGTTCGTTGATCTGTTCTTTGTGGTCTCCGGCTTCGTCATCGCGCGACAATATTTCGGCCGCGTCAACGACGCCGCATCGATCGGCCGTTTCCTCTGGCGGCGCCTGGCCCGGATCTATCCGCTGCATCTCGCCACGCTTGCCTTCTATGTGGCGCTTGCCGGGGCGCTTCATTTCGGCGCTGCCCGAACCGACAACCCGGCCCGTTACCCGCTCTCCGACCTGCCTGCGCAGTTCCTGCTGCTTCACGCCTTTGTCGGCGAGCGCCTGACGTTCAACTTTCCGAGCTGGTCGCTCTCGGCGGAGATGTTCTGCTATCTGCTTTTTCCGGCCGTCGCGCTGATCGCACGCCGCCGCAAGGAGGCGATCATTTCGCTCGTGGCCTTTACCGCTCTCGCCAACTCCCTTTGGGCATGGGCAGCGGGAGCGACGCCGTGGGCCGACTGGATCAACCAGGGCGGCGCCTTCCGGGCGCTGCCTGCCTTCAACCTCGGCGTGGCCTGCTATCTGTTTCGCGACCGGATCGCGCGTTGGCCCGCAATTCCCGGCGCGCTGGTCGCATCGCTTGCAGGGTTCATCGTGCTTGGCTCCCTGCTGCCGACGATGACCGCCCTGTTGGCAATCTATGCCGTCGCGATGCTTGCCATTCAGGCGGATTGCGCGGGGCGCGAGACGCTGCTGTCGCGGCTCCGCTTCGATCGCTGGTCGCCGCTGACCTATTCCTGCTACATGCTGCATATCCCGGTTGCGACCGTCATCATCACCTTCGGATCGCGTGCTGCTTTCCCTGTCGCCGCATGACCGGCTGATCCTTGCGCCGGTGGCGATCGTCGTTCTTGCCATCGCGAGCGTCATCTCGCTGCGCACGTTCGAAACACCGCTGCGGCGATATCTGACCGAGGCTTACGACCGCCGCGCTATCCGGCCCGCGCCGTCTCCCGCGATCTCGCGGCAGGAGGGCACCTGATGACGGTCGTGGAGCGCATAGCGGCACATTCGCCAGCTCTGAGCGTTGCGCAGGCGACGGCCCAAAGCCGCGATGGCGTCATCGACGCCATGCGCGGCATCGCCATCCTGATGGTGATCGGAATCCATTCGCTGCCGCAGCCGCTCGATGCTACCTGGGCAAAATCCCTCGACGCGGCGCTCCGTCCCTGCGTGCCGGTCTTCCTGTTCGTATCAGGATATCTGACGGCGCTTTCCGGTCGCGTTCCGCTCGCGAAGCGATTGAAGGCGGCCTTGATTCCTTACGCGATCGCCTTCGCCGCCGCCTATGCCTACATGGCGCTGCACAATCCGGCGATGGACCATCGCATCGGCACGACGATTGCGCGGTTCGGGCTGGGATACGTATTCGTCTATTACTACGTCTTCGTCTATGTCTGCTGCACGCTCGGCCTGTGGCTGATTTTTGCGGTTGGCGAGACCGGACAGCCGGATTCAAGAAAGCGGATCGCGGCGCTGCTGGTCCTCTCGATCGGCTGCGGTCTGCTTGCCGGTGCTTATCTCGACCCGGCGATCTCCAGGCTCGGCGCCTCCGACGCATTGCTCGACGAAGTCCGCATGCGCGACATTCCGTTCTGGTTCTCCTTTGTCGCGCTCGGCGCACTGACCGCGATGTTCGCAGACCTGAGCGACCAGCGCATACGCCGCGCGCTGCTTGGCGCCATGCTGGCGGCCTACGTGATCTATGCCGCCGTGCGCATTCTCGGCCTTGGCGACGCCGCCACCTACGATTCGACGGCCTTCTTCCTCTACGCGGCCCTGTTCTGCGTTGCATTGTTCGCCATCCAGCCGGGCTCGCCGCTGCTTGGGTGGTTCGGCTCGGGCAGCTACTTCATCTATCTCTGGCACATCTTCATCGTCATGGCGCTGCGCGATCACACCACGCTGCGGCAACTCGGCGGCATCGCCAGCTTTGCCGTCTGCGTGCGGCTTGACCGTCCTCCTCTCTACCGCGGCGCTGCTGGCCGTCCGGCAGCTCGCCTCCCCCAGCTTCTGCCGCTGGCTGGGGGCCTGAGAGATGCTCTTAAAACACACCCTGCTCTATCTGCCCGCGCAATTCGTCGGACCGCTGTTCCAGCTGCTGGCGATGATCGTATGGACGCATGTCGTCGACGAGCACACGCTCGGCGTCATCACGCTGATCACCGCCACGCACGAATTGCTGCAGATCGGCTTTCTCGCCTGGTGGTCGCAGTATGCGCTGCGCTTCCTCGGCCGATATCAAGACGCCAACGACGCGCCTCGCTTCTACCGCACCGAGAACGCGGTCTTGCTGGTATCCATTGCGTTGCAGAGCGCGGCTGTCGTCGGAATTCTGCTTCTGGTCATTGCGCCCGGCGCCAGAACGGACCTTCTCCTTGCCGCCGTCGCCTATGTGATAACCCGATCCCTCAACGTCTATATCGGCGAGCGCGCCCGCGCGCAGCAGCAGATCCGGGTCTACACGATCCAGCAGGTATTCGGGCCGTCGGTCGGATTTGTCGCCGGCCTGGTGTTGATCAGATTGTTCGGCCAATCGGCGGAGTGGCCGCTCGCGGGATACGCCGCGGCGCAACTGACCGCGGCGCTGATCGTGATACCCACACTCCGCCGTGGCTACCGCCTTTGGCCCATCGACCGTGAGATCGTCGTGCACGCGCTGCGCTACGGCATTCCACTGATTGTCGGCGGCGCGCTCGGCTGGGTCGGCCTCAATGCGTCGCGCTTCATCGTCAACGAAATGTCCGGCGTTGCCGCAGCCGGACTGTTCGCGGTCGGTTACGGCCTCGGCCAACGCGCCGCGGCGGTCGCGGCCATGCTGGTGACGGCCGCCGCTTTCCCGCTTGCGGTAAAGAGCATGGAACAGGAGGGCAGCCAGGCCGGCATGCGCCAGCTTGCCGCCAACAGCGCGCTGCTGGTCGCGATCCTGGCGCCAAGCCTCGCCGGCATATTCATGCTGAGAACGGAGATCGTGCACCTCTTGATCGCAGCGCCGTTCCAGGCCGTGACGCTCGCCGTCCTGCCGCTCTCCACGCTTGCCGGTGCGATCCGCAACCTGCGCGCCCATTTCGGCGATCAGGTGTTTCTGCTGCAGAACCGCACGCGCTGGATGATGGCCATTGCGGCGATTGATGCATCGACGACCGTGGTGCTGAGCGCCCTGTTCCTGCCGCGCTGGGGCCTCACCGGCGTCGCCGGCGCCACCGTGCTGGCGGCGCTGGCCGCGGCAAGCGTCAGTTTTTCGATCGGGTTTACGCAGTTTGGCCTGCGCCTTCCGGTAGGCCATCTCGTGCGCATCGCATTGGCCACGATTGCGATGGCGGCGTTGCTGCGGATCTTCCCGGAGGCTCGCACCATTGCAGTATTGGCGGCACATGTCGCGGCAGGCGCCGCCGCCTATTTCGGAGCGCTCGCCCTGCTCTACGCGCCATCGCTGGTGCGGATGCTCCGCCCACGCCCCCAGCATTCGGGAGCGTGAGCGGTTCGATTCTCGCTTACGACTTCTTGGTATTCTCGAATGCGCGCGCCATCGCGAACCAGAGCGGCTTCTTCTGCATCGATGAATCGAACGGCAGCGGCCGGGGCAGCCGCTGCGCGAGCGGATCCTTCTTCTTCGCCGCATCGGTATAGAACGAGTAGTTATCGGCAAGTTCCCACGCGATCACCACCTTGACCGCCGGAACGCGCAGCGCGTTGTTCAGGATATTTTTCGGCCGTCTCGGCGATCATGGCATCGCGGGCCGCGACGTCATCCGGAAAGGTATCGTCGCGCACGTCGAATTCGGTCAGATAGATCTCGACGCCACGTTCGGCGAGCGCATGAAGGAATTCGGCAAAGCGTCCGGGGTCGTGCGGGTAACGGGGCTGCAGATGACTTTGCAATCCGACCGCGTGCAGCGGCATCCCGGCCTGCTTCAATTCGTCGACCAGTTGCAGCAAGCCGCGGCGGACCGCGAGGCCGACGTCATCGTCACGCTCGCTCTGTGCTTCGTTGAGTACCAGCTTTGTCTTCCGGTCGACCATCGTCACGCGCTCGAAGGCGCGGCGTACGTAGCCTGTGCCGAACGTATCGTACCATGGACCGAGCCTGTAACCGCCGGGCGCCTTGTGCCCGGGCCAGAACGGCTCGTTGACGACATCCCACGAGTGCAGCTTGCCGACATAGCGTGCAGCCACTTCCTCGATATAGGAATCGAAGAATTTTTCGCGCTCGGCGCTGCTCATGTTTCTGATCCATTGTGGAACCCATTCGTTCCAGATCAGGCAATGGCCCCGCATCGGAATGTTGTTGCTTGCACAGAATTGCAGCAGACGGTCCGCGCTCTCGAATCGCTTCGGCCCGGGTTGCGGCGCGATGGTTCCCATCTTCATCGCAATGTCAGTCGTCACGATGCGTGTCTGCGTCTGATAGAGCTCGCGATAGGCATGATCCTTGTCGATGACGGGACCTGCAGCCGCGCCGAACACGATGCCGTTGCGCGCCGCAATGGCGCCGAGACTCTGCGCAGGCGGCGCGGCGAATGCTTTCTGCTCGTACGATGCAACACTTGCTCCTGCGATGAGAGCGAGCGCATTTCGCCTCGACCACTCCTGCATAGCTGATCTCCATCATGTGAATGAATTGTCGCCACGTCTCGATGTTCGCAGTGCGACATCGCCATCGTTGCGTCGCATTAGTTCGATTTCGTGACGATGCTAGTCGAGAAATTTTCGGCACATAGTTCCCGTCGCGACACGATGGGCATGTCGATAGTCCAGCGTGAACGCGTCTCTCAATCAAATCATCGTCAGGAGGTCGACATGGCGGAACCGCCAATATCATTGCAATCATTGCAGCCGAGCCTCACCGTCGACGGCATCACCATCAATGTTCCATCGCTCCCCGAAGCGGTCTCGTCGATCGTGTCAGCCGCGCAACATGGCGACAACTTCAGCGTCTGCACGCTCAATCTCGATCACGTCGTTCAGTTGCAGCAACACGCGAACTTTCGTGCCGCCTATCGACGTGCCCGATTTGTCACAGCGGACGGGTTCCCGATCGTCGTGCTGAGCCGCCTCATGGGCACGCAGAATCGAGCGGACGACCGGCGCCGATCTCGTCGAACCCGTCTGTGCGGAGGCGCGAAAGAAGGGACTCCCGATCTTTCTGTTGGGTGCAAACGATCTCACGCTGAACATGACGGCCCGGCGTCTGTCGGAACGATTCCGGGGCTTGCAGATCGCAGGCTGCCTCGCACCGGGGCCGGGGTTTGATCCCTATTCCAGCGAAGCCGATGCTGCGATCGAAACTATTCGGGCCTCGGGCGCCAGGCTCTGCTTCGTCGCACTGGGCGCACCACGACAGGAACTGTTCGCGGCGCGATGCCTCGACGAGCTGAACGGAACCGGCGTGTTATGCATCGGGGCCGCACTCGATTTCATCGCTGGCACGCAGAGCCGCGCACCAACCATTGCACGTAGAACCGGGCTGGAATGGGCGTGGCGCATGCTGCGCGAGCCGCGGCGGCTCGGTCCCCGCTATGTCAGATGCATGAGCGTGGTTCCGCGTCTCGTTGCGCGAACCATTCCGCAAATTGTCCAGGCGCGCATGAGGAAAGCCGCATGACTTCAACATTGACCCTGGCGCTGCGGGCGCGAAACACCAGCCATATCAAACCACGCTATCAGATCTGCCTGATCCATCCGTTCGACCCGCGCGGCCAGAAGGTCGGCGGCCTCGAAACCTACATCCGCGACTTCATCACGTTTCATCCCGTCGACACCGATATCCTTTTCATCGGCGTGGACTCGACGGGCGAACTGGAGCTGGGAAAGCTTCACCGGCTGACGTTCCGAGGGCGCGGCTTCGACTTCCTGCCGATCCTGCATTATTCGGACCAGCAGGCGCGCGAGGCGGCCCGCACGATCCGTACCTCGCTGACCGGGCAATTCTTCATGGCGCTGCTGCGCCACTTCGGTCCGATCGCAAGATTGATTCGCGCCAGGCGATGCTCGGTCGATCTGCGGCGCGTCGAATTTTCGTGGCTGCCGGCGATCCTGCGGCTTCCGTTCGTGCAGATGCTGCACGGCGAGGGCGCGCCGAAACTGCAGATGGATTCGCTGCTGCGCAAATACGCCTTCGTCCACAACACCGGCGAGCGGTTCGCCGTCGCCATGAGCGAAAAATTTCTTTGCGTCAATCCGTTCATCACCGAGCGGCTGCAACAGACCTATCCGCGCCGCAAGGACAAGATCGACACGCTCTGGACATGGGTCAATACGGATATCTTCAAGCCGCAACTCTGGCCGTTGAACTCTTCGCCGTTCCAGATCGTGTTCGCGGGCAGGCTCGATGAGTTCAAGGATCCGCCGCTGATGTTCCGCACCATCGATCGCCTGCGGCAGCGATTGAATGGCGATGTCAGGTTTCATTACATCGGCACCAGCGACCCGCACCGGTTCGAGGAATTCGCCGCCATCGAGGACATCACCGTGCGCCACGGCTTCAAGGATGCCGCTGGCATGGCGGAAACGCTGGCCAGCGCCCATGCCGGCATCCTGACCTCCGAGTTCGAAGGCATGCCGCGTTGCGTGCTCGAGACCCTGGCGGTAGGCCGTCCCGTCGTCGCCATGCACCTGCCGCAGCTCGAACCCGTGATCCGCCCTGGCGTCAGCGGCTATCTGGTGGCGCGGGACGGTAGTCGCGACGACATGGTGGATACGCTCGTCCAGCGGTTCGTCGATATCAGGACGGCCATCGAGGCGGGCGTGATGAATCCGGTGCAGATCGCCGACAGCATCAGATCGTTCACCCCGGGCACCCAGCTTGCGCGCGTGTTCCGCTATCATCAGGAAATTCAGGATGCGCGTGGACTTGCCGCCCCGGCGCCGACCTATTGAGGGCGCCGGATTGAACATCCTTCTGTTGACCAGCGAGTTCGCTCCCGCGATGGGAGGTATTGGGACCTACACCTGCGAAATCGCGGCCGCCGCCAGCCGGCTCGGCGCAAAGGTCACCGTGGTGGCGCCGGACTACGCACAGCAGACCGACGATGATGACCGTTCCCTGCCCTTCGAGGTCGTTCGATTTCGCGGCGGTCTCCACTCCATGCGCGACCTGCCGCGAAAAATCATGCTGGCGCGCCGCGGCGTCCGCGGCGATCGATACGATGTGGTCCATGCCGCCGATTGGCCGTTCTTCATTCCACTAGCGCTTGCCAGATGGCGGACGCCGGCGCGGGTGTTGATGACGGTGCACGGCACCGAGATCAACGAGACCCAGACGCGGCTGAAACGCATGGCGATCCGCGGCGCCGGTGTGTTCGGGCCGCGAACGGAGGTCGTCGCCAACAGCCGCTATACCGAGACGCTGTTCCGCGAACGGTTCGCCGTCGCGCCCGCCAGGATCAGCGCGATCAATCTCGGCGTATCGAAATTCTGGTTCGGCGCGCCAAGGAAGCGCCGGGAAATTCGCCTGGCCTATCGGCTGGCGGAAGACCGGCTGGTGATGATCACGGTGGCGCGGATCACGCGCCGCAAGGGCCATCATCTGACGCTCGCGGCACTGTCGCAGCTTCCAGATGATCTGCGCCAGCGCATCACATGGCTCGTGATCGGACCGGACGGCGAAGCCGATTATGTCGATGAACTGCGACGGGCTGCCGGTCAGGCGGCGTGCGATATTCGTTTCCTCGGCCCGCAGCCGAACGAGGCCATCCGCGATCTCTACGCGGCTTCGGATTTCTTCTGCCTGACGGGATTGCCCGACACGACCGGCCGGGTGGAGGGATTTGGACTGGTCTATCTCGAGGCCGGAGCCGCCGGCCTGCCGAGCGTTGCGACCGAGGTCGGCGGGGTGCCTGACGCCGTGCTCGCCGACGAGACCGGAATTCTCGTGCCGCCATCGGTGGAGAGCATATCGCAGGCGATCGCGGAGCTGGCCGCGGATCGCGGCCTGCGCGCCATTCTCGCGGCCGGCGCCTCCGCCCATGCCCGCGCGCTTTCATGGGAACGCTGCGCGGCGACAACCTATGGCCTGGCCTATGCCGGCAAGCTGATATCGGCGGGCCGCGCCATCGGAACAGTGGCATGAAGCTGGTGGCCGCGACCGCGATGCTGCTGGCGCTCGCGACCGGTGCGGCGCGGGCGGATAGCGAGAACTGTCGCAAGAGCCGCGAGTATCTGCTGGGAACGCCCGGCGGTGACCAAGCCCTGACGCCGCAAGCCTACAACGACCTGTTCAAGGTCTGCATCGCGACATCAGCCATGGCCAACGTGAAGGATGCGTACATGCTGAGGGATGGCGGCATCGCCGTGATCCCCAAGCAGGACAGCATTCCGGCAACGGCCGCCACGCTGGCGCAGTTCTGCGACGCTCATCCGCACGGCGTGCTGCGCTTCATCACGGCTAAGGAAAAGCTTGTTATCCGCTCCGTAACCGACGTCGCACGGATGTCGTCGACCGCGTCGACGCCATGCAAGAAGATCAAGGGCATCACCTGAGGCCCGCGGGCCGCGTATCGAAACCTTACTTTTGCCGGTTGTAGTATTCCGGCATGGCGTGCGGATCCATCGCCTGTTCGGCCCTGCGCCCGAGAAAGAAGAAGCCGCTGGCGGCATCGGCTGCGGCCCGGCCGCGGCCGAACGCATCGAGATACCTGATCCAGAAGAATGGCAGCACGATCAGGCGCGACAGCTTGTTGCCCGCGCCGAGCGCGCGCGAGAAATAGCGGATCGACCATGCCAGCGCCACGCCGGCGCCGCCTACGGGTCCTGCGCTGATCTCGGAAAATCGCCTGAACAGCCAGCGGTGACCGCTCTGCGTGAAACGCGAGAAGTCATAGGCCTTCTCATGCACCTGCTGCATGAACGGCGTCTCCGCATAGACCAGGCCTTCCGGCCGGAGCACGCGATGCAGTTCAGCAACGACGGTTGCGGGTTCCAGCACGTGTTCCAGCACCGCCTGCACCCAGACGCCATCGAACACGGCGTCTTCGAACGGCAGTCTGTGGGCGTCGGCCACCAGCACGGTGTGCGGCGAGGCGTAGACGTCGGTGCCGACGAGTTCGATGGAATCATCCCTGTAGAGTTCCTCTGCGCCCGAACCGATCGTTCCGCCGCCGACCACCAGCACGACCGGCCGCCGCGACTCCCGCTTCAACAGATCGATGAATTTCGTGCTGTTGGACACCGCCACCGGATTACCACCGAAGGTAAGGCGATGCAGCCGCGACCCGATGGAACGGCGGCTGACGTCCCGCTGCAGCACCGAGCCGTTCTCGGCGTCGTACATTCGGCGCTCAAAAATGCTGGCCGCAAAATCGATCAGCACCGGTTGCGCGCCGACGCTGGGAAACCCGGCCCTGCTATAATCGCAGGCACGGTTCGAACAGGACGGCCGTGACCACGCGTTCCGCAGCGCCGACGAACAGCGAGGGCAGCGAAGGCGCGTTTTCCAGTGGGTGGGTTCCGTATTCGCTACCGAGCGGTCGACGGCAGAAAGCTGCAAAGAAAGGCCTCGTATGTCATTTCTACTGCCCTGCCCACGCCTGTACGCGATCGATGCTATTTCGAATGCACTGACGGCGCAACAATGCGGGACCGGGGAACAATTCGGATGGCCGCAATCTGGATGTCACATGAAGGCAGCCCACCACTGCCGGGAGGCTTGCGGAAACGCAACGCACGAACCCGCCCTGTTGTTTCGCACAAAATTTTAGGATTTCTCGAAACGCCTTCCAGCCACCTCGCTTCGTGGCCAGCCGGATGGCGACATCGGCCTTGGCCGGAGTAACCCGGTATTCATGACGCAGCGATTGTGGATTTGACAATTCCCGACCCTGAGCAAATCCTGACCTGCCGCCCGGCTTGCCACTTGAGCGATCGAGGAGTTGTTTGGCGTGTCAGCCCGCGAACCACCGCAGCGAGCAGACGGAGCCGGTTCGCTTCAGGTTTTTGTCCTCGACATCGACCGGAAGCCGACGCTCGCCTTTGAAGCAACCGGCCTTGCAGCCGCGCAGGAAATCTGTCGCGACGCCGATCTGCGGGCCGATCTGACCGCGTTCACATCGGACGGCGTCCCGCTCTGCGCACCGAATTCAATGCTTAGCGCCCGGGTAGCAGCGCAAGAGGAGATCGCAGCGTTCCGGCATGCGGTCGAACGGGCCCCGGGGTCCAGCCAGCCCACCATGACGTTCCTGATCAGGATCGACGGTGTCACGGTCGTAACGGTCGGTCCGGAACGGGACTGATCCGGCGCATTCACTGGTGAGCGTGATGGACGCATCGTGACCGAGATCGATGATCGTGTTGTGTCGAAGATGCAGACCTCAAGCGGCGCGTCCTTGTCGGCATCGCCAAGGAAGGCCGTGACTTCCTCTTCCTTGCGGGCATCGCGCGAACGCGCGAAGATCTTGTCGCCGCCGGCCTGAATTTCGTTCACCAGCGAGGCGAGCTTGTCGCCGGTGTATCGGTGGCTCCGGCGCTCGCGTTGATCGCGGGCGGATATGCGGCTCACCGATAAAATTGTTCGATAGCTGATAGAAGCAACCTTTGATACCTCGCGAGAGCAATGTCGGCTAGAACCGAGCGATCGTGTTGCTGCCGATTTGCCCAGACCTCTCACAAGTACTGCCATGGAGTGAACTCGATGCGCCTGTTTGCAGTGATGATCGCGGCTGCCCTGACGACCGTGCCTGCACATGCAGGCGAACTGACAGGAACGCTGCAGAAGATCAAGGAGACGAACAGGATCATCCTCGGCATTCAGGAAGCCTCGGTGCCTTTCAGCTATCTGGACGGGGATCAAAAGGCGATTGGATACGCCGTCGATATTTGCATGAGGATCGTCGATGCAGCCAAGCGCGAACTCAAAGTATCGAACATTGCCGTCGAAATACTTCCGGTCACGTCGTCCAATCGCATTCCGCTCATGATGAACGGAACCGTCGATCTCGTCTGTTCTTCCACCACCAACAATGCGGAGCGGCAGCGCCAGGTGGCGTTCACAAATTCGCATTTCCTGTCGGCTACCCGCTTTGCCGCCAAAAAATCCGACAACATCGCAACGATTGACCAGTTGAAAGGCAAGCCCGTTGTCGCGATATCGGGCTCGACCAACATGGTGCAGCTCAACCAGGTCAATACCGCGCGAAATCTCGGCATCGCGGCGCTCGCCGCCAAGGACCAGGCGGAGGCGTTTCTCATGCTGGAGACCGGCCGCGCGGCCGCCTACGTCCTCGACGACGTACAACTCGCCGTCGCGATCGCGAGATCAAAGGATCCGTCTGCCTACATGATCAGCGAGGAAACCTTATCCAAGGCCGAACCCTATGGCATCATGCTGCGCAAGGACGATGCCCCCTTCAAGGCCGTTGCCGATCGGGCGACCGCGGATCTATATGGAAGCCCGGAGATTGAAGCGATCTACAGGAAGTGGTTCGAATTGGCGGTGCCGCCCAACGGCCTCAATTTCAAGACTCCGATGTCAGCGGTTTTGCGCAAGGCCTTTGCACATCCGTCAGACAGCCCGGACCCGGCAAGCTACGAGCGCTGAGGCCCGCGAAACGGAGGATCGGCGTCCGCGCAACCGCCTTTTCCGCGAGCCGGCTTGAACGGCAAGCAGCATTCAGCCGTGATACGCAAACAGCTCGATTGGGTCGTTGAAGCCGCGTACCGGATATTCACCGACGCGTTCGAGATCGAAATCGCTTTCGACAAGGTCGGCGAACGCGCGCGACAGCAGCACCGGTCTCCCCAATTGCTTGGTGAGGGTTTCGAGACGCGAAGCCATGTTGACCGCAGGACCGATAACGGTGAAGTCGAGCCGGCTGCGCGACCCGATATTGCCGTACATGACGTCTCCGACGTGGACGCCGATGCCGTAATTCAGCGGCACACGACCGGTTTCGCTGTTCTTTTCGTTCAGGGCAACCATGGCCTGACGGGCTTCGGTCACGGCATGCAGCAGATTTACGCAGGCCGACGGCTGGCTGAGTGGAAAAATGGCGAGCAGACCATCGCCGATGAATTTCAGGATTTCCCCGCCATGTCGCGCGATCGGCTCCGACATCGCGTCGAAATAGCCGTTCAGAAGATCAATGACGTCATCGCGCGGCCAGTTGTCGGAGATCGCTGTGAAACCACGCAGATCGCAGATCATGATGGCGGCCCGTACCGTCGTCCCGCTTCCGCGCCTGGTGGCGCCGGCCAGAATGAGCTCGCTGGCATGCGACCCGACATAGGTTTCGAGCAGCGTTCGCGCCAGCCGGTTTTTCATGCGGATTTCGCTGACCAGCGCCAGAACCGGCAACAGTTTCAACAGGCCGGCGATCTGCGCGTCGTCGAAACCACCTAGCCGGTCGGTTGCAAAGGTCACGATGTGCCGCTTGCCGAGCGTATGGTACAGCGGCCACGCCACATAGTCGGTCAGGCCTTTCGCCCGCATCTCATCATAGACGGCGTGCTTGCGGCCCAGCGAGGGATCGCGTTCGAGATTCTCGCGCACCTCGGTGGCACCGTCATGGATTTCGTTGGCGGGACTACCGATGTATTCGGATCGCTCGCTGACGTCGTAGTCTACCCTCGCAAGCTCGGCCTCGCGCATCCCGTCGGCCCACATGATCCGGGCGCCGAGCCATTGCGGATGGTGGATCAGCAGATGAAGCGTCGCCCGCTTGACGGGAATGCCCGCTCGCTGGAGCCGGACACACAGTTCGGCGAAAATATTATCAATGAAGCGCTCATCGCGGGTGCCGTTTGTCAGCCAGTGCACAACGTCGCTGTCAGAATGCGCGGTGACGGGATCGATGTTTGGCGGCGCGTCCATATCTTGCTCCTGGGCAGTGACGGGATCGACGGTACGGGATATGTCGTGTCCCCGCCCTACGGCGTCAACGGAGCCCGGCGCAATCTGCTTGCCCGCATCGGGTTGTCGGCAGGTAGCCCAAGGCCGGCCCACGGCGCAAGATCCGGGCGCCGGTCGAGAGGATTACGCTGCGTCCTGGCCCGGACCGCGGGGAAATTGACGCCACCCTGCACGGCGAACTAGCCGCGATCCCCGGCTGGATCGAAGCACAAGCCATTGGAAAGACCCGGAAAACGCGACACTCCCGCAGCTTTCGCGACGGTCTTGCCGTGAGCCTGCTCGAACGGCGAGCAGCTCAAACCCAGCGCTTGCGGCGGCGGTACGACTTCATGTCGCGAAAGCTCTTGCGCCCTTCGGACGACATCCCGAGATAGAACTCCTTGACGTCCTTGTTCTCCGCCAGCGCTTTCGCCGGCCCGTCCACCATGATGCGGCCGCTTTCCAGGATGTAGCCGTAGTCGGCGTATTTCAGCGCGACGTTGGTGTTCTGCTCGGCCAGCAGGATGCTGACGCCCTCCTTCTGGTTGAGGTCGCGGACGATCTCGAAGATCTCGGCCACGATCTGCGGGGCCAGGCCCATCGATGGCTCGTCGAGCAACAGCATGTTCGGCTTCGCCATCATGGCGCGGCCGATGGCGATCATCTGCTGCTCGCCGCCCGACGTATAACCTGCCAGGCTGCTGCGCCGCACTTTCAGCCGCGGGAAATATGCGTATATCCGGTCAAGCTCCTCGCGCAGTTGCGCCCTGCTGATGGAACGCGCATAGGCGCCGGTGATCAGGTTTTCCTCGGCGGTCAGATGCCCGAAGCAATGCCTTCCCTCCATCACCTGCACCAGGCCCATGCCGACCAGTTCGCCGGGCGTGAGCTGGTCGGTTCGCTGCCCGCGGAATTCGATCGATCCCTTGGTCACGGCTCCTCGCTCCGAACCCAGCAATGTCGAGATCGATTTCAGCGTCGTGCTCTTGCCGGCGCCGTTGCCGCCGAGCAGCGCGACGATCTTGCCTTGCGGCACTTCAAGCGACACGCCGCGGAGCACGAGGATCACATGGTTGTAGATCACCTCGATATTCTTCACCGCCAGCACGGGCTGCGCCGCAGCTTCGACCGCTGCGGTCCGTTCAACAGCCGATGCAACTGAAACAGTCATGGCAGTCCCCCCTTGAGTCAAATCTGTCTGAGGGGTGGGTGTCACCCCATCCCTCAGACATCGCGTGAGATACGCGTGCAGTGTGCCTTGTCGATCAGGAGCACTTGCGCGGCGTGATGTTGTTCTCGGCGGCGTACTTTGCCGCCGAGTCTTCGATCAGCTTGCGGATGAACGCCGGGTCGGGCGCCGGCACCCAGTCCGTCAAGATCTGGAACTTCTTGCCGTCCCATTGCATCATCTTGAAGCGCTCGGAGCCGTCATGCTTCGCGCACGACATCTTGAACGGCGCCGACATGCCGAGAATGCCGATCTCCTTGAGCTTCTCGTCGGTGATGTCGAGCGCCTCGTAGCCATCGCGGAACTCGTCACCGTTGACCGTCTTGCCGACCTTGTTGTGGATCTTCTGCGCGTTCTTGAGCGCTTCAATCCACATCGCCGCCGCGCCGACGCCGCGATTGTAGTAGACCGTACCGACCCGCTCCTGGTTCTGCATGTTGCCCTTGCCGGCGCCGTAGACCACCTTCAGGATGTCGGCAATCAGCGGATAGTCTCTGCCGGGCGCGGCGTTGGCGGCGACATAAGTGCCTTTCGCCGCGTCGCCGGCCGGAATCATGTCCTCCTCGGCACCGCCGAAGGTGACGTAAAACATCTTCTCGCGCGGGAAGCCCACACGAGCGGCGGTGGTGATCGCGGTTGAGTTCATGCCGGAGCCGGCGCCCCAGAACGTGACCCAGTCGGCCTTCTCGCGACGAATTTGCAGCCACTGCGACTGCTGCTCCAGACCCGGAGGCGGCACAGCGATCTCGATCAGCTTGAAGTCCCATTCCTTGGCGATCTGCCGCATCGCCGGAATCGGCTCACGGCCATAGGCGGTGTCGATGTGCAGATGCACGATCGTCTTGCCCTTCATCTTGTCGACGCCGCCTTCCTTCTGGGCGATATAGTTCATCTTGACCGCGATCTGCCCCCAGTAGTGGCCTGCCGCATTGAACACCCACGGCCAGACGCGTCCGTCGGCGGCATCGGTTCGCCCATAGCCGTACTGAGCCAGCACGACGTGGTCCTGTGCCATGCGGCCGATCACGGCATAGGCGCCGGGCGTGCCGAGCGTATCGAACACGACCATCTTCTGATCGCCCTTGTTGAGCAGGCGCTGGTAGCATTCCACGGTGCGCGCGGCGTTGTACTCGGTCTCGCACTCATCATAGGTGAGCTTCACGCCATTGACGCCACCCTTCATGTTTACGTAGTTCAGATAGTCGATGATGCCGCCGTAGTAGCCGGTGCCCATGGCAGAGTACGGCCCGACGCGGCTGCTCGGAATCCCGAAATACTGTTCCTGGGCCTCCTGAGCCATCGCAGTCGTCGATGCGGCTGCGATCGCGATGAAGGTGGCGGCGGCGGAGATAGCGGGAACTACACGGCGAAGCATCTTGTCGGTCAACATTACTAGTTCTCCCCTTGCTGCGTTTATTGGATGTGCTGGTTTCGTTGGGATGATTACCCTCAGTGCTTGAAAGGCCACAGCCGCAGTCTCTCCTTGGTCAGTTGCCAGAGCCGCGCCAGCCCGAGCGGCTCGAAGATCAGGAACATGATGATCATCACCCCGAAGATGACCTGCTCGAGCGCCGACGTGATCGTGGCGTCGACGGACTTGCCGAAAACAGTGTGGAAGAAGATGTTCAGGAAGATCGGCATCAGCAGGATGAAACCTGCGCCCAGGAACGAGCCCATGATGGTGCCGAGGCCGCCGATGATGACCATGAAGAGAATTCGGAACGACAGATCGATGCCGAAGGCCGACGGCTCCACGGTCTGCAGGTAGGCGAACGCGAACAGCGCACCGCCGACACCGCAATAGAACGAGCTGATCGCGAAAGCCTGCAGCTTGGTGCGCAGCAGCGAGAAGCCCATCACTTCGGCCGCGACATCCATGTCGCGCACCGCCATCCAGCCGCGCCCGATGCTGCCGCGCGCCATGTTCTTGGCGAGAAGTGCCAGCACCGCGACGATCGCAAGCACCACCCAGTATTTCTCACGGGGGGTTGCGAAGTTGTGGCCGAACATGACGATCGGCTGCGCGGTGATCACGCCCGCCGGGTCGTAGTTCTTGAACCAGCCGAACTTGTCCAGCGCCCAGACGATGAAGAACTGCGATGCGAGCGTCGCAACCGCGAGATACAGTCCGCGGATACGCAGGCTCGGCAGGCCGAAGACGATGCCGACCAAAGCCGCGCAGACGCCGGAAAGCGCAACCGCGACCACAAAGGGAATGCCGTCGATGCGCAGGATCAGGTTGTAGCAGGCGAACGCGCCGACAGCCATGAAGCCGGCCGATCCAAGCGAAAGCTGGCCGGCATAGCCCATCAGGATGTTTTGCCCGAGCGCCACCAGGGAAAGGACGAGCCATGGAATAAGGATCGCGCTCAGCCAGTAGCTGTTGGCGACGAACGGCAGCATCACCGCCGCGATCAGCATGATGAGGATGCCGACGCGATCCTGACGCAGCGGAAAGATCTGCGAGTCCTGCGCGTAGCTGGTGCGGAACTGTCCGGCTTCTCTGTAGAACATGAAACGGAATCCTGGGGTTGCGGGACGGTCAGACGCGCCGGATGATCTTTTCGCCGAACAGGCCCTCAGGCCGGATCAGCAGGAAAAGGACTGCAAGCATGTACGGGGCCCAGCCTTCGATGCCGCCGCCGAAAAACGGGCCGATAAAGACCTCACCGAGCTTTTCGACCGCGCCCACGATCAGGCCGGCGAGGATGACGCCCGGCACCGAGGTGAAGCCGCCGATGATCAGCACCGGCAAGGCCTTGAGCGCGACCCACACCAGCGCGAACTGAACGCCGCTGCGCGCGCCCCACAGCATGCCCGCGACCAGAGCCACGACGCCCGCCGTGGCCCATACCAGCATCCAGATGTGCTTTAAGGGAATGCCGATCGACAGCGCCGCGGCATGGTCGTCCGCGACCGCACGCAACCCGCGGCCGACCTTGGTGTGCGAGAACAGCAATGCCAGCGCCGCCACCATGATGCCGGCGACCGCCGCCGCCGTGACGTCGAGCTGGCTGATGAGCATGCCCGTCTTGTCCATCACCCAGTTGATCGGCTCATCCCGAATGCCGAGATCCAGGCGCCGCACGTCGACGCCCCACGCCAGTTGCGCCACGCCTTCGATGACGAAGGCGAGACCGATCGTGGCCATCAACAGCGTGTCCTCGCTCTGATTCACCAGCGGACGCAGAACGAAGCGCTCAGTGCCCATGCCGACAAGGATCATCAGGCCGACGGTGACGGGCAGCGCCGCCCAGAACGGCAGCCCGAGCTCCATGAAGCCGACAAAGGACAGCACCGCGAAGAACACCATCGCGCCCTGCGCGAAGTTGAACACCGACGAGGCCTTGTAGATGAGGACGAAACCGAGCGCGACCAGCGCATACATCGTTCCCGAAAGCAGCCCACCGACCAGAACCTCGAGAAAAAACCAAAAGTCCAGCATTGCCTGTCCTTAGTGTGGGACGCCGAGATAGGCATCGATGACGTTCTGATCCGATCGCACTTCTTCGGGTGTGCCGTCGCCGATCTTCTTGCCGTAATCGAGCACGACGACGCGGTCGGAAATGTCCATCACCACGCCCATGTCGTGCTCGATCAGCACGATGGTCGTGCCGTAGTGGTCGTTGACGTCGAGGATGAAGCGGCACATGTCCTGCTTTTCCTCGATGTTCATGCCGGCCATCGGCTCGTCGAGCAGCAGGACGGTCGGTTCGGCGGCGAGCGCACGGCCGAGTTCGACACGCTTCTGCAGCCCGTAAGGCAGGCGCGCCACCGGCGTCTTGCGGATGTGCTCGATCTCGAGAAACTCGATGATTTCCTCGACCGCGGCGCGGTTTTCGGCCTCCTCGCGACGGGCGCGAGGCAGCTGCAATGCCACTTCGATAAAGCTTGCGTGCATATGCAGGTTGCGGCCGGCCATGATGTTGTCGAGCACCGACATGCCCCGGAACAACGCAATGTTCTGGAAGGTGCGTGCGATGCCGAGGCGGGCGGCGTGCGTCGGCGTCATTTCCGACAGGCGCTCGCCCCGGAAGGTGATGCTGCCTTCCTGCGGCACGTAGATGCCGTTGATGACGTTGAGCATCGAGCTCTTGCCGGCGCCGTTCGGACCGATGATGGCGCGGATCTCGTGCTCGAGCACGTTGAAGGAAATATTCGTCAGCGCCTGCACGCCGCCGAAGCGCAGCGAAATCGAGTTGAGTTCGAGGATCGGCGAGCCGAAAGCGAAGGCGCGCTGCGCGGACTGCAGAATGGAGGATTGTACTGATATCGTCATGTTCAGGCAGCTCTCCGGATCTGCGCGGATGCAACGACTTTCGCGTCGCGGATTTTCACGTCGGCGGGCGCGGCCTCCTCGCCGCTTCCAGCCTCCAAACGCACTTCGGTTCGACCGTCGTACATCGCGTCCACCAGCGCCCGGTACCGCTCCGCGATGACGTCGCGGCGCAGCTTGCCGGTGCGCGTGAGCACGCCGTCATCCGCGCTCAGTTCCGTGCTCAGGATGACAAAGCGATGGATCTGCGATTGCGCCAGCGAGGGCTCCGATGCCAGCTGTGCATTCACCTTGGCGATACAATCGGCGATCAGTGCATAGACTTCGTCGCGCGAGGCGAGATCGGCGTGCCCCGTGTACGAAATGCTCAGCTTGTCGGCCCACCGGCTGGTGGCCTCCATTTCGATGTCGATGAGCGCACAGACCATGTCTCGCCCGTCGCCGAACGCCACCGCTTCCCTGATGTAGGGCAGGAATTTGAGCTTGTTTTCGAGCAGCCTGGGCGCGTATGGCGTGCCATCTTTCAATGCGCCGACATAAGACATCCGGTCGACGATCCGCAATTGCCCGTCCGGGCCGAGGTAGCCGGCGTCGCCGGTGTGAAACCAGCCCTCGGTGTTTTTTGCCCGCGCCGTCGCCTGGGAGTCGCCTTGGTACTCCTTGAAAAGGCCGGGTGAGCGCACCAGGATCTCGTGCTGCGACGTCAGTTTCAGTTCCACACCTTCGACCGGAGATCCGACCGTGTCCGGCCTGACCGCGCCGTCGCGATGCAGCGCGACGAAGAACCCGGTCTCGGTGGAACCGTAGAGCTGCTTCAGGTTGATTCCGAGGGCGCGAAAAAACATCAAGAGATCGGGATCGATCGCATCGCCGGCCGTGTAGGCCACGCGCACCTTGCTCATCCCAAGCACGTCGCGGAGCGGGCCGCGCATCAAAACATCGCTTGCCATCGACACCAGCCGATCGCCGATCGAAGCGGTTTCACCGGCCAGCGTCCGCGCACCGACCCGCCGCGCGACCGCCATGCAGTAACGATAGAGGCCCTGGTTGAAGCCGCCGGCCTCCTCCATCCGGAGCGATACCTGCTTGGCCAGCGTCTCGAGCACGCGCGGTGTGGCGAGGAAATATGTCGGACCCATCTCGCGCATATCGGCAAGCATGGTGTCGGAGGATTTCGGGCAACAGATGCAGTAGCCAACGACCATCGGCTGGACATAACCGAAGAGATTCTGGCCGATCCATCCGGGCGGCAGGTAGGCCATCGCCACGTCGGTATCCCTCACGTCCCCCATCGACGCGGCCACGCGCGCGCGATCGATCAACGCGGCATGGGTGAGAACGACGCCCTTGGCAGGGCCGGTCGTGCCCGATGTAAAGAACACAAAGGCGGAGTCCTCGCCGGTGCCGCGCGCGGCCTCGGCTTGCAGGAAGTCACGCTTTTCGGCGGCGAGATCCCTGCCCTGCTGCAGCAGGGAGGCGTAGCTGACAAGCTCCCGCTGCTTGTAGTGGCGCATGCCGCGGTCCTTGTCGTAGATGATGCATCGAACCGTGGGACAGCGCGGCAATATTTCGAGCAGCTTGTCGACCTGCTCCTGGTTTTCGGCAAAGACGTGGGTAACTTTCGCGCTCTCGATCGACGACGCGATCTCGTCAGCCGTCGCATCCTGATAGAGCGGCACCACGACGGCGCCGAGCCACTGCGCCGCGCACATCGCCGCATACAGGCGCGGCCGGTTGTCGCCCAGCAGGGCGACATGCGCGCCGCGTTGCAGGCCTCGTTCCGACGCCGCAGCTGCAAGCGCGGCTACTTCTTCGGCCAGTTCGCGCCAGGTTATAGTGCGCCAGATGCCACGGCTCTTTTCGCGGATGGCCGGACGTTCACCCCGTTCGCGAGAGTGATGCAGGAGCAACTTCGGAAAAGTATCCAGGTCCAAATTCCCAGTTGTCATTAGCCGCGTTCCCCAATGCCCCCACAGCCGCCGTGGCGCACGGAGCGCGCCTCGGCAAACCACCCACAGAATGTCGGAATGCAGTGATCCGGTGCGCCGCGATCGGCGTGCACCAATAGGCAAACCCGTGAGCCATGCGCGGCGCTAGCCGACACAGCGCACGATGTTCGCAACCGTATCGTCCGGCGCAAGGATCGGCCCGATGCCTGGTCCTCGTCGATGACGATGTCCCCTCGTCATCGACGAAAAGAATTGAAGCGTGCGCAAGCCACGACCCGAACTCAGGGTCGCCTCGCGCTGCCAGACTCCTTCGCCTCGTTTCCGCCCGCATATTTTTCCTCTGACCAATGCTTACGCACAGACCGCGCCAGTCGGGAGTGCCGCCAGCATGCAGTATCAATCATGCGGAGTCGATTTCAGATTGGATTTATTCCAAGTGCGCGCGCTCGAATGACATCGGCGAACGACATAGGCTAAGCCTATGGGCGCAAAATTCTCGCGTCGAATGATTGCGATTCCCGATCGCATGATTTGAACAATTGATTGAGCGTCGAACTTTAGTCTGAACTCATTCATTTGAATCACGCGCGTCAGAACGACGTTGATGCGAATGGTGGAGAGAATGACGCGCCGTGGTGAAGGGGTTGTGTCCCATGCGATATAACGTCGCCACGAACAAATTCCGATAACCTCCCGATCACGGAAGTCGCCGGCGTTTACAACTCGGCGCTCGCCGACGCTCGCCCGGCATCACGCGCTGGCGGCTTGATGCGGCTTCCCCCAAAACGAAAACCCCGGCCGCGAGGGCTGGGGTTTTGCATTGTAGTTGGTTGCGGGGATAGGATTTGAACCTATGACCTTCAGGTTATGAGCCTGACGAGCTACCGGGCTGCTCCACCCCGCGTTAAACCGTTGCACTGCCTTCGAAAAACCGGACCGGAAGTGAACCGGCCAACGCGTGTTCGGCGCCGATCGATCCCGTCCGGAGGCTTCCTGAGAAGGCAACCCGGGCAAAGCCATCGGGTGCGAGGCGGTATGTATCAACGTCGCCCTGCTTTGGAAAGGGGCAAGGCGCCGCTTTTGCAGGATTTTATGACAGCAAAAACGAGGGTTTGAGGGGGCAAAACCGCCTCGTGGAACCGCCCTTGCCATAAACGCCGCAAAAGCGGAGTTTTGGCCCCCAAAGCGTGGCCGTGCGGGCCTGCCAGAACAAAAAACGGGGGGATGCGCGTGACGGATACATTCGACTTCGTGGTGGTGGGCGGCGGCTCGGGCGGCTGCACGGTGGCGGGGCGGCTGTCGGAGGATCCGAACATTTCGGTGGCGGTGCTGGACGCCGGCGGCAAGAACGACAATTGGGTGGTCACGACACCGTTCGCACTCGTGCTGATGGTCGCCGGCAACGTCAACAACTGGGCCTTCAACACCGTGCCGCAGAAGGGCCTCAACGGCCGCATCGGCTATCAGCCGCGCGGCAAGGGGCTCGGCGGCTCTTCCGCCATCAACGCGATGGTCTATATCCGCGGCCACCGCGCCGACTACGATCAATGGGCCTCGCTCGGCAATGCCGGCTGGTCGTTCGCCGACGTGCTGCCCTACTTCAAGCGCGCGGAAAACAATGCCGATTTCGACGGCGAATATCACGGCAAGGGCGGGCCGCTCGCCGTCAACAAGTCGCGCAGCGGCAATCCGGTGCAGCAGATCTTCCTGCAGGCCGCACAGGAAGCGCAGTTCCGCCTGCGCGAGGATTTCAATGCCGACGAGCATGAGGGCCTCGGCATCTATCAATTGACGCAGAAGAACGGCGAACGCTGCAGCGCCGCGCGCGCCTATATCCACCCGCACATGGGAAACCGCGCCAATCTGCGCGTCGAGACCCATGCCCATGCCACCCGCATCCTGTTCGAAGGCAAGCGCGCGGTCGGCGTCGAATACCGCCAGGGCAAGGAGCTGAAACAGATTCGCGCCCGGCGCGAGGTGATCGTGTCCTCCGGCGCGTTCCAGACCCCGCAATTGCTGATGCTCTCCGGCGTCGGCGACAGCGCGGTGCTTGGCAAGCACGGCATCGCCACCGTGCATCATTTGCCCGGCGTCGGACAGAACCTGCAGGACCACCCGGACTTCGTGTTCGGCTACATGTCCGACAATCCCAATTTCAACGGCATTTCGCTTAAAGCGCTGCCGCGGCTGTTGCGGGCCATCGGCCAATATCGGCGCGAACGAACGCGGGCCGATGACGTCGAACTTCGCCGAATGCGGCGGCTTCCTGAAAACCCGGCCCGATCTCGACATCCCCGATATCCAGCTTCATTTCGGCATGGCGCTGGCCGACGATCACGGCCGCAAGCGCCATCGCGGCACCGGCTTCACCTGCCACGTCTGCCTGCTGCGGCCGAAGAGCCGCGGCGAGGTCACGCTCGGCAGCGCCGATCCGTTTGCCGCGCCGGTGATCGATCCGAACTTCTTCGGCGAGGCGGACGATCTGGAAACCATGGTTGCGGGCTTCAAGACCACGCGGCGGCTGATGGAGACGCCGGCGCTGCGCGCGTTGCAGAAGAAGGAGATGTTCACGGAAGGCGTGCATAGCGATGATGACATCCGCAACCTCCTGCGCGCCCGTGTCGACACCGTCTATCACCCGGTCGGCACCGCCAAGATGGGCGTCAACGATCCGATGGCCGTGGTCGATCCGAAGCTGAAAGTCTACGGCGTCGAGGGATTGCGGGTGGTCGATGCCTCGATCATGCCGACGCTGATCGGCGGCAACACCAATGCGCCGACCATCATGATCGGCGAAAAGGCCGCCGACATGATCAAAGCGGAGATGCGGGCGGGTTGATTGCCCAAGAAGCGTAGGGTGGGCAAAGCGAAGCGTGCCCACCACTCATAATGTTGTCATGCGCGATAGATGGTGGGCACGGCGCAAGAGCGCCTTTGCCCACCCTACGCCTGTCGATACAGACGATTTTAGCGATCGCAACTCCGATTCATTGACGAAGCATCGGTATCGGAATGGGCGTGAGAGTTTCCCCATGAACAGTTTCGATGCCGCCGTCTATCTCGGACTGATTATTGCCGTGGTCATCGGTTTCAATACCGGGCTATTGCGCAGCGCAATTGACGATTCTGGCCTATATCGCCGCGATGCCGATCGCGATGGGGCATGGTGCCACTGGTGTCGCCGCAGCTCGACGGCCAGCATGCCCTGCCGTTTGCACAGAATTCGGGGCTGTTCTTCGGAGTTTTTCTGGTCATCGGCATGGTGCTCGGAAAGCTGGCGTGCATAGCCCTCGACGACGTCATTGGACCGCAAGCCGGCGTCGGAGACCGCCTTGGCGGCGCCGCCCTTGGCGCAGTGCGCGTCGGCCTGATTGCGATCACGGTTGTGCTGATCTTCGACCAGCTCGCTGCCGGCGAACCAGCAGCCGGCATTCATGGCCGGCTCGCAAGTTGCGGCCTATGCTATCGGCCGCCGGGCAAATGGGCATCAAGTCCCTTCCGCCGGATCTCGCGGCTACCATCGACCGCCTGAAGAAAGACCGGCACGATATAATCGGGTGCAATCGGCGGTCTTCCTGATATGCATTTCGGCGGTAGCCGCTCCCTTATCAGGGCCGCTCGACTTGGCTACAGTAGCCCATCCGACTTTCAAAACATCACCTGACATAACGGGAGCGAAACAGTGGATCTTGGGATCAAAGGCCGCCGCGCCATCGTCTGCGCATCGAGCAAGGGCCTGGGCCGCGCCTGCGCCATGGCGCTGGCCAATGAAGGCGTGCATGTCACGCTGACCGCGCGCGGCGCGGAGGCGCTGAAAAAGACCGCCGATGAAATCCGCAAAGCCAATCCCGGCGTCACCGTCACCGAGATCGTCGGCGACATCACCACGCCGGCCGGCCGCGAGGCCGTGCTGAAGGCCTGTCCCGAGCCGGATATCCTGATCAACAATGCCGGCGGCCCGCCGCCCGGCGATTTCCGCAACTGGACCCGCGACGACTGGATCAAGGCGATCGACGCCAACATGCTGACGCCGATCGAACTGATCAAGGCGACGGTGGACGGCATGATGGCGCGGAAATTCGGCCGCATCGTCAACATCACCTCCGCCGCGGTGAAGGCGCCGATCGACATCTTGGGGCTTTCCAACGGCGCGCGCGCCGGCCTCACCGGCTTCATCGCCGGACTCTCGCGCAAGACCGTGATCAACAACGTCACCATCAACGGCCTGCTGCCGGGTCCGTTCGTCACCGACCGCCTGACCGGAACGGCCAAGCCGGAAGCGGAGAAGCGCGGCATCACCGTGGACCAGGTGCTCGCCGAGCGCGCCAAGCTCAATCCGTCCGGCCGCTTCGGCGACCCCGAGGAATTCGGCCTTGCCTGCGCCTTCCTGTGCGGCGCCAAGGCCGGATTCATCACCGGGCAGAACATCCTGCTCGACGGCGGCGCGTTTCCGGGCACGCTATGAAGGCAGTCTGGTACGAGCGAGCGGGCCCCGCGCCCGAGGTGCTGACCTATGGCGAGATGCCGACGCCAATTGCCGGCCCGGGCGAAGTCCGGGTGCGGCTGGAGGCGTCCGGCGTCAATCCCGCCGATGTCGGCCGCCGCGGCGGCGGTTATCGCGCGATGGAATATCCGCGCGTCATTCCGAACAGCGACGGTGCAGGGATCATCGACCAGGTCGGCGACGGCGTCACGCGGCTCAAGGCCGGCCAGCGCGTCTGGCTGTTCAACGGCCAGCGCAACGGCCGCGCCTTCGGCACGGCCGCTGAATACATTGCGCTCGCCGAACATCTGGTGACGCCGCTGCCGGACAATCTGTCGTTTGCGGAAGGCGCCACCCTCGGCATCCCCGGCATGACGGCGTGGACCTGCCTCTATTGCGACGGCCCGATCGTGGGGCAGACGGTGCTCGTCACCGGCGGCGCGGGCGCCGTCGGTCACTATGCCGTGCAGTTCGCCAAATGGGGCGGCGCCAAGGTGATCGCGACCGTCAGTTCGGCGGCCAAGGCCGAGCAGGCGCGGCTTGCGGGCGCTGACCTCGTCATCAACTACAGGAGCGAAGACGTCGTCGCCAAGGCGATGGCCTTCACCGGACAGCGCGGCGTCGACCGCGTCGTCGATGTCGATTTCGGCGGCAATATCGATACCACGCTGAAACTGATGGGCATGAATTCGACGATCGCGGTCTACGCCACCAACGGCAACCGCACGCCTGTCGTGCCGATGCGCGAGCTGATGGAAAAATGCATCGCGCTCCGCGCGCTGGTGCTGTTCGCGCTGCCGCAGCCGTTGCTGGCGGCAGCGCAGGCGGACATTTCAAAGTGGCTGGCGGCAGGCCCGCGCATTCACAACGTCGCGGCACAGTTTGCGCTCTCGGACACCGCGCAGGCGCATCTGGCGGTGGAGAAAGGCGACAAGCTCGGCACCGTCATCGTGGACTGCGCCAAGTAGATAGCTACTGGATCGGCGTGGTTCGCTCCTCCGTCCAGGAGAGACCGAACTCGCCGAGACCTTCGGCAAGAAAATCGCCGAGCATTGGCTCGCCTAATAGATAGCGCGCGGTGGGACTGCTGCGTCCTTCCGCGGCCTGCTGCCGCAAGTCTTTCCATTCCTCGATGGTTCCGTCGCCGCGGCCGAGCCGCATCAGCGCGACAAGGTCGATCTGCTCGTCCTCGCTCAGCGCATCGATGAAGCCGGCGATCTCGCGCGCGACAGGGTCTCGCCCGTCGTCCTCGAGCACGTCGATCATGTCGTCATCGGCGGCGTTGGATCCGGAGTCCGGATCGGATGCCGCTTCCTTGACGTCGAACTGCCGGGCCTTCTCGATCAGGAAGCCGACTTTTTCGGGCGAAATCGTGAGTTCTGGCATCGCATGCTCCTCATACGGGCGATGCGATAACGTCGAACGCCGCCAGATGATCCATTGCACCGGAACATGGAAACCCGCATCCTTGCCGGAACAATAGAGCCGAGAGGAAACGCCGGATGCACTGGAACGTGGGCAGGGTCAAAATCACGAGGGCCGTCGAAATGGAGACTGTCGGCAGCACCCGTTTCATCCTGCCGCTCGCGACCAACGAGGAAATCCAGAAACTGCCCTGGCTCATTCCACATTTTGCGACCGAGGAAGGCCGGCTGAAAATGTCGATCCATTCGTTGCTGGTCGAGACGCCGACGCGCCGGATCATCGTCGATACCGGGCTCGGCAACGACAAGCAGGGCCGCAACGTGCCGACGTGGAACAACCGCAACGATCCGTTCCTCGACAGGCTGACGGCGGCGGGCTTCCCGCCCGACAGCATCGATACCGTGCTGTGCACGCATCTGCATGTCGACCATGTCGGCTGGAACACGAAACTTGTCGACGGCAAATGGGTGCCGACCTTTGCCAACGCCCGATACGTGTTCGGCAAGACCGAATACGAGCACTGGCGCGACCACAGCGATGCGCCGGACAGGGCGGCGGTGTTCAGCGATTCCGTGAAGCCGATCGCCGACGCCGGCAAGGCCGATCTCGTCGCCAGCGATGCCAGGCTTACGGACGAGATCACCCTGATCCCGACACCCGGCCACAGCCCGGGCCATATGAGCGTTCACATCAAGTCGGACGGCGAGGAGGCCCTGCTGACGGGGGACGTGGCCCACCATCCCTGCCAGATGGCCCATCTCGACTGGTCGTCGACCGCGGATTCCGACCCCAAGCAGTCCGTGGTAACGCGGAGGGAGCTGTTCTCGCGCTTTGCCGATACGCCGACGCTGGTGATCGGCGGACACTTCAGTGCCGGCCACATCAAGCGCGACGGCGATGCCTTCCGGTTCGTGGCGCTGCCGTAGGGTGGGCAAAGCCGCCGGGTCGCGCGAATGCGCGCCCAGCGACGAGCGCAATTGCGCTCGCGCAGTGATGACAGGCTCCGCGGGCCCACCATCGCGCGCGACGCACCGACTGCTGGGCACGGCGCAAGGGCGCCTTTGCCCACCCTACCCTGCGCTTTCGGCAGTTGAATTTCCCGCCCCGCTGTTCCAAGAAGCGTCTGAAGGGCCGAAAATCCCTACAAATTCCAAAGAACCCCGCAGGGAGTGACCAAATGAAGCTCGTTCGTTACGGCGCCAAGGGCGCGGAAAAGCCCGGCCTGATCGATAAATCCGGCCAGTTGCGCGATCTTTCGGCCCACGTCAGGGATCTCGACGGCGAGGCCTATGCGCCGGCCTCGCTGGCCAAGCTCGCCGCGCTCGACGCAGCCGAGCTACCGGCCGTCAACGGCAAGCAGCGCTTCGGCGCCCCGGTCACCGGCATCTCGAAATTCGTCGCGATCGGCCTGAACTATGTCGATCACGCCAAGGAAACCGGAAATCCGATTCCTCCCGAGCCGATCTTCTTTCTGAAGGCCAACACCTCGCTCTCCGGCCCGAACGACGCAGTCGAGAAGCCGCGCGAATCCAAGAAACTCGACTGGGAAGTCGAAATCGCCGCCATCATCGGCACCCGCGCCAAATACGTCTCCGAGGCTGACGCGCTCAATCACGTTGCCGGCTACTGCGTCTGCAACGACGTCTCCGAGCGCTATTTCCAGCAGGAGCGCGGCGGACAATGGACCAAAGGCAAGTCGCATGACACCTTCGGCCCGGTCGGACCGTGGCTCGTCACCAAGGACGAAATATCAGACGTGCAGAAGCTCTCGATGTGGCTCGACGTCAACGGCAAGCGCTGCCAGACCGGATCGACCTCGACCATGATCTTCACGATGGCGAAGTGCATTTCCTACGTCTCGACGTTCCTCACGCTGCTGCCCGGCGACATCATCACCACGGGCACCCCGCCCGGCGTCGGCGCCGGCATGAAGCCGCCGCAGTTCCTCAATGTCGGCGACGTCGTCACGCTCGGCATCGAAGGCCTCGGCGAGCAGCGCCAGGAAATCATCGCGGCCTAGACGTCGTACCCAGTACGCCGCGGGCCCTGGTGAATGAACCGAACGGCCGCGGCGTACTGGATCATCCGCCCCAGTGCGCAATTGCGCACAAGGCGGATGATGACATCGAGCGGTCGTCATGATCGGGCTAAACAAACAAGAAAACTCCCAAGGAAAACTTCCAGCATGAAACTCACCTTCTCTCCCGCCTCGCCGTTCGCCCGAAAAGTCCGCATCGCCGCGATCGAGACCGGCCTGATCGACAAGATCGAATTCACGCCCGCGACCGTCGCGCCGGGTCAGGCTAACGAGGAATATTCCAAGATCACGCCGCTGAAGAAGCTGCCGGTGCTGATCCTCGACAATGGCGACGTCATCCTCGATTCCTACGTTATCGTCGAATACCTCGACGAACTCGCCGGCGGCGGCAAGCTGATCCCCGCCTCCGGCCCCGACCGCTGGAAGGTCAAGAGCGATCATTCCCTGCTGCAGGGCATGCTCGATTCCATGCTGCTGTGCCGCTACGAGGGCATGGTGCGGCCGGAGCCGCTGCGGTGGAAGGCGTGGTCCGACGATCACTGGAACCGCGCGTGGATCGGCATGGCGCGGTTCGAGAACAAGCCTGACGTATTGTCCGGGCCGTTCAACATCGTGCAGATCGGCCTTACTTGCGTGCTCGGCTATGCGGATTTCCGCTTTGCCGATTGCGGCTGGCGCAAGGCCTATCCGAAGCTCGATGCTTTCCATCAAAAGATGCTGGAACGGCCGTCGGTGAAAATCTCGGTCCCCCCGCCGGCGTAACAACAGAAGCGGAGACGGCAGCATGAGCGAGGGTGGCAAAAAATTGCGGCGCCTCGGCCTTGCCGCCGTTTTCGTGCTCGCGGCGTCTACTACGCAGGCGCTGAGCCAGGGAAATCCGGCTTGTGGTGTGCCCGCCGCCCTTGGCGACGGCTGGACCATCGATTCTCCTGAAAGTGCCGGCCTCGATGGCGCACGGCTGTGCCGCATAGCCGACCGGCTGAAGGAGATCGAGGCCAACATTCACGCCGTGGTTATCACCCGTCATGGCAGGCTTGTGTTCGAGCAATATTTCTCGGGCTATGACGAGCCATGGGGCCTGGACGATGGACGGCACGATTTCGATGCAACGACCAGGCACGATATGCGCTCGGTCTCGAAGAGCGTGGTCTCCCTGCTGGTCGGTATCGCGATCGATCGCAAGCTGATCAAGAGCGCCGACGAACCTGTCGTTAAATTCTTTCCGGATTATTCCGCACAGAAATCTCCGGGCTGGGACAACATCACCCTGCGCCATCTCCTGACCATGTCGTCGGGCATGCAATGGGACGAGAACCGCGGCTGGAAGGACCCCAAAAACGACGAGCCGCACCTGAGCAACGAAGCCGATCCGATACGCTATGTCCTGTCGAAGCCTATCGTTGCGCCGCCAGATACGGTGTGGACCTACAATGGCGGCGGAACGGACCTGCTCGGCAACATCATTGAGCGCGTATCGGGCAAATCGTTCGAGGCTTTCGCGCGCGAAATGCTGTTCGCACCGCTCGGCATCACCGACTGGCAATGGATGAAATACCCCAACGAAAAGATTGCCCCGGCCGCCGGTCTTCGGCTTCGCCCGCGCGATGCCGCAAAGATCGGCCAGCTGGTGCTCAACAAGGGCGATTGGAACAGCCGGCAGATCGTCTCGGCGAAATGGATCGAGCAGTCGGTCACGCCGCGCTTTCAGGCGCTCGGCTATTTCGGCGGCCTGTTCTTTTACGGGCAGCAATGGTGGATGGGTCGCACCTTGTCCGGCGACAAGGACGTGAAATGGATCGCGGCCCAGGGCCTGGGCGGACAGCGCATCTTCATCGTCCCTGAACTCGACCTTGTGGTGATGACCACATCCGGGCTCTATGGCAGCGGGCGTCAAGGCCAGGCGGCGCTCGATATTTTGGCCAACTTCATCATTCCCTACATCAGGGACAACAACGCGCGATAATTCAGCGGGAAAATCATGAGCCTTAAGTTCACCGTCGGCGATCTCACCATTCACCGCATCATCGAGCAGGAAACCACCTTCCTGCCGGCGCTGGAAATGCTGCCGGACCTGACGCCGGAGCTGCTTGGCGGAGAACCGGGCGTGGATGCGAGATGCCGGCGCGCTCGACGACAAGGACGCGCTGATCCTGTGTTTCCAGTCCTATGTCGTGAAGACGCCACACCACACCATCCTGATCGACAGCTGCATCGGCAACGACAAGCCGCGGCCGCAGCGGCCGAAATGGAACATGAAAACCGACGACACCTATGCGCGCGCCTTGGCCGCCGCCGGGATTTCCGTCGGCGATATCGACTATGTCATGTGCACGCATCTGCATGTCGACCATGTCGGCTGGAACACGCGGCTCGACAATGGCCGCTGGGTGCCGACTTTTCCGAAGGCACGCTACGTGTTCGACAAGACCGAATTCGACTACTGGACCGAGACACACGCGAAAACGCCCGTGCCGCCGTTTGGCGACAGCGTGCTGCCTGTGGTCGAGGCGAAGCAGGCCGAGATCGTCCGCAGCGACTACGCGATCGGCGACCACACCCGCATCCTGCCGACGCCGGGGCATACGCCCGGTCATGTTGCCTTCACCTTCGGCCGCGGCAAGGATGACGCCGTGTTCTCGGGCGACCTGATGCATTCGCCGCTGCAGACGCGCTATCCGGAAATGTCCGTGAAGTTCGACCTCGACCAGGCGCAGGCAGCGGCAACGCGGCGCAACTTCATGGAGCGCTATTGCGATACGGATACGCTATGCTGCACCGCGCATTTCCCCTCCCCTTCGGTCGGAAAGATCCGGCGCAAGGGCAACGGATTTTCCTGCGAGGCGATATGAGTGCGGACACGCCTACGTTCGAAACACTTTCGATCGAGCCGGTCGATGAGCATGTCACGATCGTCAGGCTCAATCGGCCCGACGCATCCAACGCGCTCAACACCCAGATGGGGCGCGACCTCGTGCGCTGTTTCGAGGATGCGGCGCTCGATCCGAAGAGCCTGCGCTGCATCGTGCTGACCGGTGCCGGCGACAAGGCGTTCTGCGCCGGCGGCGACCTGAAGGAGCGCCGCGGCATGACCGACGAGGCATGGACGCGCCAGCACGTCATCTTCGAGCGCATGGTGCGGGCGCTGATCGACTGCCCGGTCCCGATCATCGGCGCCGTCAACGGCGCGGCCTATGGCGGCGGCTGCGAGATCGCGGGATGCTGCGATTTCCTCTATGCGGCGGAGGGCGCGCGCTTTGCGCTGACCGAGGTGACGCTCGGCATCATGCCGGGCGGCGGCGGCACGCAAACCCTGCCGCGCGCCGTCGGCGAGCGCCGCGCCAAGGAGCTGATCCTGACCGGCAAGCCGTTTACCGCAGCCGAGGCCTGTGCCTGGGGTCTTGTGAACGAGGTGTTTCCGCTATCCGAACTGTTGCCGGCGGCGCTGGCGACCGCCTCGCGCATCGCCCGCAACGCGCCGATCTCCGTCCGCCAGGCAAAGTTGTCGATCCATCGTGGGCTGCAACTGTCGCTGCGGGACGGCCTCGCGCTCGAGATCGAGGCCTATAACCGCATGGTCCCGACCGAGGACCGCCGCGAGGGTGTGCTGGCCTTCAACGAGAAGCGGCCGCCGAACTTCAAGGGGCGGTGAACGATAGCGTTTTCGAGCGAAGTGGATACCGGTTCGCGTGAAGAAAACGCGTCAAATATGAAGCTCAATCGAACAGGCTCGGCGTGTGGTTCACGGCCGCGCCTTCGATCGCCAGCATCTTCAATTTCGTCACCACCCCGCCATTGGCGGAGAAGCCGCCGGGCTTGTTGCCCGCCGCCAGCACGCGGTGGCACGGCACCACGATCGGACAGGGGTTGCGACCCAGCGCCTGGCCGACGTCGCGCGACAGCTCGACGCCGCCGAGTTTCTTGGCGATATCGCCATAGGTCATGGTCTTGCCCGGCGGAATGGTGCGCGCGATGTCGTAGACGCCGCGGTTGAATTCGGGAACGCCGTCGAGATCGAGCACCACGTCGGCAAGATCGTTCGGCTTGCCTGCGAGCAGCTCGACGATACCCTCGATGGCGGCCTGCACGTTCGCCGGTGGCGGCGTCTCGATGAGATCGTCATGGCGCTGTTGCAGGCGGGCGCGGGTCTTCTTCTCGTCGCCCATCGGCAGTTGCACCGAGATGATGCCGCGCTCGCCCCACACGATGCCGCAGCGGCCGATCGCGGTGTCGAATATCGTAAAATGGTGCCCGGTCATGGCTGGCTCCATATTCTCCTGTTCAATGCCACCCCAGCTTCCTCTTAAGCTCAAATCTAGGCTTGGAGATTATTGCTATCCACCCGAAACCTGAGGGAACTTGACGGCATGAACAACTTCCGATGATCTGGGGTTCTCGCCAGCGCCCTTCAATGGCCCTTGGTCCCATCCCGCCACACGAGATCCCATGCAAACCATAAACGTCAACGGCTATGACATGGCCTATCTCGATCTCGGCCAAGGCGCCGGCAACGGCCCGCCGCTGGTCTGCGTCCATGGCTCGCTGTGCGATTTCCGGATCTGGTCGTCGGTGCTGGGGCCCCTGACCCGCAAGCATCGCGTGATCGCGCCATCGTTGCGGCATTTCTTCCCCGACCATTGGGACGGCGTCGGCGACACCTATTCGATCGCGCAGCATGTCGACGACGTCATCGCCTTCATCGAGAAGCTCGATACGAAGCCGGTCGACCTGATGGGCCATTCCCGCGGCGGTCACATCTGCTTTCGCGTCGCGCAACGGCGGCCTGACCTGTTGCGCAAGCTGATCCTGGCCGAACCCGGCGGCGAACTCGACGCCACGCTCGATCCCGCCTACAAGCCCGGCCCCTCGCCGCTGGCCGGAATGATCGCGGCTTCCGCCGAGGTGATCGCCAGGGGCGATATCGACGGCGGCCTGCAGATTTTCATGGATGCGCTGGAAGGCCCCGGCGCGTGGAAGCGCCTGCCGGCAACGCCGAAACAGCTCCTGCGCGATAACGCCACGACGCTGATCGGCCAGATGCGCGACCAGCGCCCGCCGTTCTCCAAGGCCGATGCGGAGGCGATCAAGACGCCGACATTGTTCATCGGCGGCGCCAACACCAAGGGCACGCTGCCGAAGGTGCTGCATGCGCTGGCCGCCAACGTGAAGGGCTCGCGCACCGCGATGATCCCGGGCACCACGCATCCGATGTTCGAGCAGGCGCCGCAGAAATATTGCGAGATCGTTTTGACATATCTCGCGGAGGGTTGATCGCCATGCAGACACTGACCGTCAACGGCTATGACATCGCCTATCTCGATGTTGGCCGAGGTACCGACAACAGCCCGCCACTGGTTCTCGTGCATGGCACGCTCGGCGATTTCCGCACCTGGAATGCCGTGCTGGGCCCGCTGTCGAAAAAGCATCGCGTGATCGCGCTGAGCCTGCGGCGGTTCTTTCCGGAGCATTGGGATGGCGTAGGCAACGACTATCTGATGGCGCAGCACGTCAGCCGACGTGATCGGCTTCATCGAAAAGCTGAACGCCGGGCCGGTCGATCTGATGGGGCATTCCCGCGGCGGCCATATCGGATTCCGGGTGGCGCAGGCGCGGCCGGACCTGTTGCGCAGGGCCATTCTTGCCGAGCCGGGCGGCGATCTCGAACCATCGCTGCAGCCGGCCACCCCGCCTCCCGGCCCCGTGCCGCTGGGTCCGCGCGTTCCGGTCGCGGCCGAGATGGTACGAAACGGCGACATCGACGGCGCGCTGGCCCTGTTCGTCGACGGGATCGACGGTGAAGGCGCGTGGGCGCGTTGGCCTGCGGCGCCACGGCAGCAATTGCGCGACAATATCCATACGCTGCTTGGTCAGGTCGGCGAGGACCGCAAGCCGTTTTTGAAAAGCGAAGCGGAATCGATCAGGACACCGACATTGTTGATCGGCGGCGGCGACACCAAGGGCGCGCTGGCGGTGATCTGGCGCGTGCTGGCGGAGCATATTCCGGGCGCAAGAACCGCTGTCATACCGGGCACGCGCCACTGGATGTTCGAACAGGCGCCGCAGGAATTTTGCGACGTCGTGCTGGATTTTCTGAAGGCCTGAACGCGCCGTGGCGGCGCGTTACTTCTGATCGAGGCGCCACGCGCCATCCCAATCGGCGGCCGGCGGATTGGCCTGAAAGTTCTCGACACGTTGGGCCATCGCTTTGGACGGTCCGTCGCTGGGGACAGCCTCGAGCGCTGCCTGGAAGGCCCGGCGCGCATCATCCCAGCGGCGCGCCCGATAGGCCGCAAGGCCCTCGGCATAGCGCGCCAGCAGTTCGAGTTGCTTCTCGCTCAACTCGCCCGCGCGCCCGATGATCTCGAACACCGTTTCGGGACGGGTCTGGCCCGCGACCACCAGCCGGTCGATCTCCCGCGCCTCGATCGCATCGCCGGCCGCGGTGATCGCAGGTTCCGACGCCAGCGAGTGGCTGCCGTAGATCTTGTTGGCATTCTCCAGGCGTGAGGCCAGATTCACGGCATCGCCCATCACGGTATAGCTCATCATGAATTCGGAGCCGATGCTGCCGACGAGCACCTCACCGGTGGCAATGCCAATGCGAACCTCGCAATCGCTCGGCACGGTACGGACGCCCAGCAGTTCGGGCAATTCCGTCCGCAACGCCGCGCCGCGATCGGCCATCTCGACGGCGGCAAGACAGGCCAGCCGCGCCTGTTCGCTATGCTCGACAAATGGAGGCCCCCAATAGGCCATGACCGCATCGCCGATATACTTGTCGATGATGCCGCGATGGCCGCGGATCGGCCCCGACATCGTCGAAAGATAGTGGTTCATCACCTTGACGAGGCCTTGCGGCGTCATGCCTTCGCTCAGGCCGGTAAAGCCCTTCATGTCGCAGAACAGCACCGTCATCACCCGCCGCTCGCCGCTGCCGGACGCCAGCGACTGTGGGTCGATCAGTCCTTCCACGACGCGCGGGTCGACGTAGCGGCCGAAGGTTTCGCGCAAGTGCTCCTTGTGGCGCAATTGCTCGACCATGTTGTTGAAGGCCGTCGTGAGCTGGCCGATTTCGTCGCGCGTGGTCACGCTGATCGACCCGTCGAGCCGGCCGGCTTCCACCGCACGGGTACCTTCCAGCAAACGCCGGACCGGTCCGGTAATGCCGGTGCTGATGAAAAGTGAAAACATCAATCCGAGGATGCTCGCAAGCATGGTCAGGACAACGGAGATAAAAATGGCCGTCTTCTGATCGCCCATCGTCATCAGGGCATCGCCGCGGACCAGCCCAAGCATGTCGGTGCGGATAACCTCGATCCTCTGGTTGAGGTCGTCGCGCAGCGTGTCGGTCCGGGCTAGGCTGGCCCGGGCCTCAGGGATTTTGCCAGCCTCGAGCAGCAGCAACAGCCGCTTGTATTCTTCACCGAGATAGCGATGGAGATCGCTGATCACGCGCTCGATTCGATCGTCGATCCGGCCGAGCCGGGCATTATCGGATGCAGTCGAGGTATCGTCGATGATCGCATTGATCAGCGCACGCGCCGCTTGCGCTTCCTGCTCTATTTCCTGCCCCTTCGCCTCATAGATTTTTCGCTGATCCGCAACGGATGACTCGTCGGGCGGCGACTGCATCTTGCCGATCATCATCCGGCGCAGCGCCAGAGCCTGCTCCAGCGAACGGATATTCATCCGCGCCAGATGCCCATACGCTTCGACATATTTGCCGCTGAACTCGTCGAGCTGATGGGCAATCTTGCGCGTCATCACTATCGACAGCGCCGACGTGATCGCCATCAGGAAGATCAAGCCGAGGGCGATGCCGAGAATTCGCTTTCGAATGGTCGGCCGCAGCATGGCTGTTTTTTCTAAAAGGACGGGCATGATCGTGAAACGGGATGAAGCAACAAAAGCGAAAGCCCGGCCGAGCCGGCCGGACTTGTTGTTTAGCGTGCGCCGCTGAATTAAGCACGTTCCGGCGCGTTAAAATTGACTGCAATTGAGTCGCAGCTAGACCTTCCAGGCGCCAACCGGCTGGCGGACGGCCACGTTGAGCCTGTTCCAGACATTGATATTGGCGATCGCCAGAATCAGCGCCGCGAGCTCCGGCCTCGTCGAAATGCTTGTCGGCCTCGCCCCAGACCTCGTCCGGCACCGGATCGGCGCGGTCGCTGATCCGGGTCAGCGCTTCCGTCAGCGCCAGGGCCGAGCGCTCCCCTTCGGTGAAATAGGGGGTGTCGCGCCAGGCCGCCACCGCGAACAGGCGCTCGTCGGTCTCGCCGGCCTTCTTGGCGAGCTTTGGGTGCATGTCGACGCAAACGCTGCAGCCGTTGATCTGGCTGGCGCGCAGATGCACCAGTTCGAGCAGCTTTTCCGACAGGCTGTTTTTGGTCAATTCGCCCAGCGCCTGCAGCGCCTTCATGGCATCGGGAACGACCATTACCGGGTGATTCATTCGGGCTTGCATCATCTTACGCTCCATATGGCTTGTTCCGTTTTGACGCCGCCACACCGATTTTCTGTCACATCGGTGCGCTTTCGTTCGTCATAGCCATGACGGAACACGACATGGGAATGTGACCGATGGACGAGAAAAAATTTCTGGCCGAGAAATTCGAGGCCAACCGGGCCCATCTACGGGCGGTGGCCTATCGCATGCTGGGCTCGACCGGCGAGGTCGACGACGCCGTGCAGGAGACCTGGCTGCGGCTGAGCCGTTCGGACACCAGTGCGGTCGGAAACCTCGGCGGCTGGCTGACGACGGTTCTCGCCCGTGTCTGCCTCGACATGCTGCGCTCGCGCAAATCGCGGCGCGAGGAGCCGATGGGGCCGCATGTTCCGGAACCTGTCGCCGATGATGCGCATGGGCGAGATGCGGAGATGGCCGATTCCGTCGGCGCCGCCCTGCTGGTGGTGCTGGAAACCCTGGCGCCGGCCGAGCGGCTGGCCTTCGTGCTGCATGACATGTTTGCCGTGCCGTTCGAGGAGATCGCCCCGATCGTCGGCCGCACGCCATCTGCTGCGAGGCAATTGGCCAGCCGCGCCCGCCGGCGGGTGCAGGGCTCGCCGCCGCCGGACACCGATTTCGACCGGCAGAAAAACATCGTCGACGCCTTTCTCAGGGCCTCCCGCGAAGGCGACTTCGAAGGGCTGCTCGCGGTGCTGGATCCCGAGGTGGTGGTGCGCGCCGATCAGGCGGCGCAGCGGCTCGGCTCGCTCGCGGAAATCCGCGGCGCCGCCGCGGTTGCAGAGTTCTTCAAGGGCCGCGCGCAGGCCGCCAAACCGGCGCTGGTCGACGGTACGCTGGCGGTCGCCGTCAACATCGGCGGGCAGTTGCGTATTGTGCTGCGCCTTACCCTGAGCGGGGAGCGGATATCGGCGGTGGAAGCGGTGGCGGACGCCGAACGGATCGGCCAGTTCGACGTAACGATGCTGCCGTGAGCCGATACTCATCTCCTCGCTGCGGAGAACACGATCGCCTGGATCGGCATCCGACCGGGATTGCCGCCAAATTCGCGGCGAAATTCCTGCTCCAGCGCATCAACGACGCTTTCCGGATCGACGCCGCCGCGCGCCCGGATCTGGTCGATCAGCGGGTTACCAAAAACCGCCGCACGCGCGAAGTGCGCGACGTCGGGGAGCTCCCGCTCCTGCCCGATCACCGCGATGCCGATATCAGCGAAGCCTGCCGCAATCAGCAGCTCCTTGATCGGATCGATCTGGTGGCAGGAGAACGGCACGCTGTAGAACTGCGGCGGATCGGCCGGGAAGAAGCGCGCCGCCACCTCATGCGTGATGCGGCCAAACGGATTGTAGCGATGTGAATCCCAGACGCTGAGCAGGTAGCGGCCGCCCGGGGCCAGAACACGATAGGCCTCGGAAAAGGATTTTGCCTTGTCGGGGAAGAACATCACGCCGAACTGACAGACGAGGGCGTCGAAGCTTTGATCGGCAAAGGGAAGCGCGACCGCATCGGCAGGCTGGAAGCCGACCTGCTCGCCGGGCCGAAACTTGGCGCGCGCCATGTCCAGCATCGGCGGATTGAGATCGGTCGCGGTCAACTGCGTGTCGCCGGGCAATGCATCACGCAATCTCCGCGTGACGATCCCCGTGCCGGCGGCGGTTTCGAGCACCCGCGCCGGACGGCTGGCGGCTGCCCGCCTCGCGATATCGGCGGCATATTCGGCGAAGATGATCGGGCCGAGGCCCTGATCGTAATGCTGCGGGATATTGCCAATGAAGCTGGCTGCGTCGCTGCTCATTGCAGACCTCCGATCGCCCCCGGCGGGAAGCATATCCCCACGCGCCCGCCGCGGCACCCCGGTCCCAGCCCACTTGACTGAGTCCGGGTCAGGCATTAGTTTTTGAATTCGGAATTCCGTATTCCAAAATTGACGGCACCCATGATCCCGTTAGACCCGCTCCCTAACCTGATCGACCAAGTCTATGCCCGGATCCTCGAGGCGATCATCGACCGTTCGCTGCCGCCCGGGCATCGCATCCGGCAGAACGAGCTTGCGGAAAAGCTCGGCGTATCGCGCCAGCCGGTGTCCCACGCGCTGCATTTGCTGCACCGGCAGGGGCTCGTCGCCGAAAGCGGCCGCCGCGGCTTTGAAGTCACCCGGCTCGACCCGGCGCGCATCCGCCAGCTCTACGAGGTGCGCGGCGCTATCGACGCGCTGGCAGCCAAGCTCGCAGCCGGACGGGCCAGATCCGACGCATTCGGGACGCGCCCAGCTCGACGCAGCGCTGCAGGCGGGGCGGACCATCGGCAGAGACACGCCGCTGGCGCGGCTGATCGCGCTCGACGTCGATTTTCACAGCGCGATCTATCGCCTCGCGGGCAATCCCGCGATCGAGGAAATGATCGCGCCGCAATGGCCGCACATGCGCCGCTCGATGGCGACCGTGCTGGCCGAACTCGATTACCGCGAAAGCGCCTGGACCGAACACGAGGCGATCGCCGCGCAAATCTTTGCAGGCAATGCGAAGGCCGCGGAAGCCGCGGCGCTGGCGCATGCGCAAACGGCGGGACGGATGACGGAGGAAAGACTGAGGGCGACGGACGACAAGGCGGCATAACCGCCGACAATTAAAATCACAGGAGAGAACGCCATGAAACTGACACCGCAGCAGATCGAATTCTTCAACCGCGAAGGCTGGCTGTTTCTGCCCGAGCTGTTCAGCCCCGAGGAAGTGGCCTATCTCGCGCGCGAGGCGATCAGTATCTACGACGCCAACCGGCCCGAGGTGTGGCGCGAGAAGAGCGGCGCGCCGCGCACCGCCTTTGCCGCGCATCTCTATAACGAGGCATTCGGCGCTGCTCGGCGCCCATCCGCGCATGATCGATCCGATCGAGCAGATTTTTGGCGAAAAACTCTACATGCATCAGTTCAAGATCAACGCCAAAGCCGCCTTCACCGGCGACGTCTGGCAATGGCACCAGGATTACGGCACCTGGAAGCGCGACGACGGCATGCTTGAGCCGCGCGCGATGAACATCGCGATCTTCCTCGACGAGGTGATGCCGATCAACGGCCCCTTGATGCTGGTGCCGAAGAGCCAGCACGCCGGCGACCTCAAGGCCTCGCACGATCTCGAAACGACGTCCTATCCGCTGTGGACGCTGGATGAAGAGACCGTCACCCGGCTGGTGAAGGAAGGCGGCATCGTGGCGCCCACCGGCAAGGCCGGCGGCATGCTGATGTTCCACGGCAACCTGGTGCACGGATCGAGCGGCAACATCACGCCCTATCCGCGCAAGATCGTCTATCTGACGCTGAATGCGGTCTCGAACTACATCCGCACCCCGACGCGGCCGGAATACATCGCGCATCGCGATTTTACGCCGATCCAGACGGTCGAAGACGATGCGTTGCTGCGGCTTGCGCGAGCGCATCGCCAGGCGGCGGAGTAGTTCTCACACCGTCATTCCGGGGCGACGCGATAGCGTCGAACCCGGAATCTCGATAATTGGCTTTCATCTCTGGATTCCGGGTCTGCGCCAACTGGCGCAGCCCGGAATGACGCCGATCGGATCACTTCCATGAACCTTCATCGCCTCCTCAACGCCCGCCTTGCGGCCGGAAAGCCGGTTCGCGTCGCGCTGATCGGCGCCGGAAAATTCGGCTCGATGTTCCTGTCGCAGGTGCCGCATACGCCGGGACTTGAAGTGTCCGTCATCATCGATCTCGATCGCGACCGCGCCCGCGAGGCATGCCGCACCGTCGGCTGGGATGCAGAGCGGATCGCGCGAACGGCCTTCACCGATGACGGCGTGCGCGCGATTGCCGGCGGCGCCATGGACGTCGTGGTGGAAGCGACCGGCAATCCCGCCGTCGGCATCAGGCATGCCCGCGCGGCGATTGCGGCGGGCAAGCATGTCGTGATGGTCAATGTCGAGGCCGACGTGCTGGCCGGCCCGCTATTGGCCGAGGAAGCGCGCAAGGCCGGCGTGGTCTATTCGCTGGCCTATGGCGACCAGCCGGCGCTGACCGCCGAGATGGTGGACTGGGCGCGCGCGACGGGCTTTCGCGTCGTCGCCGCCGGCAAGGGCACCAAATATCTGCCGGCCTACCACGACGTGACGCCGGATGGCGTCTGGGGCCATTACGGACTGACGGCCGGCGAAGCGCAATCGGCCGGCATGAACCCGCAGATGTTCAACTCGTTTCTGGACGGCACCAAATCCGCGATCGAAATGGCGGCGATCGCCAACGCTTGCGGGCTCGACGTGCCGTCGGAGGGGTTGCTGTTTCCGCCCTGCGGCGTCGACGATCTGCCGCATGTGATGCGACCACGCGACAAGGGCGGCGTGCTGGAGAAGGCCGGCCTCGCCGAGGTCGTCTCCTCGCTCGAGCGCGACGGCCGTCCTGTATTCAGGGATCTGCGCTGGGGTGTCTATGTCGTGCTGGAAGCGCCGAACGATTATGCCGCCGATTGCTTCAAGCAATATGGGCTGAAGACCGATGCTTCAGGCCGGTATGCGGCGATGTACAAGCCGTATCATCTGATCGGGCTCGAGTTGAATATTTCAATCCTCTCAGCCGCGCTACGCAACGAGCCGACCGGGCAGCCGCATGATTTTCGTGGCGACGTCGCAGCGGTTGCCAAGCGCGACCTGCGCGCCGGCGAAATGCTCGACGGCGAAGGCGGCTACACGGTATGGGGCAAACTGATGCCGGCACGGAAAAGTCTCGCAGCCGGCGCGCTGCCGATCGGCCTTGCCCATCGCGTCAAGCTGAAGAACGACGTGGCCCATGGCGCGGTGGTGCGCTGGAGCGATGTCGAGGTCGACGAAAACAGCGACACCATCAAGACGCGCAAGGCGATGGAGGCGGCTTTCGCCTCCGCGCGCTAAGGCAACAGCCGGCTCGCCCGCGCGTGGGTGAACCATTTGCGGAACATCGCCTCGGTGTCCATCATCTCGGTGAAGCCCGCCTGGTTGATCTTCACGGTCGAAACGATCGAAGGCGGCCCCGGCTGGGTCTGGCCATGACGCATGCTGTAATCGGCATACTGGAACGACAGGCCGACGAACGCTTCCAGCTCCGGCGAAACCAGATCGTGCTTGCGGCGCAGCTCGTTCCACGGCGCGATCCATTTCGGATATTCCTGCGCGAGCGACAACGGCACCGGCTTGCCGGGCTCCATATCAAGCGCTTCGGCAATCGCCGGCCAGACATTCTCCCAGGTAAAGACGTCGCCATTGGTGACGTTGAACGCTTCGTTGCGCGCGGCCGTGGCCTCGCCCGACCAGGCGATGGCACGCGCCAGCAGATCGACATCGACCGCCTGTGACACCCGCGCGGCGCCGCCGGGATAATCGAGCGGGCGCCCCTGCTCGCGCAGCATCGCCGCGTACACGCCGAGCGGCGGGATCAGATCCATCGCGCCGCCCATCGCTTCGCCGACGATCAGGACCGGACGAAGGATGCTCCAGTGCCAGGCCTTGCCCTGCTGCAGTTCGCGCAGAAAATTCTCCTGAGCCCAGTAGAAGTTCGGCTGCTCGTACATTTCCGAGCGGCCTTCGCGCGCAGGCACGGTAAGCGGGCGAACGTGGACGCCATACGCCTTCGTACCCTGCAGCAGCACGACATGGCGGAGCGTCGGTGCAACCGGCTCGAGCGCCGCCATCAGATTGCGCAGCATCACGTCGTTGGTTCGTATCTGGTCCGGATCGCGCCAGCCGTCGATCAGGTTCGGTGCTTCATAGAGCGCGGCATAGACGAGATGGGTTGTATTCTGCAGCGCTGTTGCGGCCTGCGTGCATTGCGCCGGATCGGTCAGGTCGATCGATACGTGGCGGGCGCCGTAGAGCTCACGCGGCTTGCGACGCGACAGCGCTACAACGTCGCAGCCACCGGCCCGGCCGAAGTGCCGCAATGCGGCATTTCCCACCAGCCCCGTCGCACCCGCCACCACCATTTTCTTGTCGGCCATTGGCGAACTCCAGCGAGGGAATTGCAGTTTCACTAGCAGACGACAGCAAGCCACGTCAGCGGCGATCTTAGCCTTTCGTCGGGTGAAGTAGCTCCGCCGCTCAGTATTCAGGCAGTCCTTCGCAACTGCGGCGGAACCAGAACCCTTGATTATCAATCACCAATTCGTCATCCTGCCCGCAGGTCCATAAAGCCGGGAAATTGATTGCATCGAAAAACCAAGAGCCTTGGTTTCAGGGCCCACATTCCTGAACAACAGTCCAGCACCGGCCATCGGTAAACCAGAGAAGACGACATCAGATCGTTGTCCCTTGGTCGGTATCGGCAAAAACATAGAGGGGAAGCAAATGAAGCGTCGTGATTTCTTGAAGGTCGGCGGTGTCGGTCTTGCCGCGAGTGCGATTGCAGCACCTGCGATTGCGCAATCGAACCCGGAGATAAAGTGGCGGCTTACGGCAAGCTGGCCGAAGGCCCTCGACACGCTCTACGGCGGCTGCGAATATTTCGTCAAACGCGTTGCCGAAATCACCGACAACAAATTCCAAATTCAGTCATTTGCTGCGGGCGAAATCGTCCCGGGCCTGCAAGTGCTCGACGCCGTCTCGAACGGCACCGTGGAGATGGGCAACACCGCGCTTTATTACTACTGGGGCAAGAACCCTGCCTTCACCTTCGGCACCTCGTTGCCGTTCGGTCTCAACACGCGCTCGCATATTTCCTGGCTGCGTTTCGGCGGCGGCATGGACATGCTCAACGACCTCCTGAAGGAATACAAGTGCCTCGGCGTTCCGACCGGAAGCACAGGCGCCCAGATGGGCGGCTGGTTCCGGAAAGAGATCAAGTCGATGGAGGATTTCAAAGGCTTGAAATTCCGCGTCGGCGGTTTCGCGGGCACCATCATTGCCAAGGTCGGCGGCGTGCCGCAGCAGATCGCGGGCGGTGACATCTATCCGGCGCTGGAAAAGGGCACCATCGACGCGGCCGAGTGGGTCGGACCCTATGACGACGAGAAGCTCGGCTTCGTCAAGGTCGCGAAATACTATTACTATCCGGGCTGGTGGGAAGGCACCGGCCAGGGCCACAACATCATGAACCTCGAGAAGTTCAACGCGCTGCCGAAGCATTATCAGGCCGCGATCGAGACCGCTTCCTACGATACGTTCACCTGGGTCACCGGCAAATACGACTACGTCAATCCGCCGGCCCTGAAGCGGCTGCTGGCGGCGGGCGCGATCCTGAGGCCGTTCCCGCAGGAAGTGCTGGAGGCCTGCTACAATGCCGCCAACGGCATCTATGCGGACCTGTCCAAGACCAATCCGCACTTCAACAAGTTGTATACGAGCCTGTCAGCATTCCGCGCCAACTCGCTGGCCTGGAATCAGGTCGCTGAACTGAGCTATGACAGCTTCATGATGCGGATGCGCACCCGCACCTGACGCGAACGATCGCAGACAAACAAAGAAGCCCCGGAGATTTCTCCGGGGCTTTTCGTTGGTTTTTTATTTTTGACGCGTTTTCTTCACGCGAACCGGTCCACCCCGGATCAAGTCGAGGGCATGCTTCGCTTGAAAACGGCTTATTCCTCGGCCTCGCCGAGCGCCTCGGCGAGCTTGTCGTAATATTTCGCCGACGATATCGATGTTGCCCTTGTTCTCGATCGCCGGCGGCGGCGACTTCAGCGCCTCGTTGAGATCGGCGAGCGCTTCCTTCTTGTCCTTGGCCGGCATCTTCTTGTCGGCCTGGATCTGGGCGACCTGCGCCTTGAGCACGGCCTCGGCGCCGACAAACTTCTTGGTCGCGGGATCGAAGCCGCCGAGCACCAGGCTGATGTTGTCGACCACGCTGTTGTATTCGTCGTAGCTGGCAAAACCGTTCTTCTTGGCGACGGCGTCGAGCTGGGCGTCGACCTTCGGATCCGGCTTGGCGTTCGTCGGGGATCTTGTCGGTGATGGCGTCGACGTCCTTTTGCGCCGCGAGCACGCCCTCGACCTGCTTCTCGGTCAGCGCGATCTGCTTGACGGCGGGAGCCTCCGCTGCCGGCGGCGGCGCGGCCTGGGCCGGCGCGGACTGCTTCGGCGGCGCCTGCTTGGCCTGCGCCATCACCTCGCCGCTGGACACGGCTGAAATCGCGAGCGCGAGACAAGCAACGCTCAAGGCACAGACGGCGGGACGAAAGATCTCACGCATGGAAGGCTCCTCGATTCGGGGGCAGGTCTGAATGGAGTCAGAGGGACGGAACGGAATGGTTCAAATGGAGTCGAAATTTGGCGGCAAATCATGGCCGAAATAATCCGCGTCGGCATATGTCGCTGGCCCATTGGGTACTGTGGGCGATCTCGACCGCTACCCGGGCAAACCTGGCCGGCTCGGCAATGTCGTAGATGCCCGCATATGGGCCGGGCGGTCCCCAGGCCCTGCCCGCGGAGAATCCGTAAGCCATGCTGCTGGACGAGTACGCACCATCAGCGCGCCGGAC
>CAWBQP010000043.1:0-29549 GCA_963790735.1 uncultured Alphaproteobacteria bacterium | reverse complement strand
GAAGCCGGAAGGCAGCGGCACGCTGCTCACTTTCCTTCACGAACAGTTCGCCGATGCGACGGCGCGCGACAATCACGAGCGCGGATGGACGGAACTTCTGGCCAAACTCGAAAGCTACCTGGCCTGAACACAGGAGCCGCCCATGCAGCCGCACACCATCGTCTCCCGCGAGGAATGGATCGCCGCCCGCAAGGCCTACCTTGCGCATGAAAAGGAATACACCAAAGCACGCGAGCACCTGGCCGAAGAGCGCCGCGCGCTGCCCTGGGTCAAGGTCGACAAGGATTATGTGTTTGACGGGTCCGACGGCAAGGTATCGCTCGGCGACCTGTTCAAGGGGCGCCGCCAGCTCGTGGTGCAGCACCTGATGTTCGCGCCCGACTGGAACGAAGCCTGCAAGAGCTGCTCTTTCTGGGCCGATGGCTTCGAGCGCATGATCCCGCATCTTGCCGCTCGCGACACCACGATGATCGCGATCTCGCGCGCGCCGCTGCCAAAGCTCACCGCGTTCAAGCAGCGGATGGGCTGGACGTTTGATTGGCTATCGTCCGGCAGCAACGCGTTCAATTACGATTACGGCGTTTCGTTCACGCCGGAGCAAATCGCAAGAGGCGGCAATTACAATTTCGGAACCACTCCCTTTGGAAGCGAGGAAGCGCCCGGAATCAGCGTGTTCTATCGCGACGAGGCCGGGAACATCTTTCACACCTATTCCTGCTACGCGCGCGGCCTCGACATGATGAACGCCGCCTATCATTACCTCGATCTGACCCCGCTCGGGCGGCATGAGGAAGGCCTGCCATATCCGATGGACTGGGTGCGGCTACGTGACCAATACCAGCCGGCACCAATTCAGGCATCCTGTTGTCGTAGTTGAATGCTCACTGTCATTGCGAGCAAAGCGAAGCAATCCATCTCGCTGCACAACGGATAGCTGGATTGCTTCGTCGCTTGCGCTCCTCGCAATGACGGCGAGAATATGGAAAGGAACTGCCGATGCCTTACGTCGATGGCTTCATCGTCGCCGTCCCGAAGAAAAACCTCGCGGCCTACGCCGCCCTGTCGAAGAAGTGCGGCAAGATCTGGCGCGAATACGGCGCGCTGGATTACCGCGAATGGGTCGCCGAGGACGTCAAGGTCGGCAAGTTCACCTCGTTCCCGCGCAGCGTCAAGTTAAAGCCGGGCGAGACCGTGGTGTTCGCCTGGATCACCTACAAGTCGCGCGCTCAGCGCGACAAGATCAACGCCAAGGTGATGGCAGACCCGCGGCTCAACGAGATGATGGATCCGAAATCGAAGCCGCCGTTCGACGGCAAGCGAATGATCTTTGGCGGGTTCGAGAGCCTGGTGAAGGTGTAGCTCGTAAGGGCATCCGTCGCCGGCTGTATGCCGCGCGGTGGAATTGCTGGCCTCGTCTCGCAGTCCCGCACCAGCGAGGATAAGACGCGCATGCTTCAAGCCTGCGGATAACTGGCCGCGGCCAGTGGACGCCTGCCACCACAACGAAATATTCAGAGCTCACGACTGCCAGAACAACAAGAAGCGTGCGGCAGTCCGAGGCGCAGGGTGTGAGTATACAGGTTGCTATTCTAAAAGTTTTGGCCAGTCACGACAGCGGCAGAGCGACAACAGCTTCACTCAAGAGGGACATTGCCATTCTCACCGCGAGCGGCCCCGAGTGGAGCGCGCGGATGAGGCGTCTCGCCGGACGGGTTCAGACAATCGATATTCTCGCCAGCGGCCACGTGCTTTGGGATGGCGACGGTTGGCAAATCACCGCCGAGGGGCGGGATTTCCTGCGTGCGCTCGAGGCGGTGACGCAGGACAACCGGCTGGCTGAAGCCGAGCAGCCGGAATCGGATGACGCCGAAAATGCCGGGCGCCCGCGCGCGGCGCTCATCGTCGTCGGTCATCGCTTCAAGACCCGGCGGCGCTGACGCCGCGCTCGCCGGGTTGCCAGACTCGATCGCGGCCTCACGTGGAGAATGTTGATTATCATTCTTCTTCGCGGGAGAGACACCGTATTTGCACGGAAATTGCGTGAAGCAGGGTTTACCCGCGATTAATCCGCCAAAGTTAGGGTCGACGCCGTCAAGGACCCGCCCATGCGACCGACAGGTGCTGCGAGCTGAAACTCGACAACTGACGGTGATGAAGGAAACAGAATGTTCCCCCGCACCAGGATTCAATCCGCGGCCACAGCTCTGCTTGGTCTCGTCGCTCTTTTCGCCACGCCTGCGTCCGCCGCGGAAGTGGTTTTGCGCTTCGGCTCGATCAACACCGAAAACACCGCGGCCTACGATCAGGTCCTGCTGCCGTTTGCAAAGGCGGTCGAGGAGGAGTCCGGCGGGCGCATTGAAGTGGCGCTGAAGCCGCTCGGCGGTTACGGCAAGCCGGCCGAACTGTTCACGATGGTCGAGAAGGGCGCCATCGAGATGGCCGCGACCGTCCAGGGATACCATCCCGGCCGGTTCCCGCAGTCATCGGTGATGGAGCTGCCCTTCATGTTCGAGAACTCGATCTCGGGCACCTCGGCGATGATGTCGCTCTACAAGGAAGGCCTGCTCGACAAGGACTACGCCTCGGTGAAGGTGCTTGGTCTCTATGTTCTGCCGCCCTATCCGATCTTCACCACCGGCAAGAAGATCCAGTCGGTAAAGGATTTCCGCGGCCTGCGCATGCGCACGCCGAGCACCACGGTCGGCGTCGCGCTGGCCAAGCTCGGCGCGGTGCCGCTCGGCATTCCCCTCAACATGATCGGCGACACGATCGCCAGCGGCTATGTCGATGCGATCGCCTATGGCTGGGACTCCGCGACGACGACCAAGGGAGCTGCCGGCAAGTTTCTCGCCGATCAGCTCAACGTCGTGATCGACGCGCGGCTGGCTGCGCCGGCGCTGATGATCGTCATGAACCGCGCCACGTGGGAATCGATGCCCGCCGATCTCAAGAAGATTATCGAAAAGCATTCTTCCGACATCGCGATGGGCAGCGCGCGCATCCGCGAGGCGCAGGAAGCCGTCACCAAGAAGAAGCTGCAGAGCGATCCTCGCTTTACGGCGCTGACCTTCAATGACGAGCAGCGCGCCGAACTGCAGCGGGTCACCGCGCCGGCTGTGGTGGAATGGAAAGCCAATATGGCGAAGCTCGGCATTGACGGCGAGCGGCTCTATACGCGCGCCAGGGAATTGATCCAGCAATACAAGGTTGCCACCAAGTAGAGCATGATCCGGAAAAGTGGACACCGGTTTTCCGAGAAGATCATGCTCAAATAAAATAAGCCAAGCTGCGCTCAAGAATTGAGGAAACAGACTGTGACATCAGCTCGCAAACTCGGCATCCGGGCCAAGCTTTTCTTCGCCTTCGCTGCGGTATCGGGAACCACTGTCATCGCCGGCGCCGCCGCCTGGCTGATGTTCTCGCAGGTTCGCGATCTTTTCCACGGTGTCGCCGGCCGCAACATTCCGGAGATTGTCGAAACGTTGGGATTGCAGACGGACACCCAGGCACTGGCCGGTTCCGCCCCCACATTGCTGGCGGCGAAATCGCAAGGCCAGCGGCAGCAGGAAACGATCGCGTTGAAGGCGCGGCAGGAAGGGATCGCCAAGCGGCTCGACGAGATCGCCCGCACCCAATCCGATCGTGACGCGATGGATCGGCTGAAGAAGCTGATTGCAGGGATGAACACCAAGCTGGCTGCCCTCGACGGTGCGGTCGACGATCGTCTCAAGCTCAGCGCCCGTGGCGAAGAGATCGTGAAGGCCGCCCAGAATACCCAGACCAAGCTCAACGACGTGCTGCTGCCGGCCGGCGAGAAGGCCCAGGCCGACATCACCATGGTGTCGATGACGCTTGGCGGCGACGCCAACCAGACCATGATGACGCTTCTCAAGCTGGTTTCGACCCAGGTGCCGGTGTCGCAGGGATTTGCTGACCTGGTCGGCTTCGTCAATCTGGCGTCGAGCCTGCTGGACCGCGCCGCGGTCGCGCCGAATGCCGACAGCGTCACGGCGCTAGAGAAGAATTTCAAGGCGATGTCGGCCAAGGTCGAGGAGAAGCTCGATATCGTCAACACGCTGCAACCGACCGAAGGCCTGCCCAAGGCGGGCGAAGCCTGGCTGAAGCTCGGCTCGGGCGAGACGATCTTCGACACGCGCCGCAAGGAACTCGCCGCCAGCCAGCTCGGGCAGAAGTTGCTGGATGAGACGCGCGGTTTGACCGACGAACTCGTGAAGGAAGTCGCGGGCCAGGTCAAGGCGGTCACCAACAAGACCAAGGAAGCCACCGACCGTTCCGACGAGGCAATCAGTTTCGGTACCTTCGTGATGCTGATGATCGCAGCGATCAGCGTCGCCGGCGCCGCCTTGTTCGTCTGGTTCTATATCGGCCGCAATCTGGTGGCGCGGCTGGTCGGTCTGGAGAAGACCATGACGCGGCTCGCAGGCGGTGACCTCTCCGCCCAAGTTGACAGAAGGCGCGGTGGCGACGAGATCGGTCAGATGGCGGAAGCGCTGTCGGTGTTCCGCGAAGGTATCGTCCAGGCCAACGCTGCCGCTGCGGAAAAGGCCGCCGAGCAGGAGGCGAAGCAGCGGCAGGCCGCGCTGATCGACCAGTTGACGCGCGAATTCAATGACGGCGCGACCAGCGCGCTGTCCGCGGTGTCTACCGCCGCCTCGCGCATGAAGGGTTCAGCCGAGAAGATGTCGAAGGTCGCCGCACAGGCCAAGGAACAGACCGGCGCCGTCGCGTCGGCCTCCGAACAGGCTGCCGCGAACGTTCAGACGGTTGCGGCTGCGACCGAAGAGCTTTCGAGCTCGATATCAGAGATTTCCCGGCAGGTCGGCGAATCCGCCCGTATCGCCGCCCAGGCGGTGGAGCAGGTGGCGAAGAGCGAAGTCACGGTCACCGAGCTTGCCAACGCGGCGAACCGCATCGGCGAAGTGGTCGGCCTGATCAACACGATCGCGGCGCAGACCAACCTGCTGGCGCTCAACGCGACCATCGAAGCCGCGCGCGCGGGCGAGGCCGGCAAGGGATTTGCCGTCGTTGCCTCGGAGGTCAAGAGTCTTGCGACACAAACGGCGCGCGCCACCGAAGGTATCACCGCGCAGGTCTCCGCCATTCAAGGATCAACCCAGGAGGCGGTCGACACCATCAAGGGTATCGGCCAGATCATCGACAAAATGTCGGAGATCGCCACCACGGTTGCGTCGGCGGTTGAGCAGCAGGGGGCGGCGACAGCGGAGATCGCGCGTAACATCCAGCAGGCGGCCTCCGGAACGCAGAACGTCTCCAACAATATCGTCGGCGTCTCCAGCGCAGCCAATGAGACCGGCGAAACCGCATCCGACGTTCTGCAATCCTCCGACGGTCTGGCGGCGGAGTCGGAAGCGCTGAGCAACGAGGTCGGTCGCTTCCTGGCGCGCATCAAAGCTGCGTAAGCCGTCTTCGACGGTAGAACGCGTTCCCGGCGCTTCGGCGGGTTGTGCCGTTCCGGGATCGATCCGCCGTCACCCTGGCCGTGCCTGCGCCTCCAGGCCGCGGCTGTAGCGCGACATCGCGAAGCAGAACAGGAAGTAGATCACTCCCACGAACACATAGACCTCGACGCTGAACGGCTGCCAGGCGGGATCGATGATCGACGTCTTCGCCGTCGTCAGCAGGTCGAAGATGCCGATGATCAGTACCAGGCTGGTATCCTTGAAGAAGGCGATGAACGTATTCACCAGCGGCGGGATCACGTGGCGGATTGCTTGCGGCAGGATGATCAGGCCGTTCTTCTTCCAGTAGGAAAGCCCGAGCGCGTCGGCGGCGTCATGCTGCCCTTGCGGAACGGCCTGCAGCCCGCCGCGCACGACTTCGGCGAGATACGCGCCCGCGTACAGCACGAACGCGATCTGCGCCCGCAGCAATTTATCGATATTGACGCCGTCGGGCATGAACAGCGGAAACATGACGCTGGCCATGAACAGCAGGCTGATCAGGGGAACGCCGCGGATCAGTTCGACATAGAGCACGCAGAGCGAGCGGATCGCCGGAAGTTTCGAGCGGCGGCCCAGCGCCACGACGATGCCGAGCGGAAAGCCGAAGGCGAGCCCGAAGGTCGCCAGGATCAGCGTCACCGGCAGCCCGCCCCAGCGGTCCTGCGACACGTAGGTCAATCCGAAGATGCCACCCCACATCAGCACGCCGATCAGCACCAGTGCGGCCGCCCACACCGCCACCAGTTCCGTGCGCCACCAGCTCCGCCGGCTCGACACATAGAACAGCGCAACGAATGTCAGGCACGCCAGCGCCGGCCGCCATTGCTCGCTGAACGGATAGGTGCCGAACAGGATGAAGCGGTATTTTTCGGGGATCACGGCCCAGCAGGCGCCGAGCCCGCGGATCGACCGGCACGCGCCGGTCTGGTCGCCGGGCACCGACCAGATCGCATTCCAGTAGCCCCATTGCACGAGGCTCACCAGCGCTTTGCCGAGCAGCACGATTAGCAGCAGCGAGATGACCGAGGACGTGACCGAGGCGAACAGGTTGGCGCGCAGCCAGCGGATGACGTGCCCGCCCGGGACCTTGCGCGATCGCGCGCTGTTGAACGGCAGCGGGTTTTGCGGCGCATCTGATATCGACGTCATGGGATCAGCGCTCCACCAGCGCGATGCGCGCATTGTACCAGTTCATGAACAGGCTGATGCCGAGGCTGATCGTCAGGAACACCATCATGATGAGCGCGATGGCTTCGATCGCCTGACCGGTCTGGTTCAGCGTCGTGTTGGCGATCGACACCACGTCCTGGTAGCCGACCGCGACGGCAAGCGAGGAATTCTTGGTGAGGTTGAGGTACTGGCTGGTCATCGGCGGAATGATGACGCGCAAGGCCTGCGGCAGCACGATGCGCTGAAGCACAAAACTCCGGCGCAGGCCGAGCGCGTTGGCCGCGTCCCATTGGCCCCTGGGAACGGCCTGGATGCCGCTGCGGACGATCTCGGCGATGAAGGCCGATGTGTAGGTGACGAGGGCGATCAGCAGCGCGAAATATTCGGGCGCCAGCGTCAGCCCGCCGACGAAGTTGAATCCGCGCAATTCCGGCATCATGACGGTCCAGGATGCGCCGAGGCTGAACGACACCAGCGTCGGAAATCCGACGATGAGCGCCAGCGCGTAGGGCCAGAGATGGCGCACCTTGCCGTCGGCCATTTGCCGCGCCATCAATTGCCGCCGCAGCACATAGAGCGCGATCAGCCCGGCGACGACGGCGGCGATCACCCAGAGGTTTGCTTCCGCGATCGGGACTGATGGAAGCACCAGGCCCCGGTTGGAAAGAAACACGCCCTCGATCGGCTTCCATGCGGCGCGCGCCGCCGGCAATCCCTGCATCAGCACGTACCAGAACAGCAATTGCAGCAGCAGGGGAATGTCGCGCAGCAGTTCGACATAGATGGCGGCAAGCCGCGACAGCAGCCAGTTCGACGACAGCCGCGCGATGCCGACCAGCGTGCCGATCACGGTCGCCAGCACGATGCCGATCACGGCGACGCGGAGCGTATTGACGATGCCGACGATGAAGGCGCGGACGTAAGGGTCCTTCGGGCTGTAGGCGAGCCAGCTGTCCGCGATCGGCATCCCGGCCTCGCGGCCGAGAAACGCGAAGCCGGTCGAAATCCGGCGTACCGACAGATTATGCAGGGCGTTCGACCACAGCCAGCCAATGATCGCGACGGCGATCCCGACCACCAGGATTTGCCAGGCAAGGCCGACGAGCTGCTGGCGATTCAGCGAGAAGCGCTGCCGCCTGCGGCGTGGGAGGTCAGGCGTGGATGTCGTCACAGCACAAGGATCCTTCTGGCGACAGCGATCTTCGGCCATGCGTCCCAGGGGACACATTTCAAATGTTGCACCAAAATGAGTTATGTGCAACATTTGTTTCATGGCGCAGCCGCAACCGAAATCCTCGCCGCTCAACGAATTGTGCAGCGCGTTGCCGTCGCTGCCGGCACGGCTGCAGCAGGTCGGCCGCTTCGTCGCCGCCAATGATTACGACGCCACCACGCGTTCGATGCGCGATCTGGCTGCCGAGGCCGGCGCCGATCCCGCTTCCTTCACGCGTCTGGCAAAAGCGCTGGGTTATTCCGGATGGGACGAGTTGCGCGCCGCGCTGACCGAGGCGCGCCGGCCTGTGCTAGCCCAGCCTTTCTCGGCCCGCACCCGCGGCGGCCGCAAGGGACCCCACGCCGAAATCTCGCTGGTCGCCGACAAGCTGGAAGCCGAGGCGGCAGGCCTTGCACGCATTTCCACGAGTTCGGTGGCCGAAGCAGCCAAGGCCTTGCATGCCGCGCGGCGAATCTGGATCGCCGGCTTTCGAAGCTGCCGCAGCGTGGCCGAGTTGCTCAACTATCAGCTCCGCCTGTTCCGCTCCGATGAGGTGCAACTGGTCGGCGGCTCCGGTCCGGAAGATCTCGACCTCGGCGCCTTCCGGAGCGGCGATGCGGTCGTGGTCATCGGCTTTGCGCCCTATTCCAGGGCCAGCGTGCTGTCGGCGCGCGCGGCGCATGATTCCGGCGCCACGCTGGTCGCGATTGCCGACGCGATCACCGCGCCGATGGCGGAGGGCGCCGATCATCTGCTGCTCTATGAAGCCGCCGCATCGCCCGGATTCTTCCCGAGCCTGACCGGCGCCATTGCGATTGCGCAGTCGCTGGCCGCGGTCACCTTCGTGCTCGGCGGCCCGAGCGCAAGGCGGCGCCTTGAGGCGACCGAAGGCCGGCTGGCTGCGATGTCGCAATATGTCGCCGAGAAGGGTTGATCGTCATGGGTGCGAGCCGAAGCCGGGTACTGCATCGAAGCCTGCGTGAAACCCCTCCCAAGGCGATCGGCGGCGAGGGCGTCTGGCTGATAGGCGAGGACGGAAGGCGGATTCTGGATGCGTCCGGTGGCGCTGCCGTCTCCTGTCTCGGCCACCAGCATCCGCGCGTGCTCGAGGCGATGTCGCGGCAGGCGTCCAAGCTGGCCTACGCCCACACCAGCTTCTTCTCGTCGGAGCCGGCCGAAGCGCTGGCCGACAAGCTCGTCGGCCACGAGCCCGGCGGGCTCGCATACGCCTATTTCGTCAGCGGCGGCTCGGAAGCGATCGAAGCCGGCATCAAGCTGGCGCGGCAATATTTTATCGAGACCGGCCAGCCGCAACGCCAGCGCTTCATCGCACGTCGCCAGAGCTATCATGGCAATACGCTCGGCGCACTCGCTGCCGGCGGCAACGCCTGGCGCCGCGAGCCCTATGCGCCGCTGTTGTCATCGGCCTTCAGCCATGTGACCCCGGCCTTCGCCTATCACGAAAAACACGACAGCGAATCCGAGGCGGATTTCGTCGCTCGCCTGGCGGCCGAGCTCGAGGCGGAATTCCAGCGTCTCGGCCCGGAGACCGTGGCGGCGTTCATCGCCGAGCCGGTTGTGGGCGCGACCGCCGGCTGCGTGCCGGCGCCGGAGGGATATTTCCGCGCCGTCCGCGAGATCTGCGACCGGCACGGCGCGCTCGTCCTCCTCGACGAGGTGATGTGCGGCATGGGCCGCACCGGCACGCGCCACGCCTGGGAGCAGGAAGGCATCGCGCCCGACATCCAGGCGATCGCCAAGGGCCTCGGCGGCGGCTATCAGCCGATCGGCGCCATGCTTGCGAGCGCTGATATCGTCGATGTCCTCCGCGACGGTTCGGGCGCGTTCCAGCACGGTCACACCTATCTGGCCCACCCGCTGGCCTGCGCCGCGGCGCTCGAAGTGCAGCGGGTGATCGATGACGAGCAATTGCTCGACAGGGTCAAGACTCTCGGCGCTCAACTCGAGCGGCGGCTGACCGAACGCTTCGGCAATCACCGGCATGTCGGCGACATCAGGGGCCGCGGCCTGTTCCAGGCCATCGAACTCGTCGCCGATCGCGCCACCCGCGCGCCGTTCGACCCGGCGCTGAAATTGAACCAGCGCATCAAGGCAATCGCCTTCGAAGGCGGCCTCGGCTGCTATCCCGCGGGCGGATGCATGGACGGCCGCAGCGGCGATCATGTCCTGCTCGCGCCGCCCTATATCGCGACATCAGAGGATATCGACATGATCGTCGACAGGCTTGGCCAGGCCGTCGACAGCGCGTTGAAGAGTGTGGGCCATTAGGAGGAGCAGTATGAAGAGGATTGTCATCGCTACAGGCTTGCTCGCCGCGTCGTGCTGGACGGCGCAGGCCGCCACGCTGGATACGGTCAAGCAGCGCGGCATGCTGGTGTGCGGCGTCAGCACCGGTTTTGCCGGCTTCTCGACGCCGGACTCGCAAGGCAACTACAAGGGGCTCGACGTCGACTATTGCCGCGCTTTGGCGGCCGGCGTGCTCGGCGACGCCACAAAAGTGCGATACGTCGCGCTGACGGCGCAGAACCGCTTCACCGCCCTGCAATCGGGCGAAATCGACGTGCTCTATCGCAACTCGACCCAGACCTATCTGCGCGGCGCGACGCTCGGGCTGCGGCAGGGCCCGGTCAATTTCTACGACGGCCAGGGGTTTGTCGTGCGCGCCGACGCCGGCGTGAAGGATATCAAGGGGCTGAATGGCGCCACCGTCTGCGTCGCGCAGGGCACGACCCACGAAGTCACGCTCGGCGATTACGGCCGCGCCAACGGGATCGAATGGAAACCGCTGGTGTTCGACCGCACCGACACCATGTACCAGACCTTTTTCGGCGGGCGCTGCGATGCCATGACCCAGGACGCATCGGCGCTGGCGGGCGCCGTCACCACGGCGGCCTCGAACCCCGCCGACTATGTCGTCCTGTCGCAGACCATCAGCAAGGAGCCGCTCGGGCCTTTCACCCGCAACGGCGACGAGGTGTGGACCGACATCATCGCCTGGCTGCATTCCGGCCTGATCGAGGCGGAAGAACTCGGCGTCACCGCTGGCAATGCGGACGAGATGGCAAAGTCCAGCAACATCCCGGCCATCCAGCGGCTGCTCGGCACGTCAGGCGAACTCGGATCGCGGCTTGGCCTCGACAACAAGTGGATGCTGCAGGCGATCAAGGCGGGCGGCAATTATGGCGAGATCTTCGAGCGCAATGTCGGCAAGTCGAGCCCGCTGAAGCTCGATCGCGGCTTGAACGCGACCTGGGCCAAGGGCGGCCTGATGTACGCGCTGCCGTTCAAGTAAGGGGACATAGCGTTTTCGAGCGAAGTGGATACCGGTTCGCGTAAAGAAAACGCGTCAAACAAAAAACCACTGCGGCACGTCGGGTTGACACCTGCCGCGCCGCAGCCAGACTGATCCGCATGCGCATCACCCTGATCCACGCCCTGAAACATTCGATTGTGCCGATCGAGGCCTCCTTCGCCAGGCTTTGGCCGGACGCCCGCCTGATGAACCTGCTCGACGACAGCCTGTCGGCCGATCTGGCGCGCGACGGCGGGCTCACCGACGCGATGACCGAGCGCTTCCTCCGGCTCGGGCGCTACGCGGCCGGCACCGGATCGGACGCCATCCTGTTCACCTGCTCCGCCTTTGGCCCCTGCATCGAAGCGGTCGCCCGTGCGCACGCGCCGATGCCGGTGCTCAAGCCCAATGAGGCGATGATCGAGCAAGCCGTCGCAAAGGGCCGCAAGATCGGTTTGTTGTCGACGTTTCCCCCGACATTGGCGTCGATGCCGCCGGAATTTCCGTCGTCGATCGAACTCGTGCCGAAACTGGCGGAAGGCGCCATGGCCGCGCTCGATCGCGGCGACCGCGCGACGCATGATCGTTTGGTCGTCGAAGCTTCGAAAGATCTGCGCGACTGCGACCTGATCGCGCTGGCGCAATACAGCATGGCGCCTGCGGCAGAACGGGTCGCCGAGGTAACCGGGCGGCCAGTGCTGACGACGCCCGACAGCGCGGTACTGAAATTGAAGGGAATGCTTACCGCCGGCCGCACTTAGGTTCCGAGGCGTTGAGGGGAGCGCGATGACAGTGCGGTTCAGTCGACGCGATACGTTGTTGCGAACGGCAGCCGCTGCGGCGGCAGGCCTGATCCCCGGCGCGGCCATTCCCGGCCTTGCAGCTCCGCTGCGCACGCCGTCCCGTAGCGGGGAAATCGACGCCATTCTGCAGGCTCGGGTCGACGCGGCAGACGTACCAGGCGTTGTCGCCATGGCCGCAACCGAGCATTCGGTGATCTATCAGGGCGCATTCGGCGCGAGAAGCATGGGCACGGCTGCCAGGATGTCGGCCGATACGGTGTTCAGTATTGCGTCAATGACCAAATTGCTGACATCCGTCGCAGCGCTGCAGCTCGTCGAGCGGGACAAACTCAAACTGGACGAACCGGCGGCAAGAATTGATCCGACGCTCGGGTCGCCTCAAGTTCTCGATGGTTTCGATGCCCAAGGGGCCCCGCAACTGCGCGCCGCGCGAAAGCCCATCACGCTGCGCCATCTGCTGACGCACACATCCGGGCTTAGCTATCAGCTTTGGGACACGAATGTCGTTCGCTACGGCAAAGCGTCTCGCAGCGATCCGGCGCTGCCGCGTACACCGCTGATGTTCGATCCGGATACCAGGTGGTCCTACGGCGCCAGTCTCGACCGGGTCGGCCGGCTCGTTGAAATCGTCAGTGGGCAAAGTCTGGATCGCTATTTCCGCGATCACATCCTGGGTCCGCTCGGGATGAACGACACCGCTTTCTCGCTCACCGAGAAGCAGCGCGCGCGCCAGGCAAGTCTGCATTTGCGCAAGGCGGATGGGACGCTTGTGCCGCAGCCTTTGGTGAGACGAACGGAACCGAAAGTGATTTCCGGTGGCGGCGGCATCTATTCCACAGCGCCGGATTATCTGACTTTGCTCCAGGCGCTGTTGAATGGCGGAGCACTTGCCGGGAAGAGCATCCTGCGGGCGCAGACGGTTGCGCTCATGTCCACCAATCAGATCGGCAACCTTGACGCGGGAATTCTCAAGACAACAAATCCGGCATTGTCTGAGAACGTCGATTTCTTCCCGGGAGTCCGGCTGCGGTGGGGGCTTGGCGATATGATCAACATCGATCCTGTGGCGGATGGCCGCAGGGCAGGTAGCCTGACGTGGGCCGGGCTTTACAATACCTACTATTGGATCGACCCGGCGTCGCGTATCGCGGGTGTGATCATGATGCAGGTACTGCCGTTCGCCGACCAGCGCGCGCTTAATGTCTATCGTCTATTCGAGCGCGGTATTTACCGTGTCCATCGGGCCGCCTGAGCGGCAGCGGCCGCTTCAATCGTCCTTCTTCTTGGCAGGCTTTTTAGCCGCCTTCGCCGCCGCCGCGGCTTCCTCGGCCGCGTTCCTGATCGCCCGGGCGTAACTATCGGCGGTGTTTTCCGCCGAATTCTGCAGCCGCTTGGCCGCGGCCGTGCCGAGCAGCATCGTGCTCTTGGCGATCAACCGGAACTGATCCCGGGTCTCCTTGTCCTTGGCCTTGGCCGCGCGGGCCATGATCTGGTCGCGCCGTTTCTTGACGGCGGCCATCAGGCTCTTGTTCTGCGCTTTTGCGATTTGCCGGATGAAAATGTCGAGATCGGCTTCAGCCATTATGGGTCACTCTTGGCGCACCATGCGATTCCGCACGGTGCGGGGATCATCGGCGCGTGTTGTTGGAAGGATGGGCGCCATTGTGTCGCTGTGGTGCGGTCATTTCAAGCGCCGATTCTCGCAATTAGACGCTGCGGGCCTTCCGCGCAACCCGATAACAATCGATTAACGTTGTGTTGGTACAAATCTTCAACCAACAGGAAGGCAAGCCGCATGCGTAACCTCACCGTCTATCAGCGTTTTGCGATGATCATTGCGGCGCTGACGATCGTGCTGTTCGGCGTCTCCGCCTTGCAGATCCTGGTGTTGCGCGATGCGACCCTGGACGAGCGGCGCACCACGGTCCGCAATCTCGTCGAGGCCGCGACAAAGGTTCTCGCCCACTATGAGGGCGAGGCCAAGGCCGGCAGGATCGAGCCGGACCAGGCGCGCCAGATGGCCTTCGCCTCGATCAGCGCCATGCGCTGGGGCGAATACTCGGACTATATCGGCGCCTACGGCACCGGCAGCTCGGATGCGGGCGTCACCTACGTGCATGCCAATCCCAAATACATCAACGTCAACCGCTGGGACTTCAAGGACAAGAGCGGCAAGCTGTTGATCCAGGACATCGTGCGGACGGCGCGCGCCGGCGGTGGCTTTGTCGAATATCTGGCGCCCCGGTCGGCCGGTGGCGCCGAACTCCGCAAGGTCTCCTATGTCGGGGCCTTTGGCGCGGGCGACAAGCTTCTGGCGCTTCAGGCGGGCGCCTATGTCGACGATATCGACGCCGTGGTCTTTCGCCGCATGATCTGGGCCGGGATCGCGGGGCTCGCCGGGCTGGCCATCGCGGCATTCGCGGCGTTCTGGCTTGGCCGCGGCCTGGTCGGCCCCCTCAACAGAACCTGCTCGGCCATGGACGAACTGGCCAAGGGCAATCTTGCGGTCGACATTCCGTTCGTCGACCAGACCAACGAGGTCGGCCGGATTGCGCGAAGCCTGCAGGTCTTCAGGGATCATCTGGTCGAAACGACGCGGTTCCGCACCGAGCAGGAAGCGATGAAGGTTCGTTCCGTCGAGGAGCGGCGGACGGATTTGTCCCGCATCGCCGACGAGTTCGAGCGCAGCATCGGCGGGGTGATCCGGGGCACCGCCACCGCCGCCGACGCGCTGCAGAATTCCGCGTCGTCGATGTCCACGATCGCAGTGGGGACCACGGGCCAGAGCGCGAAAGTCGCGGCCGCCGCCGAGCAGACCGCCTCGAACGTTCAGACGGTAGCGGCCTCCGCGGAGGAGCTGTCGTCCTCGATCCAGGAGATCGCGCGGCAGGTCACCCAGTCTTCGTCCATTGCTCAGAATGCGGTCGGGCAGGCAACCCGAACCGAGGCCATGGTCGGACGCCTGGTCGAAGCGTCGCAAAAGATCGGCGAGGTCATGGCGCTGATCCAGACCATCGCGGGACAGACGAATTTGCTGGCCTTGAACGCGACCATCGAGGCCGCCCGGGCCGGCGAGGCCGGCAGGGGTTTTGCCGTCGTGGCCAATGAGGTCAAGGCGCTGTCGTCGCAGACCGCCAAGGCCACTGACGAAATCACCAGCCAGATCCAGGAAATTCGCGATGCGACCGGCTCGACCGTCAACGCGATCCGCGAGATCGGCACCACCATCGGGCAGATGAACGAAATTACCGGCTCCATTGCGGCGGCCGTCGAAGAGCAGGGCGCTGCGACCAACGAGATTGCCCGCAGCGTGCAGCAGGCGGCGCAGGGCGCCCAGGAGGTGATGCAAAACATCACGGGCGTGCGAGAAGCGTCGAGCAAGGTCGACGCTGCCGCGACCCTCGTCCTGAATGCCGCCGCCCAGCTCACCTCGCAATCCGAGCAGCTCGAGACCGAAACCGGTAAATTCCTCGGCAACATCCGCGCCGCCTAACGGGCAGCTCAAGCTTCCTCGTCATGCCCGGCCTTGTGCCCGCCTTCGCTGAAGCTTCGGCGGACTGGCGTCAGGCCGGCGAAGCCTGGGCGTAGCCGGCTGCCGGGCATCCACGTCCTTGCGGTTTTGCAGCGAAAAGAACGTGGATGGCCGGGACATCGGCGCGAAGACGCGCTTCGCGCTTTTGCCCGGCCATGACGATCAAACAATGGTGGCCGACTTCAGCGTTCAGTTCAGCCGCGCGCCGATTCCGGTAAGCACGCGAAAATCCGGCTTGGACTGAACGCCGTTGTGCTGGTTGATCACCGGCACGCCGACGGAGACGAAGCCCGAGAAGCGATCGAAGCCCACGCGCACGCCGGGCGAGAGATAGACCGTGGTGCCGCCCGAATTGGGGTCCGGAATGCCGGCGATGCGCTGCTTGTCGTGCCACTCGCCATTGAGCTCGAGCACGAGGTCGAGCGTGTAGGGCGTCTTCTTCATGTCGCTGTGGTCGTGATTGGCGTGATAGAGGCAATGCTCCTGCAACTGGTTGCGGGGCTGCATGCAGTATTCGTGCAGCTCCACCTCTTTCGACGAGCCGGTGGCGCCGACCAGGCGATACGACACCGCGGTGCCGAACAGGAAGCGGTCGCCGAGATTGGTGTTCTGGGTGCCCGTGGTGATCAGATAATAGAGACCGCTCACGTCGAACGACCAGCGGCCTGTGCGTTTGGTGAAGGCGGCGCCGAACAGGCCGTCCAACGAGCCCGAGCCCGGCTGAAACTCGGCCTGAAAGAGCTGGCCGGCGGCGTCGCGCTGGTTGGTGCTACCGGTCGGCGCCTTGAAGCCGAACAGCACGGCGGCTGATGTCCCGGTCTGCGCGTTGTTGTGGAAGCGGTATTGCCCGAGCATGGTCACGTCGCCGAAGCCTGCCGAATTGCCGCGCCGGTTGATGCCGTCAGGGCTCATCAGGCTGCTCATGTCGCTCGATATTCATCATGCCCATATGGCCGCCGCTCAGCATGTCCTCCGCGGGTTCGCTGATACCCGAGCGGCGGATGCCGGCGGCGCGAACGCCAACGGTGAAGTCATTGGTGACGCCGTAGGCGACCGAAAGCGAAACGCTGTCGATCGAGCGGATCGAATGCGCGTGCGTGCCCTTGGCTGCGGCGGCGAGCAGGTCGGCGTCGCTGAGCTGGCCCAGCCGGATGAATTCGTAGCGGACGGACGCGGCGATCAGTCCTTCGGAAAGCGTGTCGGCCGAGATGGTGTTGATGGGGCCGCCGCTACCGGTATTGCCGCCGCCGCCGGGATGATGCGCTTCCGCAGGTACAGCGAGAAAAAACATGATGGATGAAAAGACGCCGGCAGCCGGCCTTATACGATACGCACACACATACGCCCCCTTTACTCACTGTCGGACGATTAGCCATTGCAATCAGGCGCGAGATTGACTGGATCGTGCGAGAAGCGCGGCCTGCTGGCGACGGAAGGGAAGCGGAAAAGCGAAGACATCATCGCGAGCGCGGCATCCGTATGGCGGTCGCGTGTTGAGCAAATGGTGAGAGAGGTGCGGCCCGGCCGCTTGGTTGTGCGTGCGATTTTCTTCGCGTTGCGCCCGCGATGCGGTGGCCGCAATCACGTCCGGCAGTAGCCGCAATCGCGGCGAGCACCGGCCGTAATCGCGTCTGATTGTTTCTCTAAATGCCGTAACGGTCCAGCGCGCGTATCGGAGTAGGACATTATGACAACCGTCGTCAGAGATATCTTTGTGTTTGTCACCGCGGCTATTTTCGTCGCAGCCGCTGTGCTCATTACGACCGGGGCCGGCGCGCACGAGTTCAAGGTCGGCGCCATCGACATCGGTCATCCCTGGTCGCGCCCGACCCCGAAGGATGCCAACATTGCCGGCGGCTATCTCACCATCACCAACAAGGGAAAGACTGCGGATCGCCTGATCGGAGGCGCCTCGCCCGCGGCAGGCCAGATCGAGGTGCACGAGGTGGTCGATGTCGACGGCATGGCGAAGACGCGCCCGCTCGCGAACGGCATCGAGATCAAGCCCGGCAAGACCGTGGAGCTCAAGCCCGGCGCGCTTCGTATCGTGCTGCTCGGCCTCAAGGAGCCATTGCAACTCGGCCAGAAGATCAAGGGCACGCTGGTGTTCGAAAAGGCCGGGCCTATCGAGATCGTCTACAACGTCGAGGAAAATCCCGGAGCCGCAGTCAGCGGCGTCGCTGGTGCCAGTGCGCAGCACAAGCACCATTAGGGTGCGGCTTCGCGTGCTCCGCCGGGGAAGGGCTCCCCGCCCTTGAGCATCGAATAGCTCTCGGCGGATCGCGCGATGCCTGCGAGCTGCGGCGTCGCCCTGTGTTCGGCGTCACGCGCCGGACGAACAGCCCCGGGCCATCGCGATCGGCGGTGGCTGGTCTCGAACTCATCATTCTCCAGCCAGGATCGTGACCAGTGTCCAGCCCAAACCAAATGTCAGCCATCACTGCGGCCAGCCTGCAGCCATCACCGCAAAGAAGGCGAGTGACCTGGCCGTTCGCTGCCACCATGTTGTGCGCGTCGCTTCTCGGGATCGGACTGGCATATTGTGCCCGCGCATTGTCGATCCCCGTATGGGGGATCGATGGGGGCGGCGTGTCTCTCCTGCCGACGGATGTCGTCTGTTCGAACGGGGATTCTTCGGCCTCGCCGCAGACAGCGCGCGCAGACGAGTGAACCGGCCGAGCTTTTCGGGCTCCGAGGGGGCCGCACCTTGCCGCGTCCGTCCGACGAGCGTCCGCCGTCAACCGTTCGGAAACCACACGTTCTCTCTTCCAGTCCTGCTAACTAATCGAAAATCGTTGTGTCGCAAATTCGTGCCGGGAAAAGGAATGGGGAGATCCGAGCATGAACAGCCTGGCCATCATGGAAAACGTTCGCCGATACCGCACCATCGCATCGTTGTACCGCCAAACCGCGGCCTTCCGGCCGCTTCATAGCGGCTCCCTCCTGGCACAAGCCAAGGAGTGGGAGTATCGCGCCGTAGCCGAGCTGGAAGCCTATTATGACGCTTTCTGTTACGCGGCGTCCGGCAACGCCCCGATGCAGTCCGCGAGCTGCGCAGCGTAAGCTGACGGCGGGGCGCTTCGGAAACCGGCGCGCCTTGATTTCAATCAGGAATTGCGGCGGCGTGGGCCGAGATCATCAGGCCATCAAGGGCCCATTGTCCCTGCCCGGCCAGCCGGCTAAATGAACCCCCGAAGCACCCGCAGCCCAGCCGATAGAACGTTGCCTTCCGAACGCAAAGGTTACACGTTCGAATTGTGTCGGGCGCACCTACGCCATTGTACGACGGGGTATCCAGCAGGCTCCCTGGAGCCGCCGATTGTACGCCGCGAAGAGCGGGTTTCCGGCCTGGCGCCAACTTCTTGAACCGACCCATTGCGGAAGTTCAACATCAACCGCGAGCAATCGGCCTTCATGTCTTCCATTGTATGGCTTAGACTCGCCGCATGGGACTATTGACCTTCAGCATCAACGTCACCCTGGACGGCTGCGTCGACCACCAGGAGGGAATTGCCGACGACGAGACGCACGCCTTCTTCACCCGCCTTATGGATGAGGGCGGAGCAATGCTGTGGGGTCGCGTCACCTACGAGATGATGGAGAGCTACTGGCCGGCAGTCGCCCGCGGCGACGAGGAGGCGCCGCCGGCGATACGCGAGTGGGCGGTCAAGCTGGAGGCCAAGCCGAAGTACGTAGTGTCATCGACGCGAAAGGCCTTCCCGTGGACCAACAGCCACCACATCGGCGGCGAACTGCGCACGGGCGTGCAGAGGCTCAAGGACGCGACCCCGGCCGGCGTGCTCCTCGGTAGCGGCAAGCTCGCGACCGAGCTGGACCGGCTGGATCTAATCGACGAGTACAAGCTCCTCGTGCACCCCAGGATCGCGGGCCACGGCCCGACCCTCTACCAGAGCGGGCTGCCCAGCACGCGACGGCTCGAGCTGATCTCGGCCAAGCCGCTCCGCAGCGGCGCGGTCGCCATGCATTACCGGCGCGCGCGCTGACCCAGAGCAGCCTCTTCGCGCCCAACTCGCGGGCCTGCGGGTCGTAGGAAGCCTTCTCGCCGCGCAACACGGCATACCCGCTGCTTCTGCCATGGGAGCTCGGTTGATCAGGCCGGAGGCCTTGTGGGCAATGGCGGCTTCCCACCCCTAGCAGCCCTTCCGCGCGTCCGCTCTCAGCACCGGAGCGGAAATCGTACCTTAGAGGGCGATAGGTAGCGGCCTTTCGATTCTGCGCGCAGTTCGATAGAGGGCGATACCACAGCCTACCGCGCCGGAGAGGTAACGGTGAACGGACGCACGAGCCCACTTTCCAAGGTAGCGCAACGCATGATCTAACATGCTATGCGATGGGCAAGTTTAGCAATCCTCTTGTGCGTGGCTGGATGCGGGTTCGTTCGGGACGACGCCCTGGATGGACCTTATCGGCTCGTCGCCATCGATATTTCTGAAGACATGTCACTCTGCCGTTCCATCGGCACAAAGGGAGATTGCAGCGGCGATGGCCTCCCAGGTCCTACTGTATTTCAGGCCGGCTCGAACTCCCAATACATCGTATTTGCTCGCCATCCGCGTCGGGGGAATGAGGCGCCCAATCGCTCCGTCTCGGAATTCTACTACATCTCGCGTCAGGCAAATGAGTGGGATGCTCGGATGCGAGTTTCCGTGAGTGGCCCTTTCAACGAACTTGAATACCAACAAGAGAAAAGAAGACTGCAGCTTCCGGAGTTCAGCAGAGTCTTCGCCGATCTAAAGTAACCTGCCGAAGATGGGACCACCGATGGGACGACGAAGGCAGGCAAATGCCCGGTCGCCTGCCTTCGCCGTCCCGGGCGGGTGACTTGATCGGTCAAGCTACCGCCATCGATGGCGATACGATCGAAATTCACAGCAGCACGTTCGGCTTTGGGCCATCGACGCATCAGTCGTGGCGCCAGGATGGCGAAGCCTGTCGCCCCATCCAATCCACCAGTACTGCAGCAGCACACGAATTTGTGCTACGCCTCGTGGAAGTTTTCGGATAGCTCGCGTCCAGCGCCAGGATGAGGGACAAATGACGCCGGGCAGGTGGGCAAAAGGTTACACAAAGACCGAACTCGATGACGCACAAGAGAAGTTCGGTTTGGTTTTCCCGCCAGACCTGGTGGCTCTGTTGAGGGATCGGCGGCCATTGGACGGACACGCGTGGACCGATGAAGTCGCGATCAGGCGCATGCTGGACTGGCCCTTTGAAGGGCTCCTTTTCGATGTTGAGCGCAACCACCTTTGGTGGCCGGAGTGGGGAGAAAAGCCGGTCAGCCTGGACGCCCGTAAGGAGGTTTTGCGTGCCGTCGTCGCGCGCGCCCCAAAACTGATACCATTGATCGGTCACCGATACCTGCCAGCGGAACCGCACGAGCCGGGCAATCCCGTGTTCTCGGTCTATCAGGCCGATGTGATCTATTACGGGGCTGACCTGATTGACTATTTCGAGCGAGAGTTCGCTGGGTGGAGCCATCGACCGTGGCCGGATCAAATCAAGTACATCCCGTTTTGGTCTGATCTTGTAGAGCGCAACGCCTAGTAGTGGGAAGCGGCAACGTAGGACTTGATCGATGCTTCTGGCAATTGAGCAGGGAAACACCAACAGCCTGTTCGCGGTTCACGACGGCGACCATTGGATCGCCCAATGGCGATCGGCTACCGAGCCCAGCCGTACAGCCGATGAGTACGCCGTGTGGCTGTCGCAGCTGATGGCGATGCACAAGCTTGAGCTCGGCCTGTTGAATGCCTGTGTGATATCGAGTGTCGTGCCGCAGTCGATCTTCAACCTGCGAAACCTGTCGCGTCGTTACCTGCACGTCGAGCCGTTGATCATCGGTGAGAATACCGAGCTCGGCATCCAGGTGCGGACCAGCAAGCCCTCGGAGGTCGGATCGGACCGTCTGGTCAATGCGCTCGGCGCGCTCAAGCTCTATTCCGGGCCATTGATCATCGTCGACAGCGGGACCGCCATCACGCTGGACGTGATCGGGAGTGATGGCGGCTTCGAGGGAGGAGTGATCGCGCCGGGCATCCACCTGTCGATGGAGGCCCTGCATGCGGCTGCCGCGAAGCTTCCCAGGATTGCGCTGCAAAAGCCACGACGGGTGGTGGGCGACGACACGGTTAGCGCCATGCAGTCCGGCATTTTCTGGGGTCACGTTGCGCTCATCGAGGGAATGATCGCACGCATCAAGGCCGAGCGGAACGAAGCAATGACGGTCGTCGCAACCGGCGGTGTCGCATCGTTGTTCCACGGCGCCACCAGAGCGATCGACCACTTCGATCCCGATCTGACAATTCGCGGCCTGCTGGAAGTATACCGCCGTAATGCGGCGACGGTGCATCAGGTTCGCGGCCTCCCCGGGGATCGCCATCCTTAGCCAGCTTTATCGAAACGGGCTTCCAGCAAACGGTGGCGCTGGTATGAGCCACCTCCGACCTCGAAGCTCTCCATAATATTTCTCTTCGGACCACATGATAAACCCTCTCCATCCAATCCTTTCGGGAGATCGTTATGAGCATTGAAGTCGAATGGGCGCGCATGACCGCTCCGGATCTGCGCGAGATCGCCGCACGCAAAGGGGCGCTGGCGATCCTGCCCGCGGGCTCGCTGGAGCAGCATGGCCCGCATCTGCCTGTCATCACCGATACCGCCAGCGCCAGCGCGGCCTCGATTGCGGCCGCTCGGTTGGTGGTCGGGGGTCCAGATCCGGTGCCGGTCGCCGTGCTGCCCGGCCTGTGGCTGGGTTTGAGCGAGCATCATTTGCCTTTTGGCGGCACGATCAGCGTCGACTATGCCGCGTATCGCGCGATCCTTGAAAGCATCGTGCGATCGCTTCGCGCATTGGGCTTTGCCCGCTTGCTGATCGTAAACGGCCACGGCGGCAATATCGATCCGCTTGCCGTGGCATCGCGCGAACTGGCGGTGGCATACGATTTTCCAATCGTGGCCACGACGCCGTGGTTCCTGGCGTCCGCCAAGATCGCGGCGATCTTCGAGTCCGACACCGCGCCGAAACATGCCTGCGAGGGTGAAACCTCGGTCATGATGGCAATCGCGAAAGATATCGTGAAGGCGCACAAGCTGGACGAGGCGATGCAGCAGGCTCCCGCCCCGGTCCACGCGCCGGCGGGCTTCTCCCGGTTCTACTCATTCTCCGAACGCGCGCCGATCACAGGCACCTGGGGAGACCCGCGGACCGCCACGGCCGAAAAGGGCGCACGTTTCCTTGCGGTGCAGGCAGAAGCATTGGCGGAAGCTATCCGCGACACGGTGCTATGGTCTCGCCCGGATCCGGTCTGGCGGCCGGGCCGTGGGCAAGAGACCACGGCCGGCAAGGCAGAGTGACGACACGGCTCACTCGTTCGCCCAACGGGTCGAAGTCGATCAGAAGAACTACGCATCATGGGTCGAAAAGCGTACTCCTGCGTACGCTCGTTGCTGCTTCAACCGCAAAAATGGCGGGTTTTGGCGTGCCGAGTTCTGTAATGGCGCGCCATTCAGAACAAGACGACGAACTTACACAATTGAAATTGCTTGTGATTTTTCCCATCCTCAACGGTTCGACCGCCGTCGGCGCCGACTTCGGCCTCACGCGCTGCCGTAGGGAATTTCAGCACGCCTCACGACAGCGTGCCCCTTTCGCTCCGGGATCGTAGTATTGTCGTCGGCAGCCGTCGAAGCTTCGATACCGAGGATTTCGCGTACGCACTCTATCGCGGCGTTCGAAGAAATGCACTCCAGAATCAAGCTGATGATCGCGGCTGCGGTCGGACGGCGCGGCAAATGGAGGACATTATGGCGCGTGACGACAAAGCCCGGGCAACTCTGATCCGGGATGCAGCGGGCAACGTGCAGCCGGGCAAGAGCCCGCGGGCCTTTGCCGAGCCTTTGTTCGGCTACACCAACATCGAGGACCTCGCCAATTACGATGCCGCCTCGCTTGCCCTCCTGGCGGAGCAAGCCTGGGAACACGTGCAGCGGCGCACGGCAGGCAGCGCCGATATCCGCGTCGCCAACCCGATGTTGCCCAACGGGCGCGAGATTTCCGTGCTCGAAATTCTCAACGACAACATGCCTTTCCTGTTCGATTCCACCATGGCGGAGCTCGCCGAGCAGGGCGTCGAGGTCACCCTTGTCGCTCACCCGATCATCGCCGTGGAGCGCGATGACCAGGGCAAGCTGCTGCGCTTCTACGGCGAAGCACTGCCCGAGGGAGCAAAGGGCACGCGCGAAAGCCTGATTCACCTCCACATCAACCGCCTGGACGCCGATGCCGATCGCCAGAAGCTGATCGACGGCCTCACCAGGATGTTGAACGACGTCCGCGCCTGCGTCACCGACTGGCGTGCCATGCGTGACCGCGTCGAGGAAGCGATCAAGACTTTCTCTTCCAATCCTCCGCCGCTGCCGATCGACGAGCTCGCCGAAGCCAACCAGTTCCTGCAATGGCTCTGCGCGGACAATTTCACCTTTCTCGGCGTGCGCGAATATCGCTTCTCGCCCGACAGCGATGCGCCCGACGACATCACGTCCGGCGAAGGCCTCGGCATCTTGCGCGATCCCGACGTGAAGGTCCTGCGCCGCGGCACCGAAATGGTGGTGATGACGCCGGAAATTCGCGAGTTCATGCGCGAGCCGACCCTGCTGATCGTCATCAAGGCCAATGTCTCCAGCCGCGTTCATCGCCGCATCCGGATGGATTATGTGGGCATCAAGCTCTATACGCCCGACGGCCGGCTCGAGGGCGAATTGCGGGTCGTCGGCCTTTTCACCTCAGGCGCCTATACCCGCTCGGTACGACAGATCCCTTATGTCCGCCACAAGGTCTCGGGGGTCCTCCAGCGCGCGGGCTTCGACCCGAGCGGCCATTCCGGCAAAGCGCTCATGCATATTCTCGAAGAATATCCGCGTGACGAACTGTTCCAGATCGACGTCGACACTCTCAACAATTTCGTCATAGAGATCCTGATCCTCTACGAGCGCCCCCGCGTCCGGGCGCTGGCGCGGGTGGACAAGTTCGATCGCTTCGTCTCTATCCTCACCTTCATTCCGCGCGAGAAATACGACACCGACGTCCGCACACGCGTCGGTGCCTTTCTGGCGCAGGCCTACAAGGGGACCTTGTCCGCCTCCTACGTATCATTCCCTGAAGGGGCGCTTGCGCGCGTCCACTACATCATCGGGCGCTATGAAGGCAAAACTCCCGTCGTCGAGCGCGCCACGCTCGAAGCCGGGATCAGCGCCATTGCCGCTACCTGGGCCGACAGGCTGAAGGGCGCGCTCACGGCGTCGACCGATGGCATGCGGGCGCGCATGCTCACCAACCGATACGCCCAGGCCTTTAGCGGCGGCTATACCGAGGTCTTCACGGCGGAACAGGCGATCGCCGATATCACGACTGTCGAAAAGCTCACGCCGGCCCGACCGGTGACGATTTCGGTTCACCGCTTCGAGGGCGAGGACGATCCAAGGCGCTTCGGCCTGAAGGTGTTCTCGGACGCAGCACCGCTATCGCTGTCCTACCGCGTGCCGGTGATCGAAAATCATGGCCTGCGCGTGGTCAACGAACGCACCTATCAGATCGTGCCCCGTACCAGGTCGGCGCCGGTCTGGCTGCACGACATGACGATCGAGACCAGCGACAGCCAGCCGATCGAAATCAACCCGGAATTCAGCCATCGCCTGGAAGCCTCGATCATGGCGGTGGTCACCGATCGCGCCGAATCCGACGGGTACAATGCCCTGATCCTGCGCACGGCCCTGGGCTGGCGGGAAGTCTCGGCCATCCGGGCGCTGTCCCGCTATTTGCACCAGATCCGCGCTCCCTTCACCCAGGACTATATGTGGGAGACCTTGCGCAAGAACGCCGCGATCACGGCCAACCTCGTCGCGCTGTTCCAGACCCGCCTCGATCCACGCCTCGCCTCCACGGGTGCCGAGCGCTCGGCACGCGAGGCGGCCCTGCTTGCCGAGATCGAGGAACAGCTCAAATCCGTCGCCTCGCTCGATGAAGACCGCATCCTGCGCCGCTTCACCAATCTGGTGCAGGCAACCATCCGCACCAATCTGTGGCAGATCGGCGAGAACGGACATCCGCGTCCGGTGATCTCCTTCAAGTTCGACGCGCGCGCGATCGACGACCTGCCGGCTCCACGACCTCTCTACGAGATCTTCGTCTATTCACCTCGTGTCGAAGGTATTCACCTGCGCTTCGGCAAGGTTGCTCGCGGTGGCTTGCGCTGGTCCGACCGGCCGCAGGATTTCCGCACTGAGATCCTGGGCCTCGTGAAGGCGCAGCAGGTCAAGAACGCCGTGATCGTGCCGGTCGGCGCCAAGGGCGGCTTCGTGCCCAAGCGCCTGCCGCCGCCTTCCAATCGCGAAGCCTGGCTCGCGGAAGGCACCGAAGCCTATCGCATCTTCGTTCGCTCGCTGCTCGAACTCACCGACAATCTCGACGGCGACATCGTCGTGCCGCCCGAATCCACCGTGCGCCATGACGGCGATGACCCCTACCTCGTCGTCGCCGCCGACAAGGGCACCGCCACCTTCTCCGACACCGCCAACGCGATCTCGGTCGAGAAAAACCATTGGCTCGGCGATGCCTTCGCTTCCGGCGGCAGCCAGGGCTACGACCACAAGAAGATGGGGATCACGGCGCGCGGCGCCTGGGAGGCGGTCAAGCGACACTTCCGCGAGCTCGGCACCGACATTCAGACCATGCCGTTCACCGCGGTCGGCGTCGGCGACATGTCCGGCGACGTTTTCGGCAATGGCATGCTGCTCTCGCCGGCGACGAAGCTTGTGGCGGCTTTCGATCATCGCGACATCTTCATCGACCCCTCGCCTGATCCTTCGATCAGCTTCGCCGAGCGCAAGCGCATGTTCGACCTGCCGCGATCGAGCTGGCAGGACTACAACAAGTCGCTGATCTCGGAAGGTGGCGGCGTGTTCTCGCGCCAGCTCAAGGCGATCCCGCTCGCTCCGGAAGTGCGCACCCTGCTCGATCTCGACAAGCCGCAAGCCACACCTTTCGAGGTGATGACGGCGATCCTGAAGGCGCGCGCGGACCTCTTGTGGTTTGGCGGCATCGGCACCTATGTTCGCTCCTCCGCGGAAAGCGACGATCAGGTCGGCGACCGCGCCAACGATCCGATCCGCGTCACGGGCGGCGACGTGCGCGCCCGGGTGATCGGCGAAGGCGCCAATCTCGGCGTCACCCAGCGCGGCCGCATTGAAGCGGCGCAGAAGGGCGTCAAGCTCAACACCGACGCCATCGACAATTCGGCCGGCGTGAACACGTCCGACGTCGAGGTCAATATCAAGATCGCGATGGCGCGCCTCGAGCGCGAGGGACGCCTCAGCCCCGCCGACCGCAACAGCCTGCTTGCCGCGATGACCGACGAGGTCGGCGCGCTGGTGCTGCGCAACAACTATCTGCAGACGCTGGCGCTCTCGCTCGTCGAGCGCAAGGGCGTGGCCGAGACCGGCTTCCTCACCCGCCTGATGCAGTCGCTCGAGCAGCGCGGCTTGCTCAGCCGCACGGTGGAATTCTTGCCCGACGACGCAGCGCTCACCGAGCGCACACGGCGCGGCCAGTTCCTGACGCGGCCCGAGCTTGCCGTGTTGCTCGCCTACGCCAAGCTGACCCTCTACGATGACCTGCTCGCCACCAGCGTGCCCGATGATCCCTATCTTGCCCGCGAACTATCCCAGTATTTTCCGCGCGAGATTCAGGACAAATTCCCGACAGCGGTCGAATTCCATCGCCTGCGGCGGGAGATCATCGCGACTGGCCTCGCCAATGCGGTGATCAACCGCGGCGGCCCGGCCTGTGTCGTGCGCCTGATCGACGAGACGGACGCCGATATCCCGACCATCGTCATGGCCTATGTGGCGGTCGATGAATGCTACGGACTGAGGTGGCTCAATGACGCGATCGATGCGCTCGATACCTGCATCGACGGGCAGGTGCAGCTGTCCCTCTACGCTTCTGTGCAGGACCTTCTGCTCTCCCGCATGGTCTGGTACGTCCGCAATGTCGATTTCAAGGACGGGCTGGAGGCCGTCATCGCGCGCTTCGGCCCGGCTATCCGCCAGATCGTCGCCGGGCTCGACACCGCGCTACCGCCGGACTTGCAGGCCGCACGTGCCAAGCGGCGGCAGGACCTGACCGATGCCGGCGTCCCGGCCGGCCTCGCCGGCGAACTCGCCGATCTCGACACCCTGGTCTCGGCACCTGACATCGTGACGGTTGCGGAGCGCACCACGCGCGCCATTGGCGATGCGGCGGCGACCTTCTTCGCCGCCGAAGCCAACTTCCGTCTCGACCGCATTATCGCCGCCGCGCGCAGCGTGCCGGCAAACGATTATTTCGAACGTATGGCCATCGATCGCGCCGTTGAGCAGATCGCTGGCGCCGAAAGAAGATTGGCCGCGGATATGCTGGCAACCGGACAGTCCGGCCAGCAGGCCGTCGAGACCTGGCTCGCGGCTCACCCCGAAGCGACGCGCATCCGCCGCTCGGTCGAGGAGATTGGTGCCAGCGGCTTGACGCTCGCCAAGCTGACGGTGGCGGCGAACCTGCTGGGGGACCTGGTCAAAGGCCTGAGGCGCGCGAGGCAGCGATGTGACTCTGAGGTGCAATGCCAGCGCAGGTTGCTAGAGCGTTTTCGAGCGAAGTGGATACCGGGTCGCGTAAATAAAACGCGTCAAAATAAGAATCTAGAGCCCCGTTCCGATTCCATCGGAACGGAAAGGGCTCCAGCCGGCGAACGGAGGAATCCAATGATCCACGCTACCTGCCATACCGCCGATAATGTCCGCTGCATCGAGTTCGATGCCACACCCTGGTTCAGCGAGGCTGACGCTCCGAGCATTGTCGATTTGGCCCGACGAGGATGGGCCAGCACAGCGATTGCGGATTCCCTCGAACGCCGACGAGGATACGAACGCTTGCATGACCTCGTTGAGTATGCGGCGAAGCGACTGCAACCGGAATCCCTGGAGGACCCAACCTGGGAAACCTTCGCGTGCGTCGTCGACGGACCCGAGGCCGTGGCCTGGCTCGCGAAAAACCGGCCCGAAATTGTGGCAAGGATCCCGTAAGCCACGGGAAGCGCTGCAATGGCGGCGATTGATTGGCGGCATCGCAAACGAAACGGAAATGGCGCACCCGACACGATTCGAACGTGTGACCTTTGCCTTCGGAGGGCAACGCTCTATCCAGCTGAGCTACGGGTGCTTCGGGGGTTCATTTAGCCGATTGGCCGGGCAGGGGCAACGGCCCTGGCAGGGGTGGGGCGACGAAGGTGGCGGCTGGTGACCCGCGTTCCCCATGCAAAATTCCGATTCCTTCCCCGCAATTGGTGCTAGTCTTGCGGTGTTAATCTTCTCGCCATCGATGGGGACGTCCGATGTATAAGAAGGTTCTTCTCGCCTATGACGGTTCGGTCGAGGGGCGGCGCGCGTTGCGGGAGGGCGCAAAGCTCGCACAACTCTGCCGTTCCGAGGTCTTTTTGCTCGCTGTCGTCGAGGTTTCCTCGATCATGACGCCCGAGGCCGGGCTCACGATCCCGATCGAACTGCAGACCGAGGATTACAAGGCCATCCTGAACGAAGGCACCGAGCGGCTGAAGGCGTTGGGATTTAACCCGACCGCGCGGCTCGAGGTCGGCGATGCCGGCCAGAAAATTGCCGAAGTTGCCGAAGAAATCGGCGCGCATCTCGTCGTCGTCGGCCACCGCCCGCAGGGGACGCTGGCGCGGTGGTTCGGCTCGATCGGCAGCTATCTGGTCAAGCGCCTGCGCTGCAGCGTGCTGGTGGCCCAGACCGAGATCAGCGACGCCGAGTTCGAGCGGCTGAAGCCGGCGGAAACGGCGGCCTAGGGATAGTCCAAGGCTGACTTCAAGGCTGACTTCAGGCTGACCTGGGCTGATCCGAACTCAGCCCGTGGGAACGATGATCTTGCCGATCGGCCATAGCGCGATTCCGGCAAGTTTTAAGTGTG
>CAWBQP010000042.1:0-30723 GCA_963790735.1 uncultured Alphaproteobacteria bacterium | reverse complement strand
ACACGGCCACCGGGCGAGTAGAGCGAATTTTTGGGGCGCGCAACGGACGCGCCGCTATTTTACGTCCTTGCGCCAATAGAGCGTATTCGGCCAGGCCCAAGGGGTCCCTGGGGCGGAACAGGCGATAGCCCGCCCGGATGAAGTTGTTGGCCGAGTGCATGTTATCTGTGGTGTCGGAGATGATCGAACACCACCCATTCAGACGCGCACGCGCCTCCATGGCTCGCATCAGGCGCAACTGAAGCCGATGTCCCGCAATGCTTCCCCAGCACTCCAACGCGGCAAAAATAGCCCGCATTGAAAACATGGGTGGACGGAATGATGCCGGCGAAGGCGACCGGCGCGGTTCCGTGAAAGGCAAGCCACCAGTGTCCGTGATCAAATTTGGGAACGGGGGCGGCGTTAAGGAATGTCAACTGATGAAGTTCCTCGAGCGTGTCCGCAATATCATCGTCGTTCCAGTCAACCTCGCGAAATCCGATACATCCGTCGCACCTGAATTCGTGCCCATCCTCAGTATTCCGGCACGTCGGCGGGTCATTTACCGAGCGTCGCCTTGATGCCGAGCCAGACCGCCCCGACGAAGCCGGTCACGATCACCGTGATGACTGCCTTGAAGGTATAGCTCTGAGCCTGCTCGACGCTTCTGCGCCAGCGTCGCAAATGCTGAAAATCCGCGCGCAGCTCGATCCGATGAATGAGTTCGAGCGCACCGTCACCACTGTTCTCCAGCGGTTGCGTGGCCTTGCCCCAGCCGCGATCGAGAATGGCGTTGGCGGCCGAAACGCGGGCCGCAGGAGTTGCATCCTTGCTTCGCATGATGCCGACGAGAACACGGATTGCGGTCCGGGTATGGCTGCGTGCGAGGGAGCGAATTTCAACAAGGGTCTTGGCCACGCTAGGTTTCTCGCCTCTCCGGTTCAGCAGCTGGTCCGCGGCAGCATCGGCATGAGCGATGGCGGGATCCTGCGCCGCAGAGCGGAAAGCAATCGCGGGAAATCCGTCTGCGCGTTGTCGCGTTTGGGACGCGGGATGAACTGAATGATTTCGGCGCTCACGAGAATTCCTCCGATACGGCAATGACGACGAGCCCGACGAGCGCGAGCGAGATCAAATAGGCGGTCATCAGCTTCTCTCCAGAAAAGAAACGTGCGGCATGATCGCGGTGCAGGCGCAGATCATTTGGGGCGCGAACCTTATCCCGTCGGGGGCCGCGTGCGGCGGTGACGATCCGCGCCGCAGGCCGGCATGTTCGCGCATGCCGGCCAATTGTGTGAAGGCTCGGACGACGGCACGCTCGCGACGCCCGGCGGGGGGCGTTGGGAGTTGCGGCGTCGATGTGCGGCCGCCGTCCGATTGGGGGATTTCAAACAAAAAGCCCGCGACGGATTTCTCCGTGCGGGCTTTGCAGTTTTCGCGATGATGGCGTTATGCCGGTGATTTGCCCGACATGTCAAACCGTTTTCGAGTGGTTAACAAATTGCGGAAAATTCGACGAAACGATTTCGACAAATTGAAACCGCCGTGGCCGATAGTCTCGTGAAATGAAAAGCCCGCCACCGTTTCCGGTGCGGGCTCTGCGATATCGGCGATGGTGTCAATGTGCATCTGATTTGCCCGACGCGTCAAGTGCCGGAGCAAACCAGATTGAGCACCGCGACATCGAAACGAAATCGTTGGGCCACGGATGGCGCAACCTGCAGCCCAACAGAGCGCAAGGAGGCTGTCGAATGTTTTTCGTTGCTGCCGTGCTCACGATTTTATCGGGCTTGTTCTATGCGGCGGCCCGTCACGAGGTCGGCTCGCTGGGTGTCGCGATGTGCCAATATGGCAGCCCGTTTTGCGACAATCCGTTTCTCGTGCTGGTCGCTGCCGGGTTGGCGGCGTGCTGGGGCGCATTCGTCAGCGTGCGCTGACGCGCTCGTTCTGAAGCTCGCGAACTTCGGGATGATGCCGTTATGCCGGTGATTTGCCCGACGTGTCAAACGCCGCGCTTTACTGAGGCGCCGGGTTCACCGGATGAACGGGCTTTGGCACGGGTGGCTCAGGCTCCACCTGCAGCTTCGGTTCAGTCGGCATCACCTTGGCGCCGGCTGCCCGGGCAGCTTCGCCGGTGGAGCTGTAACTCGCCATAAAGGCCGGCTGTACCTTCGGCTTGTTCCACGGCCCATAGTCGACGATCAGCATGCCGAGCACGCCGAGAACAGCAACCGCAATCGCGACCTTCAGCGGCGCGCCGCCGCGTCGGCTCAAACGATCTTCCGTCAAAGCCTTCGCCATATGAATATCCGCGTTGATTTCCTCTGACGAGATCAAATCCCGGCGACGAGGAAAGTTCCTCATCGACCCAGCAAAGGCGATAACTTCCGGGAACAAATGTCCTGGCTGCGTATTGTCAGAACATCAGCCGTTGCCCGGCAATGCCAAGCGACCGAGTGAGTTGCAGAACGTGAAAATCGAACCCCCAGAGCCATCGCAGCCCGGCATGGCAGAACGCGCCATCGATACGGCGACCGATGTATCACGCACGCTCACGGAAGTGTCCGACGCGCTGCAGGCCGCAGCCGGACGTCTCAGCGACGCGATCACAGCCGCACGGCGACCGGGAATGCCGCTCGCGACCATCAGCGCGATTACCCGCGAAGCGCCGCTGGCCAGCTTGTTCGTCGCCTTTCTGTTCGGTGTCGCGATCGGGCGCCGCCGCTAGCGCGCCGCTCTCAGAACTTGCCTTTTGTCGAATCTTTTGCGGCCGACATGACGCCGCCGGTGATCTGACGCATATGTTCGCCGGCGTTGGTGAACTGGCTGCGCAGGAATTCAGACTGGATCCGCATCGCTTCCTGAAGGTCGGTCGCATGGACCAGCTTTCGGGCATGCTCGAACGCGGCCTTCATATTCTGTTCGGTAAACGACAGCGCCTGCCTGGAAATTTCCGTACCCGCGCCGGGCATCGACGTCATGGACTTTCCGGCGGCATCGAAGAACATGCCGAACGCCTTTTCTGCCTGATCGATGGTTTTCTCGGCCAGTTCGCGCAGTTCGGCCGGGACTTCGAGTTTCGGTTCAGTCATGGTCGCTTCTCCAATGTCGACCTTGGCAGGTTAGCACAATTCCCGGCGGCGTCTGCGCCGTATTGGACCGAGCTCCGCCGGGCAACGGACCGGGCCGCCGGCATCGGGCCGGACCCAATCCCAACGAACGGCCAAAGGAATGATTTCCTTTCGTCGCGGCCCGTAGCCGTACGGGTGGACGCCCGATTCCAATGGTGGCAACAGTGTGGCATAGTGATTCGGGTTAAGGATCGACTGTCGGTGGCGTTGCGTCTCTGGTTTTAAGTCTCTCTTGGGACATGGGGATAAAATGCTGCAAACGTTTCGACCGACGCCGACCTGTACGCGATTTCAAACCAGCATAGAAATGCCTTGCATGAAATGCGGCGCACAGATGCGGCTGGCCATGATCGAGCCGCGCGACCAGAATTACGACGTCCTGACCTACCGCTGCACGCCTTGCGAACTCCGGCGAGAGCTTCCTGAAGGCGCGCTGACTACGACCCGTTCAGCACGGCGATTCCAGCCTGCGTCAGCACGAGCCCTTCGTCGCGCACTTCGACCAGGCCGAGGCCCGTCAATGTCCTCAAATCTTCGTCGCTGACCGGCGACATTTTCAGCCGGCGAGCCTGAATATCCCGCAACGTCCAGCGAAGATCGATTGCCTTCTCGAGGCTGAATTGAGCGAAAGGATTTTCTGCCATCCGCTTGCGACTACTTGACCATGGGAGATCAGACTCGTGTTTGGCGGCGCCGTCCTCGGCGCCCCTGATAATGCGGAAATGCCCGCCAGGTTCCCTGACGAGCCACCAACTCCGGAAATGACAGGGCTGGCTTCAGGCGAAAAGACCCGGCGCGGCCGCCCTTCTCAATAGCGATAGGGCTCGATATCCAGCAGCGGAAAGGCGCTGAACACGCTCGGCGGATTCGTCGCGGTCGCCGCATGCAGGTAAGACTTGTCGAGTTCGGCAAAGCTGGTGACGCCGAGCAGCCCGAGACAGCGGATCATCTCATCTTCCAGCAGCTCCAGCATCCGCACGATGCCGGCTTCGCCCGCGGCTGCGAGCGCCCAGCATTGCAGGCGGCCGATGCCGACCAGATCGGCCCCGGAGGCGATCGCCTTCACGATGTCGGTGCCACGGCAGAACGAACCGTCGACCATGATCTTGGCGCGGCCGGCAACGGCATCGACGATTTCCGGCAGGACGTGCATCGCGCCGCGTCCATGGTCGAGCTGGCGGCCGCCGTGGTTCGACACATAGATCCAGTCCACGCCATGATCGAGCGCGATGGCCGCGTCTTCCGCAGTCGCAATACCCTTGATCACCAGCGGAATTTTATACTTGTCCTTGATCAGCTTCACCGTGCGCCATTCCAGCCCCTTCTGGAAGTCGCCGCCGGTGGCCCGGATGCGGCTTTCGCGGACATACCGCTTGGCGATATCGCGCTCGCGCCGGCTGTAATGCGCGGTGTCGACGGTCAGGCAGAACGCGGCATAGCCATTGTCGATGGAGCGGCTGACAACGTCTTCGACAAAGGCGTCGTCGCCGCGAACATAGAGCTGGTAAATGCGCAACGCATCGGGCGCGGCCTTGGCGGTCGCCTCAAGCCCCGGCTCCGACACCGAGCTCAACATGTGAGCCGCGCCGAACTGCCCGGCTCCGCGCGCGACGGCCGCGCCTGAATCGGGATCGAAAATCTCGAGCGCGCCGACCGGCGCAATCATGACCGGCAGGCGCAAGCGGCGGCCGAAGACCTCGGTCGACCCGTCGACCTCAGCGACGTTGCGCAGCACCCGCGGCCGGAATGCAATCTCGTCGAGCGCCATGCGGTTGCGACGCATGGTGGTCTCGGTCTCCGCGGCGCCGACGATATAGTCCCATGCGTTCTGGTTGAGCCGGGAGCGGGCCTTTCGAACGAATTCGTGGAGATTCTGGAATTCTTCACCGCTGGCGCCGAGTTCGACATTCCTCGCCGGCCGTAGGGGGTCCCCTCATTCATGCTGTTTCTCTCCCGTTTGGCGGCACATTAGCCGCAGATAAACAGGAAAAGCTACCGCTTTGAAACGGGTTAGGCGTCGTGCAAACGCAGGGATGTTATTCGTTTGCGAGATACATCGCACCTGGTCGGCGCCGCTCAGGCCGTATTTCCCGGCTTCCCGAAAGCCCCCGCCTCGGCCAGAGCCGCGATACGTCGCTCATCATAGCCGAGGGTCTTTCGCAGCACGTCCCTGGTATGCTCGCCGAGCAGCGGCGCCGCCACGGGATCGATGGTTGGCGTCAGGCTCATCTGCAGCGGCGTTTCAATATTGGGGACGGCGCCCGCGGTCGGATGCGGAATCCGGCTGAGACGATGGCGGTCGCGCACTTCCGGCGCGTTGAAACCTTCCTCGACGGTGCGCAGATAGCCGACCGGTATGTTGGCCTTCTTCATCTTCGCCATCCAGTGCTCGAGGCTGTCGCTGGCAAAGATACCGGCGATGATGGCGCGCAACTTTTCCTTGTTGGCGGTTCGGTTTTTCCGGTGGGCGAACTCGGGATCGGTGACGAGGTCCGGCCGATCGAGCACGTCCACCACGAGCCGGCGGTACAGGCGGTCGTTGGCGCAGGCCATGTAAAGCGGCCCATCGGATGCCTGATAGACGCCGACGGTAGGCGAGCCGTTCGGCGAATTTCCGAAGCGGCCCGGATTCGCGCCGCTGATCAGATAGGCCATGCCGTAGAAACCGGTCATCGCCACGGCGGTGTCGATCAGCGCGACCTCGACCTGCTGGCCGCGGCCGAGCCGGTCGCGGGCGATCAGCGCCAGCAGGATCGCGTTGCATGCCGACATGCCCGTCGCCATGTCGACGATCGGCGGACCGGTCCGCACCGGCTCGCCGTCCGGAAATCCGTTCAGCGACATGAAGCCGCTTTCGGCCTGCGTGATCGGATCGAAGCCCGGACGCAAGGCGAACTCGCCCTTGCGGCCATAGGCCGAGATCGAGCAATAGATCAGCCTCGGATTGGTCGGCGCGACGGAGGCATAGTCGAGACCGAACTTCTTCATCACGCCGCCGGAGAAATTCTCCACCACGACATCCGCTTTCGCGATCAGTTCGCGCGCGACTTCGAGCGCCGCAGGATTGGTGAAATCGAGCGCGATGCCGCGCTTGTTGCGATTGAGGCTGAGGAAGGCCGCGCTCTCGCCGCCGATTTCCGCATGCTCATAATGGCGGGTATCGTCGCCCCCGTCGGGGTTTTCGATCTTGATCACTTCGGCGCCGAAATCGGCCAGCGTTTGCGTGCAGGCCGGGCCGGCAACGACCCGGGTGAAGTCGACGACCAGCAGACCATCCAGCGCAGTCGGTTCGCCCTTTGCGCGCGGCGTTCGCTCCGGCAATTGCGGCTTGGCAGTCATCTCCGGCATTTCCCCTTGTTATTCTGCCTGGCGAAACGAAGGCTTTCGCCGCGACTTCAAGGCTTTCTTACCGGAACCAGACGGGTAACGCCAAACCCCGATTTTGCAGGGCGGGACCTGCCGCTGACATAGCTCTCAAGACGGCGCGCGGAGCCGCGGCATTGCCCTCGCCTCCAAGGCTGCAGACCTGGACTCGACCGCGACGGTAGCCCAAAAAGACGCCGCCCGCCCCCGGTCAGGTCCGGGAGTCGAGCGGCGCCTCATCGATGAGCAGACGCCGCGAACAGCGTTCGCCGCGCCGTCGCTTCTGTCGAAACCCGGCTTTCCTACTCGGCGATCACCTCACCGGAGCCGCCGAGTTCGGCAGGAAAATCCTTCAGTTTGGGCAGCCCATCCCGCATCGGCAGCACCGTCTCGGCGTAATTGACGTGCACGCCGGGCGTGAAGGCGAGTGTCGGAAGGGTTGCGGCGAAGACATCGACCAGCCCGAGCGTCGGATGATTGGTCATCAGATGACCGCCGCACTCCGCGCAGTACTTGCGCTGGCTCATCGGCGTCTTCTCGAACGTCGCGACATGTTGCGCCCCCGCCGTGATCCGTACCGCTTCCGGCTTCCACAGGGTGAACGCGTTCACCGGTCCGCCGGACCACGAACGGCAGGAACGGCAATGGCAATAACCCATTCCTTCCGGCGCGCCCGTGACCTGGACTTCAACCACACCGCAAAAACAGCTTCCAGTATGCGTCATCATTCTCCGTCTCCTCTCCAGCCAATTGAGAAGTGGTCAGGTCAGTTTGTCCCAGGGAATAGCATTGAAACGCGTTCCCGGTAACGGCGATATTCGTCGCCGAACATGGCGACGAGGTCGCGCTCTTCGAGCGCTATCCCCACGAAGATGTAGGCCGTGGTCACCACCGCGAACAGCAAATGCCCGGCGCTCATCGTCGGGGCCGCCCAGAAGGCGATGATGAAACCGAGATAGATCGGATGTCTGACAAAGCGGTAGAAGAACGGCGTCCGGAAGACGGGCGCCGGCATCTCGCGGCCTACAAGATTGTTGGCGACCTGATGTAGTCCGAACAGTTCGAAATGATTGATCAGGAAGGTGCTCGTGAACACGATCACCCAACCAATGAACGACAGTGTGGCGATCACCATGGCCATTTCGGGCTCCTGGATGTTCCAGATTATGGCCGGCATCGGACGCCATTGCCAGAACAGCAACAGAAGCGTCAGGCTTGCACACAGCACATAGGTGCTGCGCTCGACAGACTTCGGAATAAACTGCGTCCACCAGTGTTTGAACGATTTACGCGCCATGACGCTATGTTGGACGGCAAATAACGACATCAGTGCGAGATTGACGACAATTGCCTCGAATATCCCCGATTTCGCACCGGTATCGATCGCCTTCGGCACGACGAGCCCCGATACGAACCCGATGGCGTACAGAATCGTGAACAGAAATGTGAAATAGGCCACACCGCCGAACAGAAATGCAGTGAATCTTAGCATTCGATTACCCGGCAAGGCCGGGCCGATGGCTTGGGTTTCCGTCATGAAATTGACTCCGCTACGGGAAATGGGATTGCAACTCCCGGTTTTGGCAGGATGCACGAAGACTGGCGCCAGGACTTTGCCTGCCGCTTGACTCTTCAGACGGACTTGATTGTTTCTTGAGAAAGATATGGCACGTGAAATTCAACTTCGATAATCACACCCTGGATACCGACCGTCGTGAGATGCGCCGTGGCGGCGAATTGGTGGCGATGCAGCCGCAAGTATTCGACTTGCTGGTTCACCTGTTGAAACACCGCGATCACGTGGTCAGCCGGGATGATCTCATTGCGCTGGTGTGGGGAGGACGGATCGTCTCGGACTCGACGCTGGACAGCCGGATCAACGCCGCTCGAAACGCGATCGGCGACAACGGCAAGGAACAGCGGCTCATTCGCACCATTGCGCGCAAGGGAGTTCGCTTCGTCGGCGCCGTGAACGGGCCGTGCGATGCACGGGCCGCATCGCCGGCAGAAGCAGAACAACCGCGTTCGGCGTTAGCGCTGCCCGACCGGCCGGCAATAGCCGTACTGCCGTTCGACAATATGAGCGGCGATCGGGAGCAGGAGTATTTCTCCGACGGGATCAGCGAGGACATCATCACCGCGCTGTCGAAATTGCGTTGGTTCTTCGTGATCGCGCGCAACTCGTCGTTTACCTACAAAGGCAAGGCGGTGCACATGAGGCAGGTCGCTGCCGAACTCGGGGTGCGCTACGTGGTCGAAGGCAGTGTGAGAAGGAGCGGCGATCGCGTCCGCATCACCGCGCAGCTCAATGACACCGCGACCGGCAGCCACATCTGGGCGGAGCATTACGACCGCGAGCTGACCGACGTATTCGCCGTGCAGGACGAGATCACCGACGCCATCGTCACCGCGATCGAGCCGCAGATTTACGCGGCGGAGAACTTTCGCAGCCGGCGCAAGCCGCCCAACAGCGTGGACGCGTGGGACCTGGTGATGCGGGCGCTGTCGCATCACTGGCGGGTGACGCGGCCTGACAGCCTCGCCGCGCAGGCGCTGCTGGAACGCGCGATTGCGATCGATCCGCACTACGGCCAGGCGTTGGCCCTGTTCGCGACCAACCATATGTTCGGCGTGCATCTGGGCTGGACTGATCTTGCAACCGCAGCGCCCATCGCCGAGCAAGCGGCATTGGCGGCGATTGCCGCCGATAGCGAGGATGCCTGGGCGCATACGGCCCTCGCCAGCGTGTATTTCTCCACGCGCCGGCTCGACCATTCGCTGGCCGAGTTCGAACTGGCGCTCCAGCTCAACCCGAACTTCTCCCTGGCGCAGGGGTACTACGCCCTGGCGCTGTGCTATACCGGCCGATGGACGGATGCCTATGCGGCGACGCAACGCGCCATCCGACAGAGCCCGCGCGATCCCTCTTCCGCGATCTATTACGGCGTTGCGGCCTACGCCCAGTTCGTCGGACGGAACTATCAGGAAGCGATTGCACTGGCGCGCGAGGCGACCCGTCAGCGCGGCGACCTCTCCGGCGCCTATCGGGTGCTGACGGTCGCGGCCGGCATGACCGGCCAGATCGAACTCGCCCGGACCGCGCTTCAGGAGTTGCGTCGGACCCAGCCCAATATTTCGCTCGCCTGGATCGCGACGCAATTACCCTGGAAGCTCGACGCCGATCGCGAACACTATCTCGAAGGCTTTCGCCGCGCCGGGCTGGAATGAGCTGCGGCGAGGGCTCCTGGATTACTGCTGCTTTTCCCAGAACGACAAGAATCCCTGCGAGGCCGAACCGCCGATCACACAGGGAATGCCGACCGCGACCTGCCCCAGCGCAGCCGCAGAGACACAACCGAGCGCGACCGCGCCGACGCCGACCTGACCCCAGAAGCTGAGGTCGCGGCGGCTATCCGAGCCCTTGATCTTGAGTTCATCCACGGCGGCGAGCGCATCCTTGCGCAGGGCTGCGATCTGCACCGTGTCCGCCGCCTCGACCACTTCGGCGAGCGGCGCCTTGACCGCCGCCGGCTGTCTGGCAAGTTCGCTGCGGAGATATTCGCGCAAACCGGCGTCGCGGATCGCATAACTCGCCAGCGTATAGCGCGCCATGCTTCCGACCGTCAGCTTGTCGATCGTGTCGCGGCTCTTGCTCCACGGCAGCATCTGCATGATGCGCTGGATAGGCGCATGCGAGCCGGTCGCAAAATAGTAGCCCCACAGCGTATCCAGCAAATCCTGGTTGCTCGCAAACGTGAGCGTCGTGTTCAGCTTGCGCTCGTCCTTGGCGAACGGATTCTTGGTGAATGCCCCGCGCAGCTTGTCCATCACGCCCGGCTTCATCTCCTCCAGCGGGATGTCGGTCAAGGTCGGCAGCTTGCCCGCCAGGTAGCTGTCGATCATGACCCGCCGGCCCGGCATTCGTGGTGCGACCCGGCGCAGAACGTTTCTCCAGTCGGGCAGGCCCGAATAGGCGATGGCACGGACAATCACCCATTCGTCTTCCGGCCGGACGGGAAAGAAACCGGCAATGAGCTGCTCGGCCTTGGCCGGGTTCGAGCCGATCGCACCGGCGACAAAGCCGAGATAGATTCCGGCATTCTCAGGCTCCTTGAACGTCTGCGAATGAAACAGAACGCGCACGGCTGCCGGGACATGGGCATAGTCCGGCTTGGCCCGGTAATTATAGATCCATTGCTGGACCACGCCGAGCGAGGCGCGCGGATCGACCTCCGGCGTCTTCTCTGCATGCGCTGGCTGAATCAGCATGAGCGCGGCGGCAACGAAAGCTGCATAACGCATGTGATGCTCCTGCGAGCGTCGACGCTTGCGCGGTTCCGCGCGCGAGCGTCTTGAGCTCTCTCGATGGCGAAGCATGAAGCGGGCATTGCGACAATTCTGAGAAAGTCCGGATTAAGAAACAGCGTTCAAATTGTGGCGTATCGCCCGCAACTCACCTTATCCCAGACATTTTTTCGCCCCGCGCAGGCAATTCGATCTCAGCCGATCAATAGGAGTCCGGCGGGACGTGGAGATCAGACACATCACGCAGCACAACCGATCGTCCCGATCGGGGCTGGCTGCTTGCCGGCTTGCCGGCGCCCTCGGCTTGATTTTCGCGACGCCTGTCGTCGCCGAAACCGCATCGCCGTCGCAAGGATCGGTCATCGTTGAAGGGAACCGCCGCGTCGATGCCGAGACCGTGCGCTCCTACTTTCGCCCAGCGCCCGACGGGCATTTCGACGACGACGCGCGTGACGCGGCGTTGAAAGCGCTGATTGCAACAGGCCTGTTCGACAAGGTTTCCATCGAACGCGCCGGCGAGCGCCTTGTGGTGCATCTGTCTGAAGCGCCCGTGCTCGACCGCGTCGCGTTCGAAGGCAACAAGAAGGTCAAGGACACCGACCTTGCCGCCGCCGTTGAATCGAAGCCGCGCGGCTCGCTGCAACGCGCCACCGTGCAGGCCGACGTCGGCCGCATCATCGAGGCATACCGGCGTGCCGGCCGCTCCGAGGTCCGCGTCGATCCGCAAATCATCGACCGCGGCAATGGCCGGGTCGACCTCGTCTACGCCATAACGGAGGGAGCAAAAACTCCGGTGCGGCAGATCGACTTCACCGGCAACAAGGCCTTCGGCAAACGGCAGCTCAGCGCCGTGATCAAGACCTCCGCCCACCATATGCTGAGTTTTCTGACCGGCGGTGACGTCTACGATCCCGACCGCATCGCGCAGGACCAGGAACAGCTGCGGCTTTATTACCGCAGCAAGGGTTATGCCGACGTCAGCGTCTCATCGGCAAAGGCCGAGTACGATCCAGCGACGAAGGGTTTTACACTCAGCTTCGCAATCGACGAGGGCCCGCTCTATCGCTTCCGGGAGGTCAGCGTCGCCTGCAACGTCCCGGGCATGGATTGCGCCAAGCTTCGCGCCCTCCCCACCGCCCATCCAGGCGCGGTGTTCGACGGCAACGCCCTGGACAAGACCACGGAGCTGCTGGCCATCGAAATGGCAAAGCTCGGCTATCCCTTTGCCCAGGCGACACCTCGCCTCACGCGCGATGCCGCCGCGCAACGTATCGACGTCGCCTTCGTGATCGAACAGGGGCCTCGAACCTATGTCGAACGGATCGAAATTCACGGCAACACGCGCACCCGCGACTACGTGATCCGGCGCGAATTCGACATCGCGGAAGGCGATGCCTACAACAAGACGCTGATAGACCGGGCCGAACGGCGCCTGAAGAATTTGAACTACTTCAAAACCGTGAAGATATCGAACAGGCCGGGCTCGGCGCCGGACCATGTCATCCTCGATGTCGAGGCCGTTGACCAGGCGACCGGCGATTTCAACGTCGCCGGCGGTTACTCGACCACCGATGGCGCGCTCGTCGAGGTCAAGGTAGGCGAGCGCAATTTCTATGGCACGGGCAAGAACGTCCAGGCCGCCTTCACTTACGGCCAGTATGCGCGCGGGATCGACCTGGCCGCGTCCGAACCCTATTTTCTCGGCACCAAGGTCGCCGCCGGAATCGAACTCTTCGGCCGCCAGAACGACGCCAACAGCTACCAATCCTATGGCAGCACCACCTACGGCGCGAGACTGCAGCTGGGTACGCCGATCAACGAGCAACTCGGCGTGCAGTGGCGCTACTCGATCTACAATCAGAACATCACGCTTTCGCCGAACGCTTCGGGCCTGACGCCCTCGCTGGCCGTCCAGCAGGCGGCGGCCGCCGGTCCGACCTGGGTCTCCGCCCCCGGCAGTACGACAACCTACAGCACACTGGACAACACCAAGAGCCCGACCAGCGGAATCAGGTCGCAGCTCAGCCAGGACCTGGCGGGACTTGGCGGCGACGTGAAATTTCTGAAGACGACGGAAGACGTACGCTACTACAAATCGCTCAGTAACGACCTGGTTGGCATGGTTCGCGCCCAGGGCGGCTACGTCACCGGTTGGGGCGGCCAGCAGGTCCCGCTGATGAACAATTTCTTCGGCGGCCCGACCATGGTGCGTGGCTTTGCCCCCAACGGATTCGGCCCACGCGACCTGACGCCGGGCACCACGATGGATAATGTCGGCGGCAGCGCATATTGGGCGACGACCGCCGAACTGCAGAGCGCAATCCCCGGCGTACCCAACGAATACGGCCTGAAAGCCACGGCCTTCGTCGATGCCGGCAGCGTATTCCGCTACAGCGGATCGACGGCATCGCTTCAGGTCGCCAACAAGAATGTCGTGCGCTCGTCGGTCGGCGCGGGCCTGACCTGGGCTTCGCCGTTCGGCGCATTGACCGTCGACTACGCCGTGCCGCTAAGCAAGGCTGCCTACGACGTGGTGCAGCCCCTGCGATTCAGCGCTGGAGGGTTTTGACGGGGACAGGATGCTCCGTCGCGAACCCATACAACAGCGCCAGCCGGTCGAGGCATTCGCGGAATCGCCTTGAAAAATAGTCGCTCCAGCGTTTGGTACACAGGCCCCTCCGCTGGCCGACCTGCTCCATGGTCAGACCCTGGACCAGCACGTCATGCACCAGCGCCGAGCCGTCCGCGCCGAGTTCGCGTTCGGCCCGGTTCAACCGCAGCACGGCCTTGCGCTGGCCCTCGGTGATCGGTTCACGGCTCTGCCCGCCATCGACATATTCCCGCGTCGGATCGACCGCGCGCGGTCCGCGCTCGGCCTTCTCCCAGTCGCTCTGGAACGCACGCCCCGCCTGATACTGCGCCTCGTCGATCTGGCGGTGGGAATGCAGGCGGGCGAGCGGATCGTTGCGGATCGAACGCAGGGCAACGATCTTCTCGCCCGGCTCCAACGCCAGGGGATTATCGACCTCGACGGTTGCAACTTCGGCGTTGCGTAACAAATCGCGGGACCTTCGGTCATGTGCCTTGGCGGGATTGTACGGCTTTCGGCGCTTGGCTTTCGGCATCTGATGGACTCCTTGAAAACAGCGGAACTCGGTTGCGACCGCAGCTCTATTCGGGTGCAGGCCTATTCGATTGAAGCGTTCGATATCTCTTCGCGCAGCAATTCGGACAATTCGTTCCGGCGGCCGCAGCCCACCGGCCGAAGTCCGATCAGCGCACGCAAATGAGCGATCCGGTGGCGGCGCGGCAGCCGTTTCAGCCTGTCGGCCACGCATGTGACAGCAGCGTCCTTCATGCCACCTCCACCACCCGCAACGAAACGGTGCTCACCATGCGTTCGGCGGGCACGATCGGATCGCGGCTCAGATGAAAATGCGGCGCGCAATAGCTCGAACCCGGCCGGCGCGGATGACCGCAGAAGGTGATGGCCTCACCCTCTTCATCGCCGCCATAAGGGTAGCGGCAATCGCCGCGCTCCAGCTCGATCAGGGAGAGATGCCGCGGCTCGATCTCAACGCAGCGCAGCTTGACCGGCTTGACCTCCTTGAACACCGGCGTCGGCCAGGGAAGCGCAAGCTTCCTGAACTCGCTGGAAGGGGGCTCAGCAATCTCTTGCAGGTCAGCAGGCTTGGTCGGCATCGACGGCTGCTGGCGATCGTCCGGTCCCAGTCCCAGGCGTCGGGCGCGTCCGAGCGCAGCACTGCGAGAATAGGACGTATTGAATCGCGCATTGATGGCTCGCGCAGCCTCCGAAAAGCACATGCCTTTGGCAATAAGTTCCCGCAGCGCGTCCGAGTGCTCGGGCGCCCAGTTCGACAGTTCCATTTGTTGTCCTTGCTCTTGTCAACGCCGCCCGACGCCGGCAATCAATTTCTGATATTCCGAAATAAAAGTCAAGCTTGATTTCGGATAATCGGAACTGCTATCATTTCTGAAATTCGGAAAGGTCTGACCATGCTGGACATCAGGTTGATCGAACGGGGGCTGGAGAAGCCGGGCAAGACCAAGGGCGGATTGGCCACCGCGATGGGCGTTCGCCCCGGCGCGGTTTCCGAGATCCTGTCCGGGATACGCCTGATCAAGGCGTCTGAAATCGCACCGATCATCGAATATCTCGAATTGAACTCGGTGCCGATCATGGGCCGCGTCGGCGCCGGCGCCTCGATCGAGCCGGAACACGAGCAGGTGCCGCCGGAAGGCCTCGGCGAGGTCGAACTGCCCTTCCCGATCGCCGAAGAAACCATCGCTTTCGAGGTATCCGGCGATTCCATGCTGCCGAAATACGAGAATGGCGATATTATCGTGGTCTATCGCGAGCAGCGCCATCCGCTCTCGAGCTTCTACGGCGAGGAAGCCGCCGTCCGCCTGAAGACCGGCGAGCGCTATCTGAAGACGATCGAGCGCGGAAAATCCCCGACCTCGGTCAACCTCACGAGTTTCAATGCCAAGCCGATCACCGGCGTCAAGCTGGAATGGATCGGCGAGATCTGCGTCACCCTGCCCAGGGGCCAGATCGAGCGATTGCGCAACAAGGCGGCAGCCCGGGCACGCAAGGCGACAAGGACGACGGGCGGCCGCACGCCGGACAAATAGCAATCCCGCTGCGATTTCCGAATCGACTGATTCTGTCGATACCCGCGACGGCTTTGCCGCCCTCAAGGCCAGACTTCTGTTTTTCCGAATTTTTACTTGACTAATTTCCGATTTTCAGAAATACTACTGCCATCATCGACACCGGCGCGCGGGATAAGGTCAGGTCGCCAGCATGCAATATTTCGTCGTGATGATCGACTATGGCCGCCGCGGTCGCGAGGCCATCGTCGATCCGGAAATCACGAGGCGCGAGGTCATCTCCCGGATCGCGTCGGGTGAATACAGGAATATCAGCTTCGTCCATGAAATCGCAGATTGCTCGGTCGAGGACATCACCGCCGAGATTCTCAGCGAGGCGGCCCTGCCCGACATCGGCGCGACGGGCGCCGACCTGCAGGCCAGCCATTTCGATCACATCCGCGATCTTCGCAAGCACGAGCGAGCGTGATCCTGTTGCGGTCACTCTATTCCCTCAAAACATTGTGATTGCTGGGTGGGCTTTAATCGCCGACAACTTGCTTAATTATTCTTCACGTAAAGTCTATTCCGGCTGAGCGGACAATCGCGCTAGATTCGCGATTCGATTCCTCCGACCTGCAAAGTTCTTAAAGCCACAATGCATTCGTCAATGAAGGCTGAGCTCGCTGCGCGCGACGGCGATCTCCGACTCTGTCTGCTGCTTGGTATCGCGGCCTGGTTTCTCTTTCTGGATCACGTCCCGCACAATGCGGTCAGCCTGCTGACCATGCGCAATTTCGGATTCAGCGGCGCCACCGACCTGTTCGTGTTCGTCGGCGGTTACACCGCCGCGATCCTCTATGGAAGGATGATGCTGGAGCGCGGGTTCGTCGTGACGGCAACCCGCATCTTCAAGCGGCTGTGGCAGCTTTATGCCGCCTATATCGTCCTGTTCGTGATCTATATCGATCTGATCGGATATGTCGCGCGCCAATCCGCCGCGACCGCACTTATCGGCGAATTCAACGTCACGGGAATCGTCGACCACACGATCCGGACGCTGATTCACGGCCTGCTGCTTCGGGCCAAGCCGCTCAACCTCGAAGTGCTGCAACTGTTCATCGTATTGATGGCGGTGTTCCCGTTCGTTCTGTTCGGCATGGTCCGCCGGCCGAATGTCACCATGGCGGGGTCGATTGGTCTCTACTTCGCGGCCCGCCAATTCGACTGGAATTTTTCTTCGTTTCCGGATGGACGCTGGTATCTCAACCCGTTCTGCTGGCAGCTCCTGTTTGTGCTCGGCGCCTGGCTTGCCTTGAGCGGTACGAATCAAATGCGCGCTGTACGCAAGCTTCAGGAACTCGCGGTCCTGCGCGCTGCGGCGTGGCTGTACCTGCTCTTTGCCTTGGCGGTGACGTTGGCAGGGAAATTTCCCCAAGCCGGCATCATCCCGGATCTCCTGCGCGATACCTTCTTTCCCAACGACAAGGAAAACCTCGCCCCTCACAGGGTGCTTCACTTTCTCGCGCTGGCTTTTCTGTTTGCCTACATGGTGCCGCGCGACTGGTCCGGTTTCCGATGGCAGGCGTTGCAGCCGGTCATCATATGCGGCCAGGAATGGCTGGCGGTCTTTTGCGCCGGGGTGTTTCTTTCGTTTGCCGGGCACCTTGTCCTGATCACGGGCCCGGATTCGCTCGCCATGCACGTCCTGGTCAGCTTTGCCGGGATTTTGATCATGACGGGCGTGGCCTACTACGTGTCGTGGTCCAAACGGCAGGATCACAAGCCGGCATTCCGGACCCCCGCAATAACGGGACTTCCGGAGGAAGGCCGGTTCGCCAAATAATTCGCGCCGGTTTTCCCCTCGCGCCCGCACCGGCCCCTCAATCCGCGGGGAATGCCCCTTTCAACCGCACCTCACTGTCGCCCAGCATGGCGGCGTCGAGCCTTCCCTCGGCCGACGCCGCCACGGCGCAGGTAAAGATGCGATAGAACTGCGCCCCGTCGAAGGCGACCAGCAACAGATCGACACCGGCATTGAGCGCCTCGACCACGGCCGTACAGACATTGCGTTGATAGATCGCCCCCATCACGAGATCGTCGGTCATGACGACGCCTTGATAATTCCATTTCTTGCGAACGATGCCGTCGACGACCCGTTTGGAATGCGACGCCGGACGGTCCGGATCAACTGAAGTCAGCGTCACATGCCCGATCATCAGTTGCGCTTTCGAGCCGGCCAGCACCTTCCTGAAGGGAATCCAGTCGGACGCTTCGAGTTCGTCCACGGGCGTATCCAGATCGGCGCTGAAATGATGGGTATCGGTTCGTACGCGTCCGAGCCCCGGAAAATGCTTGACCGTCGCGCCGACACCTGACGCTTCCAACCCGTTTACGTAGGCTCGCGCGATATCGGCGACGACGGCCGGATCATCGGAAATCGCGCGCTGGCCGATCAGCGTGTTGAAGTCGAGCCGGTTGCGCTTCAGTTCGGGTCGTATATCCAGCACCGGCGCAAGGTTCAGGTTGACGCCGAGCGCCGCCAACTCCTGCCCGTGCGTACGCCCGAATGCCTCCGCCTTCTCCGCACGAACATCCGGCGCCAGATTCGCCAGCGTCGATAGCGCCGGCAACTTGGTCAAGGGCGGCGCCAGATGCGATACGATGCCGCCTTCCTGGTCGGCGGCGACGATCAGGGGTGGCAGGCCGGCGCCGCGCCGCTTTTCCTGCAACGCCGAGATCTCCCCTTTCAGACGCGCCGCCGATGATCCCACGACATTGTGCCTGGTGATGTAGACGCCGGAGATCAGGCCCTTCTCGGCCAGAACAGCCACCTCTGAAAATGACGAATACCCAACAATGAAGTGCCGCCCGAGGCTTCGCGCTTGCGCGGCATCGGTCTGCAAGACGCGTTGCTTGCGCCATTCAAACGACGCATGCGCGCCGAGCATCGACAGCGATGGCAGGCACCACAGCAAAATGAGCAACCGTCCGGCGATGCCTCGCCGCCAACAGCCGCGGCGGATGAGGACCACGACGGCGATGATGCTCGCTGCGGCCAGAACAATGTTTCCCGGCCCCCGCAGCGAAATCAGATAGGGGTCGTTCTTGTTGGCCGCAGCGAAAACGAAGATGGATCCGGCGAACCAGACCAGGACGAGGCCAATACGTTTGAGAATTTGCATGAGTATGGATGCGGCTTGCGCGAGGAGGTCGAACGAGACCATTGCCCGTATCAAACTCGTCTCGCCGACGCGAGCGCATAACCGCGCCTGCACGGAAACTGCATAAAAATCCTGAACTCTTGCAGACGGCGCTCCAAGCAAATGCACACCGGCATCGGATAGTTCGTCCTGCAAACTGGGGCGATCATCGAATGCCTGTTCCGACAAGACTAGCTAACGACGGCTGGTGGCTGTGCGAGCGCCCCGCAACGGCGCTGGTTTGCAATTTTCCCCTCCAGACAGGTGGCGCAATAATGGCCGATTTCACCGCGCCGGCATCCAATGCCGGCTCCGTTCAGGAAGGCACTTTTCCCGTCAAAGCAGCCATTGTTCTCGCGCTGGCTGCGCTGGCCGACTGGCTGTTCTACGGACACGGCATTGGAATCTCGGCCGCCATCTTTGCAGTCGCCGTAGCCTGCGGCTCGCTGCTCGCCAACCTCGCAACATTGAACCGAAAGCAGGTGCTGCTGGCAGGCACCCTCCTGCTGGTCGCCCTTGTCCCCGCCATCGAGGAATTCAACGTCGCGTCTCTGACCTTCATGGTGCTGGCTCTCGGCACAGGCCTGCTGCTGACGACCAATCGCGATCGGCATGGTCTCGGCGAGCGAGCCGCGGCGTTGTGCGATCTTTATCTGGTCGGCCCCTTCAGATTTTTCCGCGATGCCATCGCTGCATTCAATCTGCCGGCACTGAAGAGCGGGTTTGTCGTGTGGTTCATTCCCATCGTTCTCGGCGGCATCTTCGTGTTTCTGCTGGTATCGGCCAATCCATTGCTCGAGAAGTGGATCAGCCTGCTGAACCTGGGTAACACGGCTTCTTACGTGAGCCTCGGACGCGTATTGTTTTGGACTGTGGCGCTGTCGATCGTATGGCCCTTTATCCACGTCCGGTGGAGCGGCAAGCGGGAGATGCCGGCAGGTTTAGCCGGAGCAGCAGCACTGGCGCAGGGAATACCATCGGGCCAAAACGACTTCTTCGGTGTTGCGACGATCCTGCGTTCGCTGATCCTGTTCAATTTGCTGTTCGCCGTTCAAACCATCCTTGACGTGGCCTATCTCTGGGGCAACGCGACCCTGCCCGCCGATATCAGCTACGCTTCATATGCGCACCGGGGCGCCTATCCCCTCATTGTCACGGCGCTATTGGCGGCGGGTTTTGTTCTCGCCGCCATGAGGCCCGGCGGACCGGCCGAGCAATCAAGGGTGATCCGGCCGCTGGTCTATCTGTGGGTGGCGCAGAATGTCCTGCTGGTGCTGTCATCGATCCTGCGCCTCGATCTCTATGTTCAAATCTACCTGCTGACCTGGTGGCGCGTCGCGGCTTTCATCTGGATGGTGCTGGTCGCGCTGGGGCTCGTGCTCATCGTCGCCCGCATCGCTCTGAACCGCTCGAATGGCTGGCTGGTCCGCGCCAACCTCATCACCCTGACGGCAACGCTTTACATCTGCTCGCTGGTCAATTTCGCCGCGATCATCGCCGACTACAATGTCAGCCACAGCCGCGAAGCCGCCGGCAAGGGCGTGTGGATCGACATGAACTATCTGTTTTCCCTCGGACCGCAGGCATTGCCGGCCATCGACCGGGCCATTGCCCTTCGCGGGTTCGATCCCGCCCTTGTTTCCCGCCGTGGTTGCCTTGTAGAACAGCAACGGAGAGAGATGGCATCCTGGCGCAGCTGGGGCTTCCGGAGCTGGCGGCTCCAGCGCACCCTGGACGCCCAACCAGAAGACTTCGACTACAGGCTAGTACGACCTTCCGGAGAGACCTTTGACGCACCGCATTCTCATCGTTGACGACGACCTGCACATCCGCGAGGTCATCCGTGTTGCACTGAAGAAGGCCGGAATGACTGTCTTCGAGGCGCGCGACGGCAAGGAAGCGTTGACCCGCTTTGCCGCCGACAGGCCGGACCTGATCATTCTGGATATCGGCATGCCGGAATTCGACGGCCTGGACGTCTGCCGCGAAATCAGAAAGTCCTCGGACGTTCCGATCCTTTTTCTCTCCGCGCGCGACGACGAGATCGATCGCGTGCTGGGCCTGGAGATCGGCGGTGATGACTATGTCACCAAGCCTTTCAGCCCGCGCGAACTCGTCGCAAGGGTGAACGTCATCCTGCGTCGCATGGCTTCGCGCGGACAGGATGCAAAGGCGATCCATTGCCGCGCTGTCGCAAGGCAGGCTGTCCGTCGACCCCGAACAGCATCTCGCCGAGTTTGCGGGCACCCCGCTTCGGCTGACGGCCATCGAGTTCGGAATTCTCAGGGCATTTCTGACACGGCCGACGCTCGTCTTCAGCCGCGAGCAGATCATGAGCGCCGCCTATCAGCTCAACATCCAGGTATCGGACCGCACCATCGACAGCCACATCCGCAATATCCGCGCCAAACTGTCCGCCGTGAATTGCGACAATGTCATCGAAACCATTCACGGCGTCGGCTTCAAGCTCGGGCGATGCGAGCCGCAGGCATGATACCCCGCACGGGCGAAAAATGGCGGCCGTCGGTGGGGCAGGTCATTTTTACCGCGCTTGCCGCTGCGGCGACGCTGCCTTTGGTCGGACTGTTCTTCTTTCGCCTCTATGACAACCAGCTCATTCACCAGACCCAGGCCGAACTGATCGCGCAAAGCCGGGTGCTCGCCGCGGTCTATGCGCGCGAAGTGGAAGCCCGCCTCGGCGCCGGGATTACGCTCGGCGCTGAAATTCCAGCCCAGGCGCGACCCGATCGCGAAGACGAATTGACGCCGATCCGGCCCGCGCTCGATCTCGCCGCCGGCGCCGATCTGCTTCGGCGGCGGCCCGATGCGCTTCCAGCAGGCGCGCCCGCCTCGCAGCCCTATGTCGAGATCGGCGCGCGGCTGATGCCGATCATCCGGGAAACACAGAAAGTCACGCTGGCTGGTTTCCGCATCCTCGATCCCCGCGGCGTCGTGATCGCCGGCCGCGACGAGGTCGGCCAATCGCTCGCCCATATCGAGGAAGTCGCCACGGCGCTGCAGGGGCAATACCGGGCGGCCTTGCGGATTCGCAAACCCGACAAGCCGCCGCCTCCGATCTACTCGATCAGCCGCGGCGTCGGCGTCCACGTGTTCTCGGCGATGCCTGTCATCGTCAACAACCGCGTCGCGGGCGTCATCTATACCTCGAGAACGCCGAGCAACATCTTCGACCATCTCTATCAGGAGCGCGGCAAGTTCATCCTGGCGGCACTGGCCGTCGTCTTCGCGACCATCATCATCGGCCTGGTTTTCTCCCGAACCATCACCCGCCCGATGCGCGAGCTGGTCGATCGCGCCGCGCGCATCAGCCGCGGCGATCGCGACGCATTCCAGCCGCTCGCCCATTACGGCACGCGCGAGTTCGCCCAATTGTCGCACAGCTTCCTCGACATGGCCGAGCAATTGGCGCGGCGGTCGGATTACATCGCGACCTTCTCCGCGCATCTCACCCATGAATTGAAGTCGCCGTTGACATCGATCAAGGGCGCCGCCGAGTTGCTGCTGGATTCGCTACAGAGCAAGTCCGACACGCTGACCCGGATGGAACAGAAGAATTTCATATCGAACATTCTGGGCGACACCGGGCGCCTGGAAGCCATGACCCAGCGGCTGCGCGAACTGGCACGCGCCGAGGCCGCGCCGCAGAACGAGCAAACCGAATTGTCACAGGTTGTCGGAGGATTGAAGAGCCGATTCCCGACGCGAGCGATCGAGGCAACCGGAAGCCTCGAGCGCCCAATCGGCATGTCCAGCGAAAAAGCGCTGATCGTGTTGTCGCATCTGACCGACAATGCCATCCGTCACAACGCGAAGACCGTGCGGCTGGAAGCGACCGAGGAAGCCGGATCCGTCAGGATGACGGTCAGCAATGATGGCGATCCGATATCCGAAGCGAATCGGGAAAAGATCTTCGATGCCTTCTTCACCACACGCCGCGACACAGGCGGCACGGGAATGGGGCTGGCCATCGTCCAGGCCGTTATGACCAGCCACGCCGGATCGATCCGGCTACTGCCGTCCGATCACGGCGTTGCGTTTGAGCTCTTGTTCCCGGCTGCCTAGATCTGAGCAGCTCGCCTCAGACCCGCTCGATAATGATCGCCGGCGCCATGCCGCCGGCCGCGCACATCGTCACCAGCCCACGCTTGAGGTCGCGCCGCTCCAGCTCGTCGAGCACAGTGCCGATCAGGATCGAGCCGGTTGCACCGATGGGATGGCCGAGCGCGATCGAGCCGCCATTGACGTTGACCTTCTCGCGGTCGAGCTTGAGGTCGCGGATGAACTTTTCGGCGACGACCGCGAACGCCTCGTTGATTTCGAACAGATCGATATCGTCGAGCGTGAGACCTGCCTTGGCCAGCACCTTGCGGGCGGCCGGCACCGGCGCGTTCAGCATCAGGGTCGGCGAGTCCCCCATATTCGCCATCGCGACGACGCGGGCACGCGGCTTCAGGCCATGGGCTTTTGCGTAACTCGGCGACGCCAGCAAGATCGCCGCCGAACCGTCCACGACGCCGGAAGAATTGCCGGCGTGATGCACGAAGTTGATGTCGAGGTCGGGATATTTGTCGAGGATGAGCTTGCGGTAGGTCGTGCCCTTGTCGTCGAGCGCATAATCGGCAATCGCAGGAAACGCCGCCTTCAAGCCGGCCAGCCCTTCGAGCGTGGTCTGCGGCCGCGGGTATTCCTCGCGGTCGAGCGCGAGGCTGCCGTCCTCGCGAAAGACCGGCACGAGGCTCTTGTCGAAATGGCCGCCCTTGATGGCAGCCGCCGCCCGCTTCTGGCTTTCGAGGCCGAGTTCATCGACATCCTGCCGCGTGATGCCTTCCAGCGTCGCCACCGCGTCGGCGCAGACGCCCTGATGCGATTGCGGATGCCGGGCGCGCAGGCGAAGATTGCCGTTGTCCATCATGAACGGCCCCTCGCCGCGGCGGCCTTCCATCGACATCATCTCGGTGCCGCCGGCGATCACGAGATCCTCGGAGCCCGACATGATCGAATTGGCCGCCATGTTGACGCTGGTAATGCCGGAACCGCAAAATCGATCCAGCGTCACCGCGCTGGCGCGCACGTCATAGCCGGCATCGAGCGCCGACATCCGGCCGAGATCGCCGCTCTGCTGGCCGCGTTGCGAACTGGTACCCCAGATGATGTCGTCGACATCGGCGGTATTGATGCCGGTGCGATCGGCCAGCGCGCGCAATACCGTTGCGCCGAGCTGCTGCGGATGGATGCCCGACAAGGCGCCCTTGCCGGCCTTGCCGATGCCCCGCGGTGTCCTGCATGCGTCGATGATCAGCGCGTCAACCATGGTATTTTCCTTAAGTTTGTTGTTGGCCGCATTTGCTGCCGATCGAGCTATAATGTCAATTCGATCATGGGCCGACTTGTCAGCCCGTCTCGATTACCGTCCCCGCAACGCCAGTATCTTCTCCGCCGCGCGCAGATGCGGCTTGTCGATCATCTTGCCGTCGATCTTCACCACGCCTGATGTCGGATTGTCGTTGAATGCCTTGACCACCTTCTCCGACCAGGCGATTTCCTCCTCCGTCGGCATGAAGGCGGCATTGACGACGTCGACATGCTTGGGATGGATCACCGCCTTGGCGAGGAAACCATCCTGACGCGCAGCGATCGACTCTTCCCGCAGCGCGTCGAGGTCGTTGATATCGGTCGCGATGGTGTCGATGGCGACGACGCCGGCCGCCGCCGCGCTGATCAGGCAGAGATCGCGCGCCAGCAGGAACGGCCCATGGAAGCGGCCCCCGGTCCGGTTTCGCGACGCGCCGAGCGACGCCGCGAGATCCTCGGCGCCCCACATCATGCCCCACAGCCGCGGGCTCATGTTTTCGAAATCGAGCAGCTTGAGAACCGCCCTCGCCGTCTCCGTCGCCACCGTCACTATTCTCGTAGAGCCATGTTCAATCCCGGCGGCGGCCTCGAAGGCATCGAGATACAGCGAAAGCCGGTTGACGTCGGCGGCGCCGGCGCATTTCGGCAGCACGATGCCGTCGGGCCGGCCCGGCATGACGGCCGCGAGGTCGCCAAGCGTCATGTCGGTATCGAGCGCATTGACGCGGACATATGTCTTCTGGTTCGGATTCCGCGCATCGAGCATCTCGCGCACCGTGCGCCGCGCGCCGACCTTTTCGTCCGGCGCGATGGAATCCTCGAGATCGAGGATCAGCGCGTCGGCCGCGGTCTTCTTGGCGTTTTCGAACTTGCGCTGGCTGTCGCCGGGAACGAACAGGAATGATCGCATCGGCTTATGCCTTCGGTTTGCAATGCATCAGGCCGGTCCGGCGGCAGCTTGCCACCACCTCGCCGCGCTGATTGGTCATGGTGTGCTCGAACTCGACGATGCCCTGGTTCGGCCGCGACTTGCTCTCGCGCTTGGAAATGATCTTGGTGTGCGCCTTGAGCGTATCGCCGTGAAACACCGGCTTTGGGAACTTGACGTCGGTCATGCCGAGGTTGCCGATCGTGGTGCCCAGCGTCGTATCGTAGACGCTCATGCCGATCATGATACCGAGCGTATAGATGCTGTTGAACAGCCGCTGGCCGAATTCGGTATTTTCGGAGAAATGCGCATCGATATGCAGCGGCTGCGGGTTCATGGTCAGCAGGCTGAACATCGTGTTGTCCATCTCGGTCACGGTCCTGGAGAATTCATGGTGAAATTCCCGGCCGACCTCGAACTCCTCGAAATACAATCCAGCCATCAGCGCCCCCTGTAGTTTGGCGTCCGCTTCTCGACGAACGCATTCAAGCCTTCCTGACAATCTTCCGTCGTTGCGACAAGCGCAAAGCTCTCGGCCGCGTTTTCGACCGAGCGGCGGAAATCGGCGTCGACCGCCCGCATGAAGGCATCGCGCCCGATCTTCATGACGATGGGCGATTTGGCGGCGAGTTTGCCGCGCGATCTCCCGCGCCCGCTCCAGCGCGGTCCCCTTCGGCACGACCTCGCTCAGCAGTCCCATGCGAAAGGCGGTCGCGGCATCGAAGGGCTCGCCCAGGAACAGCGGCCCAAAAGCCTGGTGCTTGCCGACCAGCCGCGGCAATTGCACGAAGTGAATGGCCGGGATCAGGCCGACATCGATCTCGGGATAACCGAAGGTACAGGCGTCGCCGGCGATGATCATGTCGCAGGAGATCGCAATCGTCATGCCGCCGGCCCGCACCGCGCCGTCGACGGCGGCGATGGTCGGCTTGCCCATGCGATACTGGGTATCGTTGAGCGCGAAATACAGCCGTTCGAGGAATTTCTTGGTCTCGATCCCCGGCTTGCCGCGGACGATGTCCAGATCGAGCCCAGCGCAAAATACCTTGTGTGCGCTGCCGATGATGACGGCGCGCACCGCTTCGTCGTCCCTCGCCTTCGAAAGCGCCGCCAGCAGCGCATCGATCAGGTCCATGCTGAGCGCATTGACCGGTGGGCGATCCAGCATGATCTCGGCAATATTGCCCGAGACGGAATAACGAACGAGATCGGTACTCATGCCGCGCCTCCCTATCTCTCCCTTGGCCTGACGCACCGCGCCGGCCTTGACCAGATCGTCGATGGCGCCACGCTCGAAACCCGCTTCCAGCAGCACCTCGTAACTGTCCTGGCCTATATCAGGCGCAGGCGCGCAAGTCATCCTCCGAGAAGCTCGCGATGCCCGGCGTCCGCGGCGAATACACCGGCCCCACGCCCGGCGTCTGCTGGCAGACCGCCGCCCTTGATGGCCTCGACATGGACGTTGCGCAGCCATTCTCCGGGATTGAGGATCCGTTCAGCGATGAGATCGGCGGCATGGAGACGGGCAAGCCAGGCATCCGTCGGCTGTGTCAGAAACACCTCGCGCAACTGCGGGATCAGCGCATCCACGGCATCCGCACGCCGGGCGAAATCGGCGAAGCGCGGATCGCTGGCGAGGTCGTCGCGGCCGATCGCCGCGCACAGCCGCTTGTATTGCGGCTCGTTCACCAGCGTGACCATCATCCAGCCATCGGCGGTCTGGTATGAACCCGCCGGTACGTTGAGGGCCGCGGCGCACCGCCCTCCAGAATATGTTCGGCCACCTTGTGGCCGAGCAAGGCAGACGTCGATTGGCAGAGATTGACGTCGATCCAGCGCCCGGTTCCGACGGTCGCGCGCGCGAACAGCGTCGTCGCGATGGCCTGGAAGGCGTAGACGCCGGTGACGACGTCGGAGATCGTGGTGCCGACCCGGTGCGGGGTCCCGTCATTGCCGACATTGATCGATACCAGGCCGGAGAACGCCTGCGCGACGGAATCGGAGCCCGGCCGCTTCGAATAGGGACCGCTCTGTCCGAACGCGCTGACCGACAGATAAATCAGGCCGGGGTTGTCGCGCGACAATTCCTCGTAGCCGATCCCCAGCCGCGCGGCGACGCCGGGCCGAAAGCCTTCGATCAGAACGTCGCAATCCCTGGCGAGCCGCCGCGCAATTGCGATCCCGTCCTTGTGTTTCATGTCGAGGCAAAGGCTGCGCTTGCCGCGGTTGTAGACCGCCGACAGCGTGGTATGGCTGCCATAGGTCGTGCCCTAGAAACCGCGACCAATCCCCCTCCGGCGGCTCGACCTTGATGACGTCGGCCCCGTAGACGCCCAGCAGCATCGCGCAATAGGGCGAGGCGATGCCCTGCCCGAAATCCAGCACGCGCAGGCCGCGATATGGCGCCTCATGCGTCGGCGATAGCTTGCGATCAATGGCCATTTCTTCCCCCGGATCGGGCCGAAAGCTACAGCGCGAGATAGCGCTGACGAATGTTTTCGTTGGCTTTCAGCTCTTCGATCCCGGATGTGTAGACGATCTGGCCCTTGTCGATAACCGTCGCGTGGCTCGCAAGGCCAAGGCAAAAATGCATGTTCTGCTCGGCAATAAACTTCATCGCTGTTGATATCGGTGGCGATGGTGTCGATAGCGACAACGCCGACCGCGGCCGCACTGATCAGGCAGAGATCGCGCGCCAGCAAAAACGGGCCGTGGAAGCGGCCACCGGTCCGGTTTCGCGACGCGCCGAGCGACGCCGCGAGATCCTCGGCGCCCCACATCATGCCCCATAGCCGCGGGCTCATGTTCTCGAAATCGAGCAGCTTGAGGACCGCCCTCGCCGTCTCCGTCGCCACCGTCACTATTCTCGTAGAACCATGTTCAATCCCGGCGGCGGCCTCGAAGGCATCGAGATACAGCGAAAGCCGGTTGACGTCGGTAGCGCCGGCGCATTTCGGCAGCACGATGCCGTCGGGCCGGCCCGGCATGACGGCCGCGAGGTCGCCAAGCGTCATCTCCGGTGTCGAGCGCATTGACGCGGACATATGTCTTCTGATTCGGATTCCGGCCATCGAGCATCTCGCGCACCGTACGCCGCGCGCCGACCTTTTCTTCCGGCGCAATCGAATCCTCGAGGTCGAGGATCAGCGCGTCAGCTGCGGTCTTCTTGGCGTTCTCGAACTTGCGCTGGTATCGCCGGGAACGAACAGGAATGATCGCATCGGCTTACGCTTTCGGTTTGCAGTGCATCAGGCCGGTCCGGCGACAGCTTGCCACCACCTCGCCGCGCTGATTGGTCATGGTGTGCTCGAATTCCACGATGCCCTGGTTCGGCCGCGACTTGCTCTCGCGCTTGGAGATGATCTTGGTGTGCGCCTTGAGCGTATCGCCGTGAAACACCGGTTTTGGAAACTTGACGTCGGTCATGCCGAGGTTGCCGATCGTGGTGCCCAGCGTCGTGTCGTAGACGCTCATGCCGATCATGATGCCGAGCGTGTAGATGCTGTTGAACAGGCGCTGGCCGAATTCGGTATTCTCGGAGAAATGCGCGTCGATATGCAGCGGTTGCGGGTTCATGGTCAGCAGGCTGAACATCGTGTTGTCCATTTCGGTCACGGTCCTGGAAAATTCATGATGAAATTCCCGGCCGACCTCAAACTCCTCGAAATACAATCCCGCCATCAGCGTCCCCTGTAGTTCGGCGCCCGCTTCTCGACGAACGCATTCAAGCCTTCCTGACAATCTTCCGTCGTTGCGACAAGCGCAAAGCTCTCGGCCGCATTTTCGACCGAGCGGCGGAAATCGGCGTCGACCGCCCGCATGAAGGCATCGCGCCCGATCTTCATGACGATCGGAGATTTGGCGGCGAGCTTGCCCGCGACCTCACGCGCGCGCTCAAGCGCAGTGCCCTTTGGCACGACCTCGCTCAGGAGACCCATGCGAAAAGCTGTCGCGGCATCAAAGGGCTCGCCCAGAAACAGCGGTCCAAAAGCCTGATGCTTGCCGACCAACCGCGGCAGTTGCACGAAGTGGATGGCCGGGATCAGGCCTACATCGATCTCGGGATAGCCGAAGGTACAGGCGTCGCCGGCGATGATCATGTCGCAGGAGATCGCAATCGTCATGCCGCCGGCGCGCACCGCGCCGTCGACGGCAGCGATGGTCGGCTTGCCCATGCGATACTGGGTATCGTTGAGCGCGAAATACAGCCGTTCGAGGAACTTCTTGGTCTCGATCCCCGGCTTGCCGCGAACGATATCCAAATCGAGCCCGGCGCAAAACACCTTGTGCGCGCTGCCGATGATGACGGCGCGCACCGCTTCGTCGTCCCTCGCCTTCGCCAGCGCCGCCAGCAGCGCATCGATCAGGTCCATGCTGAGCGCATTGACCGGCCCGCGATCGAGCATGACCTCGGCAATATTGCCCGAGACGGAATAACGAACGAGATCGGTACTCATGCCGTGCCTCCCTTGGCCTGACGCACCGCGCCGGCCATGACCAGATCGTCGATGGCGCCACGCTCGAAACCCGCTTCCAGCAGCACCTCGTAACTGTCCTGGCCTATATCAGGTGCGGCGCGCAAGTCATCCTCCGAGAAGCTCGCGATGCCCGGCGTCCGCGGTGAGTACACCGGCCCCACGCCCGGCGTCTGCTGGCAGACCGCTGCCCGTGTCGCCTCGACATGAACGTTGCGCAGCCATTCCCCGGGATTGAGGATCCGTTCGGCGATGAGATCGGCGGCATGCAGCCGCGACAGCCAGGCATCCGTCGGCTGTGCCAGAAACACCTCGCGCAACTGCGGGATCAGCGCATCCACGGCATCCGCGCGCCGGGCGAAATCGGCGAAGCGCGGATCGCTGGCGAGGTCGTTGCGGCCGATCGCCGCGCACAGCCGCTTGTATTGCGGCTCGTTCACCAGCGTGACCATCATCCAGCCGTCGGTGGTCTGGTATGAACCCGCTGGGACATTGAGCGCGCGCGGCGCTCCGCCTTCCAGAATATGCTCGGCGACCTTGTGACCGAGCAAGGCAGACGTCGATTGGCAGAGGTTGACGTCGATCCAACGCCCGGTGCCGACGGTCGCGCGCGAGAACAATGTGGTCGCGATGGCCTGGAAGGCGTAGACGCCGGTAACAACGTCGGAGATCGTGGTGCCGACCCTGTGCGGGGCCCCGTCATTGCCGACATTGATCGACACCAGGCCGGAAAACGCCTGCGCCACCGAATCCGAGCCCGGCCGTTTCGAATAAGGACCGCTCTGCCCGAACGCGCTGACTGACAGATAGATCAGGCCGGGATTGTCCCCCGACAATTCCTCGTAGCCAATCCCCAGCCGCGCGGCGACGCCCGGCCGAAAACCCTCGATCAGAACGTCGCAATCCTTGGCGAGCCGCCGCGCGATGGCGATCCCATCCTTGTGCTTCATGTCGAGGCAAAGGCTGCGCTTGCCGCGGTTATAAACCGCCGACAGGGTGGTGTGGCTTCCATAGGTCGTTCCGAGGAAACGCGACCAATCCCCCTCCGGCGGCTCGACCTTGATGACGTCGGCGCCATAAACACCCAGCAACATCGCGCAATAGGGTGAGGCGATGCCCTGCCCGAAATCCAGCACACGCAGGCCGCGATAAGGCGCCTCATGCGTCGGCGATAGCTTGCGTTCGATGGTCATTCCGCCCCCCGGTCGGGCCGAAAGCTACAGCGCGAGGTAGCGCTGGCGAATGTTTTCGTTGGCTTTCAGCTCTTCGATCCCGGATGTGTAGACGATCTGGCCCTTGTCGATAACCGTCGCGTGGCTCGCAAGGCCAAGGCAAAAATGCATGTTCTGCTC
>CAWBQP010000041.1:0-38582 GCA_963790735.1 uncultured Alphaproteobacteria bacterium | reverse complement strand
AAGCAGCTGTCGGAAACCTACGCGCGCATCCTGAAAGAGGCCGAAAGCGCCGGCTCCGACCGCGTCGCGCAGATCGAGCGTGCACGGAAATCCTGGTCGCACGGTTTTGTGGCGGAAGCGATCGACAAATTCTGCCGCACACAGGAAGTCATGGACGTCAGCGGCTCGCCGCATCGTGGCGTGCTTTCCGCCGACGACATGGCGCGCTGGCAGCCGACCGTCGAGGCGCCGCTGACCTACGACTACGGCCGCTACACCGTCTGCAAGCCCGGCGTCTGGAGCCAGGGTCCTGTCATGCTGCAGCAGCTCGCGCTGCTGAAGGGCTTTGAACTCGACGGGCTCGATCCCGCCGGCCCCGAATTCATCCATCTGCAGATCGAATGCGCCAACTCGCCTTCGCCGACCGCGAGAAGTTTTATGGCGATCCGAAATTCACCGATATCCCGATCGCGACCTTGCTGTCGGACGCGTATAACGACGAACGCCGCAAGCTGATTTCCAAGGACAAGGCCTCGCTGGATTTCTTACCCGGCTCGGTGGAGGGCTTCGGCTCAGTGGTAAAGCTGCGCCGCGCCGAGGGTCATCGCGAGGCGGTCGGCGCCATGGGCGCGGGCGAGCCGACCGTCGGCCGCTTCGGCGAGGTGCGCGGCGACACCGTGCATTTCGACATCATCGACCAGGCCGGCAACATGGTGTCCGCAACGCCGTCCGGCGGCTGGCTGCAATCCTCACCGGTCATTCCGGAACTCGGCTTCTGCCTCGGCAGCCGCGCCCAGATGTTCTGGCTGGAGGAAGATCATCCCGCAGCGCTCGCACCCGGCAAGCGCCCGCGCACCACGCTCTCGCCCACCATGTGCTATCGCGACGGCGAGCCGTACATGGCGTGGGGATCGCCCGGCGGCGACCAGCAGGATCAATGGACCACGCAGTTCTTCCTGCGCCATGTCCACGCCAAGCTGAACCTGCAGGAAGCGATCGACGCGCCGGCCTGGCACTCCGAACACTTCCCGATCTCGTTCTGGCCGCGCACTGCGCGCCCCGGCGTGCTGGTGGTCGAGAACCGCGTGCCGAAGGCGACGATTGATACCCTGAAGGGCCGCGGCCATGTCGTCGAGATCGGCCCCGACTGGTCGGAAGGCCGCCTGACTGCAGCCTCCAAAGTTGGCCGCCGCCGCCGCGCTGCCGCCAATCCCAGGGGCATGCAGGGCTACGCGGCGGGACGATAGCTGAGAAGAGACAAGATGACCTGGTCGATCATCGCCCGCGATCCCCTCACCGGCCAAATCGGCATTGCGGTTGCGACGAGGTTTTTTGCGGTCGGCGCACGCGTGCCGCATATCGCCCCCGGTATCGGCGGCGTCGCGACGCAGGCGCTGGTCAATCCCTATTACGGCATCGACGGCGTCAAGCTGCTGCGCGAAGGGCGCGAGCCCCGCGCGGTGGTGGACATGCTGATTGCCACCGACGGCGGCCGCGAGGCCCGGCAGCTTCATGTCATGGATATCAAGGGCCGGATCGCCGCGCATACCGGAGCCGAATGCGTCGACTGGTGCGGACATATTCAGGGCGACGGCTTTTCGCTTGCCGGCAACATGCTGGCAGGCGCCGCCGTGCTCGACGATACCGCGCAGGCTTTTATCGCCAATGCCAGCCTGCCCTTCGCGCAACGGCTGATCGTGGCCATGAAGGCCGGCGAAGCCGCCGGCGGCGACAAGCGCGGCAAGCAATCGGCCGCGCTGGTGATCCAGGGCGAGGAGGAATGGTCCGATCTCGACCTGCGCGTCGATGACCATACTGATCCGCTTGCCGAACTCGAGCGGCTCGAACAGGTCAGCCGCGAGCGCTGGGTGCATTTCCGCCCCTTCCTGCCGACGCGGAAGAACCCGGCCGGGATCACCGACCGCGCGGTCATCGATGCAACGATTGAAGCCGCGACGGCGAACAAGGCATGACCGCGGGCCCGCTGATCGAAATCGAAGGCCTGCGCGTGGTCTTCCACGGCGACGACGGCCGCACCACGCGTGCGGTGGACAGCGTCGATCTCAGCGTGGCCAACGGCGCGACGCTGGGGCTGGTCGGTGAATCCGGCTGCGGCAAGAGCGTGACCTCGCTCGCCATCATGGGGTTGTTGTCAAAGCACTCCGCCGAGGTCTCCGGCTCGATCCGCTTCGACGGTTTCGACCTGCTGGATGTGCCTGACGAAACCTTGCGCGACCTGCGCGGCAACCGGCTGGCGATGATCTTCCAGGAGCCGATGACCTCGCTCAATCCCAGCTTCACCGTTGGCGACCAGATCATCGAAACCATCCTGCGCCATCGCGGCGGCTCGCGGCGGCAGGCGCGCGAGCGCGCCATCGAGCTGTTGCGCCGGGTTCACATTTCCTCGCCCGAGAAACGCATCGACGAATATCCGCACAAGCTTTCCGGCGGCATGCGCCAGCGCGTGATGATCGCGATGGCGCTGGCCTGCGACCCGCGCCTCCTGATCGCGGACGAGCCGACCACCGCGCTCGACGTCACCCTGCAGGCGCAGATCCTCGATCTGATGCGCGAATTGAAGGCCGCAAGCGGGGCTGCGATCATCCTGATCACCCACGATCTCGGCGTGGTCGCCGAGGTCTGCGACGAGGTCGCGGTGATGTATGCCGGCGAGATCGTCGAGCGCGCGCCGGTCGACGAGCTCTTTGCCAACCCGCAGCATCCCTACACCGTCGGCCTGCTCGGCTCCATCCCCCGGCTCGACCGCCGCGCCTCGCATCTGGCGACGATCGAGGGCATGGTGCCGAACATGGCAAACCCGCCGCCTGGCTGCCGCTTCGCCGCGCGCTGTCCGTTCGTCATTGAAACCTGCATCGCCGCGCCGCCGCCGTTGGCCATCGTGAGCACGGGCCATGCCTCGCGCTGCATCCGGGCACCGCTGGAGCGGTTGGTGTCATGACCGCCCTCCTCGAAGTCGAAGGTCTGGTGAAGCATTTCGTCGCCGCACGTTCGGTGTTCGGCCGGCCGACCGCCCATGTCAAAGCCGTCGACGGCGTCAGCTTTACCGTCGAGGCCGGCAAGACGCTGGCGCTGGTCGGCGAATCCGGCTGCGGCAAATCCACCGTGAGCCGGCTGGTGCTGCGGCTGATCGAGCCGGATGCCGGAACGGTGCGCTTCGAAGGCCGCGACCTCGGCGCGCTTGACGCCAACAAGTTGCGCGCTTTCCGCCGCGACGCGCAGATCATTTTCCAGGACCCCTACGCGTCCTTGAACCCGCGCATGACCGTGAGCCAGATCCTCACCGAGCCGCTGGCGCTGCACGATCTGGTGCCGGCTGCGCGCCGGCGCGAGCGGGTTGAAGAACTGCTGCGGCTGGTCGGGCTGGAGCCGCGCTTTGCCCGCCGCTACCCGCATGAATTTTCCGGCGGCCAGCGCCAGCGCATCGCGATTGCGCGGGCGCTCGCGGTGGAGCCGAAACTCATCATCTGCGACGAGCCGGTATCCGCGCTCGACGTCTCGATCCGCTCTCAAATCCTCAATTTGTTGCGCGACCTGCAGGACCGGCTCGGCCTCGCCTACATCTTCGTCTCACACGATCTTGCGGTCGTGAAGCACATCGCCGACCGCGTCGCCGTGATGAATCTCGGCGGCATCGTCGAGACCGCGGCCGCCGACGCGCTGTTTGCCGCCCCCCGGCATCCCTATAGCCGCGCGCTGCTGTCGGCGATTCCGGTGCCCAAGCCGCAGGCCAAACGCAGCCGCATCGTGCTGGAGGGCGAGATGCCGAGCGCGCTCAATCCGCCCTCCGGCTGCCGCTTCCATACCCGCTGCCCCTATGTCATCGAGCGCTGCCGCAACGAAATTCCGCCGCTGCTGGCCGACGGCACGGGACACGCCACCGCCTGTCACCGCACCGCGGAATTGCCGGCGCCTGGGAATATCGTTCCCGCCGACGGCGGCTTTTCGCCGGTGCTGGAAAAATTGGTCGCCGCCTTCAGCGGTGGCACGGAAGGTGCCGGCCGCGCCGGGGTTGATATATCAGGGACACGGCCAGCGGCCGTGTAATCGTGGATAAGGGGATGGCAGCATGAAAATCTTTCGTTTGGCAATCACCGCGGCGGCGCTGCTGCTGTCGCTTCCGGTAACCGTTCAGGCCCAGACCACGCTGCGGATCGGGCTCGCCGAGGATCCTGATATTCTCGACCCGACCATGGCGCGCACTTATGTGGGCCGCATCGTGTTCGCATCGTTCTGCGACAAGCTGTTCGACATCGACGAAAAGCTCAACATCGTGCCGCAGCTCGCGCTGAGCCACGAGACCTCGGCCGACGGCAAGGAAGTCACCATCAAGCTCCGGCCGGGCGTCAAGTTTCACGACGGCGAGGCCTTCACTGCGGAAGCCGCAAAGTTTTCGCTGGAACGGCATCTGACGTTCCCGGGCTCGTTCCGAAAGCCCGAACTGGCAGCCGTCGATCGTATCGATGTCGTCGATCCCCTCACCATCAAACTGGCATTGAAGGCGCCCTACTCGCCGCTGGTCGCGCAGCTCACCGATCGCGCCGGGATGATGGTGTCGCCCAAGGCCGCGAAAGAAGCCGGCGACAAGTTCGGGCTGCGACCGGTTTGCGCCGGTCCCTACAAATTCGTCGAACGCGTGCAGCAGGACCGCATGGTGTTCGAAAAATTCGCGGACTACTGGAACAAGGACAATATCCACATCGACCGCATCGTCTACCTGCCGCTGGTGGATGCGACGGTGCGCCTTGCCAATTTGAAATCCGGCGGCCTTGATCTGATCGAACGGGTGCTCGCGACCGACCTCAAGGAAGTGCAATCGGACTCGAAGCTGAAATTGTCCAGCGCGATCGAGCTGGGTTATCAGGGCGTGACGTTGAACGTCGGCAAGGACAAGGCCAAGGGACCGCTCAGCCAATCCGCCAAGGTGCGGCAGGCGCTCGACCTCTCGCTCGACCGCGACGCGATCAGCCAGGTGGTGTCCAACGGCGAGTTCAAGCCCGGAAACCAGTGGGTCAACCCCGATCATCCCTATTACCAAAAGGCTTTTCCGGTGCCGAAGCGCGACGTCGCCAAGGCCAAGGCGCTGTTGAAGGAAGCCGGCGTCACGCCGCCGATCAGCGTCGACTTCATGGTGTCGAAGGGTGCGGAAACCGAGGCGGCATCCCAGGTGATCCAGGCGATGGCGGCCGAGGCCGGTTTCGACATGAAGCTCAGGGTCACCGAGTTCGCGACGTCGCTGAAACAGGCCGAAGCCGGAGAATACCAGGCCTATCTATTGGCCTGGAGCGGGCGGATCGATCCGGACGGCAATTCCTATGTCTTCCAGAAGACCGACGCGCCGCAGAACTACAGCGCCTGGTCCAACAAGGACGCCGACAAGGCGCTCGATGACGGGCGTCTCGTGACGGATCCGGCGCAGCGCAAGGCGATCTATGAAAAACTGGCGAAGATCGTGCTGGAGGAAAAGCCGCTGCTCTACATCTACCATCGCCGCATCCTGATCGCGCATACCACCAAGCTCGAGGGCTACAAGCAGATGCCGGACGGGCTGGTGCGCGTGGTCGGGCTGAAGCTGAAGTGAGCGCTGCTGCACCCGGGATCGCGCCATGCTGAATTTCCTCGCACGGCGCATCGTCCAGCTGATCCCGACGCTGTTCTTCGTCTCGATCCTGATCTTCTCGCTGCAGCAATTGCTGCCCGGCGATCCGGCGCTGGTGATGGCGGGCGAGGAACGCGACCCTGACGTGATCGCGCAGATCCGCCAGCAATACCGGCTCGATCAGCCGGTGCCGGTGCAGTATGTCTACTGGGTCAAGGGCGTGCTGTCGGGCGATTTCGGCAAGTCGTTGCGTAACAAGGTATCGGTGCGCGAATTGATCGCGCAGAAACTGCCGGTGACGATGCAACTGGCGTCGATGGCGATCATCATCGCCTTCCTGATCGGCATCCCCGCAGGGATCATATCGGCAGTCAAGAAGGGCACGGCCTGGGATTATGGCGCGAATTTCTTCGCGCTGTGGGGAATCTCGACACCCAACTTCTGGCTCGGCATCATGCTGATCTTCCTGTTCTCGATCAAGCTCGGCTGGCTGCCGGCGTCGGGCTATGTGCCGCTGACCGAGAACTGGCGCGCCAGCATCGCCTCCACCATCATGCCGGCCTTCGTGCTGGGCAATGCGATCGCCGCGATCCTGATGCGCCATACCCGCAGCGCCATGCTGCAGGTGCTGGAAAGCGACTACGTCCGCACCGCCCGCGCCAAGGGCCTTTCCGAACGCTCCGTCATTCTCAAGCACGCCATGCGCAACGCGCTGACGCCGATCATTACGCTGGGCGCGCTCGAACTGGGCACGCTGCTGTCGGGCGCGGTGCTGACCGAGCAGATTTTCTCGATTCCGGGCTTTGGCAAGCTGATCGTCGATGCGGTATTCAATCGCGATTATGCGGTCGTGCAGGGCGTCGTGCTGGTGACGGCGACGATCTACATCACGCTCAACCTGATCGCCGATATCGCCTATGTCCTCGTCAACCCACGGCTGAGGGCGTAAGCATGACCGACGCCACGCTCAGCGCGTTGCCGATTGCCGTCTCCGACGAACTGGAGAGCCCGGCGCGGCGCGCGCTCCGGCGTCTGTTCAAGCGCAAGGGCGCGGTGGCGGGCCTCGTCGTGATCGCAACCTTTGTTCTGCTCGCGGTGTTTGCGCCGCTGATCTCGCCTTATGAGCCGATCGCGACGAGCTGGTCGCTGGTGCGCAAGCCGCCTTCCGCGCTGCACTGGTTCGGCACCGACGAGCTCGGCCGCGACATTCTCGCCCGCGTGATCTACGGCGCGCGGGCTTCGCTGCTGGCCGGCGCGATCTCGGTCGGGATCGCACTTTCCATTGGCGTACCGCTCGGACTCCTGTCGGGTTATCGCGGCGGCTTCATCGACGCCCTGATCAGCCGCATGACCGACGCGATGCTGGCCTGCCCGTTCCTGATCCTTGCGATTGCGCTGGCGGCGTTTCTGGGGCCGAGCCTCGGCAATGCCATGATCGCGATCGGCATATCGGCGACGCCGATCTTCGTGCGGCTGACCCGAGGCCAGGTGATGAGCGTCAAGGTCGAGGATTATGTCGAGGCCGCGCGCGCCATGGGCAATCCGCGCTGGCGCATCGCGCTGTTTCACATCTTGCCGAACATCATGCCGGCGCTATTGGTGCAGGCGACGCTGTCGATCGCCGCCGCAATCATTGCGGAAGCCGCGCTGTCCTTCCTCGGCCTCGGCCAGCAGCCGCCGGCGCCATCCTGGGGCAGCATGCTGAACGTCGCACAGCGCTTCCTGACCAACGCCCCCTGGATGGCGGTCTGGCCGGGACTGGCGATCTTCCTCGTGGTGCTGTCGTTCAACCTGGTCGGCGACGGCCTGCGCGACGCGCTGGATCCGAGGGAGCGGTGAGGCGCGTCCTAACCTCGCCCCGCTTGCGGGGAGAGGTCGGATCGCTCTTCGCGATCCGGGTGAGGGGGTACAGGTCCATCAATTAAACGCTGTGCCCGCGGATAGAGCCCCTCACCCCAGCCCTCTCCCCGCAAGAGCGGGGCGAGGGAGCGCACCGCGTCTAAATCACCACTTCCCGCAGCACCCTCCGGCAATCCATCTCATACTCCAGATCGATCACCGGAGGCCGGGCAAAGTGCCAGGTCAGGCCCGAACGCGCGGCGCCGCGGCGAACGAGCGCATCGGCAAAGACGTGGTGGAAATCGTGGATGGTGTAGGTCTGCACATCAGTCGCGTCTTTCCAGCCGAACCCGAACTCGCCCATGCGCCGCTCCATCACGCTGGCGACATAACGGACCTTCTCCGCAATGCCCTCGGGGCTGACGTCCCGGTAGCGTACCGTGCGCTCCGCATAGCTCGCGTTGCCTTCCTGCGACTCGCCGCTGCCTGCGATGACAAAACTCGGCGTTGTGCTCGGGCTCGGCCGCGTGAATGAAAACGCATAGAATGACGGCTCGGCCGGCGGATCGATCTCCGGACAGACATTGCTGCGCGCGACCGGGTTGGTGTTGCCGTCATAGACGCCCCACTCCGCCAGCGTCTTGACGTAGTGCAGGTTGAAATTGCGAAATCCTTCGTCGGTGAAGGCGGCCGGCGATCGCAGCTCGCAGGCGCAGAACGACGTCAGCGGCCTGCCCGCCGCCTGAATGTATTTTGCGATTTGCGCAAAGCCCTCAGCCAGCGGCACCCATTTGTCGAACCGCACCCGCTCGATCTCATAGCCGGGGTCGGTAGCCACCCCGCCGGAATACTGAAACACGGCCGGAATGAAGCGGTAGTTGCCGGCGGGAAAGTCGTTCGTCATGTTGGCTCCCTGTTTTTCTTCTTCCCTAGCATGGAGAGCCGACGGCGTCGCCGGACCGAACGGCCCGCCGAGACAAAAAAGCGACGGCAGCGATGTCCGCTGCCGTCGCCCGCAACTTCTACCCGTGGGAAAGGCTCAGGTCGGCTTGAGCGCCGACCTCCCGAGATCGAAATCGGCGATCTCCTTGGTCCGCTCCGAGCCGGCCTTCGCCTGGTGGTTGGTGGCCATCCAGACATAGACCGCCGGCAGCACGAACAGCGTGAACAGCGTGCCGATCGACATACCGGATACCACGACGAGACCGATCGAGAAGCGGCTGGCCGCACCCGCGCCGGTCGCGGTCAGAAGCGGGATCAGTCCCGTGACCATCGCCGCCGTCGTCATCAGGATCGGACGCAGCCGGATGCGGGCCGCCATTTCGATCGCCGAGCGCTTGTCGAGACCTTCCTTGAGCTGCAATTCGTTGGCGAACTCCACCATCAGGATGCCGTGCTTGGTGATGAGGCCGACCAGCGTCAGCAACCCCACTTGGGTGTAGATGTTGATGGTCGCCACGCCGAAGAACAGCGGGATCAAGGCGCCAACGATCGCCATGGGAACGCTGATCATGATCACCAGCGGATCCCGCAAGCTTTCGAACTGCGCCGCCAGCACCAGGAAGATGATGATCAGCGCGAAGCCGAAGGTGATCGCGAGCTGGTTGCCTTCCTGCACATATTGGCGGGAGTCGGCCAGGTAGTCGTGGCCGAAGCCTGCGGGCAAGTTCTTCGCTTGGCCCTCCAGGAAGTCCACCGCATGCCCAACCGTAACCCCCGGCATCGGCACCGCCGAGAAGGTCGCGGAATTGAGCTGGTTGTAGTGCGTGAGCGAATTCGGGTCGGTGCCGGTCTCGATCGACACGATGGTCGACAGCGGCACCAGTTGCCCGGTGCTGGTCGGGACATAGTAACCGCCGAGCGATTCCGGCGACAGCCGCATGCCGCGAGGCACCTGCGGGATCACCTGATACGATCGTCCCTCGAGATTGAAGCGGTTGACATAATTGCCGCCCAGCAGCGTCTGCAACGTGGCGCCGACCTGCGCCATGTTGATGCCGAGATCGCTCGCCTTGGAACGGTCGATGGAGACGCGCACCACCGGCTGATTGAAGTCGAGATCGCTGTCGGAGACGATGAACAGGCCGCTCTTGCGCGCGGCGTCCTTCAGCTTCGCCATCTCATCATAAACAGCCTGGAAGCCGGCGGTCGAATTGATCACCATCTGCACCGGCAGGCCGCCGGGGCCGCCCGGGAGCGGCGGCAGGTTGAACGCGAACGCCTGGACGCCTTCGATCTTTGAGAGCTCCGCCTGTACCAGCGGCTTCAGCTTGATCGAGGACCGCTCGCGCTCGTCCCACGGCTTCAGCAGCATGCCGGCAATGCCGCCCTGCGGGCCGGTGATGCCGTTCAGGACGAAGCGGAGATCGGTCTCGGGGAATTTCTGGAACGCCTTGTCGAGCTTTTCGCCGTAGAAATCGACATAGTCGATGTTGGCGTATTTCGGCGCCTTGGTCACCGAGAACACGATGCCCTGGTCCTCCTCGGGCGCGAGCTCCTTTGAAGTGTTCATATAGAGGAAGCCGACCAGGCCGAGCATCGTCAGCGCAAAAAGCCCGGTGATCGGACGATAGTCGAGCGAGCGGTCGAGCTGACGTCCGTACCAGCGCGTCATCGCGCCGAACACCCTGTTTACCAGCCTGGCAAACCGTCCCTCGTCCGCGCTCTTCAGCAGCACCGAGCACATCATCGGCGACAGCGTCAGCGCGATCACGCCCGACACGATCACGGAACCCGCGAGCGTAAAGGCGAATTCGCGGAACAGCGAACCGGTCAAGCCACCGAGAAAGCCGATCGGCGCATACACCGCCGCCAGCGTGATCGTCATCGAGATCACGGGGCCGACGATTTCGCGCGCGCCCTGCAGCGACGCCTGGACCGGAGTTTTTCCCTCCTCCAGATGTCGATGGATGTTCTCGACCACCACGATGGCGTCGTCGACCACGAGGCCGATCGCCAGCACCATTGCCAGCAGCGTCAGCAGGTTGAAGCTGAAACCCATCGCCAGCATCAGGCTGCAGACGCCGATCAGTGACAGCGGAATCGTCACCACGGGAATGATGACCGAGCGGAACGAGGCCAGGAACAGGAAGATCACGACCACGACGATCAGCACCGCCTCGATCAGCGTGTTCTTCACCTCGTCGATCGACGACTGAATGAACTTGGTCGAATCGTAGGCCACCTTCATCTTCATCGACGGCGGCAGGTTGCGCTCCAGCTCCGGAAACAGCGCGCGGACGCCCTTGACCAGCGTCAGTGGGTTGCCTTGCGGGGTCGCCTGCACGCCGATGAAGATCGCGCGCTCGCCGCTGAATGCAACGCTCGCATCCGTGCTTTGGGCGGCGAGTTCGACGGTCGCGATATCCTCGATCCGCACAAATCCGCCTTCCTTGGACTTGACGATCATTTTCTTGAACTGATCGAGATTCCGCAGATCCGTGTTGGTCTGGACGTTCGAGACGATCAGGAAGCCCTTGGCCTGGCCGGCCGCGGCCTGGAAGTTGTTGGCGGCAATTGCCGCCGAAACATCGCTCGGCGATACGCCGCGCCCCGCCATCCGCACCGGATCGAGCCACAGCCGCATCGCGAACGTTTGCCCGCCGAGAATGTCGGCGGATGCGACGCCGTCCACCGTCGACAGCACCGGCTGCACCACGCGTGTCAGATAGTCGGAAATCGCCGAACCCGAGAGTTCGTCGCTGGAGAATCCGAGATACATCACGGCCGTGGTCTGACCGGTCGTCTTGGTCACGATCGGGTCGTTCGATTCCTTCGGGATCAGGTATTTGACCGAGTTCACCTTGGCGAGAACTTCGGTCAACGCCTGGTTGGGATCAAAATTCAGCTTGACGTAAACCTGGATCGTGCTGGTGCCCTGCACGGAAGACGACGTGATGTAGTCGACGCCCTCGGCGGAGGCGACCGCCTGCTCGATCGGCGTGGTGATGAAGCCCTGAATCAGGTTGGCCGACGCACCGGGATAGACCGTGGTGATATTGACCACCGTGTTCGACAGCTTCGGATACTGCCTGATCGGCAACACGCTGGCGGCGCGCAGGCCGATCAGGAGGATCAGCAAGCTGACGACGACCGACAAGATCGGACGCTTGATGAAAATATCGGTTAAGGCCATCGCAAATTTATCCCGGTGAGTTCAGCAGTTTCGGGCGCGGTCTCGTCTCGAGGACCGCTGCCCGACTTTCGCCCGCGCGGCCCCTTGGGGCCGCGTTCATGTATCAGTAGCGCGGCGGCTTCGCAGGAATCGGCGGTGTCGGATCGGTCGAGATCGTCACGGCCGCTCCCGATTGCAGCTTGAGCTGCCCCACCGCCACCACGCGGTCGCCGTCCTTCAACCCTTTCAGGATTTCAGCACGTCCTTCGATGCGCTTGCCGGTCTGCACGAAGGTGCGCGTGACCGCGAGGCTGGTCTTGCCGTCCTCCTCCTTCTTCTCGCCGAGCAGGAAGACCGAGTCGCCGTAGAGCGTGTAGTCGACCGCGGTCTCGGGCACGGTGACGACCGGCGGGTTGTCCGGCAGCACCACGGTCGTGGTCGTGAACATGCCGGGCTTGAGAATGCGATCCGGATTCTGGATCGTCGCCTGGACACGAATGTTGCGCGTTTCGGTCGCGATCTGCGGCTCGATGGTCGTGATCTTGCCTTCGAAGGTCCGGCCCGGATAGGCGTCGACGGCGATACGGACGATCTGGCCGACCTTGAGGTGGCCGGAGTCCTTTTCCGTCACGGTGAAGTTCGCAAACAGCACGGACAGATCGGTCAACGAGACGATCTGCGTACCCGCGGTCAGATATTGTCCGACCTCGACCTTGCGAACGCCGAGTTCGCCGTCGAACGGCGCCCGCACCAGCTTCTGCGAGATGATGGCCTGGGTCTTGGCGATGCTGGCGCTGGCCTGATCGAACGCAGCCTGCGCGGTATCCACCGTCGCCTGCGGTCCGACCTGGCGCTCCATCAGTTGCTTGGCGCGATCCAGCGAGATCTGCGCCACGCGTTGCTGAGCCTTGAAGTTGGCAAGATCGCCCTGCTCCGGGCCATCGAACATTTGCAGCAGCGGCGTGCCCTCTTTCACGCTGGCGCCGGCCGTGAACAGGATGTCGGTGATGCGCCCGTTGACGTCCGACGTAACATTGACCTGATGCACGGCGGCGAGATCGCCGACCGCAGTCAGGAGATTCGGAATGGTTTCGGATTTCGCCGTGGCAATGTTGACGTTGGTCGCCGGCGGCTTGTTGTTCGCGAAAAATCTGCGCGATCATCTTGCCGCGGAAGTAGTTGAACCAGACCAGACCGCCGACCAGCAAGGTCAGCAGCAATCCCACGATGATGAACCAGCGCACCAGCCGCACCGGCCGCTTGTGCGGCTTGTCGGTGATCGGTTTGCCCGAAAGTTTGGGTTCAGTCACAATATTCATGTCATGCACTTTCCGCAGTTACCGATTGTCCCGAATTCGGTGACAGCTCGCCGTCCAGATGAGAAGCAATTGCGGCTTCGGTAAGTCCGATACCGCGCAGGATGAATTGACACAGCTGCCGCTCCAGATCCGCGGCGTTGCCGTAGGAAAGACAGGGCACGGCCGGAAGCCGCGTCAGCGCCGACATCAGCACGGTGTGGTGCGCGAACCAGAACAGGTTGAGCGGATCGCTGCCGACCCGCGCCGCGTCACCGGCTGCAATCGCGCTTTCGATCGACGCGGTGAACACCGGCCCGATCAGGCCGCCGATCTTGTCGTAGAGCAGACGCGCGAACTCGCCGTCATCGAGGTGGCTCGTCGTCATCAGCCGCAGCCGCTGCGCTTCCTCCTGATCCGACCCGTCGGATACCTCCATGAAATGGCCAGCCATGCCCTTGACCAGTTCGACCAGTGTGGCAGTTGAAGGCTCCTGGCCGAGCAGGTTCGCGAAATCCGGATCGGCCTCGCACTCCTCCGCGAGGATTTCGGCATAGAGCGCGGCCTTGGAGGGGAAGTGCTTGAACAGCAGCCCTTCCGAAATGGCCGCAGCCGCCGCCACGCTTTTGGTCGTGGTGCCGGCAAAGCCGTTACGGGCAAAGCATCGCTTCGCGGCGCTCAGGATCAATTGCCGCCGCAAGTCACTGGTCATGCGCAAGGTAGACATGAGCGCGTGAGTAATCACTCACCTTGACGAAGTCAAGGATCTATTGCAGCGCACCAGTCGAATTTTGGCACGCTGCGGCACCTGGAACACACTCTCATAGCTTTGTTTAAACACTGGTTTTTCGAGAACCCGGCTCTCACCACCTGTGGCACATTCCGATCGCCTGCAACCCCAACGCGCCACCATTGGTCCCGGCCCGGCGCCGTGGCTGTAAAGCGTGGCGGTCCCGCGATACCGCAGGCCGTCGCCTCATCAAGAGCACACTGCGCTGGCCGTACCGCGCGCCGATCATTCGTCATCTCTTCAATGCGAGTTGACGCCGGGTACGGCATTTAAGATAGTTGCAAATGCGACTAATTTCATCGTCGCTTACTTGATCTTCCCAAAGAGTATGGCGAGCCATGAATTTGGATGCGCGCGAACTGGCGGCCACCTTCGACCTCGAGAAGCTGACGCCTGAATTCTATGCCAACCCCTACCCGACCTATCGCGCGCTGCGTGAGACCGAGCCGGTCAAGCGGCTGCCGAACGGCTCGTATTTCCTGACCCGCTATGACGACCTGGTTGCAGCCTACAAGAACACCAAGACCTTCTCATCGGACAAGAAGAAGGAGTTCTCGCCGAAATACGGCGCCTCCCCGCTCTACGAGCACCACACCACGAGCCTCGTCTTCAACGATCCCCCTGCCCACACCCGCGTCCGGCGGCTGATCATGGGCGCACTCTCGCCGCGCGCGATCGCCGGCATGGAGCCCGATCTGATCCGGCTGGTCGACCGCCTGCTCGATGCCATCGCCGCCAAGGGCAAGGTGGACCTGATCGACGATTTCGCCGCCGCGATCCCGATCGAGGTGATCGGCAATCTGCTCGACGTCCCGCAAGACGAGCGCGAGCCCTTGCGCGACTGGTCGCTGGCCATCCTCGGCGCGCTGGAGCCGGTAATCAGCCCGGACGCCTTTGCCCGCGGCAACAAGGCGGTAGAGGACTTCCTGTCGTACCTCGAAGGGCTGGTGGCCCGGCGACGGGCCAGGCCCGGCAATCCCGACCGCGATGTGCTGACCCGGCTCATTCAGGGCGAAGACAATGGCGAGCGGCTGACCGAAAAGGAGCTGCTGCACAATTGCATCTTCCTGCTCAATGCCGGCCACGAGACCACCACCAATTTGATCGGCAACGGCCTGGTGGCGCTGTCGAACCATGCAAGCGAGAAACGGCGCTTGATCGAAAATCCCGCGCTGATCAAGACCGCGGTCGAGGAAATGCTGCGGTTCGAGAGCTCCAACCAGCTCGGCAACCGCATGACCGTCGAGCCGTTCGAACTCGGCGGCATCGCGATGCCGCCGGGGACGCCGGTGACGCTGTGCATCGGCGCCGCCAACCGCGACCCCGCGCAATTCCCCGATCCCGAACGTTTCGATATCGGCCGTACGCCGAACCGGCATCTGGCCTTCGGCACCGGCGCGCATCAATGCGCCGGCATGGCGCTGGCGCGGATCGAAGGCGCGATCGCGATCTCGCGCTTCCTCGCGCGCTTTCCGGATTATGTGCTCGCCGGCGAGCCGGTGCGCGGCGGCCGGGTGCGCTTCCGCGGCTATCTGAGCGTGCCGTGCGAGGTCGGCTAGGGCTGTGACGAATTGCAGCAGTCCCGCATCGCAAAATCGAAAACGCAGCTCATAGAGTCAGGCGAACGATTTCTGCGCTTGCGCGTTGATGTTTCCGGGCGGCGAAGCACAAGGGAGTTGCGATCATGCTTCCGCGCCCGGTTCGCATTGCAGTGTTTTTTCTTGGTGTGTCCGCGATCGCGGTGAGCACCGGCTCGTTCGCCCAAGACCGAAGAGGCCCAGGAGGCGGAGGTGCGCCAGCAGCCCGCCCAGCAGCACCACCGGCCATGGCCCGTCCAGCGGCACCACCGGCGATGGCGCGCCCAGCCGCACCACCGGCAATGGCACGACCCGCCGCACCGGCATTCCGCGCGGCTCCCGCGCCACAGCGTCCAGCCATGGCCCCGCATGCACCGCCGCGGATCGCCGCCCCGCCGCGCCCGACCGCACCGCATATTGCAGCGCCACGACCCGAGATCCATCGTGCCGCGCCGCCGCAGCGACCGGCTATGACAAGACACCCCGAGCCGCGTATCGCCGCACCATCGGGCACATCGCCCGCTACTGGCGCGCGATTGTCGCGAAAGGAACAGATCGAGACGCGCGCCCAGCAGCGTGAGCAGCGCGTTCAGCAGCGGCAGCAAATCGTGCAGGAGCGGCAGCGCGACATGCTGTCGCGCCAAAGCACAGCGCGGCAGAGCCGCATCGATCGCTTGCAGCAGCGCGTGCAGCAACTGCAGTCGCAAAAGCCGGAAGGTCGCCGGACGCAACGCGCGCAGGAACGGTTGCTGCAGACACAGAACCGCCTTCTCCAGCGCGAACAACGCCTGCAGCAAGGCGATCAGGCACGCCTGCAGCGGCTGGGACCGCGGCCTGCGGCTGAACGAGCCACCGCTGCAGCCGCCGTGCAGGCGGCCGGCCGCGGGCGATTTGCCGCGCACTTCCGCAACAATGACGCCCTGCAAGCCCAGGCGGCGCTCACCGCCCGGGAGAACCGCTGGGCTCCCCGCCACGCCTGGCGGCGCGGTCATCGCGCTGCATTTGTGGCCTGGCTCGGCCCGGTGTTCTGGCCCTACGCCTATTCCGATATTTTCAGCTACACCTTCTGGCCCACCGCCTACGAGCCCGGCTATTGGGCCTACGCTTACGATGATTTCGTCGACACGGTGTTCTGGGGTACCGACAGTCCGTATTCCGCTTACGCCAGATATCCTGAATCAGACGCGGCGGTCACCGATTCTCGGGCGCGCGGACGCGCAAGCGCGAGCCCGCAGACGATCCGGCAATTGTGCGGAGATCCGGATAAGGGCGTGACCGCCTGGCCGATCGCGGAGATCACGCGGGCAGTACGGCCGACGCCCGAACAGCGCGCCCTGCTCGATGAATTGAAAGCCGCTGCGGCAAAGGCTGCCGACGCCTTCAAGGAATCCTGTGTCGATTCCTATGCGATGACGCCACCCGGTCGCTTACGAGCGATGACGAACCGCGTCAGCGCAACGCTCAACGCGGTAAGGATCGTGCGTCCAGCACTTGAGGCGTTCTACAATTCGCTGAACGACGAGCAAAAGGCGCGCTTCAACGCGCTCGGCCCGAACGTCGGCGAGCGTTCGCAACAGCCGCGGCAGGAAGCAAATGCTCAAGCCGAGGGCTGCGGCGAACCGAAATCCAGCCTCACGCAGCTACCGATCGAGCGGATCGAGGCCGTGATACATCCGGCTGGCAAGCAAAAGGAAGCGCTCGACCGCTTGAGCCAGGCGACGAAGAATGCGGTTGAACGATTACAGGCCGCCTGCCCCGACGACGTACCGCTCACACCGCTCGGTCGGCTGGAGGCCATGGAAAAACGGCTTGACGCCATGTTGCAGGCGGCCGCGCTCGTGCTGCCGGCATTGGATGAGTTCTATGCCGCACTGAGCAACGAGCAGAAGGCGCGCTTCAATACCCTGCAACAGGTCGCGAGCCCCTGATCAAAACACGCCCCAATCCTTTTTGACGAGGTGATCGAATGAGGCAATGGCACTTCATCACGCTTCTCGCCCGGCCAACGTCCAGCCGGCGAGACCTACGTGTATGGCATCGGATGTTCTTGATAAGCGCATTGAGCGCAATGGCGTACTTGCTTCCATTGCCTTCCGCCCTGCCTCAGGCATCGCAAGACACGGAGGGCGGGCAACAGGCGTTCAACAACGCCTGTCGAACGTGCCACATGGTAAGGGAGGGCGACAATCGGCTGGGCCCCAACCTGCACAAGATTGTCGGACGGAAGGCAGGATCGCTGCCGGACTACGGGTTTTCCAGCGCGATGAAGGAGGCAGGCTTTGTCTGGGATGAAGAGAAGCTCGATCGCTTCATGGCAAACCCTGATGAGGTCGTACCCGGCAACAGCATGAAGCCGTACGGCGGCCTCTCATCGAGCGACGAGAGAAAAAAGATCATCGCCTTCCTTGCTCAAGCGCGATAGCGCTACGCCTCAGCCAGTGCGCGCCGGCGGTCGTCTTCGCTTCATGTGAGGCCGGTAAATTCCGACCCACGCGGCAGCCCTAATTCCCGGCGGTGTTGAAGCGGGAGAGATCGCAATCCCGTTCGGCATATCTCACGCGGCGCAGGCCCTCGCGGTCTTCGACCACGGTCGGCCGGCAGCGTTCCTTCCAGGCGGCCTGGGCGGCTTCATCGGCCTTCAGCTCTTCCGCTGTCCGGGGCGTAATCTTCACGGTGCCGCGATTGCCGACGTAGAAATTGGTTTGCTGGCTGGGAAGCAGCGGCGCGCCGGAGGCGATGGCCGCGGCCTTGGCATCCGCTGCAGCCCGCGACGCGCGGGCGGCCTGGGCGGCCTCCGCGGCGTCGCCGTGGTCCATCGCAAATTGCGCGGACGCGGACGATACCGAAGCGACGACAATCGAGATTGCGATGAAGACGCGCATTGACCCTGCCTCTTGAAATGAATGCCGAACGTCAGGAGTGCCCGACAAGCATTGAGGCGGCGTAAAGCTGTGTGACTAACCGGGTCGCAATTTGGTCGATAAAGATTTAGCGATCTTTCGGGCGCGGCATGGCGCCGGAATTCATCGAGCAGCTCGCCCGGAATGTTCCTCGCTGGTCGCGAGGAGCGAAAGCGCTTTATTCGCTGCGGCCGAACTCGCACCCCTTGCGGGCGTAAACCAGGCGGACGACGCCTTCGTCATCGTAGGTGCGCTTCGGCTTGCAGTACGCTTCCCACTTCTCGATGCTGGCGCGTTTTGCCTTTTCGTCTTCCTGATCCTGCGCCGCGTTGCGGACCGGATCATCCAGGTAGGACGTCGTGCACACCCGGCCATAGAACTTGCTGTGGGTGCAGCGTTCCACGATCTGCCAGGCCTGCGCCGAAGTCGTATCGACAGCAGGGCGAGGGTCGCAATTGCGTAAAGGATTTTCATGTTGTCGCTCTTCGCTATCGGAGACGTTCTCCGTGCGGTGTAGCTAGCGCCTCGACAAATGCAGGCGCAACGGTAACCCTTTGTTAAGCTAAATAGCGTGGACAAAGGTTAAATCTGGAACCTACAAGTGTCGCGTTCTGCTACGCTATTTGAAGAATGGCGCGCACCAGTTCTAGCTACGAGACAACATCGTCCGTCGTTGACACAGCGAGCGCGCGACTAACGCACGCGCCTGCTAGACCACGGTCCGATGCCGCTCGATGCAAGTCTGCAAAACTTCATCCATCGGCTTGCTCCACCAGTCGTTGGAGAAAATTTCGATCTCGGAATAGCCGGCAAAGCCCTGCGCCTCGACCGCCGATCGCACAGATGTGATGTCGATGACGCCGTCGCCCATCATGCCGCGGTCGTTGAGGATGTCTTTGGTCGGCACCAGCCAGTCGCAGACGTGAAACGCGAGCAGGCGATCCTTTCCCGCGCGCGCGATCTGCGGCATCAATTCCGGATCCCACCAGATGTGATAGACGTCGAGCGCGACGCCGAGCGCGCCGGTGCGCTGCGGATCGAGCTGGTCGCAGATATCCAGCGCCTGCTTCGTCGTATTCACGCAGGCGCGGTCCGCGGCATAGGCCGGATGCAAGGGCTCGATCGCGAGCGGCATATTGGCCTCTCTCGCGTATTCCAGCATCTCAGCGATGGCGTCGTGCACCTGCGTGCGCGCCGCCGCGATGTCCTTTGAGGCCACGCTTCCCGGGCGCGAATATTGCGGCAGCCCGCCGACGACCAGCACGATGCAGGGCGCGCCCAGCGCCTTGGCTTCGTCGACGGCGCGGCGATTGTCGTCGCGCGCCTCGATATGGTGCGCCGCATCCGCCGTGAACATCCCGCCGCGGCAGTAGCCCGACAATTCCAGCCCGGCGTCGCGCACCGCGCGCACCGCGCGGTCGAGGCCTATGGCCGCGACCTGGTCGCGCCAGGGATCGATGGCGCGGATGCCATGGCGCGCGCAGGCCTCGATGATGGCTGTGAGGTCGCCCTGCTTGCGGACCGTCGCCGTATTCAGCGACAGCCAGCGATGGTCGGAAGAAAAATCGCGCATCAGGGCTCGATGCCGCGGGTTGCCAGCACCGTCTTCATGCGCCGTGTCGCCAGTTCAGGGTTGGAGAGCAGCCCTGCCTTGTCGGCAAGGCGAAACAGTTCGGCCAGATGCAGCGTCGAGCGCGTGCTCTCCTGCCCGCCGACCATGGTGAAATGATCCTGATGGCCGTTGAGACAGGCCATGAACACGATGCCGGTCTTGTAGAACCGCGTCGGCGCCCGGAAGATGTGGCGCGACAGCGGCACGGTCGGCCCCAGCACGTCGTGGAAGCCGGCCTCGTCGCCGGCAGCGAGCCGCGACAGCGCATAGGACGCCGCCGGCGCGATGGCGTCGAAGATGCCGAGCAGCGCGTGGGAAAAGCCCTTGTCGTCGCCGGCGATCAGTTCGGCGTAATTGAAATCGTCGCCGGTATACATCTTGACGTTCTTGTCCAGCCGCCGGCGCATGTCGATCTCGCGCTGCTTGTCGAGCAGCGAGACTTTTACGCCATCGACCTTGGCGGCGTTGGCGTTGATGATGGCGACCGCCGTATCCATCGCCTTGTCGAGATTTGCCGTGCCCCAATAGCCTGCCAGCGCCGGGTCGAACATGTCGCCGAGCCAGTGGATGATCACGGGTTCGCGGACCTGGCCCAGCACGCGGTTATAGACTTTGGCGTAGTCGTCAGCACTGCGGCCGAGTCTTTGCCAGCGCGCGCGAGGCCATCAGGATGATGCGGCCGCCGGCCTTCTCCACCGCCGCGATCTGTTCCTCATAGGCGCGGATCACGTCGTCGATGGACTTCGCATCTTCCACCGCGAGGTGGTCGGTGCCGGCGCCGGAAAACACCAGCGCGTTGCCCCTCGCCTTCGCCGCCCTCACCGAGCGCTGGATCAGTTCCAGCGAGGTCGGCCAGTCCAGCCCCATGCCGCGCTGCGCGGTGTCCATCGCCTCGGCAACGCCAAGGCCGAGATCCCAGACATGCTCGCGGAACGCAATGGTCCGGTCCCAGTCGATTGCGGATGTCAGCCACGGATCGTTATCGGCAAGCGGATCGGCCACCACATGCGCGGCCGAGAACGCCACGCGATTGAGCGTGCCTTCGAGCTTCGCCGGAAACGTCCGCGACGCCGCCAGGCGATAGGTTTCGATCGAACGATCCGCCGTCGGCAGCCTCACGGACAGCGAAGACATCGGCAGGACGGGCTTGTTCATGGCTATGCCTCCTCACACCTTGATCGGGGCGACGTCGATCCAGCGCCGTTCGCGCCAGCTCTGCAGCGCGCATTCGGCAAGCTGCACGCCCTTGGCGCCTTCCAGCAGCGTGAATTTATAGGGCGCATCCTCGCAGACGTGGCGGATGAACATCTCCCACTGCTCCTTGAAGCCGTTGTCGTAGACGACGTTTTCCGGAACCTTCTGCCAGTCGGCGTAGAAATCATGGGTGCGCTTTTCGTCCGGATTCCACACCGGGCGCGGCGTCGCCTGCCGCGCCTGGATCACGCAATCGGTCAGGCCCGCCACCGCCGAGCCGTGGGTGCCGTCGACCTGGAAGGTGACGAGATCGTCGCGGTAGACCCGCGTCACCCAGCTCATGTTGATATGCGCGATCACGCCGCCCTTGAGGCGGAAGGTGGCGTAGGCGGAATCATCGGCGGTCGCGGTGTACTGCTTGCCCTTCTCGTCGAAACGCTCGGGGATATCGGTCGTGCCGAGACAGGAGATGCTCTCGACTTCGCCGAAGAGATTGTCGAGCACGTAGCGCCAGTGGCAGACCATGTCGAGGATGATGCCGCCGCCGTCCTCGCTGCGATAATTCCACGACGGCCGCTGCGCCTCCTGCCAGCCGCCTTCGAACACCCAGTAGCCGAACTCGCCGCGCACCGAGAGCATGCGGCCGAAGAAGCCGGAATCGCGCAGGAACGCGAGCTTCTTCAGGCCCGGCAAAAACAGCTTGTCCTGCACCGTGCCGTGCTTGACGCCCTTGGCGTTGGCGAGCCGCAGCACCGCGACCGCCTCATCGAGATTGGTCGCGATCGGCTTTTCGCAATAGACGTGCTTGCCGGCATTGATCGCCTTGGTCAGCAGCGTGGGACGGGCCTGCGTGGTCGCGGCGTCGAAGAAGATGGTATCGTTCTTGTCGGCCAGCGCCTTGTCGAGATCGGTCGACCAGCGCTCCACGTTGAAGCGCTTGGCGAGCCGCTCGACCTTGTCCGCGTCGCGGCCGATCAGGATCGGGTCGGGCAGCATGCGGTCGCCGTTCGCGAGCAGCACGCCGCCCTGGTCGCGGATCGCGATGATGGAGCGGATCAGATGCTGGTTGAGCCCCATGCGGCCGGTCACGCCGTTCATGATCAGGCCGAGGCGTTTGGTCGTCATACTGCTTTCTCCAGGGGAATTCTTGCTGCGGGCTGCGCCAGCGGCGACATCGCGGACCAGTCCGGATGCACTGAAGTGGCGAAGCCCGGTGTCGTCAGCGATCCCGTCAGGAGATCGCCGTCGTGGATCGCGAGCCGGACCTTGCCGCCGTCGCGGGCATAGAGATCGGGATGCGCTGCAAGAAACGCCTCCGCCTCGGCGGCCGGCGTGTCGCCAAAGCCGTCGACATAATGGTGGCCGTTGCGCTCGGCATGGGTGACGCCGATCAGCGCGCCGAGCGCGAGATCCTGCTGCACCGCAAGGCCCGCCTGGCAGGTCAGATCCTCGCCGGCGATGAAGCACTTTTCGCCGCCCGCGCTCCATTTGGCCGCGCGCGTCGCGTTGATCACCGACTTGTAGATGCCCTTGCAGGATTTCGAGGAGATGCCGCGATAGCCGAGCGCCCGCGCGACCGGAAACGCGTCGTAGGAATCGTCGGCCTCGTCGACGATGAAGTCGCGCCGCGCCAGCGCGCCGAGCGGCGATTGGCGGGTGATGTCGCGCGGCATCGGCTGCTCGATATAGAGGAGCTTTTGCCGCGATCGGCCGCAGCGCGGCGTCGCGATCGAGCCGATCGACCAACGCGCTCAAGCGCAGCGAGATCGGCATATTGCTCGTTGGCGTCGAGCGTGACGCGGTAGTCGTACGGCAGCGTGGCGAGTTCCTTGCCGATGCGGATCAGGCGATCCGCATCGTGCTGCGGGATCGCCGTTGAGCTTGAGCTTGAAATAACGCGCGCCGGCGTTTTCTTTGATGTCGGCGACACCGCCCTCGCCTTCGACCTTGTCATCCATGCCGACCGTGTGCCGGATCGCCACGCGCTCCAGCCGCTTGCGGCCTGCAAGAAACTGCGACACGTCGGCATCGGCCAGATCGCGCGACAGCCGCGCATCGACGCCGGCGACATTGGCCGCCATGCCGTCAAAGAAATTGGCGCCCATGCAGCGCAGCAGCGCATCCAGGATCGCCTTGTCGATTTCGGCCGGCCCGTAGCCGCCGCCAGCGGCGGGATATCTTCTCTGGCGCAGGCCTCGACCTGCGCGCCGATACAGGCTGCGTGCAGGCCGAACGCGGTCTCGAAGCCGGAATGCGCCAGATAGAGCTCGCGCGCGATCAGCAGCGAGCGGCGCAGTTCCGTCACCGTCTCTTCCGGCGACAGATGCGGCCGCTTGTCGAACCATTTCGGCACCAGGAATCTCGGCGCTGGCCCCGTCGCCCTGCCCTTGCCTTCGACCTCGATCTCGACGCGCACAAAAGCCTGCGGCGTCGCGTTGATGACGACCGCGCCGAACCGGAACGGCCGGGCAAAAGTGACCGGACGTTCGAAGAAGGAGATGTCTCGTACGGCCAAACGATACGGCATCGAGCCAGCTCTCAGTCCAGCGCGCTTTGGGTGAAGAAATGCTTGCGGATGCGCTGCACCAGTTCGGTGAAGGCGGGATCGGCCATCGCGTCCAGCGAGCGCGGGCGCGGCAGCGGCACGTCGTAGATCGCCGCGATCGCGCCGGGCCGCTCGGTCATGACCAGCACGCGGTCGGCGAGGAACACGGCTTCCGGAATCGAATGCGTGATCAGCAGCACGGTCTTGCCGGTCTCGCGCTGGATCCGCATCAGCTCGACATTCATCTTCTCGCGCGTCATGGCGTCGAGCGCGCCGAACGGCTCGTCCATCAGCATGATCTTGGGATCGTGCACCAGCGCGCGGCAGATCGAGGCGCGCTGCTGCATGCCGCCGGAGAGCTGCCAGGGCAGTTTCTTCTCGAACCCTTCGAGCCCGACCAGTTTCAGCAGCGCCTTCGCCCGCGGCAGATATTTTTCGCGCGACAGCCGTTTCATGTCGATCGGCAGCATCACGTTGGAAAGGATGTTGCGCCATGGCAGCAGCAGCGCGTTCTGGAACACGATGCCGACATTGCCGTGCGGTTTTGTCACCTGCTCGCCTTCGACCAGGATTTCGCCGGTCGACGGCGCGAGCAGCCCGGAGATCATCTTCAGCAGCGTGGACTTGCCGCAGCCGGACGGGCCGACCACGACAAAGAACTCGCCCTCGTTGATGTGGAAATCCAGCGGCCGCAGCGACGGCACGTCGCCGTCGCGCGACCGATAGGTTTTTGAGACGCCGGACAGCGTGATGCCCGACGCTGCGCCGCCGGCGCGATCGGACACCAGGCGCAGATGCGCGCCGGGTTGATCGATCTCGGTTGGTTTGGTCGCCGGGTTCATTCAGGTGAGTCCATTCGAAAGCAGTCTCCCAGCCCGTCGTCCCTGCGAAAGCAGGGACCCATACGCCGTGCCCTTTCGTTCGGGCACATGGTAGAGACCTTCTGCAACGACCAAGGCCGGTGGTTATGGGTCCCTCGCGTGCGCAGGGACGACGATAGATTTGTCACAAGTCCGATCACGAACCGCCCTGCGGCAGGTAGTCGTTGGTGTAAAACGCCTTCGGATTGTCCTTGGCCTTGGCATCCAGCCCGCCATATTCGACCATCAGGTTGACCGTGTCGGTCATGTTCTGGTCGGTGACCTGGAACGGCCGCTTGCCCTTGGTTTCCGCCGTGCGGTAGAGCGGGATCGTCAGCTCAAAGCCCTGCGTCAGCGTTTCGATCTTGCCGCCCTTCGGGTTGGCGTCGAGGATCGACTGCGCGGCGCCCTTGGCATCCTTCTCGGCGGCTTCGACCGCCTTGGTGGTCGCCGACATGAAGCGCTTGACCAGATCGGCATTGGCCTTGACGAACTCGGTGTTGGCGACGACGCCGGAGCAGACCATGTTGATGCCGTAGTCGGCGAACTTGATCGCGTTGACGTCCTTGCCGGTGGCGTCCTTGATCTTCATCGACTGGTCCATGACGTAGCCGAGCAGCAGATCGGCCTGGCCGTTGATGACGGCGTTCAGCTTGGTCTGGCCGTCGCCCGCCACGGTCTGGAAGTCGCTTTCCTTCAGGCCGGTCTTCTTCAGGAACAGCGGCCAGATCTGCGTCATCGAGTCAGCCGGCGTGATCGCCACCGTCTTGCCCTTGATGTCCTCGGGCTTCTTGATGTTCTTCTCGACAAAGCCCATCGCCGACATCGGGCTGGTCTGCAGCAGCACGCCGGTGGCGACGATCGGGGCGCCCTTCACCGCGGCGCGCATCATGGTGGGCACGTCGACATAGCCGAAATTGGCGGTCTTGGCCGCGACGGCCTGCGTGGTCGCCGCCGAACCGCGGCCTTCCTGGATTTCGAGGTCGATGCCTTCGGCGGCATAGATGCCCTTGGCCTTGCCGTAATAGAACGGCGCGTGCTCGCCATAGACGTACCAGTTCAGCATCAGCACGACCTTGTCGGCGGCCGATGCGGGAAGCACTGAAAGCGCGGTCCAGATCAGGGCGGCGGAGATCGCCGCTATCGTTCGTATCATGGTCATCCTCCCGTTGGTGTTGGTGCGGCCCTTGGGCGGGCCGCTTTCTGGTTTGGCTTACGAAGCAAAAATGATGTCCTCGCGCTGGCTGACATGCCAGGGGATCACGAGGCGTTCGATGCGGTCGACGGCCCAGAACAGGACCACGCCGAGCAGCGCGAGAATCACGAGAGCGGCAAACATCGTCGGCAGATCGAAGGTGCCGATCGAGCGCTGCAGCACATAGCCGATGCCGGAATTGGAGCCGACGAATTCGCCGACCACGGCGCCGACCACGGCGAGCGTGATGGAGACCTTCAGCCCGGAGAAGATCGCGGGCATCGCATGCGGCAGGTTGACGGCGCAAAATACGCGGAATCGGCTGCCCTGCATCGCGCGCGCGAGATCGACCATGTCAGGGTCGACCGACTTGAAGCCCTGCACGGCGGACACCACCACCGGGAAAAACCCGAGCAGAAACGCCGAGATCACTTTCGGGATGATGCCGAAACCGAACCACACCACGAACAGCGGCGCGATCGCGATCTTCGGCACCGACTGCGAGAACACCAGCAGCGGATAGACGTAGCTTTCCACCGTCTTCGATCCCGCGATCAGCATGGCGACGGGAATGCCGAACACGGCCGACAGCAGGAAGCCGCAGAGGGTGGCGTAGGTGGTGGGCCAGGCCTGCCGCAGCAGCTCCGGCCAATCGGTCCACAGCACCGCCACGACATCGCCGGGCGCCGGGATCTGGTAGGCGGGAATCCGGAACACGCGGATGGTCAGATCCCAGGCCACCACGATGAAAATCAGGAACAGAAACGGCCGCACCCACGCCGCATTCAGCACTTTCGACAAGCCACTCTCGCGCTTCAGCTCCGCCACGTCCCGCTCCCTGATAACAGTCTTTTCTGGGAAGAAATTAACCCGTTGGATAAATACTGGCAAGCGGGTTTTCGTGCGGCAATTTGGACTAGCGCCGTCGTTCCTGCGAAAGCAGGAACCCATAGCCACCGGCGTCAATTGTTACTGCAGGATCAAAGACTACCGCCTGACATCGAGGGCCGCGCGATGAGCGCATTGCGCTCACGCTCGGGTTCCTGCTCCTGTGCGCAATTGCGCACTAGGCAGGAACGACAGCTAAACCGGCTGATGCGCCGGTGCCCGCACGCCGGACGCTGCGGCCTTGCCGAAATCCGCGGTCGATTTCCCCGTCAGCGCCGCCAGCACCAGCGCCACCATGTGGGCGAGGCGCTCGTCCCTCGCGTCCTTCTTCAGGAGGTCGCGGCCGAAGATCACGGAGAGCGTGGCGCTGTTGGAGAGATAGAAGAAGCACAGCGCGGCGATCGAAATATAGAGCTGGACCGGATCGACGGCGACGCGAAAATCGCCGCTCTCGACGCCGCGCCTCACCACCGTGCGGATCATCTCGACGAACGGCGAGTGCATCGATTTGACCTTGGTCGAGCGCTTCAGATGGCGCGCCTTGGCGAGGTTTTCGGTGTTGAGCAGCGCCAGAAATTCCGGATTGCGGAGGAAGTAGTTCCAGGTGAAATCGATCAGCCGTTCGATCGCCTCGGGCGGATCGAGATGTTCGAGATCGAGTTCGCGCTCCTCGGAACGGATCTTGTCATAGGCGCCTTCGAGCACCGCGAGGTAGAGGTTTTCCTTGTTGCCGACGTGATAATACAGCATGCGCTTGTTGGCGCCGGCATTGGTCGCGATGCGGTCGACGCGCGCGCCGGCAAGGCCATGGGCGGCGAATTCCTGCTTGGCGGCCTCGAGAATGCGGATCCGCATCCCCTCGGGGTCGCGCTGCCATTTCTGAACGCGTTTTGCCTTTGCCAAATCAGTCGCCCGGTAGACCATGATGTCTGCTGTAGCACGCATGGCGCGGTTTGAGAACGAGAGGCTGTCCACCTCTCCCCTGGAGGGGGAGAGGTGGCTCGCCTTGGCGCGAGCGAAGTCGCGAGCCGGATGAGGTGGTTCTCTCCGTCGAGAGAGAGACCGTCACCCGATCCCGCATTCGCTGCGCTCAACGTGAGCCGACCCTCCCCCACCAGGGGAGAGGCGAATCGCCTCACGCGTCCTTCCCCGCCGACGGCTGCACCAGCAGCGTCGGGACGCCGCAGGTGCCGCTGCGCACCGTCATGACCCGCGTCCCCGGCTTGCGGCCGGTGCGGACTTCCGAGACGTCGACGCCGGCCTGAGCCAGCCGCGCATGGGTGACGTCGATGTCGGCCACACGCCAGCACAGGCCGCGCAGCCGGTCCTGCGACGTATCCGTCTCCTTGCCCGGCCGGTGTGTGACCTCGACAATCAGGTCGCCGCAGCGGAAGAACATCAGCCGGCCCCAATCGGGGTGCGAACGATCGAGCGCCATGTCGAGGCCGAGCCGCGCGCCATAGAGGGCTGCGGCCCGCTCGGGGTCCGACGTCGAGACCACGACATGGTCCATCGCCGTGATCGATCCCGTCGTGGTTCGCACCGACAGCGGCCGCTCCTTGTCGCGCTCGAGGAAGAACAGGCGGACGCCGCGCGTGGCTTCCGTTATCGCTCGCGTGCGCTTCCATGACAGCGTCGCACCTGAGATCGCGTCGCGGCTTTCGACGTCGGCGATCGCCTCCGGCTTCAGCGTCAGCCGGTCGAGCCTGCGATGCATCCTGGCGATGTCGCTGGTCCGGAAGCAGATGCTTGCGAGGCCCTCGCCCTGTGCGGCCAGCACCGCGCGAATGCGGTCCGCATTGGCGCCCTCGCCGCTCGGCGCCATCAATTCCAGCGTCGTGTTGTCCAGCGTGAACAGGACGCGGTCGGCGCCCTCGCCGCTGTTCTGCCAGGCCGGCGCGCGGGCAAACAAGGTCTGGTAAGCGGCGGAGGCCGCGTTGATATCGCCGGTGAGAACGACGACATGATCGAGGCCGGTGATCACGGGAACAGCCCTCGCGTGTTCTTGGCGGCGCGGACCTTCTCCACGCCGATCGCCATCGCCGCGGTCCGATGCGGGATATTGTCCGCCTTGGCGCGCGTCACCATGGTATCGAAGGCGCGGTCGAGGATGGCGTATTCGCGCCGCGTCACCTCCTCTTCCTCCCAGAACAATTGCTGCAGATCCTGCACCCATTCGAAGTAGCTGACCACCACGCCGCCGGAATTGCAGAGAATGTCGGGGATCAAAAACACCTCGTCCTGGCGCTTCTCCAGCACGAGGTCGGCATCCGGCGTGGTCGGGCCATTGGCGCCCTCGGCCAGCACGCGGCATTTCAGGTTTTCCGCGACGTTGGCGTCGATGACGCGTTCCATCGCCGCCGGCACCAGCACGTCGCAGGGCAACGTCAGAATTTGCTCGGGGTCGAAGGCGAGCTGATTGGAGAACCCGGCGATGCTGCCATGCGTGCCGGTATGCCGCATCAGTGCGGGAATATCGAGCCCGGCCGGATCGTGCAGCGCGCCGGTGTGGTCGCTGACGGCGATGATCTTCAACCCGTATTGATGCAGCTCCAGCGCCGCATAGGAGCCGACATTGCCAAAGCCCTGGATGACGGCGGTCGCGGCGCCTGGATTGATCGACAGCTCCTTCAGCACGCGTCTCGCGAGATAGGCGACGCCGCGCCCCGTCGCTTCGCGCCGGCCGAGCGTGCCGCCCGACGATACCGGCTTGCCGGTGACGATCTCGGTCACGGTGCGGCCCTGGTACATCGAATAGGTGTCCATGAACCAGGCCATCACCTGCTCATTGGTGCCCATGTCGGGCGCCATCACGTCGGTATGCGGACCGACGAAGGGAATCATCTCCTGCATGTAGCGCCGCGACAGCGCTTCCAGTTCGCGCCTGGAAATGGTGGAGAGATCGACATTGACGCCGCCCTTGGCGCCGCCATAGGGCAGCCCGACCAGCGCGCATTTCCAGCTCATCCAGATCGCAAGGGCCGCGACCTCGCCGATGTCGACGGAGGGCGCGAATCGCGTGCCGCCCTTGGTCGGGCCGAGGGTGAGGTGATGCTGCACCCGGTAGCCCTCGAATACCGCGACCGTGCCGTCGTCGCGGTGAATCGGACAGGAAACGGTGATGGCTCGCTTCGGCATCAGGATTCGGTCGCGCTCGTCCATCGGGATTTCGAGATGGTTGGCGATGACGCCAAATTGGTTAACCGCCATGTCGAACACCGGACCGGAATAAACGGTCATCATTCCCTCCACTTTTGTCGCACCGCCGGGAAACCCGGGCCCCTGTCAGCCGTTATACGGCAGTATGCCCAAGACCCCCAAGAACGGTCGTAGTCTCCCCATACTCCCATCTCAAGCTGCAAAGACGGCACGGTTGCGAATAATTTCAGCGAATGCATCCGATAACCGGTGCTAATGTATCTGCGCCGGGCCAGGACCACCCTCAGCTCATGACGGAAAACGAATGCAGGCTCTCTTCATCGGACAGACCTATATCGACGTTACCTTCATCACCGACCACATGCCGACCGGCGACGAAAAACATGTGGCCTCCGCCTATGCGGTGTCGTTTGGCGGCAACGCCGTCACTGCGGCGTTCTGCTGCGCCAAGCTCGGCATCGTGCCCGACCTGATCGCCACGGTGGCGAACGACTGGCTCGGCCGCATGTTTCAGGACATGAGCGCGAAATACGGAATCTCGATCCATCCGCGCAAGGTCAACTCCTCCTCGCTGTCCTTCATCATGCCGAAAGACGGCAAGCGCGCCATCGTGCGCTGCCGCGACGACGAGCATATCCACCCGTTTCCGATCCTCAACCTGAAGGGCTGCCGCGCGCTGCATGTCGACGGCCACCAGCCGGATGCTGCAATTCATTATGCCAAACTCTGCCGCGAGGACGGCATCCTGACCTCGCTCGACGGCGGCGGCCTGCGTAACAATACCCATGAGCTGCTGGAATTCATCGACGTCGCCATCGTCGCCGAGCGGCTGTGCGAGCAGATGGACAAGACGCCGGACGCGATGCTGGACTATCTCAAGAGCCGCGGCTGCCGGGTCGGCGGCGTCACCATGGGCGAACAGGGCCTGCTCTGGTATGACGAGACCGGCGCCGTCCGCCGCCTGCCCGCACTGCCGATCTCGCGCGACCGCGTGATCGATACCAACGGCGCAGGCGACGTTTTCCACGGCGCCTATGTCTATTCCTATCTCGGTAATCCCGCTAAAAGCTGGCAGGATCATTTCGAGTTTGCGCGCGCCGCCTCGACCTACAAGATCCAGCGCCTCGGCAACGAGGCCGGCCTGCCGACGCTCCGCGATATCGACGCGGTCAAGCAGGAGTTCCAGATCGGGCGTAAGAAGGAATTTTGGGATTAGGCAATCCTTGAGAAGCAATTTGGGACGCGTCTTCGTCGCCGGCAGCATCAATATGGATGTGGTGGCGACAGCCAGCCGGCATCCCAGGGTCGGCGAAACCGTCGCAGGCCAAGCCGTGCATTATTTTCCGGGCGGCAAGGGCGCGAACCAGGCGGTCGCCGCCGCGAAGCTGGGTGCATCGACCGCGCTGATCGGCCGGCTGGGCACAGATGCGTTCGGCCAGCAATTGCGGACGTTCCTTGACTTGCAAGGCGTCGACCTCACTCTGGTCAAGGACACCGCGGATATCCATACCGGGACGGCCGTGATCACCATCGCCGACGCCGACAACACCATTGTTGTCGTGCCCGGCGCCAATGCGCTGGTCAGTGCCGAGGACGTCGCCGCGCCCGTACTTGCCAAGGGCGACGTCGCCGTCAGCCAGTTCGAAATTCCGCAAGCTACGATCGGCGCCTTCTTCAAACGGGCGCGTGCGGCTGGGGCAACCACCATCCTCAACCCGGCGCCGGCGATGGCCTGCGACCCCGAATTACTCGATCTCGTCGATATCCTGATCCTCAACGAGACCGAGCTTGGGCTTCTCGCGCAGGCCGAACTTCACGATACCGACGAGCCCGCCCGTTTCATTGAAGCGGCGCTGCGCCTGCCAACCGCTTCGGACAAGATCATCTGCGTCACGCTGGGCAAGCGCGGCGTGCTCGCGCTGGTGGGCGGCGAACCCTCGCTGATTGCGGGGCGTGCCGTGAAGGCCGTGGACACCACCGGCGCCGGCGATTGTTTCGTCGGCGCCCTCGCAGCCCAGCTTGCCAATGGAATGGCGATCCGCGACGCGCTTGAATACGCCAATGCCGCCGCATCGATCTGCGTGCAGCGGATGGGCGCCGCGCCATCGATGCCGACGGCGGCCGAGGTGGCGGCGTTGCGCGGCTAGAGCCGGTTCTGATTTGAATCAGAACCGGCTCTGGATTCTTAGTTGACGCGTTTTCTTTACGCGAACCCGCGTCCACTTCGCTCGAAAACGCTGTTGCTACTTCAGCGCCTGCAACTCGTTGTATTGATCCTTGGTCCAGCCGGCCCCGACAGATGCATCGTTGTGCAGCGGGATCGCCGCCTTTCGGAACGCCTCGCGATCAGGCTCGACCACGGTCATGCCGAGCTTCTTGAACTGGCCAGCCAAAATCCTCTCGGACGCCTCGATCGCCTCCGTCGCCTTCGCGGCGGCTTCCTTCAACGTATCCGCAAAGAGTTTTTGTTCGTCCGGCGTCAGTCTGTCCCAGACGTGACTGCCGACCATCGTCACCATCAACTCGGTGATATGGCCGGTCAGCACGACGTGGCTCTGCACCTCGTAGAATTTCTTGGCCATGATCGTCGGCAATGGATTCTCCTGGCCGTCGACCAACCCCTGTTGAAGCGCCGTGTAGACATCGGAGAAGGCGATCGGCGTCGCATCGGCGCCGACGGATTTGGTGAACATCAGAAACAGCGGCGCCGCCGGCACGCGCAGCCTCATGCCCTTCATGTCTTCGGGCTTGCTGATGCGCTTGTTGGCCGTGACATGGCGCTGGCCGTAATAGGTGAGCGCTGCGATCTTGTGCCTGGTCTTGTCCTCGTAGCCCTTGGTCAGTTCGGCAAAAAGCTTGCTGGCGCGATAGGCCTTCCAGTGACCGAAGTCGCGCAGCATGAACGGCGCACCGGTGATGCCGAGCGGCGTGTAGGTCGCCGCAACGAAGTTGATGCCGACGTAGACGATATCGATGGTGCCGAGCCCAAGCCCTTCATTGAGCTGGTTCTCGTTGCCGAGCTGGGAAGCCGGAAACACCTCGATGTCGTATTTGCCGTTGGTGCGCTTCCTGATTTCGCTGGCCGCCCACAGCGCCTCGGTGTGGTAGGGTTCGGTGACCTCGTAGACATGCGCCCATTTCAGCTTGATCTGTGCCGAAGCCTGATCAGCCATGGCCAAGACTATGATGGTGGCGCCGGCCAACCTGAGACAGCGCATCCAAACCGACATGTACCCTCCGAAACTGACTGCCGGAGACCTCTTGACGGCACTGCCGGCGAAGCGTCGCCGAAATGATCGGCGGATGCAAGCAGGCTGGCGCCGCGATAAGTTCAATTTAAGTCAGGGTTCGTTCTAAGTCAGGGCACTCTTCAGGTCGAAGCTGCTGTCAGCCGCCTGCTCGGGCGTGATCGACCCGTGAGCGGCAAGCAGCCGCCGTCCGAACATGTGGTCGCCCGCGCGGTTGACGGATTCGATGCCCACGAGTTGCCCGGCTTTGTAGCAAAAGGCAGAGAACGCCCCCTGCGCGCGATCGCCGCGCACCGCTACGCTGGTCATAACCGGTGGTCAGTCCCACCATCTGCAGCTTGTCGGGGCCCTGATCGCTCCAGAACCAGGGCAGGCCGTCATAGGGCTTGGCATCGCCGGTCAGCCGGGCTGCGACGCAACGCGCGTGGTCGGTGGCGTTCTGCACCGACTCCAGCCGCAACGAGCCGCCGAACCGTGGGCTCGCATACAGCGCGCAATCGCCGATCGCCGAAATATCCGGATCGGCCGTCAGAAGATGCTCGTCGACAATAATTCCGGCGGCGACCGGCAAGCCTGCCTCCGCCGCCAGTTCGACGTTGGGCAGGACGCCGACGCCGACCACGATGAGATCGGCTTTCATGTGCCGGCCGTCGCTAAGGCTGACGCCGGTGACCTTGCTGCCGTCGCTCTCGATGCTGGTGACCTGCACGCCGAGATGAATCCGGATGCCGGCCGCGGTGTGCCGCGATTGAAAGTATTCCGAGATTTCCGCGGTCACCGCGCGCGCCATCACCCGCGGCGCGAGCTCGATGACGTCGACTTCGAGGCCCTTGGCCCGCGCGGTCGCGGCGAATTCCAGGCCGATGAATCCGGCGCCGATCACGACGACGCGCTGACCCGGAGCGATGTAGTCGCGCAAGGACTGGCTTTCGTCGAGCGTCCGCAAATAGCGCACGCTGTCGAGATTGGCGTTGGGGATATCGAGCAGGCGATTGCGCGCGCCGGTCGCCAGCACCAGATGGCCGTAATCGAGGAAAGCGCCGGAGCCGAGCAACACCTTGCGCGCGGCGCGATCGATCGACACCGCGCGATCGGCGATCAGATCGATGTTCTGGTCGGAATAGAATTTTTCCGGGCGGAACATCAGGCTGTCGGGTCCGCCGGTCCCTTTCAGGTAGGCCTTGGACAGCGGCGGCCGCTGGTACGGCAGATGGCCTTCATCGTTCAACAGCGCGATGCGTTCGGAAAAGCCGTGCTGGCGCAGCGACATCGCAAGCTGAAAGCCTGCGTGGCCAGCGCCGATGATGACAACCGGTCCTGCCGTCATGGGAACATCCTACGTTCGAGCGCACGGGAATGACCCATGTCGTTTCCTCTCCACTGATTTTGGCTTGCCTGTCTCGTCCCTTGGAAGCGGCGCTCGTGTCCGTTCCGAACGATGACAGGCCCTATCTGACCTCATGGCGCGAGGAGACGCAAGAGCGCCGTGGCCCAAGATTACGTGGTATATTGCGGACCTTGCCGGGGATTGTCACCCCTTGCCTTCTGCTATTTAAATGCTGGCCCGTTCCGAGCCGAGGGCCCAGCCATGCCGACCTCCGATGATACCGCCGATGCCCCTGCCCTGCTCCGGATCGAGGGCCCGATTGCCACCATCACCCTGAACCGGCCCGCGGCCTTCAATTCGATCAATCTGTCGATCGCGCAAAAGCTCGAGCAGCTCGGCGCGGAGGTCGAGGGCAACCGCGATATCCGTGTGCTTGTCATCGAGGGCGAAGGCCGCGCCTTCTCGGCCGGCGGCGATCTGCAGACCATTGGAGCCGCCGCCGCCAATGATACCATCGCGCCCGTGGTCGGCGAATTGCTGAAGCACTACCACGCCTTTATCGAGACGGTGCGACGGATGCCGAAGATCGTTCTCTCCAGCGTGCACGGCTCCGCCGCCGGCGCCGGCATGGGGCTGGCCTTCGTCACCGACCTCTGCATTGCCGCCGATGACGCCCGCTTCACGCCGGCCTATGCCAAGATCGGCGTCTCGCCGGACGGCGGCAGCACGGTCGGCATGGTCGGCACCGTCGGCGCCCGCCGCGCGCTGCAGATACTTTTGGCCGAGGACAGTTTTACCGCGCAGCAGGCCTATGAATGGGGCCTGGTCGCCCGCGTCGTTCCGGCAGCGGAGCTGAAGGCAGAGACGCGCAAATTCGCCGAGCGGCTGGCGCAGAACCCGCCAGCGGCGATCGCAGGCACCAAGTCGCTGGTCTATCAGGCAGCGGTCACGTCGACCAGGCAGCAACTCGATGCCGAGGAAAAGGGGATCATCGAAGCCATGCTCACCGAAGATTTTCGGGTCGCGGTGAAGAAATTCACCAGCAAGGGGAAGTAGCGGCACGTTGATGAGGTCTATTCAACTGTCATCATCCGCGAAAGCGGGTGATCCAGTACGCCGCGCCCTCTCAAATCAAATTCAACGCCTCGGAGTACTGGATGCCCCGCCTTCGCGGGGCATGACGATCGATGGATGTCGGGCACACTCAATTCGGGCAGATATACCCCGTCCCCGACGGCGACTTGAAGCAGCCGACCAATTCCGGGATCACCTGCTTCGGCAGCCACAGCACCACCTTCGGGAAATAGATCGTGAAGGTGATGGTGACCAGGAACACCACATAGATCGGAAGCGCCGCCCGTAGCGCCTTGGAGAACGCGACGCCGACGAATTTCGACGCCATCAACAGCACCAATCCGTAGGGCGGCGTGATCAGCCCGAATGCCAGTGTCGCGATCAGCACGACGCCCATGTGCACGGCGTTGATGTCGCCGGCCTGGGTCAGCGTGTTCACCAGCGGCATGAAGATGATGATGGTCGGCACCGGCTCGATGAAATCACCGACCACGGTGAACAGCAGCACCAGCAGCAGCATGATCAGATGCGGATCGTTGCCGGCGAGCGAGATGATCCAGTCGGCGATCACGGAGGCGCCGCGCAGGTAAGCCAGCATCCAGCCGAACGCATTGGCGGCGCCGATCGTGATCAGCGGCAGCGAGAAGATCAGCCCGGCGAGGCAGAAATCATAGGGAATGTTCTTGAAGTGCCCGCGGTTGAGCGCGGGGATCACCACCGCGATGATCCAGATCACGGCGACGACGCCGGCTTCGGTCGGCGTGAATGAGCCGGTCAGGATGCCGCCGAGCAGGATGACCGGGATCATCAGCGGCAGAATGGCGTCGCCCGCCGCGAACACGATCTGGCGCAGCGGCGCGCGCGGCCTCTGCATCCCCGTCGGCCCGAAGAAGTAGCAGTAGATCATCAGGCCGAAGCCGATCATCAGCCCGGGCACGACGCCGGCCATGAACAGGCCGGCGATCGAGACGTTGCCCACCGCGCCGTAGACCACGGCGGTGATGCTGGGCGGCACCAGCGCGGCGATCGTGGACGCAGACGGCGATGATCGCGGCGATGAAGGCGGGGCTGTAGCCCTCCTTCTTCATCGGACCGCCCAGCGCGCGGGTCATCACGGCGACGTCGGCGGTGGTCGAGCCCGACATTTCCGAGAAGAACATCGAGAAGACGACCACGACCTGCGACAGCCCGCCCCTGATATGCCCGACCAGCGACAGCGACAGGTTCGCTATTCGCACCACCACGTTGGCCGAGCTCATGAGTTCGCCGACCAGGAGGAAGAACGGTATCGCCAGCAGCGCTTCGGAATCCACACCGTCGAAGATCTTCTGCATGATCGCGGCGAGCGAGACGTCGGCAAGCAACGCGCCGACGAAAACCCCGGCCATCAGCGAAAACGGCACCGGCACGCCGAGATAGCCGAAGAACAGGAAGCAGAACGTCATCAGGCCGAGAATGACAGGCGCGCTCACGGCTGCCCCCTGTTCTGGAAGCTGGTGTCGGCGGGCGGAATGTCGCCGATCGTCTTCAAGCGGCGGCTCGGGATGGTCGAAGCCGTTGCGGATGCCGTTGACGAGTTGCTCGATCGGTGAACAGCGCGATCAGTGCGCCGGACAGCGGGATCGCGGCATAGAGCGAGGCGATCGGCGTGCCCGACGGCAGCCGGAAGCTGCCGAACCCCCTGATATAGTTGATGTAGCCGTAACCAGATCAGGCAGCCCGCCACGCCGAGCACCACGACGCGGATGATGATCTCGACGATCAGCCGCGGCGTGCCATGCATCGCCTCGGAGATCGCCGTCAGGTAGAGATGATCGTTGCGGCGCGTGGCGACGGCGGTGCCGATGAAGATCGCATAGATGAACAGCGTCGAGGTGACTTCCTGCAGCCACAGCCAGGGATGACCGATGGTCCGGGTGACGATGTCGGCGGTGACCGACAGCGAAAAGCCGAAACACAGCACGCCGCAGATGATCATCAGGACCAGTTCGAGCCGGTCGAACGCCCGCCATTTCAGATGATGCTGCCGTTGCAGCACCAGTTTGTCGGCGATGGACATCGTCACACTCGCTTTCGTCGTCCCGCGCGAAAGCCGGGACCCATAACCACAGGGGTCCGTTGTTTGCAGAGGCTGGCTAGCCAAATGCTCAATCGATGGGCCGCGGCGTATGGGTCCCGGCGTTCGCCGGGACGACTCGCGGAGAGAGGAACTAATTGATCGCCCGGATCAGGGTCTTGATCTTGTCGGCGTGCGGGCCGAGATCCTTGGCGAGCTTGTCGAGATAGGGATCGGCGATCTTCTGAAAGCTCGCCTTGTCGACGTCCTCGACGATCTTGACGCCCATTTTCTTCAGCTTCGTCGCGGCCGCGTTCTCCAGGTCGAAAGCCCGCTTGCGGCTCCTGCAGGCTGACGTCGCGCGCCGCGGCCATGCACCCACTTCTTCTGGTCGGCGTTGAGGCTCTGCCACAGCTTGTCGCTGATCCACACGATGCGCGTTATTGGCCTCGTGCTCGGTCATCGACATTACCGGCGCGACTTCATAGTGCTTGTTGATCGAGATAGACGTTGACCGCGTTCTCGCCGAAATCCACCACGCCGGTTTGCAGCGAGGTGTAGACGCTGCCGAACGGCATGTGCACGGTCTGGGCGCCGTAGGCCGGGAACATCGTGTCCTCGGTCGCGGTCGCCTGCACGCGGATCTTCAGGCCCTTGATGTCGCTCGACGCTTGTGCACTTCCTTCTTGCCGTACATGTGCCGGAAGCCCTGGGATGCCGAGTCGCGATCACATGAATGCCCTGCGTGGTCTCGTCGATCATGTCGCTGATGGCTTCGAACACCTTCGGGTCGGCCGAGCGCCTTGATGTTGTGTCTTCCGACGCGGAACAGGAAGTGCAGCGACATCACGCCGGCCTGCGGCGAGATCGTCGAGGTATTGGCGGAGGAGACGATCGCGAAATCAATGTCGCCGGCCTTCACCAGCTGCAGGAGCTGCGGCTCCTGCCCGAGCTGCGCGCCCGGGATACTGGTCGACCAGCATGGTGCCCTTGCTCAATTCCTTCAGCTTCGCGGAAAAAATATCGTAGGCGATGCTGTAGCCGGTATTGAGCTGCTGGTCGTGGGCGAAGCGGTAATGCTTGGCTTCCTGCGCGGCAGCGCCGGCGGCGAACATGACGGCCGCCGCGGCAATCGCCGCGGACATCAATTTCCTGGATTCCCCATAACGCGTTCCCCCCTTGGTTTGATTTTTCCCGATCAACCCGCCGAGGGCAGCCAGATTGTCAATAAAGTATCAGAATTATCCGCCAGAACGGCCGTAATGTAGGCATAACGGCAATAATTATCGATAATTCGGGCCCGCCGCGGGGCT
>CAWBQP010000040.1:0-133847 GCA_963790735.1 uncultured Alphaproteobacteria bacterium | reverse complement strand
CATCAAATCCGGCGGACGAAACGGCTTCTGCAGACAGACGACATCGGAGAGCTCAGGCATTTCGGACAGAAAGTCCAGCGCGGTCATTCCTGAAATCGCAATGACGGGCAGGCCCGGCACGCGGGTGCGCAGCGCTGCAATCAGATCGGAGCCGTTGGTGCCCTGCAGAAAGATATCGACGATCGCAAGATCGAAGCTTGCTGTCTCGAACAGCTTCAATGCGGATGCGGCGCTTTCTGCCTCGACGATTTCGAAATGATGGATGCGCAGCACGATGGAAATCATCGTACGAACATCGGCCTGATCGTCAACAACAAGCACGCGGAGCATCGAAGTCTCCCGGATCGGTCGCGCAGCAGCTTACGATGAAAATTCGTGGATTTCAGCGGTTCCACGGGCATTATTCAGCCGCTGGGTAAAGAGGCGGTTACCCGCCTGTCGAGTTCCGCGCCAGGCGTCGTCAGGTAGTATGTAACCTCGAGTTGATTCCTTCCGAAGCGACGCTAGCGTAGCCTCGGAGGCTGCGATTCTCAGCGGCATCCGGGGTATTGGCTGGATGTCCGGCCGCGTCGGATACGCTGCTTTTGCGCGTTTGAAGCTTCTGCCATGGCGCGTTCGTTGCCAGTTTGCCGGAGACGACAATGGGTGACGAGCGCAACATCTTTCTTTCGACCATGCCGGCAACCCGCGGCGATCGCATGGCCGCCCTCGCCGTGGTCGGCGTCTCGGCGGTACTGTTCGCCTGCGCCGTGCCGTTTGCCGGCGTGCCGCTTGCCCCGGTCCCGGCGTTCGTGGCGAGCTATCAGTCCGCGCTGACGATCAACGACCTGATCACCGCCGTCCTGTTGTTTTCGCAGTTCGCGATTGCCCGCTCGCGGGCGCTCTTGCTGCTCGCGAGCGGATATTTGTTCACGGCGATGGCGGCCCTCGTCCACGCCCTCACCTTTCCCGGCCTGTTCGCGCCCGGCGGGCTGCTCGGCGCGGGAACGCAGACCACCGTCTGGCTCTACATGGTCTGGCACGGCGTATTTCCGCTCCTGGTCCTCGGCTATGCGCTGTTGAAGGCAGCGGACAACGAGCCGAAGATACGGGGTTCGACCGGCGCGGCCGTCGTTGCCAGCATCGTTGCGGTCAGTGTCGCGATGGCCGCATTCACCTGGCTCGTCACCGCCCAGCACGACCGGCTGCCGGTCCTTCTGAGCGACGGCCATTACACTCCCGTCATGCTGGGGGTGATCTCGACCGTATGGTGCCTCAGCTTCGCGGCGCTGGCGCTGCTGTGGCTTCGCAGGCCGCACTCCGTCCTCGACATCTGGCTGATGGTCGTGATGAGCGCCTGGTTGTTCGACATCGCCTTGTCGGCGATGCTGAACGTCGCCCGCTTCGACGTCGGCTTCTATCTCGGCCGCATCTACGGCCTTTGTGCCGCGAGCTTCGTGCTCGCCATCCTGCTTGTCGACAATGTCGGCCTGCAGGCCAAGCTGGCTCGTCTGCTCGGAACGTTCCGCCGGCAAGCCGCTTCCGAGCGAAATCTCCGTACCGAACGCGAGAGCCTCTTCAGCGCGGTCGTGGAATCGTCCAACGACGCCATCATCACCCAATTGCTGGACGGCACCATTACCGGCTGGAACGGAGCCGCCGAACGCCTGTTCGGCTTCACGGCAGCGGAAGCGATCGGCAAGAACATCGACATCATCGTGCCGCCGGACCGGCAGGACGAGGTACGCAGTATCATCGAACGGACCAGCAAGGGCGAGCCGATTGAACATTTCGAGACCTCGCGCGTGCGCAAGGACGGCTGCACCGTCGACGTTTCGCTGAGCATCTCCCCGATCCGCTCGATCTCCGGCAAGATCATCGGCGTCTCCAAGACCGCGCGCGACATCACCGAAAGCAAACGGACGCAGCAAGCGCTCAGCCAGGAAATCGAAGAGCGGCGGCGCATATTCGAATTCCTCGAACGACCTGATCCTCGTCACCGATACCGCCGGCAACTTCATCCAGGTCAGCCCGAGCGTCACCGCCATTCTCGGCTATCAGCCATCCGACATGGTCGGACGCAACGCGATGGAATTCATCCACCCCGACGATCTCGAACATACCCGCAGGGAGATGCGGGTGGGCGCGACGAGGACAAAGCAAGCGCAATTTCGAGACGCGCTATGTCAACAAGGAGGGCAAGGCCGTCTCGCTGAACTGGACCGGGAACTGGTCGGAGCCGGTCCGGCGCCACTTCTTCATCGGCCGGGACCTGACGGAAAAGCAGGCCGCGGAAGCTCAGTTGCGGCATGCGCAGAAGATGGATGCGGTCGGCCAGCTCACGGGCGGCATAGCCCACGACTTCAACAACATCCTGACCGTGATCACCGGCACCATCGGCATTCTGGAGGAAGCCGTCGCCGATCAGCCCCAGCTCGCCGCCGTCGCCAGGCTGATCGACGAAGCCGCCGAACGCGGGGCCAACCTGACCAAGCATCTCCTGGCCTTTGCCCGCAAGCAGCCGCTGCAGCCCGTTGAAGTCGACGTCAATGCGCTGGTGCTGGAGGCGGCGAAGCTGCTGCACCCGACGCTCGGCGAGCAGCATCGAAATCACGCCGCTATTGGCCGAGGATGCCTGGACCGCGCTGGCCGATCCAAGCCAGCTTACGACGGCCGTTCTCAATCTGGCGATCAATGCGCGCGACGCCATGCCCAATGGCGGCAAGCTCGCGATCGAGACCAGCAACGTCTTCCTCGACGAAAGCTACGCCGGCATGCACAGCGAGGTCACGCCCGGCAACTACGTGATGATCGCGGTCAGCGACACCGGCTCCGGAATTCCGCCTGCACTGCTCGAACGGGTATTCGAACCCTTCTTCACGACCAAGGAGGTCGGCAAGGGCACCGGCCTTGGCCTGAGCATGGTGTTCGGCTTCGTCAAGCAGTCGGGCGGACATGTCAAGATCTACAGCGAGGAAGGCCACGGCACCTCCGTCAAGATCTACCTGCCGCGGGCGACCGGATTGCAGCAGACCGCGGCGGAAGCGCTGGTCTCGACTGATATCGAAGGCGGCGACGAAACGGTCCTCGTCGTCGAGGACGATACGCTGGTGCGGCGCTATGTGATGACCCAGATCGAGAGCCTGGGCTACACCACGCTGGAGGCGGCCAATGCTTCCGACGCCTTGCGCATCATCGACGATGTCCCCGCCATCGACCTGCTTTTCACCGACGTGATCATGCCCGGCATCGATGAACGGCCGCCAGCTCGTCGACGAAGCGCTGAAGCGGCGGCCGGGCCTCAAGACCCTGTACACTTCGGGATATACCGAGAACGCCATCGTCCATCATGGCCGCCTGGATTCCGGCGTGCTGCTGCTGGCAAAACCCTATCGCAAATCCGAACTCGCCAGGATGATCCGGCTCGCGCTTGCCAGTTGAGCATTCCGCGCGGCTGATATATCCGTGGAGGGGGGCGCCGCCAGATGCGGCCCGAAGGGACCGGCGCGTTGAAAAATCTGCTCACCGATATTTCCGGCGTTCGCGTCGGCCACGCCGACGACGCAGCGCTCGCCTCCGGCGTCACCGCGATCATTTTCGATGCTCCCGCGGTTGCCTCGATCGACGTGCGCGGCGGCGGCCCCGGCACCCGCGAAGACGGCCTGCTCAAACCCGAAAGCACCGTCGAGGCGATCGACGCCATCGCGCTTTCCGGCGGCTCGGCGCTCGGGCTGGATGCCGCGGGCGGCGTACAGGCCTGGCTTGCCGAACAGGGCCGGGGTTTAAGAATCCGCGAGGCGGTCATTCCGATCGTTCCGGGCGCGATCTGCTTCGATTTGCTCAACGGCGGCAACAAGGCATGGGGACGCTTCCCGCCCTATCGCGATCTCGGCTACGCCGCGGCGTGTGCGGCGAGCGGCGATTTCGCGCTGGGCAGCGTCGGCGCCGGCCTCGGTGCGACGACCGCCAATTTCAAGGGCGGGCTCGGCTCCGCCTCCGCGCAGACCGACGGCGGCGTCATGGTCGGGGCGCTTGCCGTGGTCAATGCCGTCGGCAGCGTGACGGTCGGCGACGGGCCGTGGTTCTGGGCGGCGCCGTTCGAAATCGGCCAACGAATTTGGCGGGCGCGGACTGCCGCCCGCTTTCACGCAGGACATGCTGCGCGCGCGCCTCAAGGGCGGTCCGGCCGCGACGCCTTTCGGAAAACACCACGCTGGTGGTCGTGGTCACGGACGCCGTGCTGACGAAACCGCAGGCCAAACGGCTGGCGATGATCGCGCACACCGGCATGGCGCGCGCCATCTATCCCGTCCATGCGCCGACGCGATGGCGACGTGGTGTTCGCCGCCGCGACCGGCAAGAAGCCGGTCGATCCGCAGTTCGGCCTCACCGAACTCGGCATGGTGGCCGCCAACACGGTCGCTCGCGCGATCGCGCGCGGCGTCCATAGTGCGGCCGCGCTACCCTTTCTGGGTGCGCTACCGGCGTGGGGCGATCGCTTCGGTTAGGTCGCACTCCGAAGCGACCTCGCCGGGTCTCGTGTTCAGACGCTCACCGAGAGCGATGACGTGGCGGCCGATGAAATCGCCTGGGCCTGGCGCTGGATCATCTGCTCGATGAAATTGTAGGACGATGCCGCTGATGTGGATGAGCTTTTGCCCGCAGCCGACGTCATCGTTACCTTGGATCCGTCGGCATAGGTGAGCGAGGTCGTCACCGAACCGTCGCTGTTGGTGACGGAGGTGCTGGAAGCGCCCTGCAGGGCCTGCGAGAACGGGTCGGAATTTGATCCGTCGGACTCGCTGCCGGCATGGTGATCGTGGTGAGGTTTTTTGCCGCCCTTCAGCGCCGATGCCAGTTCCTTGAGACTGACCGAGCCGTCGCCGTCCTTGTCGAGCTTGCCGAACACGCTGTCGGCCTGCGCCAGATTGGTGCCGCCGGCGCCGAGCGCCTCTTCGAATTCCGATTTGCTGATCTTGCCGTCACCGTCGCCGTCGATCTGCCCGAACAGGTCCTTCAGCGCGCTGGAGCGGCTCTTGGATGCCGTGGTCGTCGACCCTGTCGCCGAGGACTGGCTCTGGGCGTCGAGCAGCGCGCTCATGGTCTGCGGCGATATCTGCGAACCGCCGCCGCCGCTGAACCCGAGCCCGGGCCGACCGAAGCCTGCGCACCCGAGGACATCAGATCGAACGGGCTTTGGCGTCCTGGCTGGCGCCGGTGGTTTTCGCGGACGACGATTTCGACGACGTCAGCGCCTTGAGGGCATCGAGGGCCGATGACGCAGCGCCCAGAGCAAAGAACATGGCAGAACTCCAAACAACGCCGCACGCATGGCGGCCGACAGTTCGTGCCTGTTAATCAGCAAACGTCGTGCCAAGACGAAAAACCCAATAAAACCAGGCTTTCCGCATCCGTTTCCGTTCGGCAAACCCGGCAATAGCTGCCCGCTCGCGGCAGATTTTTCCGCCCACAACAGCCGTCGGCGGTCGCATTGCCCCCAGCCCTCCCCCATGTTACGCGGGGCCGTTCCGGCCCCTGAAGAGGTTTGGGAAAGCGCACATGTCCCAGCAATTTGCGTCGCGTCCCCTCGTCATCGCGCCGTCGATCCTGGCGGCGGATTTCGCCAGGCTAGGCGAAGAAGTCCGCGCCGTCGACGCGGCCGGCGCCGACTGGATCCATCTCGACGTGATGGACGGGCATTTCGTGCCCAACATTTCCTACGGGCCCTGATGTCATCAAGGCGATGCGCCCGCACACCAAGAAGATCTTTGACGCGCATCTGATGATCTCGCCCTGCGACCCCTATCTCGAGGCGTTTGCAAAAGCCGGCTGCGACCACATCACCGTCCATGCCGAGGCCGGTCCGCATCTGCATCGCTCGCTGCAGGCGATCCGCGCGCTCGGCAAGAAGGCCGGCGTCTCGCTCAACCCGGGCACGCCGGCGAGCGCGATCGAATATGTCATCGACCTGATCGACCTGGTGCTTGTGATGTCGGTCAACCCCGGCTTCGGCGGCCAGGCCTTCATCAAGTCGGCGCTCGGCAAGGTCAGCGACATCAGGGCGATGACGGCGGGACGCCCGATCGACATCGAGGTCGATGGCGGCGTGGCCCCCGACGTCGCCGGACAGTTGGCCGCCGCCGGCGCGAATGCGTTCGTCGCGGGCTCGGCGGTGTTCAAAGGCGGCACGATGGAAGCCTACAAGACCAACATTTCCGCGATCCGCAACGCCGCGGCGCTGGCGCGCGGCGAAGCGGTCTGACGCGGATTGCCTCTCCCGCGCGGCGAACCATTGCTTATGCCGGCGCGACCAACCGGGCATGGATGAACTCCGATCCACGATATTTTCCGCAGGCTTACGGCGGCTCTTGACCGAAGCGCTTCAACCCGGCGGCGCGTGCTGTGGCAGAGCCAGCCCGACGGCGTCGCCCGCATGATGATGTGGCGGTTTCTCTGGTGGATCGGATTTCCCTGGCTGCTCGTCACGGCCATCGCGATCTCCAGGGGCTGGATCGGTCAATCGACCGTGCCGCTTTTGATGGTCGGCCTCATGATGATTGCCGCCCCGTTCGTGATGCTGCTGTTCGACTTGCAGACGCTTTTCGCGATCACCGACCGGCGCGCGCTGATCGTGCGAACAGCCTGGGGCAAGCGGACCGTCACGGCGACGCGCTTCGAAGACATGGACGCGGCATTCGAGATATCGGACATCGGCCGCGGCGCCGGCCATCTCAATTTCGCGTCGGGGCGCTCGACCCGCTCTCCCGATACGGATTACACCGGCCGCTACGGCTTCCGCTGCGTGCGAAATCCGCCAGGGGTTCGCGACATTCTAGAGCGTGCGCGCCGTCGCAACCCTAGTGGGCAGGAAAGCCACAGCAGGCGCGCAGCGGGCCATGGAACCCGAAAGTCCATGCTCCGGCCACAAAGCGTCACGCATCTCGCCATAAAGGCAGACCAGCATCCCGCCGTCCACGGATGGGACGGAAATATGATCAAGGTCTACAGCATAGCCGCATTGCTCCTGGTACTCGTGCCCTCCTCCGTGTTCGCGCAGCGCGCGGGCGACGCCGCGCTGGGCGCGGTGGCCGGCGCCGTCGTGCTGGGCCCGGTCGGGGCCGTCGCCGGCGCCTTCGTCGGCTATACGGCCGGACCTTCGATATCGCGGTCGTGGGGGCTGGAAGGCTCGCGGTCGTCGCGGCACCGCAGGCAGGCCTCAAGGGACAGCGTGCGCGGCGCCAGGGCGGAAGCCACGGCGCCGCACCAGTTCCGCCGGTCAGGCCGAACGGAGCGGCCGCGTCACCAGCTATCCGGTGCCGAACCCGCCGCGTTCCGCCAGCAAGCTGCCGCCCGTCCAGACCCTCGACTGAGCGCATTCGACGCCTGATCCGCTGCCAGCCGTCAGCGCGCCGCAGTACTAGATCAAGCGCTGCGACGCCTTGCGAATGACGTTGTAAACCGAACGCGCATCGGGGATGGCTTCCATTTTCGTCGCGCTGGACGTTATGCCCTCTCCGGCACTGACGGCGTTGGCCTCACCAAACTGGATCGTCCCGCTCCCGTCGGACTTCTCCGTCAGCGTGAGCGTCCAAATCTTGCGATATTCGATCGATTCGGTCGTCTCGCTCATTATCCCCGAGCGTACGATGACGCGCTGATTGGTAACGGCGTATTCGGTGTATCTGCGGCAAAACGCGTTCCAGAAGAAATGTCCGACAAAGTAGTAAAAGCCGGCCAGGACAAACAGAAACGTCCATAGCACCGGAAAGATCGTGCCTTCTTTGCCAGCGGCGAAAAGCGAGGCAACCGAAATGCCGAAGAAGACGAGCCCAAAGGCCGACTGCACCAAACTGCCGGATTCGATCCTCAGGTCGGGCAGCGCCCGCCCACTCCACAGCACCCGCTCGCCAGCGTCGAGGTCCTGTTGGAGATCTGCGCTCGGAATAATCATGAAATCGTCTCGCGCATGAATCGAAATGAACGAGCGTTTGTCGGTGGATAGAAGGTGAAAGTTCGGGTCGGGGTTTATTTTATTTCCTCCGGCGGAGGCATCACCGCCGCCCGTGGCGGCCGCACCACCGTCACGGTGCAGGCGGCCTCGGCCGCGACCTTGGCCGAGACGCTGCCGAGCAGCGTGCGCAGCATCGAATTCTGCCGCGCGCCGATCACGATGTGATCGACATGATTGACCCGCGTGAATTCCAGGATCGCGGCGGCGGGATCGACCGCCTCCAGCACATGCACCGTGAGCCGGCTTTCATCGAGTTCCAGCGGCTGCGCCCAGTGCCGCAGCGCGACCAGGCGGTCGATATGTTTGTTGTTGCCCTGCTCGTCGAGCGTCCTGTCGATGGTGACGCGCCCGAGCCTGAGCACGTTCAGGCAGGCGAGCCGCGCCGACGGCAATGTCGGGAGCAGCTGCGCGGCGGTCCGGCGCAGGCATTCGTTGAGCGCTCCCGACCCCTCCTCGGTATCGATCGCAACGACCACGATCGGCCCCGAAGCCAGCTGCGCCGCGACATCGGATTTCGGCTTCGGCAGCGTCAGCTCGCGATTGAAGCGGCGGCGCCACACCGTCGAGAGCGGATCGCGCTGCAGCCGCTCCGAGCGCGCGGTCAGCTTGACCTGATCGGGATGGGCCAGTTCGAACGCCAGTTGCGAAGCCGTCGGATGCCGCCACACCGGCTCGATCTCCAGGCATCGCAGCACGATTTCCTGCAGCCATGGCGGATAATCGCGCTTCAGCTTGCGCGGCGGATAGGGATCGCGCCACAGCCTGCGCCGCATGCCGCGCAGCGTTTCGCTCTCGCCGAACGGCCGCTCGCCGGTGGTGAAGAAATACAAGCAGCACGCCCAGCGAAAACAGATCGCTGCGCGGATCGTCGCGGACGCCGAGCAGGCGCTCCGGCGCCATATAGGGCGCGGTGCCGTAAGGCAGACGGAATTCTTCCTGCAGCAGGTCCGGCAACTGGTTGTGATGCGACAGGCCGAAATCGATCAGCACGCATTCGCCGGAGGGACGAAACATGATGCTGCTTGGCTTGATGTCGTGATGTATGACGTTCTGCCGGTGCAGATCCGCCAGCGCGGTCGCGATCTTGCCCGCCGATCACCCTCGCCTCTTCGTAAGGGATCGGCAATTGGTCGATCCGGCTGTACAGCGTCTTGCCGGGGATGCGCTCCATGACGACGTAAGGCTGCCGGTCGAAATCGCCGGTGCCGAAACAACCAGGCACGTGCGGCCCCGCCAGCCGCGGCATGATCATCTGCTCCATCTCGAAGCTGACGATGGCGGCCGGATCCTCGCCCTCGGCCACCCGCGGGACCTTCATCAACAGCGGCACGTTGATGCCCGGATGCGTCACCGTCCACAGCGTCGCCATGCCGCCCTGGTGGACGCACTCGCCGATCGTGAAGCCGTCGAGTTCCGCGCCGGGTTCGATGACTGGCTTCGCCATCGTCTCATTTCCCCACAAGCAGGCGATCGGCCAGCCAGTGCGGCAGGCCGTTGGCGCGGATCCGGTCCGCCGCCGCCTCGACATCGTATGGCACGCGACAATAGGTGATTTCGCGCGAGCTGGTATCGAGCATCGCGAACGACGCCGCCGGGTCGCCGTCGCGCGGCTGGCCGACCGAGCCGAGCACGGCGAGCCAACGCCGGCCGCCGAGCAATTGCACCGGCACGTCAGATGTCGGGATAAAACTCGTCATCTTCGCCGCCGCCGACATTGAATAGAGCGCCGGCTTGTGGATATGCCCGCAGAACGTGACATGGGCATCGGTGGCCGCGATGCTGCGCGCGGCGTCCGGCGTATCGCGCACATAGTGCCATCGCGCCGGATGCGAGGCTTCGGAATGCACGTAAAGGCGATCGTCCTCCTGCCGCGTCAGCGGCAACTCCGCCAGAAAACGCCGCTGCGGGGCGCTGAGCCTGCCGCGCGTCCATTCGATCGCGGCCTGGGCCACGGCATTCATGGTTTCCGACGGGGTACTGATGGCATGATCGTGGTTGCCGATCACGGCGATCGCGCCGTCATCGACCAGATCCATCACGGTATCGACCGCCCACTCCGGATCGGCGCCATAGCCGACGACATCGCCGAGGCAGATGATCCGCTCCGCGCCGCGGGCGCGCGCGACATCGAGACACGCGCTGAACGCCTGCCGGTTGGCATGGATATCGGCAAAGATCGCCAGCCGCACGCTTTCCCTCCGCATCCATCATCGCGCCCGCGCCTGCGCGTGTCTTGATGGATATCAAACTACAGACGGCTTGGATTGCAATCAGGCAGGGGGCCCTGCAGGGCGTTAGGCGATCAGATCCAGCCGGCGGGCGATATGGGTGTTCATTCCTAACGGGTGGACCTTGTGCCTTTGGCACCGCCTCGATCAACAGCGCGAGCGCCTTGCTGAAGCCTGAACCGGCGTACAATCGCCCGCGATAGTGCCCGAGGCGCACGACGACGAGATCGTGCGAGGGAATGATCAGCGTCATCTGCCCGCCAGCGCCCGCCATGTAATAGGCATCGCGCGGGACTGGATATTGTCCGTCGCCGTTGAGCCAGAAAAAAGCTCCATAGATCGGCCGATTGTCCGCGGCCCAGGCGGGCGCAAGCGTGCTGACGAATGTGGTGTACCCCTCTGGGAGAATGCGCTCACCGTTCCATACGCCCCCCTGAAGATAGAGATTGCCAAGCCGCGCCCAATCGCGCCCGAGCCCACCTCATAACCTTGCCCTAGAAAATTTCCGAACGGATCAGTTTCCATCACCATCGTACGATGCCGAGCTTGTCGAACAGCACCCGCTGAGGAAATGAGAGATATTCGTCGCCGCTTTTTTCGACACCGAGCCGGATCAGATAGTTGATCAGGACCGGATCGGTGTTGCGATAGCGTCCGACCGTGTTGGGAGGCCATTGCAATGGCCGTGTTGCCGCGTAGTGAAAGGAATCGATGCCGCCCGTATAAAGATAGACGTGATCCGGGTAAGGCCCCGTTAGTCATAATCCGGGTCTTGGGGCGCCCTGATCCGAAGCCCGCTCGACATGTGAAGGAGATCTGCAATGCGTATTTTGGCGCGCGGGTCACCGGGCGTTTGCCATTCAGGGATCGGTGCCGGCTGGTCCAAATCATAGACGCCGTCTTTCACCAGAATGCCAAAGAGCGTTGCCGTAACGCTCTTGCCCATCGACCAGCTTTCGAGCGGCGTCTGCGCCGTAACACCTTCCGCGTAGCGCTCGGCAATGAGGTGGCCTTTCCACGTCACGACGAACGCCGCGGTCAATACTTCGGCCGGCTGGAACGCAGCATTCACGGCAGCTTTGAGTTTCTCGGCGTCGATCTCTGTCGGCAACGGATCCTGCGGCAGCATGTCGCCCATGGGCCACAGTTGGGTCGCGGGATCGGGCAATCGGCTCTTGACGACGACCGGCTTGAAATTCATGGCGCTCTTGCCGATCGGGAACGTGACGCAACCCTGGCTCCCGAGATATTTGGCCGTCCGGGTCACGCCGTTAGGGAGCGTGACGTGGACCGCCTTGTTGACGCGATCGATGACCGGCTTGCCGAGCTTCGCGCGCTGTCCGTAGGGCGCCGTGAAAAACCAACATTTCCGGCCGCGAAATCGGGCGCAAGGCCGGTCATGAATACCGCTGAGCACATGACCTTCGCAAATCCTGCGGCATGATGCTCAAGGGGTCGCCTGGCGGCGGCACATAGGGCGTATCGAGTTCGAATGATTTCGCGCGTGCGATGAGCGCGTCGTTGGCGCGAGCCTGCACAGCCGCCGCCGTACCGGTGAGAGCCACAAAAATCGTCACCAGAAGACACTTATTCATGATCGCTCCCGCGGATAAACGCCAATCAATTGTGTCAATTACTGCGCAGCAACATTCTGAGTGAGAGTATCCAGCCCTCGCGGCGCAGGATATCAGATCGGCGCACAACCGCTCGCCACCGCTACGCCGCGACTCCGTTCGAGCAACGTGAGACTGGCATTGATCCTGGCGTGGCCGCTTCTACCCCAACACATCCGGCCGGAGAGAACAAGGGCTCGACCCTACAGCCATTACAGAAGGATGTCAGCCCTTGCGCGGCGCTTCCAAACCCTTGAGCAGCAGCGCCAGCAGCGCATCGATCCGCGCGGGCGCACCCGGCTCGTTCCATTCCTCGGCATGCGCCGGGATGGTGGAAGCGGCTGGTGGCATCGAACATGGCGCGCGCCGTCACCTTGATGTCTTCGACCTCGAACGTGCCCTGCTTCACGCCGTCGGACAGGATCAGGGCAATCTGGTCGACCAGACAGTCCTTGTGGCAGTTCACGGCCTGTGCAGGCCTCGCGGGCCAGCGTCAAATAGGTCGCAAACATCTCGGGATCGTCGCCAAGCCGCTTGTGCTTGATCGCAAACATCGTGCGCAGCCACTTCTCCAGCCGGGCGGGCGCCGGGCCGGAAGCTTCCGCGATCTTCAGCAGGGGCGCGCTGAGGCGGTCGAGCCAGCGCTTGGCCACCGCCTCGCGCAGCGAGGCCTTGCTGGGGAAATGGCGATAGACGCTGCCGTGGCTGACATCGAGCGCACGGGCCACATCCACCACGGTGGCCTTGGCCAGCCCGTAGCGGCGCAGAACGTCCTCCGTCACCTCCAGAATCCGTTCGGGGGTCAGAACCACGACTTCGTTCATGCGCGCACCTTTGATGCGATGGGACGGGTGGTCATCTAATCCCCCTTAGGCAATCACCTTGGCGGGTTAATGTTTCGTCGCCGGTTCCAGCCGCTCGGCCTGGGCGGCCAGATGACGGGCAACGCTCTGGTTGAGCCAACGCTGGATTTGTGCGGTCAAATGAATGATTTGGGTCGTCATAGCGCAGTCCTTTGCAAGTACCCGGGCTCAAACCATCGAACCGGGTGACGCCTGATCTTGGCGTCGGCAACGGATATAGCATGTCTCGCTGACAGATTTCAATATCTGTCAGTCAATAATCCGTGAGATTGTGCTTGTTCTGGGGCCGATTCCGGCGCGTTATGGCCGGGCGACAGCGCCTTCGCCGACACCCGGCTGGCTCGTGAGGCCGCCCTGCCCCCAAATTGCGGCCTATTGCTCGTCCTTGGGCGGCATTCGCGGCGGGAGCAGCGGCGTAAACGACACCTCGTCGCCGGCACGCGGGGCCGCCAGCAATCCCCCGCCCGTCGAGGGATCGCCGCCCGACGTGTCCAGGATCGTGCTGGGCGTGATGTACTCACGGGCGGCCTGGAGCACGCTGCCCCCGCCATCGCCGAAATCGGCGGCGCGGCCGCCCTGGGGGCGCCCGGCGGCAATTTCGCCATGGCCTTGTCGGTCTTTTCGGCCAGCGAGCCCCGGTAGGGAAGCCGGTACGCCCTGGGAACGCCGCTCGGCCGGTTGCCGTCGTCGAGGGTCTCGACCCACAGATAGATCGCGCCCGGATCGCCCTCCAGCGAATGCGGCTCGACGATGCGGGCCTGCAGCAATTTGAACGCGACGGGAAGCCTGTCGACGCTGGCCCACCCCAATAATCCGCGCACGCCGACGAAGCTCGCAATGTAGAACGCGCTGGTCACGACCACGGCGACCGCCTTGGCCGACCAGTGCAGGCGCGCATAGACGAGAACAATCGAGCAGCAGCGCGCCGATCAGCGCATAACTGAGCGAGAGCGTGAGGACGACCGATTGCAGGCTACTCACGGCGCGGCATCCTGACGCCGGTTTTCGGATCCAGATCCGCGCCGTTCGCGCGCACGTTGCGGAACGTCTCCATCAGCGACTTCTGCCGTTCCTGGACGTCGATCACCTTGCCCGCGGCGTCGAGCCAGAAGCGCACCGCCGTCTTCTCATGGCCGGTGTGATCGAGCGTCAGCTTGTTGTCGAAGATCACCTGCGCGGCCGGATTGAGTTTCTGCACCTTCACGCTCACCGCGACCGGCTGCCCGGTGGTGGCCTGAAAGTGCGAGACGTTGACGGTGTATTCGCCGGGGACGATGCCGCGCACCGTGACGATCTCCTCCCGGATCGGCGACAGGATCTTCTTGCCGTTGACGACGATGAAATCGTTGGCGCCGCCGCGGTCGTCGCGGTCGAGGGTGAGGAAACCGGCCTCGCGACGGCGGTACCAGGCGATGTTGCCGGCAGGATCCTGCACGAACAGATCGAAATCGTCGGGATGATTGTCCGGCCAGTCCATCGTGATGAGGAATTCGGCCTTGGAATTGATCTTGCCCTCCTTGGCATCCGGCGAGACCGCGAGCAGCGCCAGGAAGAACAGGAAAGCGATCACCTGCAGCGCCTTGAACAGCATCACGCCGAGCGGGTCGAACGGCTCCTCGCGCGGATAGAGACCGAAGTCATCCATCATGGCGGCGTTCCAGGACGGCTTTCCAATACCGGCGTGACGTGGGTCTCGGTCAGCATGACGGCATCGGAAAACACCCGCTGGGTCGCGGCATCGAGCATGTAATATTGAATGCGGACCAGGATGGAGCCGATCAGGCCCGCCAGCGTCGTGTACATGGCCACCGCCATGCCGTCGCTCATCAGGCCCATCGAGGTCTTCATGGCGGCCTTGTCGGCCGCATCGAGGGTGGCGATCGGCGCCAGCATGATGATGAAGCCGACGATGGTGCCGAGCAGGCCGAGCTTCATCAGCGTATCGGAAACGAATGCGCCAAACCCGTTGGAACCGCGCAGCCGGTCGGCCAGCGTCCGCAACAGCAGCGTCTGGTCGATGCGGCCGGCGGCCTGCGCTTTGGCCTTCGTCACCAGGCTGCGGATGTGATCGGTGACCAGCCCGCGCGGCAGACCGCGCGCATCGGCAGTCGAGCGCCCTCGCGCCGTCAGGCGCCGACAGCACGGCGCGGCAGCCTCTGGCGACCTCGCCTTCCCGCGCGATCGCGCGCGTCCGCCAGAAGCAATGGCCGCAGGTGATGAGGTAGAGAACGGCGATCAGGCTCGAAATATAGGTGCGATCGGAGGCGACCATGAGATGGATCAGCCCGTACCGCCACAGCAGGAAGACGGCAAAGATCGAAAGCCCGGTGAAGATCATCCAGAGCAGCAGGACGCCGCGTTCCGGCGTGGCCGTGCCTGACAATGCGGTCTCGGCGCCAATGGCACTCATGCTGCGTTAGCTCCCTCGAGGGCCGCTGCGCCGAAGCCCGCCCGCCAAAAGGCCCTCGCCCCTCGTTAGATCAGAGGCCGCAGGCGCGGTCCAAAGACATATGCCCGACGGTGGCCGGGAAAATTTCCCAATCTGCGCATCGCCACCGGCTTGCAATTGGCGCGAAATAGCGGTGCTGTTAGCTGTCATCGGCAAGCCGTGGAGTGATCGCATGCGCCTCGTGCTTCAACTCGTCGCCCGCCTGCTCGTCGTCGTCGCCCTGTGTCTGGGAGCCGCGACCGTCTGGGCCACCATCGACGCCTATCGCAGCGTCGATCGGGCCACGGCCGCATCCGCAGAACGGGTCTCCCAGGCGCTGGAAGCGCTCTACTGGCGCGAGTTGCTGTTGCGCAGCAACCGAACGCGCGAACATCTCATGCCGGTGTCCGAATGGCGCACCATCGAGACGATGAAGCTGATTTCGCCGGGAATTTGCGTCCAGTTCGAGCCGGTGGGCGCGTTCGAGAAGCCGCTCTGCGGCCAGAGCAAGGGGATCGGCAAGTCGCCGCCGCTCTGGTTCGCCGCGGCCGTGCAGACGTTGTTTGGCAGCCACGCGGCGGTCGCCCGCGTCGATCAGCACGCGCAGCGACACCGCAGGCACCGTCTCGGCCATCGCCGATCCGGACGCCGCGATATCGCTGGCCTGGCAGCACATCGTGGATAACATCCACGTCGCGCTGCTGATGGCGCTGGCCATCGCCTTCTTCGCATCGCTCGCGATCGCGCATACGCTGGCGCCGGCGCAGCAGATTGTCGCCGCACTGCAGCGCATGGCGCACGGCCAATACCGGACACCGCTGCCGCGCTTCCGATCGATGGAACTTGCCATGATCGGGCAAGCCGTCGGCGATCTCGGAGAACGCCTCGCGCAGGCGACGGAAGAACGCGCCGTCCTGACCCGGCGCCTGCTTGAAATCCGCAACGACGAGCGGCGGGCGCTTGCCCGCGAACTGCACGATGAGTTCGGACAGAACCTTTCGGCCATTCTCGCCTTCGCCAGCATGATCGAAGCGACCGGCGCGCAGGAGCAGGCCAAGAGCCAGGTCGAGGAGCGATGTCGCGCAGGATGCGCGGATGATCTCGCAAGCCACCCACCGCATCATGGCCTGCCTGCGGGATACCCTGAACCGCCTGCGCCATCCGCCGGCCGAGGAACTCGGGCTGGAAGCCTGCCTCGTCAGCCTGGTCGACAGCTGGCGGTCGCAGAATGCGACGCAGCCGATGATCCAGCTCGACCTGCAGGGCGATCTCGCCGATGTGCGCGGCATCGTTGCCGCGACGGCCTACCGCGTCGCCCAGGAATGCCTGACCAACTCGCTGCGCCACAGCGCAGCGCGCGAGATCGTGCTCCGGATCGAGCGGCGGACGGGAGCGGAAAATGCGCTGCTGATCCGCGTCGAGGACGACGGCGGCGGCGATGCGGCCAAGGTGGAACAGTCCGCAGGCTTCGGCCTGACCGGGATCCGTGAGCGAGTGGCCGCGCTTGGCGGCTCGCTTTCCATCGCGCGCGCAACGCGCGGCGTCAGCGTGGCCGCCACGATTCCGCTCGCCGCTTGATATCGGGATGACCGCTTCCCAGACCAAGGGCATTTCGATCCTGCTGGTCGACGACCATCCCGTCGTGCGGCAGGGCTACCGGCGCGTGCTGGAACACCAAAGCGACTTCCGCGTGGTCGCCGAGGCCGACAACGCCGTCAACGCCTACCGCGCGTTCAAGACGCATGCCCCCGACATCGTGGTCATGGACATATCGATGCCCGGAGCCAGCGGCCTCGAGGCTATCCGGAACATCCGGATGAGGCACTCCGGCTCACGCATTCTGGTCTTCAGCATGCACAGCGAGGCGGCGCTGGTGAAGGCCGCCTTCAGCGCCGGGGCGAGCGGCTATGTCACCAAGAGCAGCGAACCGGCCGCGCTCATCAAGGCGATCCGTGCCGTGGCGCGCGGCGAACATGCGATGAGCGACGACATCGCGCACGTTCTGGCGATGGAAAGCCTGACCCCGTCGGGATCGGTGCTCGACCAGTTGGGGGAACGGGAGATCGAGATCCTGCGGCAACTGGCTGGCCGGCGCGACGGCGGAGCAGATCGCCTCCAACCTCAATCTCAGCATCAAGACCGTGCAAAACTATCACTATCTGATCAAGACCAAGACCGGCATGCGAACCGACGCCCAGCTTGTCCGCCTGGCCGTGGAGTGCGGGCTGGCCAGCCTGTAGCGGCGGCGCCCAAGCGGTTTTCGGTCCGGCCAGGCCCCGGTTTTCCCCCTCTCGCGGCACCGCATGGGTGGCCTCGCCCGGCACGATTTGCTAAAGCGCGGCGTAAAAAACAATTCGCCCGGAGTCGTCGATGATCCCCCGCTATACCCGCCCGGAAATGGCCTCCATCTGGGAGCCGCAGACCCGCTTCAAGATCTGGTTCGAGATCGAGGCGCATGCGGCGGACGCGCTGGCGGAAATCGGCACCATCCCCAAGGAAGCCGCGAAGACGATCTGGGCCAAGGCCAAGAATGCCACCTTCGACGTCGCCCGGATCGACGAGATCGAGCGCGAGACCAAGCACGACGTCATCGCCTTCCTGACCCATCTGGCCGAAATCGTCGGCCCCGAGGCGCGCTTCGTCCACCAGGGCATGACCTCCTCCGACGTGCTCGACACCTGCTTCAACGTCCAGCTCACCCGCGCCGCCGACCTCCTGATCGCCGATATCGACAAGGTGCTGGCGGCGCTGAAGAAGCGCGCCTTCGAGCACAAGATGACGCCGACCATCGGCCGCTCCCACGGCATCCATGCCGAGCCGGTGACGTTCGGGCTCAAGCTCGCCTATGCCTATGCGGAATTTTCCCGCGCCCGCGAGCGCCTGGTCGCCGCCCGCAAGGAGGTCGCGACCTGCGCGATTTCGGGCGCCGTCGGCACTTTTGCGCAGATCGATCCGCGCGTGGAGGAACATGTTGCGAAAGCGATGGGGCTGGTGCCCGAGCCGATCTCGACGCAAGTCATCCCGCGCGACCGCCACGCGATGTATTTTGCGACGCTCGGCGTGATCGCCTCCTCGGTCGAGCGGCTGTCGATCGAAATCCGCCATCTGCAGCGCACCGAGGTGCTGGAAGCCGAAGAGTTCTTCTCCGAGGGCCAGAAGGGCTCGTCGGCGATGCCGCACAAGCGCAACCCGGTGCTGTCGGAAAACCTCACCGGCCTCTCCCGCATGGTGCGCGCCTATGCGATGCCGGCGATGGAAAACGTCGTCGCTCTGGCACGAGCGCGACATCTCGCACTCCTCGGCCGAACGCATGATCGGGCCCGACGCCACCGTGACGCTCGATTTCGCGCTGATGCGCCTCGCCGGCCTGATCGAGAAGCTGCTGATCTATCCCGCCAACATGCAGAAGAACCTCGACCGCCTCGGCGGCCTCGTGCATTCGCAGCGGCTGCTGATCGCGCTGACGCAGAAGGGCGCCAGCCGCGAGGACGCCTACAAATACGTCCAGCGCAACGCCATGCCGGTCTGGCGCGGCGAAGGCGACTTCCAGACGCTGCTCAAGAAAGACCCTGACGTGAAGAAGCATCTGAGCGATGCCGAGATCGAGGAGCAGTTCGACCTCGGCTATCACTTCAAGCACGTCGACACGATCTTCAAGCGCGTGTTCGGCGAGAGCTGATTATTCCGCCGGCGCGATGTAACCGTCTTCGCCGGCATGCGCTGTCGGCGCCAAGGGCAAACGCCGTATGCCAGATTGGAGAAGTTATAAGCGGTGCAACCGCTTGGCGGGACTTCCGTTTCGGATTTCGGCCGACCCCGCTTGCGGGGGTCCTCGGTGGTTTCTTGGGTGGTATCTTGGCCGGCCACCCCAGCAGTTTTCCGGCCTTGCCAAGCCGATTTAAATCGTTCCAAATTGTCACACGCGCCGTCGACAACCTCGTGACCCCGCCGGCAACCCTTAAAGCAACGCAACGGTAACCGCAGATCGGCTAAGGTCGCAGCGTGTCAGCCCCGCCCACCATCCTCGTCTTCGACTCCGGCCTTGGCGGCCTCACGGTCTTGCGCGAGATCGTCCGCGCCCGGCCCGACGCGCACTACGTCTATGTCGCCGACGATGCGTTCTTTCCCTATGGCCATCATGGCGAGGAAGAGATCATTGCCCGCGTGGTGCCGCTGGTCGGCGAGTTGATCGCGCGCCACTCCCCCGCTTTGGTGGTGATTGCCTGCAACACCGCTTCCACGCTCGTGATGTCGCATCTGCGCAACGCCTATAGCGTGCCGTTCGTCGGCACCGTGCCTGCGATCAAGCCGGCCTGCGCCAGTTCGAAGACCAAACGCGTGTCGGTGCTCGGCACCAAGGGCACCGTCAAGCGCGAATACACCAGGCGCCTGATCGATGATTTCGCGCAAGGCTGCGAAGTGACGCTGGTGGGATCGGCGGAACTCGCCTCGCTCGCCGAATCCGCCCTCAGCGGCAACGACGTGCGCGACGAGGATATCGCAGCCGAGCTCGCCCCCTGCTTTGTCGGAGATGGCGAGGATCGCACCGACACCGTCGTGCTGGCCTGCACCCACTATCCGCTGCTGCTCGACCGGCTGACACGGCTCGCGCCGTGGCCGGTCGACTGGATCGATCCCGCGCCCGCCATCGCGCGGCGTGTGTCCGACCTGCTCGGATCTCCAGGCCGGGAAAGCGACAAGGCCGGGGCCGAGATGATATTCACCTCGCAGCGGCCGCACACGCTGAGCCGGGCGCTGATGCCGTTTTTCGGCGGGCGCGTCCCGGCGTAAAGTCGCCCGGGCGCGGCACGGCCACAACAGAACCGTGCCGGCGCCTGTACGCTGGATGCAACTTCTTATGAAGTCCCGAGGCCGGCCTTGGAGCATTGCTCGTCCTGGTCGCCGGTGACGCCGCTCACTCCCACGCCACCAGTGACTTTGCCGTCGACCATGATCGGCAATCCGCCGGGCGAGGCGAAGACACCGGGAAGTGTGGCCGTGGCCGGCCCGCCTTTGTTGATCGCTTCCATGAAAACGCGTGTCGGACGCCGATAGGTCGCCGCGGCCCTCGCCTTACCGATGGCGATGTCCATGCTGGCCGTCTGCGTGTTGTCCATGCGTTCGAAATACACCAGGAATCCGTGATTATCGACCACAGCGACAGCCACGTTCCATCCGTTCTTCTGGCATTCGGCGACGACGCCGGCTGCGATCTTCTTCGCGCCCGCGGCATTGACCGCCGTGCCGTAGTCGGGGCGCTTGTCTTGTGCAGATGCACCGACGGTAAGTGCGGCAAGTGCGGCAGCGACCAGTATTATTCTCATCTTTGTCTCCTCCCCTAGGTTTATTGTGCAAGGGATTATACCGGGACGAAACGTCGATGTGCGGTCTATGATGTCGCAAAGCCCTGGTTAGGGCAGCCAGGCGCTCGACATGCGGTGCACGCCTGGCCCAATTGCCGGCCTGTCATCCGTCCGATTTCCGCGAAGACCGCTTCGAACTGCCTTGGAGTTGGCGAACCGCCTTGCGTATCGGCGCAGATCAGCACCGGCCCGCCCGCGGTGGCCACGCCATTGCGATGTCGCCGGATGCATCCTTGCCGTTGTTGCCGGTCTTGTCGCCGATCTTCCAGCAAGTGTCGCCCGCATGAGCGGCATGCGGGGTCGCCGTGATCGGCCCCGCTAACGTTTGAGTGCCGCCGCTATCAACCCCGCATATCGCTGTGCTCATGCGGGCTACGATACTGATGCCGTTCTTCGGCGGGCGCGTGTTGGCTCAAGGTCGCTTGGTGCGTACTCATAAAGCCGGACTGAAAAGTAACCCAGTGGCCGCGACAACCAATCCGGGATCGGACATGTCTGTTTATGACCCCACAGCGGGCCTTCGACTGCGAAGTCGAGCATCAAGAAGCCGTGTCGCGATCGATTTTTCGCAACCGCACGAAGGCGGCCCAAGCTTTCGGAAATGCCTCGTCCTTCGGATTGATTGCGAGCAGCGCGCGGCAGGCTTCTTTGATCTCGTCCGATGAAGGACGCGGTTTGGACGCTCCGGAATTCGATTGCGCCCAACGATCTTCGACATCTTTGGCCAGGGCCATGGCTTGAGCCGTGGTCCGTTTTTGCGCTGGTCTCGCCAGCGGATGGTCCAAGGGAAACGTCGGCCATGTGGCAGGTGGCTGTTCGCTGCGCCACTCGCTCTCGTTCCCTAGTGCGGCCTTGAATGTCGAATTTGCCCGTTGCTGTCCTATTAACCCGGGCTGGCCTGCCGAACCGAGCTGGCTTGCCATCTGACCAACCTGTTGTTCCAACGTTCCGCCGGACGACTTTGCACCCCCCGCTGACATATCCGGCATCATGGTGGACAAATCGAGGGATCCGCTGTTGGCATGATCGTTTGAATGGCTTTCGCCATCGAGGCTGTTCCGGGCATTATCGGCATCTTGCGCAGGGCTACGTCTTCCTCCTCCGAAATTGGGCATCTCCTGAAGGCACCATGCCGATGTGCAATCCGACCATCGTCGTCGATACGGGCAAGGTCGGTCGTCACCGTGTAAACGAAGGCGCGGTACTCGACGTAATGACCGGATTTATCTTTCGCCCTGACGGTGCCGCAAACGTATTCTGCCGCGTCTTCCTCAACCGATCGCAACGCACTGAAATCCGCCGATGCCGGATCGATCAGCAAACGAGTGACTGCCGTGCGAGCTTTCGAGTGCTTCGTAGCGAAGATCATGCCAAGCGAGTAGTCGGGTGTGACCAAAGAAGGCCGATAGTGAAAGGCGTTCATCCCCGCGAATAATGCTGCGCCGAAGACGACGGAGATGATTGCGGCGGGTATGTTCATATGTGCAGCTCCAATACCCCGCGCCCGCAACCATCGTCGCGTAAGCGTCGCTCCTGCCCTAGCCTAGCGCTGGTGAGATGGACGGTGATTTGACTGCGATAGAATCTATAGTTGCATTGTTATATGTATGCATTTTAAGGTGGACACCTTAATAAATCGTAAAACCAGGTGTCCAAGTCACCCAATGTACCTCTCTGGTTGTACTGTCCGATGGTGGAAGAAGTCTTGACCGACCTGCCAATGTGAAGCGGCGCGTCCACGATCATCAGAAGAAGAAGAAGGTCAGCTTTTGGCGAACCCCTAGTCGACATCGCCGACCTATGTCTTCTTTCGGGGGGCCAACATGGGTCGGACGCGCATCCCCAATTCATGAGTAAACGCCTAGCCCAATTGCCGGCCGACCATCCGTCCGATTTCCGCAAAGACGGCTTCGAATTGTTTTGGTGTCGGTGAGCCGCCTTGGGTGTAGGCGCAAACCAGCACCGGGCCGCCCGCGTCGGCCACGCCATCGCAATGTCGCCGGAAGCATCCTTGCCGTTGTCTTCCAGCAAGTGTAGCCCGCGTGAGCGGCATGCGGGGTCGCCGTGATCGGCCCCGCTAACGTTTGAGTGCCGCCGCTATCAACCCCGCATATCGCTGTGCCCATGCGGGCTGCGATACTGCGCCGCTGCGAGGCCTGCGTCTCAATGGTCGATCTGTCGGAAGCCCGGACAGCGCAATGCGTTTCGCTTACTGCGCCCTCCATGCTTTGCGCGCAGTCCGGCCGGCATGAGCCGGCCAGACATACGCAAGCCTCCTACCGCTCGGCGTTGACGAGCTGATAGGCGCCGCGCTCGAACGTGTCGTAGACGGCCAGCGCCTTGGCGTCTGCGAATGGCAGATACTGCATCATGATCACGCCGGCGATGCCGCGCGCGGGATCGATCCAGAAGAACGTGTTGTTGATGCCGCCCCAGCTCAGGCTGCCGGGGGAGCGCTTGCCTGGTACCTGATCGGCCGTGATGAGGAAGCCGAGCCCCCACTTGTCGCGGCCATCGGCGATGAAGGTGAAATCGGCGCTCCGCGGCAGCGCGCTCTTGAGCGCGGGGACCGAAACCGCGCCGATGTGGTTCTGGCCCATCAGCGCCACCGTCTCGGCCTTGAGCACACGCACCCCGTCAAGCGCGCCGCCGTTGAGCAGCATGCGCACGAAGCGCCCGTAGTCATCAGCGGTCGACGCGAGCCCGCCGCCGCCGATCGGCGCCGCGATGGTGAGCCCGAGCTGCGGCTTTTGCAATTCTATGGCGCCGTCCATGCGCGCGCCGGCGCGCTGCTGTTGCGCGACGAGGCGCGGCCCCTTTGCCTCCGGCACGTTGTAGGACGTGTCATCCATCTTGAGCGGGGCAAAGATGTGCTGGCGGAAATAATCCTCGAGCTTTTGGCCGGACACCGCCTCGACCAGCTTGCCGACGACATCGGTGCTGGTGCTGTAGTGCCAGCGCTCGCCCGGATCGAACAGCAGCGGTCCGCCGAACGGATATTTTTCGCCGTCGCGCGGCTTGAAATCGCGCCAGATCGCGCTGGTGAACGGATACGCCAATCCCGACGTGTGCGTCAGGAAGTGTCTGACGGTCGGCGGCCTTGACGCCGGGCGGAGCACGTAGGCTCCGGTCGCAGCGTCGAACGATTCAAAGACTTTCAGTCCGCCAAGCTCCGGCAGGTATTTTTCGGCCGGGTCATCGAGACCGAGGCGGCCCTGCTCGATGAGTTGCATCAATGCGACGGAAGTGACCGGCTTGGTCATCGAGGCGATACGAAACAGCGCATCGGCCGCGAGCGGCCGCCCGGTCGCGACGTCAGCCACGCCGAATGCGCTCTGATAAAGCACCCGCTCGCGATCGGTGATCAGCGCGACCACGCCCGGGACATCCTTGCTCTCGACCGCACCGCGCAGGCTTGTGTCGAGAGCCACACTTGCTGGTGAATTTTGTGCACTCGCGGTGCCGGCCAACGCAGTAATTCCAACGCCTATCATGAAGACAATTCCCGCGGCTTTTCAATTCATTGAAGCCTCCCTGTTGCGCAAGAAGCCCGGGTATCTCCCGCGCTCTTCTGCCGAGGCTATTCTTTGTTATGACGGCGATGGGCACGCCGCTGCCTCGACCTGTCGCACCGTGATATTAGCACTCGCCATGCGCCGAGTCCCGCGTGCGCTCGATGACGCGTTGCGCCGAGAGCAACAGCGGACTGCTCGCCCTGCCTGTGGGCACTAGCCCATTTGCCGGCCCACCATCCGTCCGACTTCCGCAAAGATGGCTTCGAACTGCGGCGGCGTGGGCGAGCCACCTTGCGTGTAGGCGCAAATCAGCACTGGCCCGCCAGCCTTTGGCCAGGCGATCGCGATGTCGCCGGAGGCGTCCTTGCCGTTGTTGCCGGTCTTGTCGCCGATCTTCCATTCCTTCGGCAGGCCACCGCGCAGGCGGTTGTTGCCGGTCTTGCAGCCCACCATCCATTCCGTGAGATGTTCGCGTGAGCCCTGCGACAGCGCATCGCCGAGCAGGAAGCGGCGCAGATTTCCGGCCATCGCCGCAGGCGTGGTGGTGTCGTTCGGATCGCCCGGTGGTGAGCAATTCAATTCCGGCTCGTTGTGGTCCAGCCGCGAGACCGTATCGCCCGTCGCGCGCCAGAACGCGGTCAGCGCGGCCGGGCCGCCGGACCGCGCCAGCAGCAGATTGGCGCAGGTGTTGTCGCTGAGTTCGACAATAGCCTTGCACATGTCGGAGACCGACATCGCGCCCTGCGGCAAGGTTGTGTTTGGCGACCGGTGCATAGTCGAGAAGATCCGCCGCGCCATAGGCGACCATGTCCTCAAGACGATCCTCGCCGCGATCGACCCGCGCCAGCACGAAGGCCGCCAGCGAGGCCTTGAACGTACTGCACATCACGAAGCGTTCCTCGGCACGCCAGGTGATCTTCGTGCCGCTTGCGAGATTCTCGGCGTAAAGGCCGATCCGTCCACCGGTTTCGCGCTCATACGCCGCCAGCGCCGGTGGCGCCTCCTCCGCGAACGCGGGCGAGAGCACGAAGCCCGACGCCGCGGCCAAAAGTGTACGTCGATTGATCGTCATGGAAGCATCCTTCGAGCTAGATCCTGCGCATTGCGTTGCTGGCCGCTTGCGCCGGAATCATGGCGAGCCAGGCGCGAAGCGAAAAAAACCAGGTGCGATGCGTTAAAAACAATGTGGCTCGATAGGCTACGGATTTATCCATATGATGCTGATCACCAATTTTGAAATCCGCCGTTTGATTGAGGAGCTTCCGCCTTGACCTCCGCAAAACCTGCGCCGCTCAACCGTCTGCGCCAGCTATGGCGGGAGGGACGCCCGACCTTCGGCGCGATCGCGACCATTCCCTCGATCCAGACGGTGCAGATCATGGCGCGTTCGGGGATCGACTGGATCCTTGTCGACCTCGAACACGGCCCGATCGATCTCGGTTCGGCGCATGCGATGATCATGGCGACGTCAGGCACGCCGTGCGTGCCGTGGGTGCGGATCGCCGCCAACGAGCCATGGCTTGCGAAGGCGCCGATGGACATCGGCGCGCTCGGAATCAACTTTCCGATGATCTGCAGCCGCGCGGATGCCGAGAAAGCCGTGCGCAGCGTACGCTACCCGCCGAAAGGCGACCGGCTGTGGGGCCCGTTCCACGCGCCGTTCCGCTGGGGCGTGTCGATGGCGGAATACATGGCGACCGCGGATGACGACATGATCTGCATAGTCACCATCGAGCATGTCGACGCGGTCGAGCGCATCGACGAGATCATGGCAACCCCTGGCATCGACCTCGCGGTGATCGGCCCCGGCGACCTCGCCACATCCATCAACAAGCGCGGCCTGCCCGACGACCCGGAAGTCGTGGCGCTGATGAAGCGCGCGGAAGAAGGCATCCTCAAGAGCGGCGTACCGATCGGCGGCGTCGCCCGCACGGCCGAGCAGGCCAACCGGATGATCGAGCGCGGCTATGTGGCGCTGGCGCTGGGCTTCGACTGGTCGCTGTTCCAGCGCGGCATCGCCGCGAGCTTTGACGGGATCAAGCGATAGGCGCCGAGGGCGCGGCCGCTTCCAGCACCGCGCAAGCGCTGCTAGACTTTCTCGACAGGGAGAAAACGCATGATCAAAAAGCTTCTGCTCGGACTGACCGTCGTGGCTATCGCGGGCGCCGGTGTCGCCATCGCGCAGCAAACCGGGATCAAGCGCACGCCGCTGCAAAAGCTGGATTTCCCGGCCGGCTACAATACCGTGACCGCGATTGCGGAAGTTCCCGCCGGCGGGGCCGCGGGCCGCCATACCCATCCGGGCGCCGAAACCGGCTACGTGCTCGAGGGTGAGCTTGAGCTTTTGATCGACGGCCAGCCCCCGATGAAAATAAAGGCAGGCGAATCCTACCAAATCCCCGAAGGCGCCGTTCACGACGCAAAAGCCGGCGACAAGCCCTTCAAAGTACTCGGGGTTTACGTCGTAAAGGCCGGTGAGCCGCTGGCCAAGCCGGCGCCTTAAGGCGATCCCGCTGGCGTCAAATTGCCGGGTTCGTGCTAGATGAGGCACTGACGGGCCGGTGATGCCGGCCCGACCGGTTTTCCAGTTTGCCTGTTGCAGGAATTTGAGCGAGCGATGCGCGGAACGGTTCGAAAAATCACACTACCGCGCCGCCTGGTCGCCGACCTCATGCACGCGTCGATGCGCGTGCCGTTCGTCTCGCTCACACGCCCCCTCAATATCCGCGGCCTCTCGGAAGCCCGCGCGCAGGCCGCCCAGCGGCCGGGCTGGGCCGCGATCTTCGTCAAGGCATTCGCGCTGGTGGCGAAGGAAGAGCCGGTGCTGCGCACCCTCTACGTCAAATGGCCGATGCCTGCCTTTTACGAGCTGCCGCGCAGCGTCGCGATGGTGGCGATCGCCCGGGTCGAGGACGGCCAGGATTGCGTGCTGCCGCAAAAGGTCGCGGCCCCCGATGAAATGCCGCTGGCCGAGGTCGATGCCCTGATCCGGCACGCCAAGGATGCGCCGATTAACGAGGTGCCGGCGTTCCGGAAGATCTTGCGAACCACCCGTCTGCCGCTGCCGCTGCGCCGCCTGTTCTGGGCGGTCGGGCTGAATTTCGGCCGCCAGCGGGCCAATTATTTCGGCAGTTTTGGCGTGACCTCGGTGGCCGCCTATGGCGCCGGCCAGCTCCACGCCATCAGCCCCGGGCCGTTTGTCCTGAGCTATGGGGTGGAAAAGCCCGACCAGACCATCGATGTCGTGCTGCGCTGGGATCACCGGATTACCGATGCGGCCCCGATGGCCAAGGCGCTGAACCGGCTGGAACAGGTGCTGAACGGTGAAATTGCCGCCGAATTGCGGGCAAACCGGCAGCAAAGCGAGCCCAAACCGGTCCGGGCGGTCGCGACCTGACCGGGCCGATTTGGCCCGGAAACTGGGCCGTTTTCGTTGACAGAACGGCGTTTTCTCCCTAAGAACCCGCTTGCTCGCGGGCCGGTTTCGGCCCGCGTTGCGTTTCGCGACCCGTGGTCTTCCCCGAGCTTTCGAGGCGGACCTGTCGGCCCCGGCAAGTGCCGGTGCACAGGAGGGCGCGTTTCCTCAAAACTCAAACCTAATGCAGAGGACGCGATGACTAAGCGCAGTGAGGCGAAATACAAGATCGATCGCCGTATGGGCCAGAATATCTGGGGCCGCCCGAAGAGCCCCGTGAACCGCCGTGAATACGGCCCCGGCCAGCACGGCCAGCGCCGCAAGGGCAAGCTGTCCGACTTCGGCGTGCAGCTCCGCGCCAAGCAGAAGCTCAAGGGCTACTACGCCAACATTTCCGAGCGCCAGTTCCACGGCATCTATGTCGAGGCCGGCCGGATGAAGGGCGACACCGGTGAAAACCTGATCGGCCTGCTCGAGCGCCGTCTCGACACCGTGGTCTACCGCGCCAAGTTCGTCGCCACCATGTTCGCCGCGCGCCAGTTCATCAACCACGGCCACATCAAGGTGAACGGCCGCCGCGTCAACATTTCGAGCTACAAGCTCAAGCCCGGCGACCTCGTCGAGATCAAGGAATCCTCCAAGCAGCTCACCCACGTTCTGGAAGCAAGCCAGCTCGGCGAGCGCGACGTGCCTGATTTCATCGAAGCCGATCACGGCAAGATGACCGCGAAATTCAACCGCATCCCGGCGCTGTCGGACGTGCCGTTCGCGGTGCAGATGGAGCCGCATCTGATCGTCGAATTCTATTCGCGCTGATCGGCTTTCAACTCCGAGATATCAAAGGCCCCGGTTTTGCCGGGGCCTTTTTTCTGTCCGCCGTTTGCAATGCGCATGGTTCAAACGCCGGCTTGCAAGTAGGATTTAGCCCAAGGTTCAGCACAAGGTTCAGCCAAGGGCGGCCATGGGTTGAACCGGCGCCGGGGGACGACATGCGTTTGAGCGACTGCTACAACTTCCACGATTTCCGCAAGCTGGCTCAACAACGGTTGCCCGGTCCGATCTTTGATTACATCGATGGCGCGGCTGACGACGAAGCAACCCTTCGCCAGAATACCGCAAGCTTCGAGCGCTGCGATCTGGTGCCCAACGTCCTGCGCGGCGTGGACACCATCGACATGTCGGTGACCGTCATGGGCCAGAAACTGGCCATGCCGCTTTACTGTTCGCCGACCGCGCTGCAGCGCCTGTTCCACCATACCGGCGAGCGCGCCGTTGCCGCCGCGGCGGCGAAGTTTGGCACGATGTTCGGCGTATCCTCGCTCGGCACGGTGAGTCTCGAGGAACTGCGCAAGGCGCACGATACGCCGCAGGTCTATCAGTTCTATTTTCACCGGGATCGCGGACTCAACCGCGCCATGATGCAACGCGCGAAGGAAGCCGGCGTCGAGGTCATGATGCTGACCGTGGACAGCATCACAGGCGGCAACCGGGAACGCGACCTGCGCACCGGATTTTCGATTCCCTTCAAGCTGACGCTCGGTGGAATGTACCAGTTCGCGATCAAGCCGATGTGGGGCATCAACTACGTCACGCATGAGGGCTTCAAGCTGCCTCAGCTGGACCGGCACGTCGACATGAGCGGCGGCGCCATGTCGATCGGCCGCTATTTCACCGAAATGCTTGACCCTTCGATGAATTGGGACGACGTGGCTGAAATGGTGCAGCTCTGGAACGGGCAATTCTGCCTGAAGGGCATCATGTCGGTGGCCGATGCCAGACGCGCCGTTGAAATTGGATGCACCGGAATCGTGCTGTCCAACCACGGCGGTCGGCAGCTCGACGGTTCGCGCGCCCCGTTCGACCAGCTGGCTGAAATCGTGGATGCCGTGGGCGACCAGATCGACGTGATCATGGACGGGGGAATCCAGCGCGGAACCCATGTCCTGAAAGCGCTGTCGCTGGGAGCCAAGGCTGTTGGCGTCGGACGCTTCTATCTTTATCCTCTCGCCGCGGCCGGCCAGGCCGGCGTTGAACGCGCCCTCGGCCTGATGCGGGCCGAGATCGAGCGAGGAATGAAGCTGATGGGGTGCAGATCGATCAACCAGTTGTCACGCGAAAATCTGCGCTTCAGATAATTCCTCCTCCCCTCATCACGTTGAAAATGTCGAGAGCCCTTCATGCACTACACCCCTGCCCCGCGCGACCCCAAGGCCGATCCCATCCGCATCAATCTGCTGTCGGACACGCAGACCCGCCCGACGCCCGCGATGCGCGAGGCGATGGCGCGGGCGGAAGTCGGCGACGAACAGATCGGCGACGACCCGACGGTGAACCTGTTGTGCGAGCGCGTGGCCGACCTGCTCGGCAAGGAAGCCGCCGTGTTCATGCCGTCGGGCACCATGTGCAACGTTACGGCGACGCTCTCCCATTGCCGGCCGGGCGATGAAATTCTCGCCCATGTCAGCGCGCATATCATCGCCCGCGAAGGCGGCGCGCATGCAGCCCTTGGCGGATTCCAGATCACGCCGCTGCCGGGCGACGACGGACAATTCGCCCCCGAAACATTCCGCGCTGCCCTGCACCCGCGCTCGCGTTACCAGCCGCCGCAGACCGTCGTCAGCGTCGAGCAAACCGCCAATATCGGTGGTGGCACGATCTGGAAGAAAAAGGCGCTGGATGAAGTGGTCGAGATCGCCAAGGCCAACGGGCTCATCACCCATATGGATGGCGCGCGGCTGTTGAACGCCTGCGTCGCCACCGGAATATCGGCGCGCGACATGGCCGCGGGATGGGATTCGGCCTGGATCGATTTCTCAAAAGGCCTCGGCGCGCCGGTCGGTGGCGTGATCGCGGGATCTCGCGCCTTCATCGACGACGTCTGGCGCTGGAAGCAGCGCCTCGGCGGATCGATGCGGCAGGCCGGCATTTGCGCCGCGGCCTGCGTCTACGCGCTCGACCATCACGTCGACCGTCTCGCCGACGATCACGCCAATGCGCGTGCGCTGGCGCGCGGGCTGTCGCAGATCAACGGCATCGAGGTGCAGCAGCCCGAGACCAATCTGGTGTTCTTCAAGCCGGACGGCGCCGGCGTCGCCGGCGACAAGATGGTCGAGGCCTTGCGCAAGCGCGGCGTCCTGCTCGCGATGATGGACGGCCGCATTCGCGCCTGCACGCATCTCGACGTCAGCGCTGCGATGATCGAGGAGACGGTCGGCATCGTGCGCGAGATCGTACGCGGGGCGTGAGCGAGCTCAGGCAACAGCAGCAGTGCGCGCCCGCCACAGCGCACTGCCGAGCAGGACAATACACCGCCCCGGTCCACAGCGCCTGCCAGTTTTCGAACCCTTCGTTGAAGACGACGTAGACCGCGGCAAGCGCGAACAGTCCCGGCGAACACGGCTTCCGACAGCGGCCGCTCGCCGGATTTCGAACCGTTGAGGAATGCCAATGTCCAGAACGGCACCACGGCCATGGTCAGGGCGGCGAACGGGAAATCGCGCCAGCGCGCGTCGAACATCAGGCTGAGCGCGGTTTGCGCGGCAATGAGCGTGGTCACGATCAGCGTGATGCCCAGCATGTTGGCCATGAAAAATGGGGTCAGGCCCTTGGGCGGCCCCAACACTTCAAGAAACGACGGAAGCGCCGCGCCCCGACATCAACGCGTAGGTGGACAGCAGCGGCGCGGTCACTGCCGCCGCCAGCAAGCAAACCCTGAACCAGCCAACCGCCGAGCCCGTAGCTTTCGTGAAGCATCTTGTCGGCGCCCACGCCCAGCAGGATTCCGCCGGCCGTCGCGGATATGGCGACCGCGAGCCATGATGCCAATGGCGGCGGCGACGGCCGGCGCTTCAGCGTGACCATGGCTACGGCGAATACGCCGATGCAAAGAAGCAGCCCGCACGCCATCTGCAGCTTCCAGAACGGATAGTTGCTGATGGCCACCCCGGCCGGATATTTCAGCTTGCGTTCGGTCCCGTCGAACAGCCCCCAATAGCCGCCCACGGTTCCTTCCCAGCGGCGCTTCCACGGCTCGTCATAGGCCTCGAACAGATTGACGCGAAAATTGTCCCGTCTGCGCCCGCTCGAGAATCTCGGAAATGAAACGCGCCTGATTGACGCGGGAAGCCAGCGCGCCCTCGCGCATCCGCCCATGGCTTGGCCAGCCGGTTTCGCCGATCAGGATCTCCTTGCCGGGAAAGGCCGCCGCCACCTGCTTGCGAATGTCATCCACATGCGCGGCCGCATCTTCGGCGCGCGGCGGAACGTCCTCCCAATAAGGCAGGAAATGGGCGGTGACGAAATCGACATCGTCGCCCACTTCGCGGTAGCGCAGCCAGAATTCCCAGACGTCGGCGTAGGTCACCGGCACGTTCACGCGCGGCTTGACCGAGCGGATGATCTCCCGAAGGTCGGCGACGGTCATCTCGCCGCGCAGCAGCACTTCGCTGCCGACGATGATCGCCGTGACCGTGCCGGGATGATCCTTGACCAGCGAGACCGCGATGTCGGCGAGTTGGGCGTTCTTCGCGCGATCGCGTCCGATCCAGACGCCGAGCAGAACCTTCAATCCGACCCTGGACGCAAGCTCGGGCACCTTGTCGAGCCCGTTGTCGATGGAATAGGTGCGGATGCATTTGGAGACCTTGGCAAGTTCGCGCAAGATCCTCCGCGATCTGCTCCGGACTGACGATCAGCGTCGGATCATGCGGCGTCTGATCGCCCCTGAACGGCGCGTAGGAAACGCATTCCAGCTTCGCCGCAGCATCGATCGGCGCGCGCGTCAGCGCCACCGGCGTGGCCAGCCACCACCACACCGCGGCAACGATGCCCAGCGATACGAAGAAAAGCGCCAGCGGCGTGCGAAAGCCGATCGTCCTGCTCCCCAAATCGGTGAATATATCGCCTATTTAGCGGTGCGCGACAGCCCTGTCGACCCACCGGCCGACACAGCCACGTGCACAATTGCACCGGGACACCGAAGCGGTGATATTAGGCCTGCTTCAAACACGAAGCATCAAGAGTGAGCCTTGTTTTGCTCAAGATTGATTGATCCCGGCACGGCGAGTGAAACGATGCCATTCAAGAGATTTTCCCGGCGCCAATTTGGCAGGATTGCAGGCTGGTCGGCGCTTGGCATGTCGATGCTGTCGGCCGGGTCCGGACGGGCCCAGTCGGACCCGGACAGCGGAGCACGAAATCGAACGACCCCTTCCGGTTTTCCGAACGGTTTTCTGTGGGGCACGGCGACCTCGGCCTATCAGATCGAGGGAGCCGTGAACGAGGACGGCCGCGGCCCGTCGATCTGGGACCGCTTCGCCCACACGCCCGGGACCATCTCCGACCACAGCAACGGCGATACCGCGACCGACCATTATCGTCTGTACAAGGAAGACATCCAGTTGATGAAGGCGCTCGGCGCAAAGGCCTATCGATTTTCGATTGCATGGCCGCGCGTCTTCCCGGAAGGCGCCGGCGCGCCAAATCCGAAGGGCCTCGATTTCTACAACCGCCTTGTCGACGAGTTGCTGGCGAACGGCATCGAGCCGTTTGCAACCCTGTATCATTGGGACCTGCCGCAGGCGCTGCAGGACCGCTTCGGCGGCTGGACCTCGCGCGACACCTCAAAGGCCTTTGCGGATTACGCGGCCTATGTCGCGGCGCGCCTGAGCGACCGCGTGAAGCACTTTTTCACGATCAACGAATGCTCCAGGCTCGTCCATCTCGGCCATGAATGGGGCGCCGATGCGCCGGGCCTCAAACTATCCCCATCGGGACGTGAACCAGGTCCGTCACAACGTCGCGCTGGGGCACGGTCTTGCGGTTCAGGCGATCCGGGCCCATGGACGCACCGGAACCAGGGTCGGTCCGGCGGAGAATGCCGTGAGCTGCATCCCGGCCATCGAAACGCCTGCGAACATCCGCGCCGCCGAGATCGCGACGCGCGAGCTCAATGCCGGCTATCTGACCGTGATGCTGGAGGGAAAATACACCGATGCCTATCTCGCGCAGGCCGGCAAAGATGCGTCCGAAATACACCGCCGAAGATCTGCGCATCATCTCCTCGCCGATCGATTTTGTCGGACTGAATGTCTACATGCCCGACCATTACGTCGTTGCCGCCGACAACGAACGCGGCTTCACCCTGGCGCCATTTCCCAAATCGTTCCCGCACATGAAGGCGACCTGGCTCAGGCCCGGCCCCGAGACGATGTACTGGGTGCCGCGCCACGTCGCAAAACTGTGGAACGTGAAGTCGATCTACATCACCGAGAACGGAACGTCGGGCAGCGACCAGCCGGCCGCGGACGGCACCATCTATGACGTCGATCGCATCATGTACCTGCGCAATTATCTGACGCAGTTGCAGCGCGCGACATCCGAGGGCGTGCCCGTGCTCGGATATTTCCTGTGGAGCCTGATGGACAATTTCGAATGGTCGGACGGGTATGAACAGCGCTTCGGCATCTACCACGTCGACTTCGAGACCAAGCGCCGGACGCCCAAGCTGAGCGCGGCCTTCTATCGCGAGACGATCGCGCGAAACGCGGTGGCGTAATCCGGCGAAGAATTGTCAATCCTTGCGCAGGCCCTTGCCCAGCGCCTCAAACATCATCGTCTTCAGCGCCAGTTGAATTCGCCCGCCTTGCGTCGGGGCCTGCACCATGAAGACAACGAGCAAGTCGTCCTGGGGATCGACGAAATAGAAACTGCCGCCCGCGCCGTCCCAGCGGTATTCGCCGAGCGGCCATGTCGTATTCGGCGGCGGCGAGGTGCGCACGGCAAAGCCAAGACCAAAGCCGCTGCTCGGGCCCGGGAAATAGAAGGGGTCGTGGATGATCCCGGTCTCCGGCCCGATCTGATCCGACGTCATCAGTGCGACCGTCTCGGGCTTGAGGTACCGCTTGCCGTCCAGCTCGCCGCCGTTCAGCAGCATTTGCAGGAAACGGGCGTAGTCGCCGACCGTCGAGACCAGTCCCGCGCCGCCGGATTCCCAGCGCCGCGGCAATGTCGGGTCCCTCATTCCGGCCACCCGAAAACGATCGACGGGAAATGCCTGGGCAATGCGCGACCACTTCGCTTCATCTGCGACATAGTATGCGGTCTCGGACATGCCGAGCGGATCGAACAATCTTTGCTTTTCGAATTGAAACAGCGTCTGCCCCGACGCCACCTCGACGACACGGCCGAGCACGTCGGTTGAATGGCTGTAGTTCCAGCGCACTGCGGGCTGATCGGCGAGCGGCAGTATCGCGATCCGGTCGGCGAATTCGGCATTGTCGAAATCGCCGGCGTACAGTTGGGGATTGGCATAGAGTTTCTGTACCGCGGTTTCGCCGAAGAAGCCGTACGTGATGCCCGAAGTATGCCGCAGCAGATCCCTGATCGTGATCGGGCGCTTCAACGGCTCGAGCTTGAGCGGATATTTTCCTGCTTCATCGGAAAGATCGACGCCGACTTTCGCATCGGCAAAGGAGCGAATGTATTTCGACACGGGATCGTCGAGGGACAGCTTGCCGTCGTCGACCAGCATCATCGCGGCGACCGAGGTGACGGCCTTCGACATCGAATAGATCTGGAAAATGGTGTCCGGCGTCATCGGCTGTCCGGTCGCGGGGTCCCGCACGCCGAAACTTTCGAGATAGACCAGCTTGCCGTGCTGCTGGATCAGCATGACTGCGCCGGGAATCTTGCCGGTCGTGATCTCGTTGCGAACGTAGTCGCCCATCCGGTCGAGCGCCGCGCGTGAAAAAGTTGGCGCGATCAGGCGCCTTCGGTTCGGCCCCGCACCTCATGCGGCCAGCCGCCAAGAAAAAACAGCGCGAGCGCCGCCGCAACGAGGCAGCGCCCTGCGGCGCCGTCAGTTCTCCAGCGCTTCATAGACCAACTGCTTCAGCGTCCGCTGGACTCGCTGGCGCTCCGTCGGCGTCTGCTCCAGCACCACGAAGAACATGTCCTGCTTGCGGTCGACCACCATATAGCAGCCGCTGGCGCCGTCCCATTTCAGTTCGCCGAGCGATCCCGGCGGCGGCGGCTTGGCGTTACCGGGATCGGTGCGCACGGCAAGCCCGAGCCCCATGCCGAAGCCGTCACCGGGAAAATAGAAATGATCCCGCGCAACGCCGGAGTCCTTGCCGGCATGGTCCGATGTCATCAGTTCGAACGTCTTCGGGCTGAGATAGGTCTTGCCGTCGAACGTACCGCCATTGGCCAGCATCTGCGCAAATTTCGAGAAGTCCGCCATGGTCGAAACCATGCCGCCGCTGGCGGATTCCCACTTCTGGCGAACCTCGGTCCGGTACAGGCGGCCGACCCGGAAATCGCTGTCGTTCGGCACCGGCTGGGCGAGCCGCTGCAGCCTCTCCGGTTCGGTGACGAAGAAGCCGGTGTCGGTCATGCCGAGCGGATCGAGCAGCTTTTCCTTTTCGATCTCGAGCAATGATTTTCCGGACACGATCTCCATGATCCGCGCCAGGATGTCGGTGGAATGGCCGTATTGCCAGAGCGCGCCGGGCTGGTTGTGCAGCGGCAGCTTGGCGATCCGCTCGGCGAATTCGGCAAGGTCGAATTCGCCCGCATAGAGATTGGCCTCCTTGTAGGCCTTGCGCACCAGACTGTCGCCATAGAAGCCATAGGTGATGCCGGAGGTATGACGCATCAGGTCGAGAATGGTAATGGGCCGGGTCAGCGGCACCAGTTCGAGCGTCTTGGTGCCGTCCTCGGCCTTTTTCTCCACGCCGACCTTCATATTTGCGAAGGAGGGAATGTACTTCGAGACGGGATCGTCGAGCTTGATCTTGCCGTCCTGGATCAACTGCATCGCCACGACGGAGGTGATCGCCTTGGTCAGCGAAGACAGGCGGAAGATGGTCTTGTCAGTGATCGGCGTCTTGGACACCACGTCCTGCACGCCGAAGGTTTCGTGATAGACCGGCTTGCCGTGCTGCTGGATCAGGACGTTCGCGCCGGCGATCTTGCCGGTCGCCACCTCGTTCTTGAAGAACTCGGTGATCTTCGCGAGCTTGTCCTTGTTGAAATGCGCGCCTGCGGGAATATCGAACGTGCCTTCGGCGCGGACCTGTGGCGCTGCCACCAGCATCAGCGCGCCACAGACGAGCGCGCGCCGCAATTGACGTAAATTCATTTGGCCCCCTCCGGAATTACGGAGGGAGTGTAGCGGCGAGCGTCAGTCGGCACAAGGGCTGCCAAAGGCTTCCAATGCCTCCTCATGCAGCTCGCCGCTGCCTCGGAAAAGCAGCAGAAATATGACGCGGGTCAGCGAGGGCGCCGACGGCAGCGCTTTCGACCGTCGTGGTGACCGCAATTCTGGCGGCACGTTCGGCGGGAAATCGGTAGACGCCGGTCGAAATCGCCGGAAACGCCACAGATTGCGAGATTGTTGTCACGGCAAAGCTCGATCGCGCGGCGATAGCAGGAGGCGAGCAGCTCATCCTCGCCGACGGTTGCCGCCGTACCAGACCGGCCCAACGGCATGGATCACATGCCGGGCCGGAAGGCGATAGCCCTTTGGTGATCTTGGCGTCGCCGGTCTCGCAGCCGTCCAGCGTGCGGCATTCGGCCAACAGCTCAGGCCCGGCTGCATCGATGGATCGCGCCATCGACGCCGCCCCCGCCAAGCAGCGACGAATTCGCGGCGTTGACGATGGCGTCAACGCGCAGCGTGGTGATGTCGGCAACGATGACTTCCAGCCGCGCCTTGCCGATCTGGCGCGCAGGCCCGCTCAGGCCGAGGCTGCCGCGCTGACGGTGACGCCCTTGTCGGCGAACAGCTGCTGCAATTCACCGGCCTGGAACATCTCGCGGATGATGTCGCAGCCGCCGACGAACTCGCCCTTGACGTAGAGCTGCGGGATGGTCGGCCAGTTCGAATATTCCTTGATGCCGTTGCGAAGCTCGGCGGATTCCAGGACGTTCAGGCCCTTGTAGCCGACGCCGACGTGGTCGAGGATCTGCACCACCTGGCCGGAGAAACCGCACTGCGGAAACTGCGGCGTGCCCTTCATGAACAGCACGACGTCGTTCGACTTCACTTCGTTGTCGATGAATTGTTCGATGCTCATATTCGCTTCCTTTTGGGGCACAGCCCCCTGCGGCTTCGCCTGACGGGCCGCTGGTCCATCTAACCCGGTCACTTGCCATATATGTAGCCCAAACCGTTGTGCATCCAAAGTAAAATGGCGAGGAGCTGGCATGCACAGGCCGGTTCGAGCCCGCCGGAGGACCGCGGCCCCATAGTCTGACGGCATCAATATCATACCGGGCGAAGGCTTTTTTCCCGGACAGGAACCCCTATCTAGGACGGACTGTCCGGCAGGAACCAGTTTGCCAGACTAACGTTCTCTCCCTCGACCGGAGACACCCGTGACGAAATCAGTAGCCGCCGCCGAGTTTGCGACCCCCGCCCCGTCACTTTTCTCCGATTCCGGCACCCTCGCCCAGAATTTGGTGGAAGCCTATCTGGCCGTCCGCGACGAGACCGAGCGCCGGGCCGCTCCCTTGAGCCCCGAGGACCAGCTCATCCAGTCGATGCCGGACGCCAGCCCGGCCAAATGGCATCGCGCCCATACCACCTGGTTCTTCGAGCAATTCCTGCTCGGCGAGCACTGCGAGGGCTACCAGCCCTTCCATCCCGACTACGCCTTTCTGTTCAATTCCTATTACGTCACGGCAGGTCCCCGGCACGCCCGCCACCAGCGCGGCCACCTCACCCGCCCGAGCGCCGACGAAGTCACCGCCTATCGCCGGCATGTCGATGCCGCCGTGGTCAAGTTCTTCCAGACCGCCGGCGAGGAGCGCCTCGCCAGGCTCGTGCCCGCTGGTCGAGGTCGGCCTCAACCACGAGCAGCAGCATCAGGAATTGATGCTGACCGACATCCTGCACGCCTTTGCGCAGAACCCGATCCCGCCGGCCTACGATCCGTCCTGGCGCTTCCCGGCGTCGCAGCGTTCGGCAGAGGAATGGGTCACCCTCAACGAGGGCATCCACACCGTCGGACACAGCCGACGACAGCTTCCATTTCGACAATGAAAAGCCCGCGCACCGCGCCCTCGTCGGCCCGGTCAGGCTCGCCCGCAACCTCGTCACCAATGCCGAATGGCTGGCCTTCATGAAGGACGGCGGCTACGGCACGGCCACGCTGTGGCTGATGGACGGTTTTGCCGCCGCGACCAACGAGGGCTGGCAGGCGCCCGGCCACTGGCGCCAGGTCGACGGCGAATGGCGGATCATGACGCTCGGCGGATTGCAGCCGATCGACCCCTCCGCCCCGGTCAGCCATGTCAGCTATTACGAGGCGGACGCGTTCGCGCGCTGGGCCGGCCGCCATCTGCCGACCGAAATGGAATGGGAGGTCGCCGCCCGCGCCGGCCAGCTCAACGACGCCTTCGGCATCGTCTGGCAGTGGACCCGCAGCGCCTACTCCCCCTACCCCGGCTACCGCGCCATCGAGGGCGCGCTGGGCGAATATAACGGCAAGTTCATGGTCAACCAGCTGGTGCTGCGCGGCTCCTCGCTTGCAACTCCTGCCGGCCACAGCCGTATCACCTACCGCAACTTCTTCTATCCGCACCACCGCTGGCAATTTACGGGGTTACGCCTCGCCGATTACGCCTGACATACCCCATGATGAAGGCGCGCCGGTAAGCGCGTTCAGGAGAGTATCATGAATGTGCATGCCGCTGCTTTGGCCCAAAGCTACCCGCTCGACGAGCAGACTTCGGCCTTTGCCGGAGACGTGATCGGCGACCTGTCGCAATTTCCCAAGCGCCTGTCGCCGAAATATTTCTACGACGCCGCAGGCTCGGAGCTGTTCGAGCAGATCACGGTCCTGCCGGAATATTATCCGACCCGCACCGAGCTCGGCATTCTGCGCAGCCGCGGCGACGACGATCGTTTCCATCATTCCCAAGGGCGCCGCGCTGGTGGAATTCGGCGCCGGCGCCACCACCAAGGTCCGCCTGCTGCTGGAGCGCTGCGATTTCGGCGCCTATGTCCCGGTCGACATTTCCGGCGACTTCCTGAACGCGCAGGCGAGCGCCTTGCGCAAGGATTTTCCCGAGCTCGGCGTCTATCCGGTTGCCGCCGATTTCACCGCGCCGTTTGCCCTGCCGGCCGAGATCGAAGGGATGCCCAAGGTCGGGTTCTTCCCGGGATCGACGCTCGGCAATTTCGAGCCGAATGAAGCGCGCGCCTTCCTGCGCAGCGCACGCGACATTCTGGGCGAAGGCGCGCAGATGATCATCGGCGTCGATCTCGAAAAGAACGAGCGGGTGCTTTACGACGCCTATAACGACGCCGCCGGCGTCACCGCGCGATTCAATCTCAACGTTCTGGTCCGCATCAACCGCGAGCTCGGCGGCAATTTCGACGTTTCCGCCTTCATGCACCGCTCGGTCTATAACCGCGAGCGGCATCGCATCGAGATGCACCTGATCGCCAAGAAGGCGCAGACCGTGCGCATCCTCGGGCGGAATTTTTCATTCCGTCCCGGCGAAAGCATCCACACCGAGTCGAGCTACAAATACAGCCTCGACCGCTTCACCGCACTGGCGCGCGACTCCGGCTGGTCGGTGCGGGAATCCTGGACCGACCGCGACCGGATGTTTTCGGTTCACGCGCTGGCGGCGTCCGACTGAGGATGGGTCGCGAGCTTTGCAGTTCGGGCCTTGCAGTTCACGTCTTGCAGTCAGACCTCCGTGCGCTCCGGTCGCGGCCGGCGTGTTGGGGCGATCCGGGGCGCGGCAGATATCCAGTCATCGAACAACCGGTCTGCACCCAGCAGCCACGCGTGAATGATCCGCCACTTGTCCTGGCCGCGAGACTGGAAATCCAATAGCGGCGATCCGGTGTCCTGCAGTTCGTGGAAGAACTTCAACGAGTCTTTTCCGGTGGGCCGGTCCTGCTCGATCGACTGCGTCAAGATCCAGCGATCCCACTCCTGAATGATGCGTACTCTTGCTTCACTTTGTTTCATAGGCGCGTATTCCCAGCCACTCAATCCGTGGACTCAGAGTGATCGCGCTGGTCAAGGTCTGATGGAAAGGTGCTACGCCGCCGCGCGTCCCCGCACCTTTGCCGCGCTCACTATAGACAAACTTCTTAACAAATCTTCATCTTTATCGACCCGCCCGCAAATGCTACATCTGCGCTTTCGTTTGCCCTTCGAAACGTCCAACTTTTGACGCGGACTCAGTTGAATTTCTGCGGCATGCTCGGCTAGGGGTGAGTTCGTGCCAGGGGATGTCAGTCATGGGAAATGCGTATCCAACTTCCGGCCATCGGAGGGAATTTTCCAGCTCGTCGTCCGTTCAAGCGGACTCGGCTTGGGATCAAGAGGCGGACACCGAACGGGCGTCCCTGATCGAGGAGAACGCCAGGCTGCGGGCGCTCGTCGTGCAATTGTCAACTCTCGTTCTTCGAAACGTCGTCGATCAGCACAACACCCCGTCAATCATGCCGGTCAGGCGATCGCTGCCTGATTAAAGGTGCGGCTTTGCCGGGCCGGATCTCAGCGAGATCGATTCCCACGCCGCGACCCCGATCATGATCGCGGTGGTCAGGATCGACAGCACCAGCGGAGACAGCCCGCTTGCGAACCAGGCGAGCACGCAGAGTGCGACGATACCGCCCCCGTGCGAGAGCTGAAGGAAGCCGCGAAAGCTGAGCTTGAACAGGATGGTCCCGAACAGAAACAGCAAGGGACCTCCGATCGCGCTTATCACTGTCTTGAGATCGGAATGCCCGCCCGGGTGCTTCAGCACCAGTTCGTCGGCCACCGCAGTGACGATGATGCCGGCCACGATCGGCATGTGCAGATAGGTGTAGGCGAGCCGCGCCAGCCTTCCCGGCTCGCTCGATTTTGAAAGCTGCTCGGAGCCGGCTTCCGCACCGATGTGGAAATAGATCCACCACATCGCGAGGCTGCCGACAAAGGCTGAGACGAACGCCAGAACGTTTTCGGTCGTCCAGGTCAGTTCGGCAAAGGTCGCGCCGATGACGACGATGGATTCGCCGAGCGCGATGATGATGAAGAGCGCGCAGCGCTCGGCCATGTGGCCGCCTTCGATCATCCAGTCCGCGACGGAGGACGCGCCATATCGGGGAATCCAGAACCGCACCGCCGGCGAAATATATTCGATGACGAGCGCGATCGCCCACAGCACCAGCCGCGACTGACCTTCCATCACCCCGCCGGCGATCCAGAAGATCGCCGACATCGACAGCCAGGCGGCGATCCGGATGGCATTCATGCGTGCCCGCGGGCGCGACGGCGGCGTGGACAACCACAGAAATATCGTCTTGCCGACCTGCATCGCCGCATAGGCGATGGCGAACCACAATCCCCGCGCTTCGAACGCGGCCGGGATCGAGGTCGACAGCACCAGCCCGCCCAGCATCATCGCAAACAGCAGCAGCCGGACCGGAGTCTTTTCGGGATTGAGCCAGTTGGTGATCCAGGAGGTGAAGACCCACACCCACCACACCGCGAGAAACAGCACCGTGACCTGCAGCGCGCCGAGCAGCGTAAAATGCGCCAGCAGCGTGTGCGAGATCTGGGTAACCGCAAAGACGAAGACGAGGTCGAAGAACAGCTCCACGTAAGTGACGCGGCTGTGCTGGTGCGGCACGATCGGGCGAAACATCGCGCCGTGCGGATTGTCCGTCATCGGTGCCCCTGCCGTGGCCCGTCGGGGCCTAGCCCTCCGGCACCCCGGTCTGCAGCGCCAGCGCATGCAGCAAGCCGCCCATCTGTCCCTTGAGCGACTGGTAGACGATCTGGTGCTGCTGCACGCGCGACTTGCCGCGGAAGGATTCCGAGATCACGGTCGCGGCGTAGTGGTCGCCGTCGCCTGCGAGATCGCGGATCGTCACCTCGGCATCGGGGATAGCTGCCTTGATCATCGATTCGATATCGTGGGCGTCCATCGGCATTCCAGCATGTCTCCGTCAGGTGTTTCGAATCACGGCCGGCTCGCGCGACCGTGACGGCCGAACCTAGCGCGTACGCTCTTCTAGGTCACGCCTGGCGGCACTATATTCCCGGCCGAACCGTTTGACACCGCGAGATCAAGTCGCGCCCGATCCCGTCGGGCTGACCGAAAAAGAGGCTCAAAACCATGAAATTGCCCGGTCCCGACCATCCGATCACGATTACGGCAAACCCCAAGCGCGTCCGGGTCTCGGTGGGCGGCGTGGTCATCGCCGACACCACCCACGCGCTGACCCTGAAGGAAGCCAGCTATCCGGCGGTGCAATATGTGCCGCGCGAGGATGCCAATATGGCGCTTTTGGCCCGCACCGAGCGGACCACCCACTGCCCCTACAAGGGGGACGCGAACTATTTCAGCATCAATGCCAACGGCAAAAGCATCGAAAATTCGATCTGGACCTATGAGACGCCCTTCCCGGCCATGGCCGAGATCTCAGGCCACCTGGCGTTCTATCCGGACAAGGTGACGATCGAGGAAGTGGCCTAAGAGCCTGATCTCAAACCATTGTGCCGCATTGCCGCACGCTGCGTCGTGATAAGACGACTTGCTGAATCGGGTTCCCGGCTGCAACATTCGGGACAAACAGCCTGGCCGGGAGGCGCGCATGACATCGATTTCCGCCGTGGGGCACGCCGAAGTGCAACGCCGTGCCCAAGGCCAAATCGCGCAACCTTTCGCTCGACCGCGCCCGCACCTTCCTGACGCTGATGGTGCTGCTGCACCACGCCGTGATCCCCTACACCTATTTCGGTCACACCGACCCGAAGTAATTCTTCGGCTTCGACATGATCGTGCTCGCCACCGACAGTTTCTTCATGGCGATGTTCTTTTTCCTGTCGGGCCTGTTCGTCTGGCCGGGCATCGCCCGCAAGGGACCGGCTGAACTATCTGTCCGATCGCCTGCTTCGGCTTGGCCTGCCCTTCGTGATCTGCGCGTTCACGGTCATTCCGATCGCCTATTACGCCATCTCGCTGCGGCACCATCCCGAGATCGGCTTTTCGGAATTCTGGTGGACCACGATCACGAAAGGCCCGTGGCCAAGCGGACCGATCTGGTTCCTTTGGGTCCTGCTCGCCTTCGACATGGTTGCCTGCCTGCTGTATCGGCTGTCACCCAACATGCTTGATCCGATCAATCGCCTCTCGCTGCACGGTCGCCGCCGGCCCGCCGTGTTCTTCGCGGTCATGCTTGCCGTCACCGCGGCGTTCTACATTCCCGGGCGGATTCACTTCGGAGCCGGCAGCTGGTTCGAGTTCGGGCCGTTCTCGGTCCAGCACGGGCGCGTGATGCTCTACGCCACCTACTTCTTTTTCGGCGCCGGCATTGGCGTTGCGATGATGGATCGCGGCTTGCTGTCGCCAGACGGCCGGATGGCGAAGGTCAGCTGGGACTGGATGATACTGGCGATCGTTCCGTATTACCTCATGTGGGTGCTGATCTCCATCAAGCGCGAAAATCTGGGGAATCCGGTAGACTTGCCGGACTGGTATGAAGGGGCCTACGCCGTCTGCTTCACCGTCTTCAGCGTGGCCATCCTGTTCCTGATCCTGGCCTTTTTCCTGAGGTTCGCCCACTCAGGCAAGAGCATACTCGATCCGATGCAGTCTGATGCCTACGGCATGTTCCTGGTGCACTATCCGATCGCGCTGTGGCTGCAATATTGGCTGTATCGACTTCAATATGCCCGCGACCGTGAAAGCACCGATCGGATTCGTACTGACGGTCGCGTTCAGCTGGGCGCTGACGCGCGCGCTGCGGAAGATTCCGGGCGCGAAGAAGGTGCTGTGAAGATCCGTAGCCCGGGTGGAGCGCAGCGCAACCCGGGACCGGTATCGCCGCGAAATTCCCGGATTGCGCTGCGCTCCATCCGGGCTACAAACGCCTACGACGCCTTGCCGCTCATATAGGCCGGCAGCCAGCGCTCGAATGCCGACTTGAGCGCATCCACCGCCACCGGCGCCTCGCCCGCAACCGCAATCGCATCGCCGCCCGTGGTGCCGATCCGCGCGCAGGGCACGCCCGCGCCCTTCATCTTGGCCAGCACCAGGCCGGCGTCCGCGGCGGGGACCGTCACGATGTAGCGCGCCTGATCCTCGCCGAACCACCAGGCGTGCGGCACGATCGAGCCAGCGGCCGCCAATAGCTGCGCGCCGATGCCGCTCGCAATCGCCATCTCGGCGAGCGCGATCAGCAAGCCGCCATCGGAGACGTCATGCACCGCGGTTGCGGTGCCGGCGTGGATCATGCCGCGCACCACGTCGCCATTGCGCTTTTCGGCCGCGAGATCGACCGGCGGCGGCGCGCCCTCTTCGCGGCCGCAGACATCGCGCAGATACACCGACTGTCCGAGCCAGCCCTGGGTGTCGCCGATCAGCAGGATCGCCTCGCCGGAAGCCTTGAACGCCAGCGTGGCGGATTTCGTGAAATCGTCGAGCAGGCCGACGCCGCCGATCGAGGGCGTCGGCAGAATGCCGCGGCCGTTGGTTTCGTTGTAGAGCGAGACGTTGCCCGACACGACCGGGAAATCCAGCGCGCGGCAGGCCTCGGAAATCCCCTTCAGGCAGCCGACGAACTGGCCCATGATTTCGGGCCGTTCCGGATTGCCGAAATTCAGATTGTCGGTGATCGCGAGCGGACGGCCGCCGACCGCGGTGATGTTGCGCCAGGCTTCGGCGACGGCCTGCTTGCCGCCCTCGAACGGATCGGCTTCGCAATAGCGCGGCGTCACGTCGACGGTGAGCGCGAGCCCCTTCGGCCCGTCCTCGACGCGCACCACGGCGGCATCGCCGCCGGGGCGCTGCACGGTATTGCCGAGAATGACGTGATCGTATTGCTCCCACACCCAGCGCTTCGAGCACAGCTCGGGCGTTGCGATCAGCTTTTCCAGCGCCGCCGAGATACCGAGCGGCGGCTCCACTTCGCGCGCTTGCACCACCGGCAAGGCTGCGGACGCGACATGCGGCCGGTCGTACAACGGCGCCTCGTCGCCCAGTTCCTTGATCGGCAGATCGGCCATGACGTCGCCGCCATGCTTGACCACGAAGCGCTTGCTCGGCGTGGTGTAGCCGACGACCGCGAAATCCAGCCCCCACTTCTTGAAGATCGCCTCGGCCTGTTTTTCCTTCTCGGGCTTGAGCACCATGAGCATGCGCTCCTGGCTTTCCGAGAGCATCATCTCGTAGGCGCTCATGCCGGTTTCGCGCGTCGGCACCGCATCGAGATTGAGATCGACGCCGAGATCGCCCTTGGCGCCCATCTCGACCGCCGAGCAGGTCAGCCCCGCCGCGCCCATGTCCTGGATCGCGATCACGCAATCGGCTTCCATGATTTCGAGGCAGGCTTCCAGCAGCAGCTTTTCCGCAAAGGGATCGCCGACCTGCACCGTCGGCCGCTTCTCGGCGGAATCGTCGTCGAACTCGGCCGAGGCCATCGAGGCGCCGTGAATGCCGTCGCGGCCGGTCTTGGAGCCGAGATAGACGATCGGCATGTTCACGCCGGAGGCGGCAGCGTAGAAAATCTTGTCGGTGTCGGCGAGCCCAACCGCCATCGCGTTGACCAGGATGTTGCCGTCATAGCGGGTGTGGAAACGCACCTGCCCGCCAACCGTCGGCACGCCGAACGAATTGCCATAGCCGCCGACGCCGGCGACCACGCCCGACACCAGATGCCGCGTCTTGGGATGTTCCGGCGCGCCAAAGGAGAGCGCATTGAGGCAGGCGATCGGCCGCGCGCCCATCGTGAAGACGTCGCGCAAAATGCCGCCGACGCCGGTGGTCGCGCCCTGATAGGGCTCGATATAGCTCGGGTGGTTGTGGCTCTCCATCTTGAACACGACCGCCTGGCCGTCGCCGATGTCGATGACGCCGGCGTTCTCGCCCGGGCCCTGGATCACCCAGGGCGCCTTGGTCGGCAGGCCCCGCAGATGGATGCGCGAGGACTTGTACGAGCAGTGCTCGTTCCACATCGCCGAGAAAATCCCCAGTTCAGTGAAGCTCGGCACCCGCCCGATCAGCTTGAGGATGCGCTCATACTCGTCGGGCTTCAGGCCATGGCTGGCGACGAGTTCGGGGGTGATCTGGGGCTCGTTCATGGGTGCCTTAATAGGAAGATCGAGGGGGTGCGAAAAGGCCTTTTATGGCGCATTTCCGCCCTGTCCAGAGCTTTGCGGGGGGAGCCGTGCAGGATCGGCGTTTGCACATCGTTCCCGGATCGGATTTAAGGGCGGAAACACCGAATTGAAGGGCCATTTTTAGTGAACGAACTCCCCAAAAATGCATTCGACCAGCGCCCCGACCTGCATGTCGAAACCGAGGGCGAATTCAAGGGCTGGCGGACCTGGACCCGCGACAATTTTGAGACCCATAACGGCCCGTTCTGGCACCGGATGGACGAAAACGGCCGCGTCCAATGCGCGTTCCGGGTCGAGAAGAAGCACCTCAACGGCCAGCGCAACGTCCATGGCGGCTGCTTCATGTCGTTCGCCGATTACTGCCTGTTCGCGATCGCCTCCTCCGTGCTGGAGGGGCCGGGCGTGACGGTGTCCTTTGCCTGCGAGTTTCTCGATGCCGCGCGCGAGGGCGAACTGGTCGAATGCGAGGGCGAAATCACCCGCGCCGGCGGCTCGCTGATCTTCCTGCGCGGCGTGCTGAAATCCGGCGAGCGGTCGCTGTTCACCTTCTCAGGCACCATCAAGCGGGTGAAATGGAAGAAGCCGGCAGGCACAGGCGCCGTTGCCACCTGACGCGCCACAGGCCCGGCGCGGCTGGCGCGACTATGCGTTGCTGCTCGCGCTGGCGTGCTGCTGGAGTTCGACCTATCCGCTGACCAAGATCGGCCTCGGATCGTTCCCGCCGATCACCTTCATCTCGGCTGCGCTCGCTGATCGCCGCCGGCTTCCTGCTGGTGGTCTTGCGCGTCCGCGGCATCCCGATGCCGACGGACTTCAAGGCCTGGAAGCTGTTCGCCCAGCAGCAGACCATCAATTCGACGTTTCCGTTCCTGCTGATCACCTGGGCGCAGCAATATGTGCCGGCGTCGAATACGGTGGTGCTGGCCTCGACGACGCCGATCTTCGCCTTTCTGATCACCTGGGGCATTACGCGGCACGAGCCGGCCACGCTGCTCAAGCTTGCCGGCGCCATTCTGGGGCTTGCCGGAACGGCCGTGATCATCGGCCTCGACGCGCTCGCGACCCTCGATGCCAATATCCTTGCCGAGATCGTCATCCTGATCGCCACCATCTCGTTTGCCTGCGCCACGATCTTCGGGCTGCGGCTGACCGACTACGACCCGATGGTGGTGGCCGCGGGCTCGCTGTTGTTCGGCGGGCTGATACTGCTGCCGGTGTCGCTGATCGTCGATCATCCCTGGACCTTGCGGCCGACGGCCGAGGCGCTGGTTGCCACGGCCGCGATGAGCATATTCTCCAGCGCATTCGGCCTGATGCTGTTCTACATGTGCCTGACGCGGCTCGGCACGCTCACCACCAACGCGCAAGGCTATTTGCGCATCCCGATCGGCGTCGGCCTGTCGGTGCTGCTGCTCGGCGAAGCCGTGCCGGCGAATCTGGCGCTCGGCCTGATCCTGGTCATGGCCGGTGTCGCCGCCATGACGATCCCGAAAGACGCCTACCGGAAGTGGGGGCGTCGCGGCGGCTGAGCACGCCTATTGCACGCTCACCAGCGTCAGATCGACGAACCACGACTGCGGCGAAACAAAACCCTTGACCTTCGGGCTCATCGCGCGGGGATTGAGATCGTGGACGATGTAGAGCCAGGGCGGATTGTCGACGAGCCGCTCATGCGCCTTGCGATAGGCGGTCGAGATCGCCTTCGGATCGGTCGATTCCGAGATCGTCTTTAGCGCGTCTTCGAATTCGTCGTCCTTCCACTGCTCGAAATTGAAGCCGTTCGGCGAGAAATTGGCAGCCAGGAAATAGCGCGCCATGACGCCGGCATCCGACGACGGCGAGCTGATATTGAGCACCATGGCGCCGCGCAGATTTGGGCTGTCGGGCGTGGCGCGCGCCGCCGTCAGCAGCACCTGCCATTCGATCACGTCGAATTCCACGTTGACGCCGCAGGCCTCTTTCAGATTCTGCTGCAAAAACTCGTTCATCGGCAACGGCAGCATCTGCCCCGAGCCGGAATTCGAGATCATCGCCTTGAACGAGAGCGGCTTCGCCGGCGTGTAGCCTGCTTCCGCGAGCAGCGCCTTGCCCTTGGCGGGCTCGAACTTGTAGCGGTTGACCGGCGCGCCGAAATCGGGATCGCTGGCCTTGAGCCACCCGACCGAAGGCTCCGCGGTGCCGTTGAGCAGCGCCACCAGCCCTTCCCGATCGATGCAATAGTTCAGCGCCTGGCGGACTTTGACATCCTTGAACGGGCTGTTGGCCGCGCCGATGTTGTAGAACCACGGCCAGACATGCGGATAGGAGCCGGTGGTGATGGTGAAGCCCGCGGATTTCAGCGAGCCGATGCCGTCGGGCGGCGGCACTTCGATCCAGTCGACCTGGCCGGAGCGCAACGCGGCCAATCGCGAATTCGCCTCGGGGATCGGCATCAGCACGACATTGTCGACTTTAGCCATCTTGGCCGGATCCCAATATTTGTCCCAGCGCGCCAGATCGGCTTCCTGCCGCGGCACCACTTTGGTGATCCGGAAAGGCCCGGTGCCGGCCGCCGGCAAGGTCGCGACCTTGGCCCACTCCTTTCCCGCCTTCTCGAACGATGCCGGTGAGGTGAACAGGAGATAGACCGCCATATAGGGAAAATAGGAGGCCGGCTTCGTGGTGGTGATGGCGACGGTTGCGTCGTCGATCTTCCTGTAGCTGCCCATCACGGGAACGCGCGACCGCGATATCGCCGAACTCGGCGGCTCAAATTGCGGGCTCTCGCTGTTGAAATAACGGTCAAGATTCCAGATCACGGCGTCGGCATTGAAATCGGTGCCGTCGTGGAATTTGACGCCCTGGCGCAGATGGAAAATCCAGGTCTTGTTGTCGCTGGGGTCCTGCTCCCATTTCTCCGCAAGCCCGGGACGCAAGGTCGCCAGCCGGTCTGTCGTGGTCAGGTCCCAAAGCACCAATCCTTCGAAGATCGGATAGCCGAGGAAGCGCATTCCCTCGAAGCCGTTGTTGGGCATCCCGGTCGCGGTGGGGATATCGGACGCCGTCATCGCGATGCGCAGCGTGGTTTCAGCCGTCGCCGGATGGGACGACAGGAGCGCGGTCAGCAGCGCAACCGTGCAGGAAGCCTTGCGAATGGGCATGATCTATCTCCGTCCGACGATCGGAAAATCCGCGTTTGGGATCAGGAGACAGGAGCAAGTTTCAGGCCAGCCAATTTCCGCAATTGAACAAAAATTTGGCAGTTGAACAAAGATGTCTTCGGCTGCTGCTACTCAGTTCAACAACTGCTTTTCAGCGATCGACAGCCATTCGGCCTGCGCCTCGCGCAGATATTTCGGCGCGCGTTTCATCTGCAGCAGCAGTTCGTTGAATACGACTCTGGCCTCGGCGTTGCGGCCCACGATGCGCAGCAGCATGCCATAACGGACCCGCGCCTCCGCACCGGGAAAGTAGGCCACGAGCGCGTGGTACTCCTCGAGCGCCTCGTCGATGCGTCCGAGCTCGGCCAATGAGCGGGCATAGAGCAGATGACCATCGGCAGATTTAAAATCGGGCCACTGCGCTTTCAGATCATCCAGCGTCGCGAGCGCGTCCGCCGGACGATTGAGACCGAATTGCGCCTGAGCTTTGCCCAATGCGTAAACTGGCTCGCTACCCATCGGCAGCTTGAGGACGTGATCATAGTGCCGCTCGGCTTCGTCGAACCGCCCGATCTTCAGACACTCGGTTGCGAGCGCGTCGCGGCTGGCGATGGTGTCGCTGCCGGCGAGCCGGTCGGATAGCTCGCGATAGAGCTTTTCCGGATCGAGTTTGCCGGCAATGCGCTTGCGCGCCTGTTGGGCGCCGGGACTGCCAAGCCACTCCGGCACCAGTTCGACGACGATATAAGCGAGCGCTCCGACCAGCGGGATCAACAGGATGATGAACGCCCAGGGCTGCAGGCGCCCGGTCTTCGATGCGTGATAGACCAGCGTGATATCGAGCAGCAAGACGACGAGAGCAACGGGCATGGCGCATTCCAGGCAAACGGGACGGACGGTCCTTAGTGGCCTTGATAGCGCGGCAAGTTCAATCAGACAATCTTCAGTTGTGCCGAAATATCGGTCGGCGACGTCTGTTTGCTTCGTTCGAGACATCACTGAGATTTCAGATTAACGGCCGGCAAACCATCGGCGGAACGACAACGAACTGTGATCGACCGGCGGGAACGCCGCGCCGACGGACATCGTTGGGCTATGCAGCAACGCGACAACAAGAAGGAGCAATCATGAAACTCGCAACATTGGGATTGGCAACGGCGCTTGCCTTCACCAGCAGTTTTGCACTCGCGCAGTCCAGCGGTGGTGCGGCAAGCGGAAGTTCGGCCACGGGCGGCGCGGCAACGAGCGGCACGACGACCGGATCTCCCGCGACCGGGACGACATCAGGTAACGCCATGGGTACGAACCCCAGCACCGGCATGCCCAACAGCGCCGGCAGCGCCGCGGCGGGTGCGAACAGCGGGCTGAACCCGTCGGGGAACACGCTGATCAATCCCTCGCCCAGCGGTTCGACCCTGACGCCGGCACCTGGCGGCCGATAGTAAGATGGCTGACAACAAAAAGCCCCGCTCAGGCGGGGCTTTTTCATTCGTTTCGTCGCTAAATTAGCTATCACTTCTTCTCTTCCAGCAACTTTTTGTATTTCGCGACGTCGCGCGTCACCAATTGCCCCAGCACTTCGGGCGCGAGTTCGCCTGCGTCGGGCGCGACGGTGGAGAGATCGTGAAAGCGCTTCTTCACCGCCTCGCTCTCGACGGCGGCCTTGGCCGCGGCGTTCAGTTTCGCGATGATCGCAGGCGGCGTGCCCTTCGGCGCGAACAGGCCGTTCCAGCCCTGCGCTTCGAAATCGGGAAGGCCTGCTTCCGCCGATGTCGGCAGATCGGGCAAGGTCGCAAGCCGCACCGTCGAGCCGACGACGAGGCCCCTCACCAGCTTGTCGTCGATGGCCTGCGACACCGAGGCTGCCGAGTCGCAGACCCCGTCGATCTGGCCGCCGATCGCATCCGTCAGCGCCGGCGCCGCGCCGCGGTAGCCGACCAGCGTCACGTCGATGCCGGCGGCCTGTGCAAAGCTCTTGCAGATCAGGAAGTTCGACGAGCCGGCGCCGGCATGGCCGAGATTGACCTTGCCGGGGTTTTTCTTCGCATAGGCGATGAAATCCTGCAGGTTCTTCGCCGGAAAATCCTTGCGCAGCGCGATGATGCCGAACGTCTTCGCAACGACCGCGACCGGCACGAAGGATTCCGGCGTGAACGGCAGTTTTGGATAGATCGTATAGGTCGCCGCACTCGTGCCGGCATTGCCGATGGCGATGGTATAGCCGTCGGCTTCCGCGCGCGCCGCCCGCGTCAGCGCGGTCGAGCCGCCGGCGCCCGCGACATTCTCGATTACGATCGGCTGCCCGAGCGACTTGGTCATCTCCTCGGCGACCACGCGCGCGATCACGTCGGAAGTGCCGCCGGCCGCGAACGGCACGATCATGTTGATGGGACGCTTGGGATAGTCCTGCGCGTGGGCGGCGGACGCCACGACCAATGCCGCCAGCACGGCCGCCAGTTTCACTGCGAGACTGCTTTCTTGACGCGTTTTCTTCACGCGAACCGGTTCCCACTTCGCTCGAAAACGCTATCCAACTTCACGCCGCTTTTTCCAGATGCGCGGCAAGGCCCGCGAACAGGCCGCGGCCGTCGGTGCAGCCCATGATGTCTTCGACGTGGTTTTCCGGGTGCGGCATCATGCCGAGCACATTGCCGCGCTCGTTGACGATGCCGGCGATCGACTGCGCGGCGCCGTTGATGTTGGACTCCTCGTCGACGACGCCCTCGGCCGAGCAGTAGCGGTAGAGCACCCGCCCCTCGCCCTCGAGCCGCTTCACCGTCTCTTCGTCGGCTTCGTAATTGCCCTCGCCATGCGCGACCGGCACGCGAATGACCTGACCGGCATTGTAGCCGCGCGTGAACGGCGTATCCGAGCGCTCGACCCGCAGATGCACATCCTTGCAGATGAATTTCAGCCGCGCGTTGCGCATCAGGACGCCGGGCAGAAGGCCCGCTTCGCACAGGATCTGAAAACCGTTGCAGACGCCGAGCACGAGGCCGCCATCGGCCGCAAATTGCCGCACCGCATCCATGACCGGCGCGCGCGCGGCAATCGCCCCGCAGCGCAGGTAGTCGCCATAGGAAAACCCGCCGGGCACGACCACGAGGTCAGTCCCCTTCGGCAGCGCGGTGTCGGCATGCCACACCATCGCGGCCTCCTGGCCGGAGGCTAGTTTGAGCGCGCGCGCCATATCGCGCTCGCGGTTGATTCCGGGGAAGACGAGAACGGCTGATTTCATGGAAGACGCGCCTAGAGCAGTTCGACCCGGTAATTCTCGATCACGGTATTCGCCAGCAGCTTGTCGGCGGCATCCTTCAATGCCGCCTCGGCCTTGGCCTTGTCGGCGCCCGACAATTCGATGTCGAACACCTTGCCCTGACGGACGCTGGCAACGCCATCGACGCCGAGCGATTTCAGCGCGCCTTCGATGGCCTTGCCCTGCGGATCGAGAATGCCCGACTTCAACGTAACGGTAACGCGTGCCTTCACGATTTTGACCTCAGCTCTTCACCAGCACCGGGCCGGTACCGGCCGGACGCTCGTTCTCCATCAGGATGCCCAGCCGCTTTGCCACTTCGGTATAGGCTTCCAGCAGGCCACCGAGGTCGCGGCGGAAACGGTCCTTGTCGAGCTTCTCGTTCGACTTGATGTCCCACAGCCGGCAGGAGTTGGGCGAGATCTCGTCGGCGACGATGATCCGCATCATCTCGTTCTCGAACAGCCGGCCGCATTCCATCTTGAAATCGACCAGACGGATGCCGATGCCGAGAAACAGCCCGGTGAGGAAGTCGTTGACGCGGATGGCGAGCGCCATGATGTCGTCGATTTCCTGCGGCGTCGCCCAGCCGAACGCGGTGATGTGCTCTTCCGAGACCATCGGGTCGTTGAGCTGGTCGTTCTTGTAATAGAACTCGATGATCGAGCGCGGCAGCTGCGTGCCCTCCTCGATGCCGAGGCGCTGCGACAGCGAACCCGCCGCCACGTTCCGCACCACCACTTCCAGCGGCACGATCTCGACCTCGCGAATCAACTGCTCGCGCATGTTGAGGCGGCGGATGAAATGGGTCGGCACCCCGATGTCGTTGAGGTGCTGAAACAGGTACTCCGAAATCCGGTTGTTGAGGACGCCCTTGCCCTCGATCACCTGGTGTTTCTTGGCATTGAACGCGGTCGCATCATCCTTGAAGTGCTGGATCAGGGTTCCCGGCTCCGGACCTTCATACAGGACCTTGGCCTTGCCTTCATAAATACGGCGTCGACGGCTCATTGGGATGTACCGTGTTTTGTTGAAATCCATGAAATTGGTGTGCTCCGGATGACAAGGGTTTGCGACCACGACGGAGCTGCCGTGAAGGCGAGGTTCCGAACAGAGCGACCGGAAACAGAACAAGAACCTCGCCTGATGGCAACCTATCCGATTGGCCCATCCAGCACAATCGACCCGGCCCGATTGGGCCCAACTTATCCCGATTGCCCTGCGGCCTAACGGCCCGTTGTTTTACCGATTCGCCCCCTCTATCTAGGTAGGCGATCGGGCCGCGACAACGCGGCCCCGTTTACCATTTCCGGGGATTGGAACCGCAGAATGAGCAGTTTTGACAAGCGCGAAGAAGGTTTTGAGAAGAAATTCGCTCTCGACGCGGAGCAGACGTTCAAGGCCGGGGCGCGCCGCAACAAGCTGCTCGGTCTTTGGGCAGCCGAAAAGCTCGGCCTGTCCGGGGATGCCGCCACGGCCTATGCCAAGGAGGTGGTCGCGGCCGATTTCGAGGAAGCCGGCGACCAGGACGTCCAGAACAAGGTCGTGAAGGATTTTGCCGCCAAGGGCGTCGCCGTCACCGCTGCCGAGGTGCGCGTCAAGATGGACGAGCTGATGGCCCAGGCCGCCGCCCAGGTGAAGGCGGGGACGTAACCGCCAAGACTCCGTCATTGCCTGCGACAAACGCGAAGCGTTTGCGCAAGGGAGCGAAGCGACGAAGCAATCCATTCCTCCACTTGCGGCAGCATGGATTGCTTCGCTTCGCTCGCAATGACGGCGGGAACTGCCGGTTCGTATCTCTAGGACCGCGTCCCCTGATACTCCTTCCGAACGATCTCCAGTAACCGGCGCGCCGCCGCACTCAAGAAACCGCCGCGGCGCGTTACGGTGACGACGTCGTGGCTCGCCTTGAGATCACCCACGCCGATGGTCGAGATCGCCTTGTGTCGCAGCTCCTCCGCGGCATTGCTCTCCGACAACAGCGCGATGCCGAGGCCGGCTTCGACCAGGCGCTTCTGCGCGGTCAGGCTGTCGACCGGCGTCCAGTCGATTTCACCGAGCCCGTGGGTCTGAAACAGCGCAAACACATGCGACGCCGTGATCTCGCGCCGTCCCCGGCACCACCGGGAATGCGATCCAGCGTTCGCCGCTGAGATCGGCGAGCTTTGTCACATGGCGGCCGGCGCGCGGATGGTCCAGCGCGCACACCACCTGCAACCGCTCGGCAAACAGCCATTCGCAATCGAGATCGCGCGAGCGGTCGCGGTCATAGCGCAGGCCGATGGTTGCCTCGCCGCGCCGGATGATGTCGCTGACCTCCGCGCTGGTCGCGGTACGCAGGGTCAATTCGACCTCGGGATGTTCGGCCGCGAAGCGTTTCAAGATCGCCGACAGCCGCCCGCCGGCAAGCGTGCCGACCACCGCGAGCGCAACGGGTCCTGAATTCGGCCGCGCCAGCGCGCGGACCGCATTCTCCGCATCCTGGGCGGCGGCGACCGCGCGCTCGGCATACGGCACCATCACCCTTCCTGCATCGCTCAGCATCGTGCGCCCCGCGATCCGCTCGAACAGCGGCACGCCGAGTTCCTGCTCCAGCAGCGCAATGCGCCGCGAGATCGCCGGCTGCGAGCGGTGCAGCGCCTTCGCCGCACTCGAAATGCCGCCGCGGCGGTGAACGGTCAGGAAGGTGAGAAGCGCATCGCTGTCCATGTTTCACCCATGCAAAAAGCTGATGATGGATAGAGAAATAACAAATTTGGCTGATGGGGGCTAGCCCGCTAGGTTCGCCGCCAGCCAGACCCGGCCAACCAAGAGCGGAGATTGACGATGCGAACCCAGATGGAAAAAGCCGAAGCGTTCCGCGCGCTGCATGCGCGCCCGGGCGCCTTCATCATTCCCAATCCCTGGGACGCCGGCACCGCAAAACTGCTCGCCGCGATGGGATTCGAGGCGCTGGCGACCACGAGCCTCGGCCTTGCCAATACGCTCGGCAGCTTAACCGTCAGCCTCGATGCCATCATCGAGAACTGCCGGATGATCGCTGATGCCACCGACCTGCCCGTCAACGCCGATCTGGAGAATTGCGGCGCCGACGATCCGAAGACCGCGGCGAAGGCGATCGCGCGCGCAGCCGAGGCCGGCTGCGTCGGCGGCTCGATCGAGGATTCGACCGGTGATCCGGGCAAGCCGATCTACGATTTCTCGCTCGCGGTCGAGCGCGTACAGGCTGCGGTCGAAGCGGCCCGCGCGCTCCCCTTCCCGTTCACGCTGACGGCGCGGGCGGAGAATTTTTTGTACGGCCGCAAGGATCTCGACGACACCATCAAGCGGCTGCAGGCGTTCGAGGCCGTCGGCGCGGACGTATTGTATTCGCCCGGCCTGTACGACATCGACACGATCCGTACCGTGGTGTCATCCATCGGCAAGCCGTTCAATCTGGTGATGGGCTTTGCCGACCCGACGCTGACGGTCGATCAACTCTCGAAAGCCGGCGTCAAGCGCATCAGCGTCGGCGGCGCGATGGAGCGCTATGCGTTGGCGGCGTTCTTAAAGAGCGCCCGCGAAATGAAGGATCACGGCGCGTTCACCTTCGTGCGCGAGATGGCGCCGATCAAGGAAGTGCAGGGCCGCGTTCAAGTAACCGGCCTCTCCCCGTCATTGCGAGCGCAGCGAAGCAATCCATCTCCCGGCACGCGGAGGCATGGATTGCTTCGTCGCTTCGCTCCTCGCAATGACGGAAGCAATCACTCCTCCTTAAACCCGTACTCCGGCACATTGCCACTCGCGCCGTAATATTTGTACGGCAGGAATTTTCCGGACATCGTGATCTTGACCCGGTCGCCCTTGGGATTGGCGACCCGCTCCATCGCCATGTCGAAATCGATCGCCGACATGATGCCGTCGCCGAATTCTTCTTCGATCAGCGCCTTCCACGCCGGACCGTTGACCATCACCATCTCGTAGAAGCGATAGATCAAGGGATCGGTCGGCGGCATCGGCGTGCCGGTGCCGCGCATCGGCACCTCGTTCAGCATCGCGGTTTCCGATTTCGACAGTCCGAACAGCTCGCCGGCATTGGCGGCCTGCGGTTTTGTCAGCTTCATCTGGCCCATGATGGCGCCGACGATCAGCACTTCCGAATAGCCGCCGATCTTTTCGCAGATATGTTTCCAGCTCCAGCCCTTCTCGCGCTTGATATCGAGCAGCTTTTCGGTGAGGTCTTCGCGTTTCATGGATGGTCTCCTCTATTCTTCATGCCGGGCTTGTTCCCGGGCATCGACGTCTTTGCTGGCTGTCTAGGAAGACGTGGATGGCCGGGACAAGCCCGGCCATGACGCCTGTGTTGAATCCTCGGCTCCGGCGGCGATTACCAATTCCGGTTTCCCCGGCCGCACCACCGGCACATTGCGGGGATCGTGATCGGTCACCGTAGCGGCGAATGTCTTGCTGCGGCTGACCAGGAAATCGACGACGTGGTTGCGCAGCGCGTAATAGAGCGGGTGGCGGTGCAGATCGATGCGGCCGCGATCCTTCGGCAACGGATTTTCCACGATCTCGGCCAGCACCGCGCCCGGGCCGTTGGTCATCAGAAAAATCTTGTCGGCGAGATAGATCGCCTCATCGACGTCATGGGTGATCATGAAGGCGGTCTGTCCGGTCTCCAGGCAGATGCGGCGCACCTCGTCCTGCAGCGTGCCGCGCGTCAACGCGTCCAGCGCCGAGAACGGCTCGTCCATCAGCATGATCTTCGGCGTGATCGAGAGCGCACGCGCAATGCCGACGCGCTGCTTCATGCCGCCGGACAGTTCGGACGGACGCTTGTGCTCGGAGCCGGTCAGTCCGACCAGGTCGATGAAGGTCTGCGCATGCGCCTTCACCTTCGCGCGGTCCCAGTGGCGCCATTTCGAGGTCACGGCATAGGCGACGTTGCCGAGCACGGTGCGCCATGGCAGCAGCGCGTGGCTCTGGAAGATCACGGCGCGATCGAGGCTGGTGCCCTCGATCGCCTGCCCGTCGACGATGACGGCACCCTCGCTTGGCTGATCGAGCCCGGCCAGGATGTTCAAGACCGTGGTCTTGCCGCAGCCGGAATGGCCGATCACGCAGCCGAATTCGCCGCGGCCCATCGACAGCCACAGGTTTTCGAACACCGTGGTTTCTTTGCCATCCGCGCCGGGATAGCGCCGCGCAATCGCTTCGATGGAAATGAATTTGTCGGACATGGCGCTATTCCGGAAACGTGACCATGCGCGTGAAGCGCGCAAGAATCTGGTCGAGCAGCATGCCGACGACGCCGATCAGGAGAATGGCAATGATGACGTTGGTGATCGAGAGGTTGTTCCACTCGTTCCAGACGAAGTAGCCGATGCCGGTGCCGCCGACCAGCATCTCGGCCGCGACGATGACGAGCCAGGCGATGCCGATCGAAATCCGCATGCCGGTGAGAATCGTCGGCGCGGCGGCCGGCAGGATGACGGTGAAAGCGCGCCTGACGGTGCCGACTTCCAGCGTGCGCGCGACGTTGATCCATTCCTTGCGCACCGCGGCGACGCCGAACGAGGTGTTCAGCAGCATTGGCCAGACCGAGCAGATGAAGATCACGAAGATCGCGGAGATCGCTGGAATCCTTGATGGTGTAGAGCGCCAGCGGCATCCAGGCGAGCGGCGAGATCGGCTTCAGCACCTGGATGAACGGATCGAGCGCCTTGCTCATCAAGGGCGACATGCCGATCAGGAAGCCGAGCGGGATCGCGACGATGACCGCGAGCAGATAGCCGAGGCCGACGCGGCCGATCGAATAGCCGAGCTGGATGCCGAGGCCCTTGTCGTTCGGCCCCTTGTCGTAGAACGGCTGCTTGAGGTGCTCCCACAATTTCGCGCCGACATCGAGCGGGCCCGGCATCGCCGACTTGCCCTGGGTTGCCGTCAGCCCCATCAGCTTGGCGTATTCCGGCGACATGGTGGTGGTCGCGGCCGTCGAGCGCGTGGCGAGATGCCAGATGCCGAGGAAGGCCGCCAACAGCGCGATCGAGACGACCGCGGCGCGGAAGCGAAGGGAGAAGGTCATCTCCCTCTCCCCGCTTGCGGGGAGAGGGTCGGGGTGAGGGGCTCTCTCCGCACGACTGGTGTCAATCGATAGACCTGTACCCCCTCACCCGGATCGCAAGCGCGATCCGACCTCTCCCCGCAAGCGGGGCGAGGTGAAGAGAGAGCGACGCCCGCCCTCACGACGCCTTCCTGATCTTGAAGCTCGCAAGATAGTCCTCCGGCTTTGCCGGATCGAACGTCTTGCCCATCACGGAGAACGATTTGTACGACGTCGCCGGCGGCGTCAGCCCCATCTCGGCCATCACCTTCTTGGTGTCGGTCGCGAGATAGACCTGCTCGGCCACCGCCTTGTAATCGACATCGCCCTTGATCTGGCCCCAGCGCTTCATCTGGGTCAGCATCCACACCGCAAAGGACTGCCAGGGGAACGGATCGAAGTCGACGCGCTTGGCGTCGGTTTTGACGCCGCCCAGGCCGTCCGCATAGGTGCCGGTCAGCACCTGCTCCAGCACCGTGACGGGCGCGTTGATGTAGTTGGCCGGCGCGATCGCTTCCGCGATCTGCTTGCGGTTCTCGGCTTTCGACGCATAGGCGGTCGCGTCCACGATCGCCCGCGTCAGCGCCGCAAAGCTGTTCGGCGAGGTGGTGATGAATTCCCTGCTGGCGGCAAAGCTGCAGCAGGGATGGCCGTCCCAGATCTCCTTCGACAGGATGTGCATGAAGCCGACGCCGTCATAGATCGCACGCTGGCAGATGTTGTCGGGCGCGAGGAAGCCGTCGATGTTGTCGGCGCGAAGGTTGGCGACCATCTCCGGCGGCGGCACCGAGCGCAGTTGCACGTCGGTATCGGGATCGAGGCCATGTTCGGCCAGATAATAGCGCAGCAGATAATTGTGCATCGAATAGTCGAACGGAATGGCGAACTTCATGCCCTTCCAGTCCTTCGGATCGCGCTTGTCCTTGTGCTTCATGGCAAGCGTGATGCCCTGCCCGTTGATGTTCTCGATCGCCGGCACCGTGAACGGGAATCGCATTGGCGCCCAGCCCCAGCGAGATCGCGATCGGCATCGGCGCCAGCATGTGGGCTGCGTCGTATTCCTTGTTGATGGTCTTGTCGCGGATCACCGCCCAGCCGGCGGTCTTCACCACCTCGACGTTGAGGCCGTGCTTGGAATAGAAGCCGAGCGGAGCGGCCATGATGATCGGCGTCGCGCAGGTGATCGGAATGAAGCCGACCTTGAGGTCCTTCTTCTCGGGCGGGCCGCCTTGCGCGAAAACCTCGGTCGCGGTCTGAAGCGGGAAGAATTGCGAGATCGCCGCCAGCGCGGTCGAGGCGCCGACCGATTTCAGGAAGGCGCGCCGCGCGGCATCCTTGGGAAACATCGCCCGCATCACGGCCGAGGCGACGACGCCCTCGTAGCGCTTGTCCTCGCTAGGCTGAGGCTCACAGCGCAGCGCCAGCGCGGCATGTTCGTGTTCGGCTTCGCTGACATGCTGGCCGCAGCTGCAGCCACCGGCACGAAGACGACGGTTGGGATCGAATGGATTGTCGAAGGTAGACATGAGACCTCCTGCCACGGGCGTTGCCCCCTAATTAAGCAAGGCACATGCCAGCCCTCTTCTTCGGCAATTGCGCTGATGTCGCAGGGATTTGCGCTGGTCATTGGCGATTACGAGAATTCGTGATAAACGAAAATTCGTAGCGTGATTACGAAATCTCGGAGTTTCGCGTGATGGATCTTGCTCTCGGCTCTGCGGCTGGACCACAGGATGTGGATCTCCATTCCGCCGCGTTCGAGTTCGCGGTCGAGCCAGCGCTGCTGCTCGATCCCCATGCCGACCTGATCCTCGACGCCAATCCGGCGGCCTGCACCCTGCTCGGCTACGACCGCGCGCTGCTGCGGCAGACCAAGGTCAGCACGCTGCATGCCGGCCAACTCCCCGCCCTGATCGTGTTCACGCAGGCCGTCCTCGACAAGGGGACGTTCTGGACCAATGCGCTGACGCCGCGTCACGCCACGGGGCAAACGCTCAGGCTCGAATATGCCGGCGCCCTCGTGCCGGGTGACGGCCGCGCGCTGGTGCTGCTCACCATGAGCGACCTCGACGCGCGCCGCCGCCGCTATGTCGATGCCGCGGCCGAAGACCACATGCGCGGCGGGATCGCGACCTGGCAGCGGGTCGAGCGGGTGTTCCAGGATATCGAACGCGAAAACCAGTTGATCCTGCGCGCCGCCGGCGAAGGCATTTACGGCGTCAACGCGGACGGCAAGACCACCTTCGTCAATCCGGCGGCCGAGCGCATGCTGGGCTGGGGCGCGGAAGAACTGGTCGGCAAGGAAATCCACCCGATCGTTCATCACACCCATCATGACGGGCGGCACTATCCCGATCATGACTGCCCGATCTACGCGGCGTTCCGCGACGGCGCCGTGCATCAGGTCGACGGCGAGGTGTTCTGGCGCAAGGACGGCACGCCGGTCTGGGTCGAATACACCTCGACGCCGATCCGCGACCGCGGCGTCGTGGTCGGCGCGGTCATCGTGTTCCGCGACGTCAGCCAGCGCCGCGAGGCCGACGAAAAGCTGCATGCGGCGCTCGCCGAGGTCGACCGCCTGCGCGAGCGGCTGGAGCTGGAAAACGCCTATTTGCAGGAAGAAATCCGCATCGAGACCAATCCGCGCGGCATCATCGGCCAGAGCGAGGCGATCCAGAAGACGCTGCGGCAGGTCAAGCTGGTGGCGCCGACGTCGGCGGCCGTCATGATCACGGGCGAATCCGGCACCGGCAAGGAACTGATCGCGCGCGCCATCCACGAGGCGAGCAGCCGCCGCGACCGGCCGCTGATCCGGGTCAATTGCGCGGCGATCCCGCGCGAACTGTTCGAGAGCGAGTTCTTCGGCCACGTCCGCGGCGCCTTCACCGGCGCGATGCGCGACCGCATCGGCCGCTTCGAACTCGCCGACGGCGGCACGCTGTTTCTCGACGAGGTCGGCGAAATTCCGCTCGAACTGCAGGGCAAGCTGTTGCGGGTGCTGCAGGAGGGCAATTTCGAGCGCGTCGGCGAAGAGCGCACCCGCGCCGTCGACGTGCGCCTGATCGCCGCCACCAACCGCGACCTCAAGCAGGAGGTGCAGCGCGGCCGGTTTCGCGAAGACCTCTATTTCCGCCTCAACGTGTTTCCGGTGGAGTCGGTGCCGCTGCGCGAGCGGCGCGAGGACATCCCGCTGCTGGCGCAGCATTTCCTGACAGCGAGAGCAAGGCGCTGAAATCCGAGCTGCGCTTGTCGGAAGGCGATGCGCGCAGGCTTTCGCGCTACGACTGGCCCGGCAACGTCCGCGAACTGCAGAACGTGATCGAGCGCGCCGCGATCCTCGCGCAGAACGGCCGGCTGCGCATCGACCTGCCGGATGTGCCGGGCGTGCAGCCCTCCCCGTCCGCCCCCCGCGTGAAAGCAGATAGCCGCCCCATGGTAATGACATCAGCGGAGATGCGCGCGCACGAACGTGCCAACATTCTCGCCGCGCTGGAAGCTTGCTCCGGCAAGGTGTTCGGCCCCGGCGGCGCCGCCGAGATGCTCGACATCAAGCCGACCACGCTGGCTTCACGCATCAGGGCGCTGGGAATTGCCAATGCGCGTGGCCTGACTGGCAAATTGGGCGCCTACTCTTAAACGTTGGCTTTCTACGGCAACGCGAAAGTCACCCGGCTCGACCGTGATCGGCGGCTTTGACCCGCGCGCCGGATATCGGGCCCTGCCGTTGCCATGCTGCGCCGATGCACGGCGCGGAAGCAAAAGCTCGCGGCCGACTTTCCAGTGTTACCCTTCCCCTGTAGCATCCTCCCAAGACGACCCGCATCAAGCGGTCGCTATAACAAAGGGGAGGTTTTCATGCGCCGCAACATTGTCGCCGCGCTCGCGCTCCTGTCGTGGGGAGCGGGGCTAACCGCCTCCGCGGTCGCGCAGCAACCGGTCAAGCTCGGTGTTCTCAACGACCAGACGGGACTGTACGCGGATCTCAGCGGCATGGGCTCGGTCCACGCCGCGCGCATGGCGGTCGAGGATTTCGGCGGCAAGGTGCTGGGCCGGCCGATCGAAGTCGTCTTCGCCGACCACCAGAACAAGCCTGACATCGGCGCCAACATCGCGCGGCAGTGGATCGAGACCGAGGGCGTCACGCTGATCCTCGACGTTCCCAATTCGGCCGTGGGGCTCGCCGTGCGCGAGGTCACACGCACGCGCGACGCCGTCGACATCAACACCGGCGCCGCCACGTCGGATCTCACCGGAAAGGCCTGCTCGCCGCACGGCGTGCACTGGAGTTTTGACACCTACGGCCTTGCGGCGACGATCGGCCAGGCGCTGGTGAAGCAAGGCGGCGACAGCTGGTTCTTCATCACCGCCGACTACGCCTTCGGGCATGCCCTCGAGAAAGACACCTCGGCATTCGTCACGGCCGCCGGCGGCAAGGTGGTGGGGGCCGTGCGCCATCCGCTCAATACCGCCGACTTCTCGTCTTTTCTGCTGCAGGCGCAAGCCTCGAAGGCGAAGATCGTCGCGCTCTCGAACGCTGGCGGCGACACCATCAACGCGATCAAGCAGGCCGGAGAATTCGGCCTCGGCCGCAAAGGCGACCAACGCGTGGCGGCCCTCCTGCTGCAGTTTCCCGACACCCACGCCCTTGGCCTCGAAGCCGCGCAAGGCCTGACCGCGAGCGAGACCTTCTTCTGGGACCTCGACGACGCCACCCGCGCCTGGACCAAGCGCTTGGTCGCCCGAAACTCAGGGAAGCCGCCCAGCATGATCCATGCCGGGACCTACGGGGCGACGTTGCATTACCTCAAGGCGGTGGCGGCGGCCGGCACCACCGATGCGACCAAGGTGGTCGCCAAGATGAAGGAGCTGCCGATCGACGACTTCTACACCAAGGGCACGGTGCGCGAGGACGGACGCGTGATGCGGCCTTATTATCTGCTGCAGGTCAAGAAGCCGTCGGAATCCAAATACCAGTTCGATTATCTCAAGCTCCTTGCCACGGTGCCGGCTGAGCAAGCGGCGCGGCCGCTGAGCGAGAGCGCCTGCCCGATGGTCAAGCGCTGAGACCGGTCGCCACGCCACAACGGATCATGAGAAGAGGAAACCAGTACCCATGAGCATTGCCGATCCCAACAAGACGATCCTCACCGGCGAAAATCCTTTTATCCGCCTGAGCCACAAGGACGGTGAGCCGAACTCGACGGAGGCGAGCTACTGGCGGATCATCTTTTCGCCTGCCGGTCCCGGTCACGTGCTCTACCTGAAAAGCGAACTGACGGAACGGCGCTGGCGGATCTACTCCGACAACATCGCGATGGCGCGGTGGCTGCAGTCGACCGTACAGGGCATGCTCAATGCCGAGCTTGCCGACACGACTATCCCCTGTGCGGACGCGCAATTCTCCAAGACTGGAGATCCGCGCTACTTCTGGACTGAACACATCAAATCGCACGGCGAAGAAATCTCACTTACCTGGTTCGATATCGGCGAGCCACTACTCATCCACTCGCAGCCGAACCAGATTCCCGACCGGCGCTACGGCGTGTGCACCGTGCTGATCCCGGCGCTCGGTAGTCGTCTCGTCCGCAACGGCGTCGAGGCAGAAGGGCGATCCTGGCCACGGGAACGTGAGGGACGGCCATTCTCAACGTCGGCGTTGGCCTTCTCGGAAAGCTGGACCGAAGCGATCTGAGGCGGAGTCTCCAATCCCTCTCCGTTTTCCGCGACGCGGAAGTCACCTGATTCGTGGCGGACACAGTGCCACAACGTCAGGCGGGACGTTCTGCGCTAGTTTCGATGCCCGATCGGTCCTCGCAACTCGACAAGAAACAAAAGACCAAGGGCAGGAAAATGAACAAGCTGACACGGCGAACGTTCGTGACGGCTTCGGCCGTGTTGTTGTGTGCGCCGGCGACAAGGACCGGGGCGCAATCCTCGTGGCCGGCACGGCCGATTCAAATCATCGTGCCATATCCGGCTGGCGGCCAGACGGATGGCATCGCACGGGCTTTCGGTGACTATCTGGCGCGGCAGGTGGGAAAGCCGGTCATCATCGAAAACAAGGCCGGCGCAGGTGGCGTGATTGGGGTGACCGAAGCGAAACGCGCAGAGCCGGATGGCACCACCATCCTGTGCACGATCTCTTCGTCACTGATCCAGAACCGCGTTACAATGAAGGACCTTCCATACGATCCTGAAAGAGACTTCGTTTATCTGACGATGGTCAGCGGCGCTGGCGGTCCGGTGGTAGCGGCCAAGAAGACGGGAGCAACGAATCTTCGCGAGTTCATTGAATATGCAAAGAAGGTAGGCAGCCTGAACTGGGGATCGTACGGCGTGGGTTCGACGCCGCACGTCCTGATCGAGACGATCGCGAAGCAATACGGCATCAAGTTTCAAGTCATCCAGTACCGCGGCGAGGCGCCGATGTGGAATGACATCGCGGGACAGACGCTGGATGGCGCCGCGGGAAGCTATGCCGCAGCAGCCCCCGTCATCCAGGCGGGAACTGGAAACCTGATCGGCGTGGTCGGCAGCCGCCTGCCACCGTATCCGGACACGCCTACGATGACCGAACAGGGTGCCGTCGGCGACTTCTACGACCTGCGCGCATTCACCACCTTCGCTGTGCCGGCCGGCACGCCAAAAGAGATCGTGGAGCGGCTCGCGCCGATGTTGATTCAGGCCGGCTCCGACCCCAAGGTCCAGCAGATGCTGAACAACTTTATACTATCTTCCCCAGCCGATCTTGAAACGACGGCTCGTATTTTCAAGCGCGACAGCGATGTGATGCTCCGCATCCTGCGCGATCTTGGCGTCAAACCGTCGGAGTAATCCCCTGGCGGTCGACGCAGACCGTCGGAGCGCCTCCTAGTAGCGGCGGCCGCCGACCGAGAACGACGAAGCGCCGGGCAGCGAATTGATCTCGCTATCGATCCTGCCCGTCTGCTGGACGACGCCGACCCCGAGCGACAGGCTGAGATTGGACGTCGGCTGGAACTCGACGCCGGCATACGCGCTGGAAACGGGCAGCGTGCCCGACTTGGAGTCGAACGGCGCGAATGCGTTGCTGCCGATGCCCGCATTGTATTTCAGCGTATCGAAACCGGCAAAGAAGGTGACGGGCGGCCCGCCGCCGTTCTTGAGGCTGTAGCCGAACTGCACGCCTTCGCTATAGAGCGAACCGAAACCGCCGAATGCGCTCTGGCTGAGACCGCTGAAGCCCATGGTGTTGCGCTGGCTGCCGACAAAAAAGCCGTTCGAGAAATTGTAGCGCGCGTAGGAAGAGCCATTTCCGACGTCGCGGAAATCGAAGCTCGGAAAGTTGCCGTAGGCATTCGCGCTCTCGCCCGCAGCGCCGCTGAAACCCATCGGCCAGCCCGGAACCCAGTAATTCACTGGCGAGGCCTGCGCGTAGGCGGCGGGCGCGCCCAGGCACAGCATCGCCACGATCCATGCGAGACCTGATTTGCTTGAGAAAATCGACATTCGAGCCACCACCAAGTGCGCCCAAATTATACCCTTCCGATCCCGGGAACGCCAGAGCCACGCTATTGGCGGTTGCACCAGTTCGCGCAGTGGCATCCTGGCTCCGAACGGCTCACTCGCGCGTCGCCAGCCCTTGTCGCAGGTCCAGACCTGCAGCATAAAATGGTGGGACGGGACGGCAATCATCACAACATTCAAACACGCGATTTAGAGGCAACTCGCATGGCTAAGAAATACACGGCTCAATGTGCTTGTGGCGCGGTGAAGTTCGAGTTCGACACCGACCCGGACTTCATCGCCAATTGCCACTGCCTGGACTGCAAGCGAGCGTCGGGCGGCGAGATGGCCACATTCTTCGGCGTGCCGCAGGATGATTTCACGGTGGTCAGCGGCCAAGCGAAGGCGCATCACTATGTCGCCGAGTCCGGCAAGGGACTGGACCGCAACTTCTGTCCCGATTGCGGTTCCCGATTGTTCAGTACCAATCTGGATAGTTTCCCCGGCCTCGTCTTCGTCATGCTCGGCAGCCTGGACCGGCCCGAATTGATTGCGCCGAAACTCGAAATGTTCACCAAGCGCCGCCTGAAGTGGAACAAACCGCTCGACCTACCGCAATTCGAAAGCATGCCTGGTTGAAACGCAGATGAGGCGCCCGTCGCCGACGACCGCCTCATCCCGTTCGTGGCCTGACACCATGATTGCAGTCCGATCCGTCAGGATCGGACTGCAATATCGGACGCGTCGTTACGCCGCCTTGGTGGTGAGCGTGGCCTCCATCGGCAGCCCCTCCTCGATCGGCAGCGACGGATCGCGCGACCATTCGTTCCAGGAACCGAAATACATCCGAACATCCTTCACGCCGGCGTTCTTCAGCGCCAGGAACGTGTTCGAGGCGCGCGCGCCCTTGAAGCAATAGAGATAGACCGGCGTGCTCTGGGTGATGCCGACGGTCGCGCACTCCGCCAGAATTTCGTTCTTCGACTTGAAGCGCGGCCCCTCCGCGGTCGGCTTCATCATGCGGTACCATTCCAGCCAGACGGCGCCGGGGATGCGTCCCTTGCGCGGGCAGAAATCCTTCCCATAAGGCGAAGAGCTTTCGCCGATCCACTCGTCGATGTCGCGGACGTCGAGCAGCGCGATACCGGGCTTGCCGACGGCGGCGAGCATGGTCTTGGCGTCGATCAGGATGTCGCCCGCTTCAGGCACAATCGAGAACGACGCCTTCACCGGCGACGGCACGTCCGTGGTCACCGGCAGGCCGGCCGCCGCCCAGGCGTCGTAACCGCCATGCAGCACCTTGACCTTGGGATAGCCGAGCATGGTGAGCAGGTAATAGCCGCGGCAGGACTGGCCGAAGCCGGAATTCATCGACTGTTCGTAGATGACCGCGGTCTCTTTGCCCGAAAGTCCGGCCGCGCCAAACGCATCGGCGAATTTCGTCTTCAGTTCGTGAATGCCTTCCGGCGTCGAGGTCGCCAGATACGTGAAGATTTCGTGGACATTGACGGCGCCAGGGAGATGCCCCGCGCCGTAGGCTTCGGGATTGCGGGTGTCGATGATGACACACGGCTCTTTCTGAAGGAATTCCGTGAGTTCGCCGGCAGTAATCAGAACGTCCGTCATGGCAGGCCTCTCCTGTTTTATGGTTGCTGGTTGGGGTCGGTCGGAAATTCCTTTAGTGCTCGTCACCCGCCAGCATCTTGCGAAGCTGCTTGGTGGCGGGGGTGACGATGGCGACGAAATAGGCTTCGCGAAGCCGGCGCTGCGCGCGATGGCTCTTCAGGTAGCCGCGGGCGCCGCAATGAAGCATCGCCGCATGCGCGGCCGCGACGCTGGCGTCGCCGAGGCGCAGCCGAAGTGCTACGACGCGCCGCCAATAGCTGTCGTCGGAATTATAGGGATCGCATGCCAGCGCCATCGTCTCCTTCTCGAACTCGGCATGGAGCTCGCGGAACTGCGTCGGCTGCTGCGGCAGATAGCGGTTGACGTGGCCGAGTGGCGGCCCGACCTCATCCATGATGCCGATGCAATCCTTGATCAGGCCGAGCCCCATGCCGGCCTGCAGCAGGATGAAGCCGGCACGGATTTTCTTCACGAACTGGCCTGCCTGTTCGGCCAGGATCAGTTCATCCGGCACGAACAGGTCGCGGAACTGCACGCCAAAGGTGCCCGTGCCGTCCATGGCGAGGAACGGCTTGCACGGCTGCAGGGTGATCGCCGGATCGGAGCAATCGGCAAGGAACATGACGATGTCCGGCCCGCTCTTCGCGGTGCCGCCCGGCCCGCCCTTTGCGGTGCCGCCACCCTCGTCCTCGCGCTCGAAGATGGTGCCGAAATAGTGGTCGGGCCCGAGATTGGAGACCCAGGGCAGCGCCCCCTTGACGATGTAGCCGCCCTCGACCTTGCGGCCCTTCAATTTCAGCCGCTCAATGCCGAAGAAGCTCTTCATCGGATTGGAGAGACCAGTGCCGCCGAGCACCCGTCCACTCGAAAAACTGTCGCCGAAACGCCGTGCAAGCTTCAGGTTGGTCGAATTCGCGGCGTACCAGACCAGCGTGTTCTGGCACCAGGCCATGAAAGCCGTGGCGCCGCAGACCTCCCCGATCACAGCCATCGACTGGATGGCGCAGCGCAGATCCGCAGGTCCCTCCTGCGGGACATGGCTGCCCCACGCGCCGACTTTGCCGAGACTACGCAGCAACTCGCCCGGATAAACCGAGCCTGCATCGATTGCACCTGCAATCGGTGCAAGCTCCTGACGCGCGATCCTGGCAACTTCGTCGGCAATCGTAGGTGCGGGCTGATCTGTAGCTTCGACCCGCGATAAAGCTAGTGAACCCATGATCGTCTCCCGCACCCCTGTTGCACGCGTCGCTTTCCCCTAGATGCTGACTTCGAGATTGACGGGGCGGGTAAAAGTGTTGGCGACCGGCGACCACTTCTTGACGTGGTTCACCAGCGCATCGATCTCGGCTTTGGGAACGCCCTCGCATTCCATGTCGACCTTGACGCGCACATCCGTGAAGCCGACCGGCTTCTCGCTGACGTCGCCGGTGCCCCACACCGCGGTGATGTTGAGGTCGCCCTCGAGTTCGAGTTCGAGCTTGTTGACGATCCAGCCGCGGTGAACGGCGTTGGCGTGCAGGCCGACCGCAAGGCAGGAGCCGAGCGCGGCCAATGATGCCTCCGACGGATTGGGCGCGGTGTCGTCCCCCAAAAGACCCGGCGGCTCGTCGACGATGTAGGGCGCGAGGTTGCGGATGTAGTTGGCGTGGCGGAACTTGCCCTCCGCCACCGTCTTGCACTTCAAGGTCTTGATGACCTTCGGATTGGCCTTGCCGTTGATGATGAGCTGTTCCAGCCCATTTTTGTCGATCGGCGCCAGGCAGCCTGTGAGCACCGTTTTTTGAGCGACCGCGGTCATCTTTTTCTCTCCCTAGGGTAGGATACCGAACGTTCTGTTTCCTGCATGAAGCGTGCCAGATCAGGCCAAAACCAAAATGCCAACCTCTCTCGCCGCTTAGCTATGTCTGCCCGGAAATTGACCAGCACCGCGCTGCACAGGCGCGAAGCAATTGCCGCGTGCCTGCGATTATTTTCAGCGCAAAGATGCGACTTGATGATTGCGCCGCGGTTCGATTAACTGGCGCGCATGGGCAGATCGGTTCCGAAGAAGAAGCAGTTCGCCGCAGGCGACGAAGAATCCGCGCGTGGGCGCCTGCTCAGCGCGGCGACGCACCTGTTCTGCAAGAACGGCATCAACGCCACCGGCATCGACGCCATCATCGACGAGGCCGGCACCGCCAAGACCACGCTCTACAAATTGTTCGGATCGAAGACCAACCTCGTCAACGCCGTGCTGGAGAGCGAAGGCAAGGCGTGGCGCGAATGGTTCATCGGCGCGATGGAAGATGGCGGCGGCGACGCGCAGGCAAAACTCAAGCGGATTTTTCCCGCGCTGAAGCGCTGGTTCGCCGAGGAACGCTTCTACGGCTGCCCCTTCATCAACGCGGTCGCCGAGCACGACAAGGACGCCAAGCAGTTCCGCAATATCGCGCTGCGCCACAAGAAAGTGGTGCTGGCGCATATCGAAAAGCTCGCCGCTGAAATGGGCGCGGTGGAGCCGCAGATGCTCGCGCATCAACTCGCATTGCTGATCGACGGCGCCATCGTCGCCGCCATGGTGTCGCGCGACCCGGGCGTCGCCGATACCGCCGGCCTTGCCGCAGGCAATCTGTTCGGGCCTTCGAAGGTGAAGAAGCCGAAGCGGGCCGGCAGCCCTGCGGAGCTTGTCGCCGTCTGAGGCGAGCTACAGCGGCGCGGGCGCCGTGACGGTCAGGCCGTACGCGAGGACAAGCCCACTGGACACGATCAGCCCGACGCCTGCGGCGCGGCTGAGCCATTGGCTGCCCGGCAGCAGTTTCTCGAAGGCGACATAGATCGCAACCGCTGCGACCCAGGCGAGGTTCATGACACCGGCAACGAAAAGCAGCGCCATCAGGAACCAGCAACAGCCGACGCAGTAGCCGCCGTGCCGAAAACCCATACGCAGCGCGCCCATGGCGTCCGGTTGCCAGTACGTTGAGAGGAATAGCACCGGGCTTTGGCAATATCGAAGACAGGCGCGCTTGATCGGGGTGAGTTGATAGAGCCCGGCGGCAAGCAGGATAATCCCGGCGAGCAAACTGCTGGTGCTCGCCATCATGCCGGATAGCAACCGAGCCTGATCAAGTCCCCACTGCACCGAGACCGCGACGAGACTAAAGCCTGCCCATATCAGGAGATAGCCGGCGAGAAAGAGCCAGCTTGCGATGACGGGGCTGTCTGTCGTCGCCTGCCTGCGCTTGATGGCGGCGAATAGCAGGATAGTGGGCGCGGCGCTGGGTACCATCATCGCGATCATCATCACCCACCACATCGCGAACATGAGCAATGCCTGGGCCGGCGACCACGGCTCAGGGTCCATCGGCATGTCGGCCATGCTCATGTCGATCCCGGCGCCGGCAAGCAGATAGCCCCAGGAGAACGCGACCACGACCCCTATTCCGATGGCCACGATCAGGCGATCGTGCCGCAGGGTCTGCTCAAGCGCCGAGGTCGCCATCATGAATCCGCCCCGCTGCTGGAACGGCACGTAGAGTTGGATTCGGACGGCACTAGGCCGCGACACCCTCCGGCGTCTGAACGACGTTCGCCAGCGAGCTGTGCGTGCCCGTGGTTTCGAATTTTATGGCGCCGGTCGAGCGGATGTTGGCGGAGGCAACCTCGGCCGCCCGGTGTTCGAATCCCTCGGGCATCACCACCTGAATACGGTGAGGCTCTCCCGTCACCGGATTCTTGATCGGCTCAACCTCGGTCTCCAGCACGCCCTTGGCAACCATACGCGCCACGCGCCCATCTTTGTCGAACGAGAACGTAATGGGCACAAACAGGGGATCGTGAATCCTGGTGATGATCAGGCTGAAGATGTGGAACAGCGTGCCTTCAGCAGAGAACTTGCCCGACATGATGTTGAGCAGCGCTTCGCGCTGCTCCGCCGTCGCGCGTTCGTCAATGATCGGCTGCGACTGGCCATTGCCCTCGTGCAGCGCGCCGGGAAAATCGACGGTTTTTGCGAAAACCAGGCCGTCGAGTTTGGTCTTCTCGAAATGCCCCTTGGTGACCCGCATGCCGACCAAGCCCTTGCAATACCCCTTGGTCGGCAGGGCATTGAAATCACACGGACAGCCGAACGCGCAGGTGCAGTTCTTGATCCATTCGCCTTCGAGACGCCAGTCGGATGCAGCCATGGCAAACCTCCGCGTTGCGTTGTCGATTGGACCGCAGCCGCTTGGCACTGCTTGCCGGCGTCAAATGCGCGATCGATGCGAGCGGGATCGCGGTCAAGGCATCGGCGCCATGGCGCTTGGCGTAGTGCGACGTGCTGTCCGAGCGAAGACAAGCTTACGCCGTTTGTACGCCCAGGGACAGCGATCGCAGGGTGGGCAAAGCGAAGCGTGCCCACCATTGAAGACAACGGTGCGGACGGATGGTGGGCACGGCGCTAGCGCGCCTTTGCCCACCCTACGGTTTTTTCGAGCCGCTCAAGTTCCGCCGCCAGATCAGCCTCGACGTCGGCGACCCGCATCTCGATCACGCGGTAGTCGCGCGCCTCCAGCCACGCCTTGCGGCCGGCGCGGTCGGCGACGATCGCCTCCGACTCGTTCGGATTGACGAGTTCGATCGCGAGCCGATGGACGAAGGAGACGAAATCCGGAATGTGGCGTCCCACCGGGGTCTGGCGCTTGAACAGCCCGGCGAACCGGCGGTCGCGGGTCAGCGCCTGCCACAGGATCCGCTCGGCATCCGTCGGGTTCCGCCGCAGCAGCCGGGCAAGCCCGCGCACGGTAGAGCTGTCGCCGGGCACCGCCGGCCCCTGCCCGTGCTCGGCCAGCAAGCGCCCGCAACCGCGTCGCCTGTTCGCCGTCCAGCACGCCGCCCTTGGCCGGCCCCTTGCGGCCTTCGGCGATCGCCATGACCACCCCGTGCAAAGTGTGCATGTCCTGCTTGGTCGGGTCCATCCGGGTGAAGATGTTGCGCAAATTGACCAGCATGGTCTCCCGCTTCTCGCGCGGGCGGAGGAATTCGACCTTGTCGAGTTCCCGGACCAGATTGTCGAAGAAGGCCTGCATCTGGTGCTGCGAGGCCGGCTCGGACCGCTCGGGCATCGCGAACGGGAGGTCACCGCCGGTCGACAGCTTGAACCATTCGTAGCCGATCAGCAGCACCGCCTGCGCCAGGTTGAGCGAAGCAAAGCCCGGATTGACCGGGAAGGTGATGATCCGGTTGGCGAGCGCGACCTCCTCGTTCTGCAGGCCGTAGCGCTCCCGGCCGAACAGGATGCCGGCCCCGCCGCCGCTGCCGACATGGGCCACGATCTCGGCTGCGGCTTCCACCGGGGCGACCACCGGCTTGGCCTGGTCATGGGCGCGGGCCGTGGTGGCAAACAGCAGCGTCAGGTCGGCGACCGCCTGCTCGACGGTGTCGAACAACTGGGCCTGTTCCAGAATCTGGTCGGCGCCGGCCGCCGCCCGCTGCGCCGCGATGTTCGGCCAGCCGTCGCGCGGATTGACGATCCGCAAGCGCGACAGCGCAAAATTGCCCATCGCGCGCGCGGCCATGCCGATATTCTCGCCGAGCTGCGGCTCGACGAGGATCACAACAGGTCCGGCTAAGTCCAAACCAGACTTGGTTTTATCGGTGCCCGAACCGGACATTCGTAACTTCACTTTCTGATTCAACTTCTGAAGTTGATTCGACCTCTGAAGATATTGAATCGGCCGCGCGAAACGCGCGGAGGATTCACAATCGCAAGCATCGCCCGTTTCGGATGACGGATGGAATTCGCAAGCCTGCTGCGCGGCTTAGTAACCTCTCCGAACGCTCGCTCAAAGTCTCAAAGAGGGTTGGTCCCGCCCCGCCGCTTGCGCGCGTTCGACTTTCGGATAGGCTAACAATCACAAACAAAGCGAAGCTGCAAACCAGCCCGAAAGCCGGTTCAACGGCGAGGGAATCAAGGGAGGCGTCCATGCGCGGCAGGTGGTCGTTGGCGATTTTGGGCGTGGTCCTGATCCTGGCGGGCGGCCTGCTCGCCCATTTCACCCAGACCGCAGGCGGCATCCGGATCGAGGATGTCAGGTTCAAGGGCGCCAAGGGCAACACCATGAGTGCCCTGCTCTACATCCCGCCCAACGCCACGCCGCAGATCCCCGCCCCCGGCATCCTCGCCGTCCACGGCTACATCAATTCGCGCGAGACCCAGGACGGCTTTGCCATCGAATTCGCCCGCCGCGGCTATGTGGTCCTCGCCCTCGACCAGACCGGCCACGGCTACAGCGACCCGCCCGCCTTCGCCAACGGGTTCGGCGGCCCCGATGGGCTGGCCTACCTGCGTAGCCTCGAAATCGTGGACAAGAACAATATCGGGCTCGAAGGCCACTCGATGGGTGGCTGGACCGTGCTGGCGGCGGCCACCGCCGCGCCCAATGACTACAAATCGATGGTGCTGGAGGGCTCGTCCACCGGCAAGCCGTTCGCCGCCGAGGGCACCCCCAGCTGGCCGCGAAACGTAGCGCTGGTCTTTGCCCAATACGAGGAATTCTCGACCCTGATGTGGGGCGTCGACAAGGCCCGCGACGTCACCCAGAGCCCGAAACTGTGGGCGCTGTTCGGCACGCAAGGCCCGGTGGAACCGGGCAAGGTCTATGGCGACATCGCGCAAGGAACGGCGCGGGTGCTCTACACCCCCGCCATTACCCATCCGGCCGAGCACATCTCGCATGAGGCCATCGGCTACAGCCTCGACTGGTTCGCCAAAACCCTGCAGGGCGGCACGCCCCGCCCGGTCGACGACCAGATCTGGTTCCGCAAGGAAATCGGCACGCTGATCGCGCTGATCGGTTTTGTGGCGCTGTTGATCGGGGCCTTCGATGCGCTGCTGGAAGCGCCGATGTATTCCCGCCTGCGGCTGCCCGAAATCGCCGACGGCACCATGCCGGAGCACACCGCCGCCAGCGGCCGGCGCTGGACCACGGCCTTCATCCTGTCCGCCTTCATCCCCGCGCTGACTTATTATCCGGCGTTCGCGCTGGGCGGCACGTTCGTAACACCCTCCGCCTTCCTGCCGCAGGGCATCACCAACCAGATCCTGGTCTGGGCGGTCATCAACGGCCTGATCACGCTCGCTTTGATGCGGTTCGCGCCCAAGCGCGCCAGCCGGTCCGGCATCGTCCTGCAGTCGGTCGTGATCGCCGTCGCGTCCGTCGCGATCGGCTATGCCGCGCTGTGGCTCGCCGACCTCGCCTTCAAGATCGACTTCCGGTTCTGGATCGTCGCCTTGAAGCTGATGAGCGCGAAGCAGTTCCTGATCTTCCTGATCTATCTCGTGCCGTTCACGGCGTTTTTCGTGGTCGCGCTGCATGTCCTGCACCGCAATTTCTCGACCATGGCCGCGCCCCGCGGGGCGCTTTACCTGACCAATGTGCTGGCGCTGACGCTGGGCTTCATCGTGCTTGTGGGCGGGCAGTACGCCATCCTCTGGCTCACCGGAAAGCTGTTCAACCCGCTGCCCGACCCCGGCTTCGTGCCGCTGTCGACCATCGTCGCCATCCAGTTCGTGCCGCTGCTGGCGATCTGCGCCGTGATCGCGACCTTCACCTGGCGGCGGACCGGCTCCAGCCTGCCCGGCGCCCTGATCTGCGGCCTGTTCGTGACCTGGTACGTGGTGGCGGGGACGGCGACCCAGGCGGCGTTCTGACCTTAAGGCGTTCTTACCTAAAAGATGGGCTGAAACTGCATAACGGCTTGGCTTTCGCCCGCCGGTTTGCAGTGCTATAGGCCGCGTATAATCACTCCACCCCGCCCAAACGCGCGGTTTTCCAAAAAGGCCCCCTCCGTCATGGCAAAAATCAAGGTGACCAACCCCGTCGTCGAACTCGATGGCGACGAGATGACCCGGATCATCTGGCAGTACATCAAGGACAAGCTGATCAACCCGTTCCTCGATATCAACCTGATGTATTTCGACCTCGGGATGGAATACCGCGACCAGACCAACGACCAGGTCACGATCGACGCCGCCAACGCCATCAAGAAGGTCGGCGTCGGCGTCAAATGCGCCACCATCACCCCCGACGAGGCCCGGGTGAAGGAATTCGGCCTGAAGGAAATGTGGAAGTCGCCGAACGGCACCATCCGCAACATCCTCGGCGGCGTGATCTTCCGCGAACCGATCATCTGCAAGAACGTGCCGCGGCTGGTTCCCGGCTGGACCAAGCCGATCATCATCGGCCGCCACGCCTTTGGCGACCAGTACCGCGCCACCGACATCAAGTTCCCCGGCAAGGGCACGCTGACGATGAAATTCGTCGGCGAGGACGGCACCGTGATCGAGCGCGAAGTGTTCAAGTCGCCCGGCGCCGGCGTCGCCATGAGCATGTACAATCTCGACAACTCGATCCGCGATTTCGCGCGGGCCTCGCTGACCTACGGCCTCAGCCGCGGCTATCCCGTCTATCTCTCGACCAAGAACACCATCATGAAAGTCTATGATGGGCGCTTCAAGGACATCTTCGAGGAAGTCTATGAGAAGGACTTCAAGAAGGATTTCGAGGCCAAGCGCCTGACCTACGAACACCGCCTGATCGACGACATGGTGGCCTCGGCGCTGAAGTGGTCCGGCGGTTATGTCTGGGCCTGCAAGAACTACGACGGCGACGTGCAGTCCGACACCGTGGCGCAGGGCTACGGTTCGCTCGGCCTGATGACCTCGGTGCTGCTGACGCCCGATGGCCAGGTGGTGGAAGCGGAAGCCGCCCACGGCACCGTGACGCGGCACTACCGCGAGCACCAGAAGGGCAAGGAAACCTCGACCAACTCGATCGCCTCGATCTTCGCCTGGACGCAAGGGCTCGCCCACCGCGCCAAGCTCGACAATAACGAGGAACTGGCGAAGTTCGCCAAGACGCTGGAGAAGGTCTGCGTCGATACCGTCGAGGCCGGCTTCATGACCAAGGACCTCGCGCTCCTGGTCGGCGCCGACCAGCGCTGGCTCTCCACCACCGGCTTCCTCGACAAGGTCGCGGAGAACCTGACCAAGGCGATGGCGCCGGCGTAAGGCGCCCTTCCCAACGCCCTCCACATCATTGCCTGCGACAAACGCGAAGCGTTTGCGCAAGGGGGCAGAGCGACGAACAATCCATGTCTCAGCTTGGGGCACGATGGATTGCTCGGAGCCTGTCGGCGGGCGCGCATTCGCGCGGCCCGTTGGCTCGCAGTGATAGAGCATGATCTCCGGGCAAACGCTCCGCGTTTGTCCCGAGGGGAAAGCGGACACCGGTTTTCCCTGGCGCCATCAGCGGAACCGCGTTTGCGCGGAGATGCTCAAACAAGAAGATAACCGACGAGCATAATTCAACCTGGTTGAAGCATGCTCTCCAGCAAACCAATGACGGAGCATTACCGTGTCGTTCCCTAAGAACGCCGTACTCACTGCCATCTTTCTCACCGGGTCGCTCGCCAACGCGACCGCCCAGACACCACTTCCCGAGGCCATCGCAGCTCCGGGCGAAACCGCAATCCTCACGCTGCATGCCGAAGGCGCGCAGGTCTACGAATGCAAGACCAACGGAGACGGCACACTCGCCTGGGCGTTTCGCGAGCCGATCGCGACGCTTCTTTCGGACGGCAAGACGGTCGGCCGGCATTATGCCGGACCGAACTGGGAGTACAGCGACGGCAGCGCGGTGGTCGGCCAGGTCGTCGGCACGGCCCCAGGCAGCGTCGCAATGGACATTCCCTGGCTGAAGCTCGGAGTCACTTCCCGGCGCGGCAACGGTGTTCTCAGTCCGGCGACGACAGTGCAACGGATCAACACGGTGGGTGGAAAGCTCAATGGCGCCTGCTACAAGGCAGGCACCTATGAAAGCGTCCCCTACTCGGCCGATTACGTGTTCCTGCGCAAGGGCTGATACGACGCTGCCATCCGGAGGTTTCGGACAACCTCGCCAAGGCGATGGCATAATTGGCTGATAATGGTGTTGGTCCTTCGGGGCCAACACCATGGATTCATGATGCCGATTGTCCGGAATACCGCACTCGCTCTGCTTTTGTCGTCGGCGTCAGTTTTGAACGCCTCCGCCCAGACACCGCTTCCCGACGCCATCGCGGCGCCCGGCGAGACGGTCGTGCTTACGCTCCACGCCGAAGGCGCGCAGGTCTACGAATGCAAGGCCGGCACCGACGGCAAGCTGGCCTGGGCGTTCCGCGAGCCGATCGCAACCTTGCTGCTCGACGGCAAGACCGTCGGCCGACACTATGCCGGGCCGAACTGGGAGCACATCGACTCGAGCGCCGTCGTCGGCAAGGCGGTGGGCAACGCCCCTGGTGCTACGCCGAGCGATATTCCCTGGCTGAAACTGACCGTGACCTCCGGGCGGGGCACCGGCATCCTCTCCGGCGTCACGACAGTGCAGCGGATCAACACGGCCGGCGGCAAACTCGAGGGTGAGTGCGACAAGTCCGGCAGCTATCGTAACGTGCCCTACTCGGCTGACTACGTGTTCTTGCGCAAGGGCTGACATCGCGCCACAGCGCCATCCGGAGGTTATCGATGCTGTTCATGGTGATCGAGCGCTTCAAGAACCAGGACCCGATCCCGGTCTACCGGCGCGTCCGCGATCCCGGCATCAAATTCCCGGACGGACTGACCTATGTCGGGAGCTGGATCGAACCGAATTTCGACCGCTGCTTCCAACTGATGGAATGCGATGATTTGCGGTTGCTGCAGCAATGGGTGCTGGCCAACAACCGGGATCTCGGCATGACGTTCGAGATTGTCCCTGTGGTGCCGAGCAAGGAGACGCGGGAAGTCGTCGCGCCGTTCCTGGACGAGAAGTAGCCAATCAGCGCCGATCGCGCTGACCGAGCGCAACTCCAATTCCTAAGCGCCGGCCATCACCTGTTCGACCGCCGCATTGCGCTTGGAATGGTCTTCGTTAGCGCTTGCCTTGCATGGGGATTCACGGCCGCGCGCATTTTCTGAGTTGAACACTCGGAAAAGCGCTTCCCCATCCCAGCACCATACATTCGTCCGCCTATCACCTTGCTTCCGCACGCATTGGCCGCGGTATCGGCTGAATGACGCCACGAAAGAAGACGATCGGTTGCGACCATCGGTCACGTTGACAAGGAGAAAAGCCATGGCAAGCCATTCTCGTCACCATCATCACCACGATCAGGCACCCCCCGTTATTACTCCTGATCCCCCGGCCGACCCGACACCGCCGGCCGATCCGACATCCCCTGCCGATCCGACACCCCCGACATCTTCTGCGCCGGCCTTCTCGGACCTTGGCTTGACGTTCAATGACGCGGGTCGCGCCCTGGTCGGCGGTTTGTGGCAAAACGTGGTCGAGGAAGGTGGCCAGGGATTTGGCAGCGTGTTGAAATACACCGCCGATCTCACCGCCGTGCAAACCGGCCTTCAGGCCGAGGTAGCCGCGGGGCAATTCACCGGTGACACGCTGGCCCATGTCACCACGATCCTGTCCGATATTACGACCGCGCTCTCGGCAGCCACAGCCTCGGTGAATGGCGGCGGAGATTTCGGCAGCGTCGCGGCGGCCGAAACCGCGTTGCGTACCAGCCATCTCGACATCCTCAATATCGTCAACAACGATGCCAATCTCGCCACCCTGGCGACGCAAAACGGCGCGGCCGGATTTCTCGCAGCCCCCGTGGGCCTTGCCGACGGCGTCACAGCCGCGACCGCGCCCCACGCCAATCTCGCCGAGATCGGCGTCATCTTCAACGACGTGGCGAGCCAGATACTCGGCGGAGTCAATGCCGACAATGCGACCGTGATCAGCAACGATGTGAATGCGCTCATCACGGACATGCAGGCTTTGATGACCGCCAACCCGCTGCTGTTCGGCGGGCTGACCGGCGTTCACGCGGAAGCGGTCGTACGGCAGCTGGAGCTTGAGAACACTTACATTGCCGAGGCCGGAATAAGCCCCGATGCGGGAAGGGCCAGCAACGACAATATTCTCGACATCATCGACATCGTCCAGGGCGACACCAATCTGGCGAACATGGCAAACCAGGGCGGCGTTTCCGGCTTTACGCCTTTTGGGGACAGCCTGAACCCAACGCCAAAATACCTCGACAACGATGCGCAAACCAACTTCTGGGCAAACTTCATCGCGCAGTCCAATTCGCTGGGACAACAGGCGATTGCGGCCGTCACCGCTCACGATGCGGCGGCGACCGCTGCTGTCATCGCCAACCTGCATACTTTCCAGACTGATGTCACCAACTTCGACGCCGCGCAGGGTGGCATCTTCGAGGCCCGGTTCGACAACGAACTGCTCGGCGATACCAGTACGCTTGGAGCCGAGGTAACCAAGATGATCGAAGGCTTGCAGACCGGAAATGCGACGTTGGTCGGCGCTGCCGCCGAGCAGATGCACGCCAATTCCGCCGACGTCGGAGGCAACAATGTCCCGGTGAACGGTGGCATCTACAACGCCGATGGTTTGACCGTGGCTGACGTGCTGTCGACGGCCGGGGCCCCGGCTGCGGTGGCTGCCGCCGCACCGGCTACGGCCGCTGCACCAGCCGCTGTCGCTCAACCAGCCGCAGCGGCACCGACAGCTGCTGCAGCAGCACCGACGGCAACGCTTGCTGCCGCCGACGCCGGTACGCATCATGATGTCGCCCCGACGGCCGTGGAAATCTACCATTCGGAAATCGCAGATCTGGCGCAACATTTCCACCACATGTGGGGATAACCCCGCACGAGCATGACCTCCGGCGTCCCATCGCATCCATGGGAGTGGGCGCTGGAGGTTATGCGCTCTGGCGGGAGCTTGTGCCCGCGCTCATGACTCCACGCGCTGGCTTGTCTGCGCTTAAGCGCCGGCCATCGCCTGTTCGATCGCCGACAGCGCTGCGTCAGCCTTCGCCCCATCTTGACGCCGCCCGCTTCGCGATGTGATCGCCTAGCACTGCGCCGTCTTCGCTTCGCTGATCGAAACCTGCAAGCTGAACGACGTCTGTGCGCTCGCCTAAGCTGTACGTTGACGGCACGATGTGGAGCTTCGGGGAGGCAGATGCCAGGTAGCGCTGCTTACGTGCAGCAACCTGCCTTTGGTATAGCGACGGCCTTTTGCAGCTGCGAACGCGCCGCCGTCAGGCCGTCTGCTTAGGAACGATCAACAGTATGAGAGGTTATGTCCATGTGCCAGGTTTTCCCGGCACCTCTGTGTGTGAATGGACCGGCGCTTAGCGCCGGGGGGCTCCCCTGCGTTGCGTAGTGAGGGAAGCATGAGCGCCATGGAGCGGACGCCACATCACCGGTCGCGGAGTTCGAATGCCTTGGCGTTCGACGAACCGCGAGGGGATCCGCAGCCCGCTCCCTACACGTCCGGGCCGTCAACGGATCCCTCTTCAGATGATTCCATTCCATTGTTTCTGTCCGATCTCCAAGGTCAGCCTGATCCGCAGGAACTTGCGCCTTTTGTGGCAAGCCAACGGACAAACATCCTGACGCGGGTTGTGGCTGGTGGACTGGCGGTTTTGGCGTTCGCGATGCTGGTCGCGGTAATCAATTCCGATGTCACGCGCGCCCTTGTATCTAACTCCGATGTCACGCGCTTCCTTATCGACAAAGCAAGAGCACCCATGGGCGGCGCGTCCAGGGATCAATCAGCGACGCAGGCCGCCTCGAACCAGCCGGCTGTGCGCCAAGTACTGCTGGAAGATCCGGCTCGCGTATCAGACCCAGTGCTGCAGAGCCAGGTCCCGGCCGCACGTGCAGGGAATGAAGCCGCTGCGCCGACGAAAACGCTCGATGCCGAAACATTGGCAGCGCTGATGACACGCGCCAAGAGCATGCTGACGCGCGGCGACATCGCCGCGGCGCGATTGCTGCTTGAACGCGCCGCCACTGCACAGGACGCAACTGCGGCTTTCCTGCTGGCACAGACTTATGATCCGGCTGTGCTCGGAGTGCGCGATCCGCGAAGCATCATATCCGACCCTGTGATGGCGCGCGACTGGTACCGCAAGGCCGCCAGCTTTGGCTCGGCAGCCGCGCAACAGCGTCTCACTCAATTTCAGAACTAATCTCCACACATTTGGAGGATGCCATGCGTCAGTACCTTGGAATGTTTGCCGCGACGGTCATGATGGCTTTCGGTGTTGCGGCCCATGCTGAACCGATCGACTATAATCCGGCCAAAGTCAGCGACAGCCTGAAGGCGATCTTCCAATTCGGCTCGGTCTCGACCAAGAAGGCGCTGAACGCCAACACGGTCACTCTGCTTACCGGTACGATCGGCGGCACCTATGTGCAGTTCGGTGCCGACCTCGCTTCCGTGCTCGACGACGACGGTAACCTGCGCGTCCTGCCGATCATCGGTCGAGGTTCGGTGCAGAGCGTCGCCGACATCCTTTTCCTGAAGGGCGTCGATCTCGGCATCGTGCGCGCCGACACGCTCGACTACCTCGAGAAGAAGGGCTTCGCCAATGGCATCAAGAAGCAGTTCACCTATGTGACCAAGCTCTACAATGAGGAGATGCAGGTCGTCGCACCAAAGACCATCAAGAGTCTGAACGATCTCGAAGGCAAGACGGTGAGCGTCGATCTGCCCAATGGCGGCACGTTTGTGACTGCACTGACAGTTTTCGAGCGGCTCGGGATCAAGGCGAACTTCGTCTATATCGAGCAGCGGATCGCAATGGAAAAATTGAAGAAGGGCGACCTCGACGCCGTCATCGTGGTTGGCGGTAAGCCGTACGTGTCTGTCACCACCTTTAACAATGACGGACGCTTCCATCTCGCTGGGGTGGACTATTCGAAGGCCCTGCAGAGCGATTATCTGCCGGCGACGCTGACGTCAAAGGACTATCCGAACCTGATTGCCGACGGGGAAACGGTGGACACGATCGCAGTGCCGTCGGTGCTTGCAGCGTACAATTGGGCACCCAACACTGAGCGCAGTCGCAAGCTTGCTCTGTTTGTCGACGCCTTCTTCACGAAATTCGCCACTTTGCAAAACCCGCCCTTCCATCCCAAGTGGAAGGAAGTTTCCCTCGCGGCACCACTCGCCGGCTGGGATCGCCTGCCGCTCGCGCAGCAATGGCTCGATAAACACGGCGTCGAGCCGGTAAAGCGACGCTTTGAGGCATTCCTGCAAGAGAACCCGGCCGCTGCCAACATTCAGTCAGAGGCCGACAAGGAAGCACTATTCAAGCAATTTCATGCTTGGGAGGCGGCAAGGAACGCACAGGCAAAGGCTGACTCGCAGGTAGGATCCAAGAAGGTTCGAGACCGGGACGAACCCTCCGCAACGCAAGCTGCCTCTCGCCGCCACTCGCCCCGCCGATCGCAGCCTGCAAGGCGGACAATTGGTACCTTGGCCGAGCAGGGCGCGGCGACAGAATGCGAGCACCATGGCTACCGCGGCGACCCGGACGCCTGCAACCGAGCACGCGAGGAAGGTTGGGGAAATTGGTTCTCCGGCCCTACTCCGCCCCCCGGCGTCACTCAAGGCATCTCAACTACCGATCGTCCGTCCAGCGGCTTCTCTGGGAGACAGCCTGACTTCAGATAACGGAAGCGCTCCAATCGCGAACTGATGTTCGTCAGCGGGCGCCATGGCGCAGGACCCGCCTATGAGTTCCACGCGCCGGCTTGTCTGCGCTTCAGATGGAGAGTTGGAACGAAATGCTATTGCAGGGTTGCGTTGATGGTGAGTACCGACGTGCCGGAACTGGTCGGACTCTTGCCGCTCGCTTGGACGGAGAAAGCGTCGCTACCTCTATATCCTGCCTGCGATGTGTATACGTAAGAAGACCTGTTGACCCTTTGCAACCGCCCGTGCGCTGGTCTTTGTGCAACTCGCGAACTCAATATTTCGCCCGCAATATTGATGGAAAATAAGCAACTACCCCCGGAAGGGATCATAATGTAGCCCATCGAGCTAAAGCCCCAGCCTGCTGGCGGTGATCCCGACACCACGCACTGAGAAGCGTTCTGGGCAAGTGCGGGGGCTGCTGCAACCACCAATCCCAGTGCGGCAATAATCAGTACCGAACACGCGCGTATCATGTGTGTCATTTGGGTGCTCCATTTGATGGCTAGGTTGTCGGCTCCTTCGCATTGTCGTTCAGATGCGGCAGACGATGCCTTCGGCTCAAGCGCAGCCGCTTAATCGGGTACGTTCCAAAGCCGGCCCAAAGCGACGGCCTGGCGTCGAGGTTCAGCAAAGCCGATACCCCGGGACGCTCACGCGGCCAATCCTTGAGGCGGATGCCCGACCAGCCTAATCAAAACGTCGTACGATGCGCATTGCCCTTTGGGGCAATGCCCCACTCATCAAGGCATGGCGAAATCTGCCGCTGGGAAATCGCAACTCGCTACGCGCTCATGAGTCCACGCGCTGGCTTGTCTGCGCTTAAGCGCCGGCCATCGCCTGTTCGATCGCCGACAGCGCCGCGTCAGCCTTGGCGCCATCGGGCCCGCCGGCCTGCGCCATGTCGGGCCGCCCGCCGCCGCCCTTGCCGCCGAGCGCTTCCGAGCCCTTGCGCACCAGTTCGACCGCGTTGAAGCGCGAGGTGAGATCGCTCGTGACGCCGACGACGATGCCGGCCTTGCCGTCCTCGGTGACGCCGACGATCGCGACCACGCCGGAGCCGATCTGCTTCTTGCCGTCGTCGACGAGGCTCTTGAGGTCCTTGGTCTCGACGCCTTCGACCGCGCGCGCCAGCAGCTTGACGCCGCCCGCTTCGCGGATGCCAGCCGGCAGCGCCATTGCCGACCGACGCGCCGCCGCCCATCGCGAGCTTCTTGCGCGCCTCCGACAGATCGCGTTCGAGCTTCTTGCGCTCTTCCATCAGCGCAGCGATGCGCGCCGGCATGTCGTCGACCGTGGTGCGCAGCTCCGACGCCGCGGTCTTCGCGATCGCCATCGTGTCGTTGGCGTGCTTGCGCGCATGACGCCCGGTCAGCGCCTCGATGCGGCGCACGCCGGAGGCCACCGCGCTTTCGCCGGTCACCGAAATCAGCCCGATATCGCCGGTGCGGCGCACATGGGTGCCGCCGCACAGTTCGACCGACCAGCCGAGCGCGTTGGTCCCTTGCGCGCGGGCCTGCTTGCCCATCGAGACCACGCGGACCTCGTCGCCGTATTTTTCGCCGAACAGCGCGCGCGCGCCGGCCTCGCGGGCGTCGTCCACCGCCATCAGCCGCGTCGTGACCTCGTCGTTTTCCAGCACCACCTCGTTGGCGATGTCCTCGACGCGGCGCGAGTTCTTCCGCCGTGATCGGCTTCGGATGCACGAAGTCGAAGCGCAGCCGATCCGGCGCCACCAGCGAGCCGCGCTGGGCGATGTGATCGCCGAGCACCTGCCGCAGCGCCTCGTGCAGCAGATGCGTCGCCGAGTGATGCGGCGCGGATCGAGGACCGCGCTGCGCGTGATCGACTTCGAGCTGCAGCGGCGTGCCCAGCTTCAGCGTGCCCTGCTCCACCGTGCCGAGATGCACGAAGAGATCGCCGGCCTTCTTCTGCGTATCGGTGACGCGGAACTTGACGCCCTCGCCCGTCAGCACGCCGGTGTCGCCGACCTGGCCGCCGGACTCCGCATAGAACGGCGTCTGGTTCAGCACGATCGCGCCGCTCTCGCCGGTCTTGAGGCTGTCGACTTCCTTGCCGTCCTTCACCAGCGCGGTGACCACGCCTTCGGCGCTCTCGGTGTCGTAGCCGAGAAATTCGGTGGCGCCGAGTTTTTCGCGCAACGGAAACCAGACGTTCTCGCTCGCGGTATCGCCCGAGCCCGACCACGACGCGCGCGCCTTGGCGCGCTGCTGTTCCATCGCATCGGTGAACGACGCCTGATCGACGCTGATGCCGCGCGACTTGCAGCGCGTCCTGCGTCAGATCGAGCGGGAAGCCATAGGTGTCGTACAGCGTGAACGCGGTATCGCCGTCGAACATGTCGCCCTTCTTCAGGCCGCGCGCTCTTCTCGTCGAGGATCGACAGGCCGCGCTCCAGCGTCTTGCGGAAGCGCGTCTCTTCCAGCCGCAGCGTTTCCTCGATCAGCTTTTCGGCGCGCACCAGTTCCGGATAGGCCTGGCCCATCTCGCGCACCAGCGCCCAGACCAGCCGATGCATCAGCGGCTCGCTGCGCGCCGAGCAACTGCGCGTGGCGCATGGCGCGGCGCATGATCCGGCGCAGCACATAGCCGCGGCCTTCGTTCGACGGCAGCACGCCGTCGGCAATCAGGAACGACGAGGCGCGCAGATGGTCGGCGATGACGCGCAGCGACGCCTTCTGCGGCGCCGTGCGGATCGGCGCCGGTCAGTTCGGACGATGGCGCGGATCAGCGCGACGAACAGATCGATGTCGTAAGTTGTCGTGCTTGCCCTGCAGGACGCGCGGCGATGCGCTCCAGCCCCACGCCGGTGTCGATCGAGGGCTTCGGCAGCGGATTGCGCTCGCCGCCTTCGCACCTGCTCGAACTGCATGAACACGAGATTCCAGATCTCGATGAAGCGGTCGCCGTCCTGCTCCGGGCGAGCCCGGAGGCCCGCCCCAGATCTTGTCGCCGTGGTCGATAGAAGATCTCCGAGCACGGACCGCACGGGCCGGTGTCGCCCATCTGCCAGAAATTGTCGGAGCCGGCGATGCGGATGATGCGTCGACTCCGGCAAGCCGGCGATCTTCTTCCAGAGACCGAACGCCTCGTCGTCGTCGATGATAGACGGTGGCCGTCAGCTTGTCCTTCGGCAGGCCGAACTCCTTGGTGATCAGCTTCCAGGCGAGCTCGATCGCGCGGTCCTTGAAGTAATCGCCGAACGAGAAATTGCCGAGCATCTCGAAGAAGGTGTGATGGCGCGCGGTGTAGCCGACATTGTCGAGGTCGTTGTGCTTGCCGCCGGCGCGCACGCATTTCTGCGAGGTGGTGGCGCGCTGGTAGGGCCGCTTCTCGACGCCGGTGAAGACGTTCTTGAACTGCACCATGCCGGCATTGGTGAACATCAGGGTCGGATCGTTGCGCGGCACCAGCGGCGACGACGGCACGATCTCGTGGCCGTTCTCCGCAAAGAAATCCAGAAATTTCGACCTGATCTCGTTGACGCCGCTCATGTTCATCCAATCGGAAATGGGGCCGGGTCAGGCCGCAAATAGCCTTTAACCTTCCGGCGGAACGCTTTTAGACAAGGCGGCCTGCGCTGTCCAGAAACTGTGCAGGCGGATCATAGGCTTGCCGCAGCACACAAGATGGGCGCGCAAGTCCCGTTGATAATGCTGCGGCTGCGTTGACAGGCTTGGCCGGGCTGTGTTTCCCTCCTATCTGTTAAGACGTCACGTCGGGAGAGATCGGCTTAAGCGCCGGCGCCGAAGGAGCAACCGCCCCGGAAACTCTCAGGCAAACGGACCGCGTGACGAACTAGCATCTGGAAAGAGACGCCGGGCGGCTTTGGCCCAGGGCGTCCGCCGACGGGATAATACTCTCAGGCACAGCGACAGATGGGGCTTTCTTTCGGGTTTTCGGGGACTGGTCCCCGGAACCCTTGAGGGTCCCGTGAATGCTGGCGCGCGACGAATCTCCCCTGAAACGCACCCCCTTGCACGCGCTCCATGTCGCGCGCGGCGGCAAGATGGTTCCCTTCGCGGGCTACGAGATGCCGGTGCAATACCCGGCCGGCGTGCTGAAGGAGCATCTGCATACGCGCGCGCAGCGCCGGCCTGTTCGACGTCTCGCATATGGGCCAGCTCGCGCTGCGGCCGAAATCCGGCAAGGTCGAGGATGCGGCGCTGGCGCTGGAGCGGCTGGTGCCGCAGGACATCGTGGCGGTTGCGCCGGGACGGCAGCGCTACGCCCAGTTCACCAACGAGGACGGCGGCATTCTCGACGACCTGATGGTGGCGAATTTCGGCGACCATCTGTTTCTGGTCGTCAACGCCGCCTGCAAGGCCGAGGACGAGGCGCATCTGCGCGCGCATCTCTCCGATACCTGCATCATCGATTCGCTGGCCGACCGCGCGCTGATCGCGCTGCAGGGACCGAAAGCGGAATCCGCGCTGGCGAAACTTTGTGCAGACGTCACCGCGATGCGGTTCATGGATACCGGACCGCGCACAGGTCGCCGGCTTCGACTGCTTCGTCTCGCGCTCCGGCTATACCGGCGAGGACGGGTTTGAGATTTCGGTGCCGGCCGCACAGGCCGAGGCGCTGGTGACGGCGCTGCTGGAAAACCCCGACGTGCTGCCGATCGGGCTCGGCGCGCGCGACAGCCTGCGGCTGGAGGCCGGGCTCTGTCTCTATGGCCACGACATCGACACCACGACGACGCCGGTCGAGGGCGCGCTGGAATGGTCGGTGCAGAAGAGCCGCCGCAACGGCGGCGCGCGCGCCGGCGGTTTCCCCGGCGCGGAGAAGATTCTCTCGCAGTTCGAAAAAGGCGCGGCGCGCCGCCGCGTCGGCTTGCGGCCCGAGGGCCGCGCGCCGGTGCGCGAAGGCGCGCTGCTGTTTGCGGACGCCACCTCAGCCGAGCCGATCGGCAAGGTCACCTCGGGCGGCTTCGGCCCGAGCCTCAATGCGCCGGTCGCGATGGGCTATCTGCCGACATCGCTGTCCGCCAACGGCACGCAGGTTTTCGCCGAAGTGCGCGGCCAGCGCCTGCCGCTGCAGGTCGCTGCCATGCCCTTCGTTCCCAACACCTACAAACGCTAGATCACCAGAGGATTTTTCATGACGACGTTGTTCACATCCGACCACGAATGGCTCCGCATCGAGGGCGATGTCGCCACCATCGGGGTCACCGACTATGCGCAGTCGCAGCTCGGCGACGTCGTGTTCGTCGAACTGCCCAAGGTCGGCCGCGCCCTGAAAAAGGCCGAAGCCGCCGCCGTGGTCGAATCGGTCAAGGCCGCCTCCGACGTCTACGCGCCGATCACAGGCGAAGTGCTCGAGGTCAACGAGGCGCTCGCCGCCGAACCCGCGCTGGTGAATTCCGACGCCGGCGGCAAGGCCTGGTTCTTCAAGCTCAAGATCGCGGACAAGAGCGAACTCGGCGGCCTGATGGATGAGGCCGCCTACAAGGCACATACGGCGTGAGGTGATGAAGCAGCTTGCGACCACACACTCACTGTCATCGTCGCCTTGGCGCAAGGCGCCGGGACGATCCAGTACGCCGCGGCCTTTCGGCTCAATCGCTGACGTCCCGGCGTACTGGATGCCCCGCCTTCGCGGGGCATGACGCGGAATGCGGGTATGACGAGCAATCAAGGAAAGACCCATGAACGCGCCGCTGAAAACCACCGCTGAAGCCGCCACCGATTTCGTGCGCCGGCATATCGGCCCCTCGCCCCGCGACATCAGCGCGATGCTGGACAGCGTCGGCGCGAACAGCCTCGCTGAGCTGATGAGCCAGACGCTGCCGTCGTCGATCCGGCAGAAGGCGCCGCTCGATCTCGGCCGCGCATTCAGCGAGACCGAGGCGCTGGCGCATATGCGCGAGCTCGCCGCGCAAAACCAGGTGTTCACCTCGCTGATCGGCCAAGGCTATTCCGGCACCATCCTGCCGGCGGTGATCCAGCGCAACATCCTGGAAAACCCGGCCTGGTACACGGCCTATACGCCGTATCAGCCGGAGATCAGCCAGGGCCGGCTGGAGGCGCTGTTCAATTTCCAGACCATGATCTGCGACCTCACCGGGCTCGACGTCGCCAACGCCTCGCTGCTCGATGAAGCCACCGCCGCGGCCGAAGCCATGGCGCTCGCCGAACGCGCGGCGCAGGCGAAGACAAAATCGTTCTTCGTCGATGCGGAAGTGCATCCGCAGACGCTCGCCGTGCTGCGCACCCGCGCCGAACCGCTGGGCTGGAGCCTGATCGTCGGCGATCCCCTCACCGATCTCGACAAGGCCGAAGTGTTCGGCGGCCTGCTGCAATATCCGGGCACATCAGGCGCGGTGCGCGATTTGCGGCCGGCGATCGCGGCGCTGCACGCCAAGGGCGCGCTGGCCGTCGTCGCCGCCGATCTGCTGGCGCTGACGCTGATCGCCTCGCCCGGCGAACTCGGCGCCGATATCGCGGTCGGATCGGCGCAGCGTTTTGGCGTGCCGATGGGCTATGGCGGCCCGCACGCGGCCTACATGTCGGTGCGCGACGCGCTGAAGCGTTCGCTGCCCGGCCGCATCGTCGGCCTGTCGGTGGATTCGCGGGGGCAGCCGGCCTATCGGCTGGCGCTGCAGACCCGCGAGCAGCACATCCGCCGCGAAAAGGCGACCTCCAACATCTGCACCGCGCAGGTGCTGCTGGCGGTGATCGCCTCGATGTACGCGGTCTATCACGGCCCCGAAGGGCTGACGCATATCGCGCGCACCGTGCATCGCCGCGCGGTGGTGCTGGCGGCGGGACTGGCAAAGCTCGGCTTTGCGCCGCAGTCGCAGGCGTTCTTCGATACGGTGACGGTCGCAGGCCGGCGCGAAAGCAGAACGAAATCGTCGCCCGCGCGCTCGCCGAAAAGATCAATCTGCGGATCGGCGACGGGCACGCTCGGCATCGCGGTCGACGAGACCACCACGCCTGCCGATCGTCGAGGCGGTGTGGCGCGCCTTCGGCGGCAAGCTTTCCTATGCGGATGTCGAGGTCAGCGCGCGCGAAACGCTGCCCCTCGCACTGAAGCGCGACAGCGCGTTCCTCATCCATCCCGTGTTCCACACGCACCGCTCCGAGACCGAGCTGCTGCGCTACATGCGCAAGCTCAGCGACCGCGACCTCGCGCTCGACCGCGCGATGATCCCGCTCGGCTCCTGCACCATGAAGCTGAACGCGACCACGGAAATGATCCCGCTGACCTGGCCGGAGTTCGGCAGCCTGCATCCGTTCGCGCCCGCCGAGCAGGCGCGCGGCTATCACGCGCTGTTCAAGCGGCTGGAACAATGGCTGTGCGACATCACCGGCTATGACGCGATCTCGCTGCAGCCGAATTCCGGCGCGCAGGGCGAATATGCCGGGCTGCTCGCGATCCGCGCCTATCATGCCGCGCGCGGCGAGCCGCACCGCAAGGTGTGCCTGATCCCCTCCTCCGCGCACGGCACCAATCCGGCCTCCGCGCATATGGTCGGCATGGAGGTGGTGGTGACCGCCTGCGACGCGCGCGGCGACGTCGATGTCGACGACCTCCGCGCCAAGGCGGAGAAGCATTCGAAAAATCTCGCCGCCGTGATGATCACCTATCCCTCGACGCATGGCGTGTTCGAGGAGCACATCCGCGACATCTGCGACATCGTGCACGGCCATGGCGGCCAGGTCTATCTCGACGGCGCCAACATGAACGCGCAGGTCGGCCTGTCGCGGCCCGGCGATTACGGCGCCGATGTCAGCCACCTCAATCTGCACAAGACCTTCTGCATCCCGCATGGCGGCGGCGGCCCGGGCATGGGCCCGATCGGCGTGAAGGCGCATCTTGAGCCGTACCTGCCCGGCCATCCCGCAAGGGACGGCAGCGTGCGCGGTCGGGCCGGTGTCGGCGGCGCCGTTCGGCTCGGCGTCGATCCTGACCATCTCCTACATCTACATCCTGATGATGGGCGGCGAAGGCCTCACGCGCGCCACCGAGATCGCGATCCTGAACGCCAACTACATCGCCAACCGGCTCGATCCGCATTTCCCGGTGCTCTACCGCAATGCCAAGGGCCGCGTCGCGCATGAATGCATCGTCGATCCGCGCGCGCTGAAGACCACCAGCGGCGTCACCGTCGACGACATCGCCAAACGCCTGATCGACTACGGCTTCCATGCGCCGACCATGAGTTTTCCGGTGCCGGGCACGCTGATGATCGAGCCGACCGAATCGGAATCGAAGGCGGAGCTGGATCGCTTCTGCGACGCCATGATCGCGATCCGGAGCGAGATCGCCGAGATCGAGAAGGGCCGCTGGAAGGTCGAGGCCTCGCCGCTGCGCCACGCCCCGCACACCGTGCACGACATCGCCGACGATGCGTGGAGCCGCGCCTATAGCCGCGCCGAGGGCTGCTTCCCGGCCGGCACCTCGCGCACGGACAAATACTGGTGCCCGGTCGGCCGCGTCGACAACGTCTATGGCGACCGCAATCTGGTGTGCTCGTGCCCGCCGGTGGCGGACTACGCGCAAGCCGCGGAGTGACGCTCGCGTAGGATGGGTGGAGCGAAGCGATACCCATCGCGGTCATCACCGCGGGTGCGGCACGATGATGGGTTTCGCTTCGCTCTACCCATCCTACGGTCACGCCGCTATGGCTTGACCAGCATCGGATTCCAGCGCCACAGATTATCGTTGGTCAGATGCGTGCCGCCCCACCAGCGGTCGATTGGATTGTGCCGGCTGAAGTCTTCCTTGTGGGCGAGAACAGCCTTGCCGAATTCGGTGAGCGACAGCCGGCTGCGCAGGTAGGCTGGGTGCCGGTCCCGCAAATTTTCGCGGTCGAGCGTACGCAGTTCCTCGTCGAGGCCTGTCACGGCCGGTTTGGGCCCGAACGCCAGCCCATCCAGCAAGTAGCCGTATTCCCACTCGCCGAAGATGCGCGTCTGGCGCAGTTGATAGAGATGGAAGAGCGCATTTGTGAGCGAGTATCCCCGCGCGATCAGCTCGAGCATCCGCATTTCCGTAGCGCCAAGCCCTGTCGAACTTGACGGCAGTTCTTCGAGCAGATCGATCAACACGGGTTTGAGAAGCGGCAAGGCACTCAAATCCTTGCCGAGCAGATCGAAGCAGGCTTCGGGCGTCGGCGACCGATAGGCCTGCCATGCGGCGCTGGCTGTCTCAAGCTCCTTCTCGGTGACATCGACAACCAGCGGCCGCCACTTGCCGAGCTGCCTAAGCTCGATCATCGCGAGGTCAACCAGACAAAACTTCAACCTGGCGACCGTCTCGGGATAAGACCTGAAATAATCGAGTAGCCAGACCAGTTTCAACTGAGCATTGGGTTGTGTGTCGAACCATAGTTCGACGGTCTCGTAGTGCTGACAGAATTCGGCCAGGCTGAGACCCAAGCGACTCCTGTTTTTGCTCTGGTTCGAGCGACTGGCAAAGTCCGACCAGTGACGTCCGCGTGCGACATCGGGTGTGCGCGGGCCGAGATAGGTGGCGAGTTCATCCGGTGAAGGCAACTCTCCCCAGCCGAAGCGAAAGAAGAATTCAACCGCGAGATCGGCGAATTCCGGTTCGTTGAATTCCGGGACCGACCAGCCGGTCAGGATCAGAGGCTTCATCACACTCACCCACTACCCACAAAACAAAACGGGCGCTGAAGACGTCGGCAACTCAACGTCCACAGCACCCGTCTGTCGCGTTTCAAACCTTATCCGCCTGAAGCGTCGGAAACCTTATTCCTCCGCCTCCGCCGGCTCCTCGCCGTCGGCGTCGCGCTCGGGGGAGCCTGCGAGGATCTGCTCGGCGATCAGGCCGGAGTTCTGGCGGATCGCCGTCTCGATCTTGGCGACCATGTCGGGATTGGCCTTGAGGAAGGCCTTCGAGTTCTCGCGGCCCTGGCCCAGCCGCTGGCTGTCATAGGAGAACCAGGCGCCGGATTTTTCGACGATGCCGGCCTTGACGCCGAGATCGAGGATCTCGCCCATCTTGGAGACGCCCTCGCCATACATGATGTCGAACTCGACCTGCTTGAACGGCGGCGCCAGCTTGTTCTTCACCACCTTGACGCGGGTCTGGTTGCCGACCACTTCGTCGCGTTCCTTGATCGCGCCGATGCGGCGGATGTCGAGGCGGACGGAGGCGTAAAATTTCAGCGCGTTGCCGCCGGTGGTGGTTTCCGGCGAGCCGTACATCACCCCGATCTTCATGCGGATCTGGTTGATGAAGATCACCATGGTGTTGGATTTGTTGATCGAGGCGGTGAGCTTGCGCAGCGCCTGGCTCATCAGCCGCGCCTGCAGGCCCGGCAGCGCGTCGCCCATCTCGCCTTCGAGTTCGGCCTTCGGCACCAGCGCCGCCACCGAATCGACCACCAGCACGTCGACCGCGCCGGAGCGCACCAGCGTGTCGCAGATTTCCAGCGCCTGCTCGCCGGTGTCGGGCTGCGAGATCAGGAGTTCGTCGATGTTGACGCCGAGCTTGCGCGCATAGACCGGATCGAGCGCGTGTTCGGCGTCGATGAAGGCGCAGATGCCGCCCTTCTTCTGCCCTTCCGCCACCGTGTGCAGCGCCAGCGTGGTCTTGCCCGACGATTCCGGCCCGTAGATTTCGACCACCCGCCCCCTCGGCAGGCCGCCGACGCCCAGCGCGATATCCAGCCCGAGCGACCCCGATGAAATGGTCTCGATGTCCATCGAACGGTCGTTCTTGCCCAGCTTCATCACCGAACCCTTGCCGAACTGGCGCTCGATCTGGGAGAGCGCGGCGGACAGGGCCTTGGTCTTATCCATGGAGGATCCTTCGACGATACGCAGGGCAGTGGCGGACATAGTACGTGCTCCTTATGGCGGGGATTCGCGAGCGGGACAAACGGGCGGTGGCAGGTTTTAGATTCGACGGCGTATGGAGCTTTGTACCACGTTTGTTCTATGTTCGCAATATGTTCTTTTCCAAAAATGGGTGCTAGCCTGTTTCCGACCCCAGTGGCCTAGTTTGAAAAAAGCCGTGGCCTAATTTGAAGTGGAACTAAACTCGGGAACTTTCTCGGATTTAAAATTACCCTCTTGTATGGAGGGTAGCGCCATGCAGAGACGGCGCATCGAGCACAACAAGACCTTTGAAGAGCGGCTAGCGGAAGAAGCGATTAAATTCAAAGAGGCCGCTGAAAAGCAACCTCTCGGTAGCACCGCCCGGGAACTGCTTTTGCGGCGCGCCCGGCAGGCCGAGACGGCATCGCACATCAACGATTGGCTTAACTCACCCGGACTACAGCCGCCCAAGGCACTAGGAAATTTGCTTTCCGATCAGAAGAAGTAAGGCCGCCTCAGTTGGCGGCCTTTTTTATTAGCCCAGAGCCACCGCATTTTGTGCAGGGCCGGTGCTCTGGTTTCGCGCCCAACCGCACTGGCTTCATGCCCGCATCATTCCCGGTTCCATCACACTCGGGGCATTTCACTTCATCCGATTTTGTTTCCGTCGTCACCGTGGCCAGTTCCGATTTGGCGAGTGGCCCTCGATCACGAAAACAGAAAGACCCCGATCAGCAAACCTGCTGCAAATGCCCAGAGGCCTAATGTGCAAGCTGAGACAAGGCGCACGAGATTACGGAGGTCCTGCGGGATCTCGTGGGATCGATCCATCATTGATAGCCGCGTCCCCTTCGCAGCAATTGCTGGGGCCATCCTTTATGGACGGACGCCATCCCGGCGACCCGGCCACGCATTCAAGCTACCCCCCAATTCCGGCCCCCGTCTGTCCGACGTCCGACATTGGTGTTGCGCTGTTCGCTGGCCTGGTTTGCATTTTCGAGTGGCCTATTTCAGCCGGTACCCAAAAATAGGTACCGTCCGTATTTGACCCTCAGTGTCCCAAGTTGAAAAATCAGTGGCCTAATTTGGATTGTGTACACTTTGGAACTGACGGCCGGGTGACGGCATATTTAATATCGGAAGTGCAAACCCAACGGTTAGGACCCGTAAGCAACGAGGTTGTGTCATGCAGCGTCGCCGATCCGTTCCCCATACATTTGAAGATCGAATTGCCGCCGAAAAGGCCAAGCTGGAAGCCCAAATTGCCCAGCTTCAACCTGGTCCTCAGATGGACCTGCTACTCAAAAAGATCAGGCAGCTAGAGACCGCATCGCACGTCAACGAGTGGCTAACCTCCCCGGGACTTCAACCACCAACGTCCGCATAGAGGTAAGGCCACCTCAGTTGGCGGCCTCTTTCACAAGCCAGTGCCAGTGTCGTTCTTGCTGTCGTAATCAAGGGACAGTTGCTGCCCGCTTTTCATAGAAGAAATATCCCAAGCGCGGCCTCAGGCGGTCCACGAAACTCCGGGGCGAGACCGGCGCCGCGACAGGCTTCCTTGAGCCGGCGTCTGGTTCCGCCTCGATGCCACACCCCCGCCTTAAGTTCACTTTTGTACTTTTCTTCCGGAACGGATTCCGCCGCAGTGCGTAATCGCATCGGGCGCGGCGGATAGTAACGGGTAGTAACGGGGAACCAGATTGTGCCGGGCAAGAAATATCTAACGGAACAAGCGGCAACCTTTCTCAAATTTGCAATGGCCACCACGGATCCGGATGTCGCCGCGGGCTTTCTCGAAAAGGCCGCCGACCTTTCGGCCAGGAGTGCAGAGGCGCCGGATGCCAGCCCCCGGCCGCCTGATGTAGAGCAGCCGGAAAGCTAGCTCTCGCGATGAGGCCGCCGAACCGGCGGCCTCATCGTTTGTCGGCCCATCTGCTAACCGAGGTGCGGTGACGTCGCTTACAATTTTAGGCGTGCTTGCGGTTTCATCTGAACCGACCGTCAAGATGCGGACGCTATGCATTACGCCATGCACATACAGGTTGCCCTCGCCCCCGAACCCATCCTGCCAATGCTTCAACAGCATGGCGCCCATCTCCTCTCATGGCTGTTGAGCCTCAGCCGCACTCCGGAGCCCTCGCGGGTGCCGCAGCCGGTCCGGCCGGACGCGCCGTCGAGACCCCATATGCCGCCGCGGCAGCCTTATCCAACGCGCCAGGAATAGGCACCGGCGGCAGGAGGCCGCCAGCCGCTGGCGGCCTTTCCCTAGCAAGCGCGTCCTCCAATGGCGGCCCCGCTCGGCGGCTTGCAATTGGCACATGAGCCGGCGCGCGATCCCTCACACCTGCAGCGCTTACGCCGTTTCCTGCATCGCAATTCCGCCGATAGATCCGACAAGGTTCAGGCGTGCACGGCCCGCCAAGGCGCAGTGCATGACGACCGGCGTTCATGTCGGCCCCTATAGCGGCAGGCATTACGCCGGCATGGCAAGGATGTCGCGCGCCGTCCCGCCCGGCCAAACGACCCCGCCGCATGGGGCTATGCAGCGAGGTCGCCGACGGCGGGGAAAATCTGGAGGACCACCCCACCCTCGCGAGCAGATACGTCTGCCGCAAGGCCCCGTTTCAGCGGGCAAATTGCCCGGCGAATTCGTCCCCAAGCGGCGTTGAACCTTTTTCATTCCGTCCAGACAAAATCTTGCCTGGGACATTGCATCACTCGGGGAATAGGCCTGCGCCGCCAAGCGACCATACTCCGCTTGCGCGGCGCAGTGCTTTTCAGCCGGGGCGGAAGCGGGCCAGCGCGGGAATTCGAACGCGCGTGCGGGGTTAGAGCGCATACAGCGCGTGGATTTCTGCCGTGCCGACGCGCGGCGAAATGCATTTGCCGGTAGATGGAATATGGAACTTTGTGGTTCCGCTCCCGTTATCGCGGAAGCGTGCGGGAGATTTCCATGAATCACAAAGGCGTAGAATATACGCTGACGAGGTCGGAAACCCCGGGGTTCTGGCAATGGCAATTTCGTATCGGCGACATGGTCAGGTCGGGAAAGACCGAGGCAGGGCTTGCCCTGCTGGCCATGCGCCGCGTCGAGTCAAGGATCGATCGCGAGCTGAAGCACGCAGCGCGCCAGCTGACGTCCTGATTGGGGTCCGCGCGGGTACCCCGGCCCCCTCTACGCTCCTTCGCAGGCGTCCAACCGGCGCCGATCAAGTCTTATATAGTTGCATTTATTAGTTTTACAATTTTAAGTGTCAGCCTGGATTTGAAGCGGTCGGGGCCGCCGGCGGGATTTTTATATGATCTACAAGGGCGTTGAATTCACCGTGACGGCGGTCGCTCCGGGCATTTGGAAATGGCAATTCCGCATCGGCGACAGGGTCATCGCGGGCAAGACCGAAGCCAAGCTCAATCTGCTGGCGATCCGGCGGGTCCAGCTTCGGATCGATCGGGAGCTGAAAAAAGCCGAGCGGGAATTACCCGCGTCGCCGGATCCTTCTGCCGGCCGGACGTCGGGGAAGTCTTAAAGCAATTACAGCAAGTTACGACTACATGATGACGTAGCCTATATGCCCGGCAACGGGGCATGGGCCCGTAAAAATCCGGAGTTGATCTTTCCACACACCAGGAATCCACTCCACCGCCTTTTGTGGTTCTTCCCCGGGCCAACGGCGGCCCATTTTGTATTTGGTCAATTTGCCATGGCGATCTTCTTCTTCAGCGTTCGACATGGCGAGGATGCATCCGTCAACAACGACGGCGCGGAGTTTACCGATCACAACGCCGCCTGGAAGGAAATGACCGGCGTCTGCGGGGACATGATCGCGGACATTTCCCGAAAACTCCCCGAAAACGCCGAGTGGCAGATGGAATTGCTGGATGAATCCAGGAAGCCGGTATTCCGGATTCGCCTGGTTGCGGAGACGCTGCAGGACTCCGATCAGGAGCGCTAACTAGGCGTGCGCCTTTTTTGAAGCGGCATCCGGTTCACCGGCCGGCGCAGCGCCCTTCCGCAGCTCCCGGGCGGAGATAAATCGGACGCCGACCAGTCTCGCCCCTGCGCCAGATCAACGTGCATACCCGAAGCACCTCGCCGCCCGCGGTGAGGGAAAGGCCGAACATCTTCGGAACCGCGAGGTCGCCCACATCCAGGCAGGCGCCGTTCTCGGAAATGTCGAGGATGTAGCACTCGATCCATGGCGCATCCGGCGCCGGAATCAGGAATCCCTTCTTGCGCAAGTCGACCCGAACGAACTTGCGGGCACCCAGGTCTTTGCGGTCTCTCGCCATGATTTCTCCTGCGCGGGGAAATCCTAGGCGGAATACCTGAATACCGGGTTATCGGAATTCGGCAAAAATCGAGGTGTTGATAGCAATTCTGGCGTGCAGGCGGATGTTGCCTAATCGGCGCTGGCAAGCCGGCGCATCGTGAATTCGATGTCGCCATCGGGCAGCTCGCGCCAGCTTTCGACCGAGCTCATATAGGCCGCCTTGGGGTAGCGATCGAGAAAGTCGCGCGCCCTCGCCCTGGCCTTGTCGCGCGGCAGCGTGAAGGTCTCGCGCAGATAGCCGTCGTCCGGCTTGCGCCGGCCGGCCATCCGGCTCGCGAGATCGCGCGGACGAAAGACCATGTCGTAACTCCAGACAGCATGACGACAGGTCGAATATAGGGGCGGCAGCGAACGAATCCTACTCGCCGCTCCGCTCCAGGCTTACTGGCTGCTGCTGCCGGTCTTGCTCTTCTTGGCGGGCGCGGCTGCGGCCTTCGGCGCGTCGGTGCTGCGCACGGTGCCCCAGGGATCGGAAGAGGCCTTGGCGTCGGGAATCTTCCTCAAGGAATCCTTATAGGCTTTCTCCTTGATCGCATCCTGCTCCTTCTCCTCCGGCGATTTGGACTGAAATTCCGGCATCAGGTTGATATTGGGGGTCTGCGCGTAGGCCGGCACCGTCAACAACACCACCACCACCGCGGCCGCGCTCAGCATTCTCATGACGCTCTCCTTTGGGACGCTGACTTTGCGTTTCCGGGAAGGATACCACCGGCTCGACCGCCCCGCCAAGCACAGGCACCCTCGCCTTTGGCTCGGCGCGCCCGCAAGGCGGGAGAACTCCAGGATTTCGTGCCGTATTTGTGGCCCGCCGCCGCTGTTCCCTTCGCCGCAACGACCACTACAATACGCCGGCAACACGATCAGGCGGGGAAACGGGCATTCATGCAACAACAGCCACCAGCAACGGAATTCGGCATCGCGGAAGCCAGGCGGGTGCTCGGCGAGATATTTGCGCCCTGGGTGATGGATCTCAATCTCTCGATCGAGCGCTTCGACTTTGCCCCGTCAGGCGATGCCGCCGACTGGCAGCCGGGCGCGATCCTGCGCCTGCCGTTCTCGGAACGGCTGTGCCGCAATGGCGGCACGGTCTCGGGCCAGGCGCTGATGGCCTTTGCCGACACCGCGATGGTGATCGCCAACCTCGCCGCCAACCGCGGCTATCGGCCGATGACGACGGTCGACCAGACCACGCATTTCATGCGCGCGGTCTCGGCCTCCGACGTGCTGGCCGATGCGCGCGTGGTCCGCCTCGGGCGCACCATGAGTTTCGGCCGCGTCACGCTGCTCGGCGCCACCGACAACAAGCCGGTGGCGATGGTCTCGAGCGCGTTCGCGATGCTGTAGGGAATCGTAGGGTGGGCAAAGGCGCTCCTTGCGCCGTGCCCACCATCTATCACCAAACGCGCTTCCCGGTGGTGGGCACGCGGAGCCTGTCATCACTGTGCGAGCGCAATTGCGCTCGTCGCGGGGCGCGCGACCCGGTGGCTTGGCCCGCCCTACGAACCGCTGCGAACAGCCCGCCCCCGTAGTTCTCTGGTCTTGCCGGAACATGATTCCTCTGGCGTCTTGGTGTTTAAATCTATCAGGAGGGAACCATGGTCAAAACTGTTCTCGTGATGGCGACCATCACCATCATCGCTTGCGCCGCGGTGATCGCAATCCACGAACTCCTCACCCGTGCGCGCCACCCGCAGGTCGGTCCCCCGCCGCGACGCCGGGCGTTTTAAGGAACCAGCGTTCTGGTGAGATGGATAGACGTCCGTCGCTCTGTCTCGGCATCAAGTGACCGTGAGACGTGAGCCAGTTCACATTTGAAAATCACGAGTTGATTTAACGCCGTCGCAAACCCGTTTCGGGAGACGAGCGATGCCACTATTCAATAGCCAAATCCATTGGCCGGGAATAGGCGCCATGGTGGCGGGCGTGCTTCTCACCTTGTTCGCAACTGCGTTCGCCCTTGTTAGTTACGTGGAATGGTCATCGAACGCTGCCGTGGCCGAGTTTATGAGCGCGACCGCGTCATCGGCATCTGATCCGAACCATTCCAACGAATTCTCCAGCTCCAATTTAGTCCCTCAAGGGCCGAACGGGCTGCCCCCAGGGTAAGAGATCGCTACCAACTGAACTTATGCCCTTGCCGTAATTTGCACCTTCAGACCAACTCGGTCTCGTGCGCTTACGGTGGCTCATCGTGCGCGACGGGACGATTTCAGCCACGATGGGATAGGGTCGAGCGGAGTACGGTAGAACTCGTTACTGTCTCCATCGGTGACGCGCACCGCACACCCCGTGGAACACAGCTCAGGACGAACGATGCAAAGCTCGTTCGCGAGGCTGTCAGCTTTATCGATCGCGTTTTCTGTGTTTTCGAGGATCATGCCGCCCTGGTTTTTGAACTCCGCGCCGATGACGAGATCAAAATTGAAGTATGGCATTGGAGCCCCCTGCAAAGTTTCCAACGCCGCGGAATCTAACCTGAGTCCGGTTGGTTCCCCAATTACAACTCTATTTTTGACATCTGATTGTGGTCGTCTGTTGCGTTTCGGTACCGTGACCGCACGATCGCGTGCACACCGCACGACGAGGCAGCTGCAAAACGTTCCTTTGATCTTAAAAAAAATTGGGCGGCGCTGAACACAGCACGCAAGTGATGAGAGAGGTTATGGGGATGGAAAACGGAAAAGTTCTGGCCGTCAACTCGATGGCTCGCATTGAGCATGCGGAGATCAATTCGAAGGATCTCAATCAAGGCTTCGAGAAATTCGCGCAGCATCTCAAGTAAAACGGCTTATCTTGGCCGCAACTCCTCGCCTCGGCTTTCACCGCGGGAAAAACGCGCTTTATGATGACTTCCGATTCGGAGTCGCTCGACACTTTGCTGCGCACGCTGGAGGGGAGTAAAGACTGCGCCAACAGCGTGAGACTTTAAGTTCGGTGAGCCTCACCTGCTTCGGAGACGTTCCTCAGACTTGCTATTTAAGGCGATTTAGATTTTGAAGCATCACGGGATTGTCGCGGACAAATATGTTTTGTCACCGCATTCGGTAAATCTATTTGTTCCTGCGGAAAGCCGCGAGGCCGCGGTCAAGGCTTTGCATTCGCTGATCTAGCTGATCCTCTCGCCCAAAAATATTGCGGCACTCTGCGTGAGAAATTCGGCGTGAGCCCGTCAGCCAGGCGGTCAACATTGGCACGAAGCGGGAGGCACGTTCGATTTTCGGACAAGTCACATCTTCACCGCATTCGCGAAGAGCGTGTCACCCCACTCATACAACGGCCGCATGAAGTCGGATTGGGTGTGGATTGCTCGACCTTTGCGATCGCGCCATTTTCGTCCGTAGGTATCGAACGGAAAGTGTCGCATGTAGTATTCGCAGGTCTCTTCCCAATGCTCGACCGACAACGACTTACCATAGTGTTGGCAATACAGACCGGTCCCCACGTGTTCAACACCACCCGGCTCTCGCCCGTGGTGCTTCGCGAAGAAAACCTCCAACCGGTTTCGCCACAACATCAGAATGTCTCGCCGTTCCGGGCCGAAGAAACGACGAAAGCCCAATAGTTCGCGATCGGCTTGATAGGGTGCATGATCGTCAGGAGTCATATAAGCGTCGAACAGTTGAACCCGCACGCCGTCGCAATCGCTGGAATGCGTTCGTTCCATGTATCCGCGCAGATCTCCGGTAATACGCTCATCCGCATCGAAGCAAAATATCCAATCGAACTGCAAATGTTCGCGCGCCGTCTGCAGCAAAAGTCCGCGATGTCGACCCTCGGCAATCCGGCGTGCCTCGATGTCCGCTTCCCACGACCGATTTGCCACGACTAGAGCGACTTTTGGGTGTCCGCCAAGAATCTCCAGCGTTCGATCCGTACTCGCGTCATCATAGGCGACTATCGCATCTACGTGTTTGCCGACGTAGTCCAGTGTGTCTCGGAGGATAAGTGCTTCATTGCGAACGCGGGTGATTTCGATCAAAAAATGCCTATGGCCCAAGAGGCTTCCATTGCAAGCAATGATTTGTTCACCGTCGCGGAGCTGCCAACTACTCGTGCCCAGCATGATCACCACCTGGCTGCGAGAAGGAATTGGTACCAATGATGGTAGGCGGGCGCAGTAACCGCAAGGGTTTAGAACCGTCGGACGTATGTTGCCGGCGGGACACCGCCGGCGAGAGATTGCAGAAAATCAACCTCGCGGCGCGGTTGGGCGAGGCGTCCGAAATGCCATGTCGCCTGTTGGCACCTTGAGACATGCCCGCCTATCCTGAGAATGTCCGTTCACCGGGCTGAGACCGGAAGTCGCCGTGGTCCGGCCAAACCGACGCGAATGACCCACAACGGTCGTTCATCGGCCTGCTTACAAGCGCCGAAGACCTTTCACCGACCCGGCTTCTTGATGCAAACCGGGTCACCCTGAGGCACGCTCCTGCAATCCCAATCCGGGCCGAAACCTGTATCTTGATGAAAGTTCGGAAACCACATGACAAGGAAAGCGTAAGCACAAGTCACAACGAGGACGAATAAAATGCCCATTACGTCAGCGCGCGTCGGGTACCATCGAGGCCATCTCATCTTCCGATCCCGCATCGACCTCTCCCTTGCGAAGCGCCTGACACGATCTAAGTGGCGTTCCGTCCCTCAGAATACCAGATTGATACCGACTTGCCTCAGCTACCCATGGGAGAGCCCTAAAGGTTCGTTAATGGCACCTTTGAGACATGCCCGCCCGCGTTGACGATGTCCGGTGTCAGGGGCGAAGCCGACTTCATGGTTGTACGCCCTAACTTCTCAGTTTGACCCAAGGCGGACATTGGTCGCAGCAATCAGGCCACTTGTTTTACCCCTTCTCGGCTGGACGAGGCGGCGGAGCCTCGCATCAAAAGGCATCGGCATCGCCGCGTATTTGCCTATCTAGCGTGATTGACGCATTGCCCATATGCTACCTCTGGGACCAGGAGGGCGACAGCGGGGTCATGGTTGGACGCCGAATAACGGTCAAAGCGAGACTTGGGTGTCCGAGGAAGCAAGAGTGTCAGATACGGAACGGGCTGCAGAGGCCGAGGCGATCCGCAGCAAATTGATAGCACTGGAAGAATACCGAAAGCTTCTCAACGGCAGTGAATTGACGTCGAATTGGCTAGTCGTCGATCAATCCATGATCGACACATTTGCTGACGCCACTAGAGATCATCAGTTCATCCATGTCGATCCGACGCGCGCCAAGGCTGAAACTCCGTTCGGAGGAACGATTGCGCACGGCTTCCTGACACTGTCATTGCTATCGACCCTCGCTTTCGACGCCATGCCGGGCGTGGAAGGGACCCGCATGGGCGTCAATTACGGCTTCGAGCGCGTGCGTTTCCTGAGTCCCGTCAAATCCGGAACACGCGTGCGCGGCAAATTTCGTTTAATCGGCCTGACGGAACGCGCGGTATCCTTGCAATCCGCTTGGGAAACCGTGGTTGAAGTGGAAGGCGCAACTAAGCCCGCGCTAGAAGCGCACTGGATTACCCTCGCGTTAGTGGACCCGCGCAATGACTAGCTTTGTCTTGCGCACAAATCTTTACGAAAGCATAGGCTTCCAATCCACATCACCTTGGGAACAAGGAGACGGGGCCCATTCTCGTTACGACGTCCTTAGGGTCGCAAAGGGGACCGTTGAAAGACCGACATTCCTCTAATCGCCAATTGCTTCAACGGGGCAAGCAGGTCTGCTCATGGCACTTATCGGACGTGCCGCGGCAAGCTGACGATGTCCGTTGATCGGGGCAAAGCGGACCTCGCGCTCGGGTACGTCTAGTTCTTAGTTTGACCCAGAGCGGAAGTCCTATCGTTTTCCGACACCTGGCCTTCGACCCGAGAGCGGCGTTTGGCCGTTTCCATTTCGAGAGCCTCGCCTCGTGATGCGCGAAGCACTGCTACGCAACAATACTTTCGCTGCTTCAGCGGCAGTAGTTGCGTATCGCCGCTCGCCATGGATCAGCATCATCACCATGGCACCCTCGCATAATACCCAGATCTCTTCCGCTCGCTGACGTGCACGACTAACTCCAGCGCGCTCGAGCACATCGGCCAGGTGGCTCTCAAGCAGCGCCTTATGTCGGCGTGCGATCAAGCGTGCGGGGTGCCCGGGCAAGTCGGCCAATTCCACGACAAAGCGAGTAAAGCCTGATCCGGCCCAGCGCGGCTGAGTAGACCACTTTGCCAGGTCCTCGAAAAAAGCATCGATGATGGCTGCCGGTGAGCCTGAGAATCGATCTCCGAAAGTCTTAAAGGCTTTGAGTGCAAGCTCTGCCTGAGTTTGTAGCATACAGGCGAGCAGCTCATCCTTGCTCTTGAAGTGATAATACAGGCTGCGTTTCGTTATCGGCGTCGCGGCAGCGATTTCGTCGATGCTAACGCGAGAATATCCCTTGCGGCGGAAAAGCTTGTAGGCACTATCCAGAATTTGTCCTCGTGTAAGCTGTGCAGACCGCGGCATGGCGCGCCTCCAGCATGTATACTGCTTAGTGAGTTTACAATTTGCGCTCCCGATAGAAATGTGATGTTCCGATGCGGAAGCGCAAACCGTGGTTCAACCGGGTCCGAAGACCCGAAAGCAAGCCAGGCGGGAGGAAAATGTAAGCTAGGCGTTAAGCGTGCTTTCCGACGTCCGGTAGCCTCAGAGGTGAAGAACCGAGCCTGGAGCTATTGCAATGGACACGATCCGTCTTTTTGTTAGGTCGACCCATTTCGTGCCAGCCCGGCTGAGCCTGGGCCAAATAAAGGGCTGTTGGTCTGTGCTGCTGGATTGGCATCCAAATGCGCTACCTGCATCGCCCGCATGCGTCACTCGCCGTTCAGTTGAAAAGTAGTGAATCCTTGTTGCGAAAGGTGTTGGCGAAAAGACCAAATCGTTGCGCTCCGAAGGAGATTGCCATGATCGAACTCAAACAAATACGTCGATCCTTCCTGCTCGGCCTCGCAGGTCTCGGCATCAGCCAGACGTTGCCGCGGGGGCAGACTGCCGCTCAGGCAGCGGCGCCACAGGGATACGTGCTCGGCCCCGATGGCGGCGACCATCTCGTTCACTACCGCAATCCAGGCAACATCTTCATCAAGGTCGACCCCGTCAAAGGCTCCCCCAATCTCGCGTTGGGGACCCAACAGGTCCCTGTCGGCGCGGGTATCCCGATCCACAGACATTTCGAGATGGACGAAGCCTTCTACATCCTGGAAGGCGGCGGAACATTCATGCTGGATGAGCAACCTCACCCATTTGAGAAGGGTGGAACGATATACATTCCCAAGAACGCCTGGCACGGGTTCGCGAATCCCGATCACGAATTGCTACTGCTCTGGATTGTAGCGCCTCCGGGCCTGGACGGATTTTTCCGGGAAACCTGCAATCCGCCCGGCGTGCCGCGGAAGCAGCTCACCAAGGACCAGATCAACGAGATTGCTCGCAAATATGCGACAGAATACCGCTGATCGTGCGCTAAGCTTGCTGTGCCCATCTGCGCAGATTGGGTCCTCGCTGCTCTTCGCCCGCCGTTCCTCCTGACTTCCGAGTTTGGCCGACTTTTGCAACAAAATCATCGCATAGCGGACGTGACAGCCGTCCGCTCGGTAGATTTATGGATTCACTGCCTAATTGCGCGCCGTCGAAAAGGGCTATCGCTGTTTCGGATCACCAGGCGGATCATCGCCCCGATCTTTCCGGCTGACGTGTTGAGCACGCGCTTTGTCCGCTGGCTGTTCCTGTCCCCTCTCGTCGCGAACGATGCCCTGCTGTGCTGAGCCTCGGTCCTCAGGCTTCGGCATGCCCGCCTGACCGCCATGCTTGCCGCCCATGTCCTGCTGGCCTTCCAAATCGTTTGCTCTTGCCATTTGCGAACTCCGGTTGACCGCAGGTCCTGCAGCTGGTGATCGTCCGGCAATGTGCAGGGATCGCCGTTGGTCGTTCGACTGCGTTACAGCGTGTCAGGGGTGCGTGTCGGCGAACCTTTGTCCTCGTTGCGCAGCTCCTGTTCAGCCAGGTGCCAAAATTCGGCTTCTCGACCTTCGGGCCGGCCCGCTTGCTCCCAAAGCTGATACGCTCGCGCGTCGATTTCCCGTTTGCTGGGTTCAGCCACGACGTTTTCTCCGCGTTGGAGCACGCCCACCCTTCTGGCGTGTCGGGGACTTACCGGCGGACGTGCCAGACCAGCTTGGAGACCGGCCTTTCGGATTCAAGTCCACATGAAGCCGTTGGTTCCTCGCCGAGACTGCCCCGCAAGACAAAGGCCAAGCGGGCTTTACACCGCATGGCCTTTGTCGGGACTGTCCCGCTCCTCGCGAGGATTCCGTCTCCGGTAACATAACCGCGAACCGGCAGAAACGTTCCGGCCGACGCGGGAGCCGCACAGCGGGTTACGCGGAGTTTATCATCGGGCGCGCATACGCGCGACCCGTTGGCTAACCCGCCCTGCCGAGCCTCACTTGCCGAGAACCGCTTCCGCGGCGTTGACGATGCTCATGGTCGGATTCTTCCCGCAATAGGTGCCGAACTTCTTGGCATTTTCAACGAACACGTCGGTGTCGATGATCGCCTCGTCGGAATCGCCCTTGTACCAGCCATCCATCCAGGTCAGCACCATCTTGATCGTGTCGTCGCCGCCCTCGACGAACTGCTTGCAGGTCATGGTCGAGAGATCGAGAACGACGGCGTGCGCCGGCACGGATGACAGCGTGAGCGCTGCGGCAAACAGGATCGAGGCGGTCGTCTTCATGATGAGCTCCATTGGCGTCTGAGGCAGACGGGCTTGCGTGTGATGCATGTGATTTCCGAAAAAACCGCGCCGGCATGTTTTCCGCCGATCTGGCGCAAACGAAATCCGAACGCCTGTGCAAACACAGGCTATATCGAATCTAGCTGACCGCAGTTTCACCGCGCTATGAACGGCATCACATATGAAGTTGTCAAACCGTGCGCGGATTGAGAATGCGCTTGTCTCGATGCCGCGATGTAGATGCAGGGTGGGCAAAGGAGCGTAGCGACGTGCCCACCATCTATCACCGACCGCGCTTCGAAATGGTGGGCACGCGGAGCCTGTCATCCCTGCGCGAGCGCAATTGCGCTCGTCGCTGGGCGCGCCTTCGCGCGACCCGGTGGCTTTGCCCACCCTACGGATTGCGAACTGATTTGCCTTGCGCGCAAGCGCAATCTCGATGCAGCGGCCTGCGACCAATTGGCACGACGGGCAAATCATTCAAATCCTGTCCAGCCCTTCTGCAAAAATATTCCGCTTAACGCGCAGACGCAAATCAGTCGGCATAACTCCGCCCGTCTCACCCGATTGAGGGGCGTTGGCCATCGTCACGAACGCGCGGTGAGATGCGATGGACGCGAGAGCTGCGACTGACGTGTGTGGCTCGAGCGTACGGTGAAGTCGTGTGGTTCGGGCGCCGCGGTGCTGGCGTTAAGTCCGAGAGAAGCGAAAGTTTCTCGCGGGCGACGGAGGCAAAAGAGCCGTTCTCCGGGAAGAGCACGAAGTAAGCCGTAAAGCCATTGCGCAGGGAAGGCCGGAATGCTCCCGCTGCCCTGTATGCTCGTGTGCAGTTTTGTTTGCGCAAATCGCACGCGAGACCGCGGGTGCAGCAAGCACCCGGTCTTCCCTGCGCCCTCTAAATTCTGGAGGGCCAAACGAAGATGCAAACCTCGGGCGAAATGCGCCGCGAGAACGCGAAACTATATCCACCGTCATTGCGAGCGAAGCGAAGCAATCCATTGTCACCTCGCGCACCGAAAGATGGATTGCTTCGCTTCGCTCGCAATGACGTGGATAGGCTGAGGCGTACTGGATACTCCACCTGCGCAGTGCGTAGCCCGGATGAGCGAAGCGATACCGGGGCCACTCTAACACCGCCCGGATATCGCTTCGCTCATCCGGGCTACAGGCTTCGCTCGCAATGATAGTTGCCAGACGGCGTTCATACCCTCCCCACCCTGCTCCGCCGCCAGCGCCATACCAGCATCGCCATCAGCACGATCGCCAACCCAGCCGCAATCGCCCCGCTCATGAATCGCCCGCCGGGCCGGTCGATGGTGCGCGACCGCAGCGAGGGCGCTTCGCCGGGCCGCGCCAGCCGAAACGCCACCACGCTGTCGCCGATGGTCGTGCCCGCCTCCGAATGACCGCCGGCGCCGATCGCGACATATTGCTCGCCCTTCCACAGATAGGTCATGGGATTGGCGACGCCCGGCACCGGCAGCCGGCCCTGCCACAGCTCCTGCCCCGATCGCGCGTCGAAGGCGCGCAGATAAGCATCCATCGCGCCGGTGAAGGCGAGACCGCCGGCGGTGATCGCGACGCCGTTGACGAGCGGCGTGCCCCAGGGAAAGGCGATGCCGAGCGGCGCGCGATCCTCCGTGGTGCCCACGCGCGAACGCCAGAGAATCTTCCCCGCCTTCAGGTCGACCGCGACCATCTCGCCCCAGGGCGGCTTGTTGCACAGCAGGCCCAACGGCGACATCGCGACCGCGCGCGTCATCGCGAACGGCGCGCCCTGCTGCCGTCCGAAATCGTGACCGGGCGGCGGGTTGAACCCGTCGGCCACGGCGGCGCGCGGAAGCAGTTTGACGATGTGGATCGCCCGCGAAGTGTTGGCGTAAAGGATCTGGTTGACGGGATCGAAGGCGGCGCCGCCCCAGTTCACGCCGCCGCCGGTCATCGGAAACACCATCGTGCCCTGCGTCGACGGCGGCGTGTAGAGGCCTTCGTTGCGCGCGGAGGCGACCTGCGCGCGGCAGGCACTCGCGCTCCCAGAACGGAATCAGGCCGAACACATCGTCGGCCGAAATCTGCTGCGACAGCAGCGGCGGCACGTGGGTCGGAAACGGCTGCGTCGGCGAGAGCTGCTCGCCTTCGGCGCCGCCTTGCGGCACGGCGCGTTCCTCCACCGGCCATACCGGCTTGCCGGTATCGCGGTCGAGCACGAACACAAATCCCTGCTTGGTCGGCTGGATCACGACGTCGCGCGGGCCCTCGCCGGTATCGATGCGCGCCAGCGTCGGCTGCGCCGGCAAATCGTAATCCCAGACATCGTGATGCACGGTCTGAAACGACCAGACCCGCTCGCCGGTCTCGGCGCGCAGCGCCACGACCGAATTGGCGTAGTCGTTGTTGCCGGGCCGCTTGCCGCCCCAGAAATCCGGGCTCGGCGAAGACGTCGGCAGGAACACCAGGCCGCGTTCCTCGTCCACCGACATCGGCGCCCAGACATTGGCATGGCCGGCGACGACGCCATCATGCACCAGCGGATCGAAGCTCCAGCGCGGACGCCCGGTTCGCGCATCGAAGGCGCGCACCGTGCCGGCTGGCGCCTCGACGCGGCGGTTGTCCGCGATCGCAGAGCCGACGATGACGGTGTCGCGGACAATGACGGGGGCCGACGTGATCTGGAATTCGCCGGGCCATTCCAGCGGCGTGCCGGTCTCGAGCTTGATCTCGCCATTGGCGCCGAAATCGGCGCAGGGAATGCCGGACCTCGCGTCGAGCGCGATCACCCGCGCGTCGTTGGTACCCACCAAGATTCGCGCGCGGCAGGCGGCGGTCCCGGTCGCCTTGTCGTCGACCCAATAGGCCACGCCGCGGCAATTGTAGCGGTTGGCCGGGCGCTGCGCGGTCGAGATCTTCGGATCGTACCGCCATTTCTGCGCGCCGCTGCCGGGATCGAGCGCGATCACTTCGTTGAACGGCGAGCAGAAGATCAGGCTGTCTTCGACCAGCAGCGGCGTGGCCTGAAACTTGGTCCGCTTCATCACCTCGGGCGCGCGGGTGTCGAGATCGCCGGTGCGAAACTCCCAGGCGCGGACGAGATTGCCGACATTGTCCGGCGTGATCTGGTTGAGCGGCGAAAACCGCGATCCGCCGCGATCGCCGCCCCAATGCTCCCAGGCGGAAGCCGGAAGCGCGATACCGGTGCAGAAGATGGCAACGACGAAAATGAACAGACGAACCGGATTTCGCATCCTGCCCCCGCAAGCGCAATGCAACGCTTGCGGGATCGATTACCCTATTGGCACGTCAGTATCTACCCCGGCCGCCATGATCGCCATAGTTGCCGCCGCGGCCGCCGCCAAACCCGCCGAGGCCAATGCCGATGCCGATGCTGACCGGCGGTCTCGATGGTTCGTACACTTGGCGCGGCGGCGGATCGTACACCACGCGCGGGGGCGGACGGCGAACGACCACGACGTCGTCATCCGGCTCGCTCCGGCGCGGCGGCTTGCGATCGACCCGCTTCTTCGGCGGATCCGGCTCGATGCGCCTGACCGGGGCATTGATCTTCAGTGGCTGCGGCTGCTGCGGCGGCTGCACGTTGCAGGGACAGGTCGGCCCGGTCAGCGCAACGTTTTGCGGCATGGCGGCGTTGGCGGCGGCAACCGCCGGCGTGAACTCGGGACGGTTGCGCAGCCGCAGTTCCAGCTTGCGCGCGGTTGCGGAAAGATCGCTGTCGGGGAATTTCTCCAGGAAGGAGCGATATCCGGACGCGGTGTTGATGACCACGGCCTCGTTCCACGCCACCATGCGCCGGTGCCGAACCAGCCAGTCGCGCGCCAGCCGCCCGAGCGTCGTCTGCGGATAGAGACCGGCGAAAGCCTCATAGGCTTCGTCGGTGCCGTCGGCCACGATCAGTTCGTTCGCCGCCTCGACCGGCTTGCCCTTCAGATCGCGGGTCCACTCGGCGACCGACTTCTTCGGAGCCGCCGCAGGCTTCGGCCCGGCGACCGCGCGTACCCGAAAAGCGGAAATCCTCGGTCAGCGAGGAGCTGTCCCACGGGGTCTGCCGCCCTTCGGTGACCTTGTTCACCGCAAGCCGCACCCGCTTGAAGGTCTCCTCGATCGGAATGTTCTGCTCCTTGCCGGCCGCCAGCAGCGCGTTCGTATACGGGCTGTTGGAGCCGGAGCCGTCTTCCGCGACCGCGCCCGGCGACGTCGAGAACGACAGGAACGTGCCGGGAGCGCCGATCTTCGCATCGACGAGGGCAAGCCCGCCGCCGGCGGTCTTGAGGTCCGGGAACGGATTGTTGCGGCAGGCGTCGAGCATCAGGATGCGCATCTTGCTCGGCACCGACGTCAGCGTGTTCAGGATGTCGTTGAGGCGCACCGCCTGGATCGGAATGTCGGCTTCCCGCTTCGGATCGATGTCGACCGGAACCAGAAAATTCTCGCCGTCGATCTGCAGACCATGGCCGGCGTAAAACACCAGGGCTACGGTATCGGCGCCCTTGGCCGCGACCTTGCCGGCGAAATCGCTGACCGCCTCCCGCATCTGGCCTTGCGAAAGATCGGCCGCGGTCGAAACCTCGAAGCCGGAATCGGTCAGCAATTGCGTGACCGCCCTGGCGTCATTGGCCGGATTGGGCAGCGCCGGCACCGAGCGATAGGCGGACTGGCCGATCACCAGCGCGAGGCGGCTTTCGGCGGACGCCGAATGTGTTCCCAGAAGAACCGCAGCGGGAATCATCAACTTGAGCAGCGCGTGACGGAACATGATGCCAACTCTCCCGGCAATGCAGGCTACGGATTGGTCATGGCCCCGAAGCCAAAGGTTCAAGCCGGCGATGTGAGGCGTGACAGGCTCAATTCAACGGCGATCTTGTCGCAGACCCAGGCTCCGCGACGTGATGCAAATCACAGTATCGGGATTGTTATCTGTGCCTAATACTCTGTCCGGAGTGGCGTCTCCGGGGTAAAACAACCTCCGATGCGGCGGATCGGGTTTCACATAGCGCTGATGGCGGGCGCAGCGCTGACGCTTGCGGGTTGCGGCTTCGCCGACGTCCGCTCGCCGGTGCCCGAGTTCATGCGCGCCAAGGCGCCCGAGCCGCCCGCGCTCGAGCCGGTGCCCGACGTCAAGCGCATGCTGAAGGAGAAACTGGACTCGGTGTTCACCGCGGCCTCGCAACCGACCCATGTTCGCGTTTCCGAGCCGCGCCCCAACCTCCGCGGACCGGGCTGGACCGCCTGCGTCAAGGCCGAAGTGATTTCGGTGACCGGCAAACCGCTGGGCACGCAGACCTATCGTGTCGAGATTTCCGGCGGCGTGATCGCAGATCGCCAAAAGGTCGAAGCCGAGGATACCTGCAGCGCCGAGAGCTACGAGCCGGTCTAGCGGCTACAGGCAGCGGGTCGTCGCCCGCGCCGGACAGAGTTTCAGCGCGCTGGTCAGCGAGAACAGCACCCGCGCGCCGCGGGTGGGATTGTCAGGCGCGCGATAGGTGAGCGGCGCGGCAGCGCCGATGTCGGCCTGCAGGCCGTCGGCGAGGAAGAAGCGAACGCCGCCGCCGGCCGAGGTCAGCGAAAGGCCGTCGCTCAGGCGGTAGCCGTCATTCCAGGCCACCCCGCTGTCGACGAATCCGTAGAGCTGGTAACCGCTCAGATATTGAAGGTTCGTCTTCTGGTCGAAGCGCAGCTCGACCGATCCCGCCAATCCATTATCGCCGCTGATCTCGGCGCTGCCATAGCCGCGCCCGAACGCGATGCCGCCGAGATAGAATTGCTGCGAGGTGAACAGCGGGCCGGACGCCGTCTGGCCGGCCGCGGCGAGTTTCAGCGACCAGGCATCCGTCAGCGTCTGGTAGCGCGTGAACCAGAAATTCAGCGCGGAGAATTTGCCGGACGCGCCGTCGTGCGACAGATAGTCGTCGTCGCGGTGCGAGGCGCCGAGAATGTCGAGGCCCTGGCGAAAATTCACCGTCAGATAATTGGTGCCGCCGAAACTGTCCTGCAGCCGGTAGTCCGACGTGAAGCTGGCGGTGCGGATACGGTCGGCGTAGATCGGGCCGAACACGTCGTTTTCGGTAGCATTGGTGAATCCGGCCGCCGCGGTCAGCGTCAGGCTCGATTTCTGCGATTGCAGCGGAACGATGCTGCCGCGAATTTCGAACGACTCGGTCTTGATGTTGTCGCTGTAGAGATGGCGGTAATCGCCGGGCCAAACCTCGCTGTAGTAGCCCGACGCGCCGACGCGGGCGCCGTCGGTGCCGACGGGCACTTCGTAGGACAGACGGCCGAATGCGAGCTGCCGCGGATCGCCGGGCGTGGTCGACAGGTTCAACACCAGGGAATCGCCGGGCGCGAGATAGGAGTTGAACGCCGCCGTGCCGTAGCTCTGCCACGGTCCGACCGACGACGATCCAAGATTGTCGACGCCGAACGACGTGAAGACGTGCCACGTCTTCAGCGACAGGATCAGACGGAAATCGCCGCTCGCGGTGCCGATCTCCTCGATCGCGGTGTCCTCGATCCGCATGCCGGGCCGTCCGTTGATCAGCAGCAACTGCCGTTCGAGCGTCGCAAGCCGCGAGGGCCGCTCAGTCAGCACGGCCTCGAGCATCGGCCGGACGCCGAATTGTTCGGCGCCGTCGCCCTTCAGCACCAGCTCCGCGATGCTGCCTTCGATGACTTGAATGCGAAGCTGGCCGCCCTGGATGTCCTGTGGAGGCACGATCGCCCGGCTGAGGTGAAAGCCGGCGGCGCGATAGACGTCGCTGACGGCGGCAGCGATGGCCGCGAGATCGGCCTGCGATACCTTTTTCCCGATATAGGACTGATACGTCGTCGCCAGCCGCTCCTGCGGTATCGCAGCGGCGCCACTGATCGAGACGTGGCGGAGCACGAACAGCGGCTTGGAATCCCCCTGCCCCTCCGGCCGGGCGAATTGCGGCGACGGCAACCGGGGACGCCCGTTCGCGCTCTGGCTCGATTGTTGGCCCTCGAAACGCCTTTCCGTCTGCCGCGGATCATAACCGGGCTGGTTCGCATGCTGCGCGTGCGCCGGAAAACAGGCGATAATGATCCACAGGCCGAGACCAACCATCGGGAAGCGGTGCCAGCCTACAGGTGCACAAACGCGCTTCAGTAGATATACGGATGCGCGCCGCCGATCGTTGGTAAGACCCCTAGCCATATGATTTTTAATAGAATTTTATGGTCAATGAATGGTTAATCCGCTCTTCGCAGAGCACGGCTTTCGCTCACTCAATGTTGAAACATTTCCGATAGCGTCCGGGACAAAGCGGCAATCGGAAAGAGTTTTCATGCGTGCGATCCCTCACGTCTCGAGAGCACTCGCGACCGTGTTCATGCTGGCGACGGCGTCCGTCGCGTTCGCCGCTGACGGCGGCGACTGGACGGTCCACAAATCCTCGGGCGAGGTATGGCTTACCGGCAGCGGCGTGCAGCAGGCATCGCTGAAACAGGAAGACGTGTTGAAGCCGGGCGATACCGTTCGCACCGGCCGTACCGGACGCATCCTCTTGAAGCGCGGCGACGAAATGATCCTGGTTTCGCCGAATTCCGTGATCGGCGTCCCCGCCCAGAAGAAGGACGGACTGTCGACGACGATCATGCAGCGGGCCGGCTCGATCCTGCTCGACGTTGAAAAGCGCAACGTCAAGCATTTCGAGGTCGAGACCCCCTACCTCGCGGCCGTGGTGAAGGGCACGCAATTCCGCGTCACCGTCAACGCAGGGAAGACCACCGTCGACGTGGTCCGCGGTCAGGTTGAAGTCGCAGACTTCAAGTCGGGCCAGATCGCTCAGGTGATGGCGGGCCAACATGCGACCGCCTTCGCCAACGGCAAGACCGGTCTGTCGCTGGGCGGCTCCGGCGCCCTCGCCCCGATCGAGCAAGGCAAGCCGCGCGCGCCGTCGGTCGAACGCGTTCCGGTGCCGCGCGGAGGCTTTACCGCGATCCGCCACGCCACGAATGGACAGGGCGTCCAGCCGCTGCGGCACACGAGCGTGCAGCCCGCAAAGCATGGCGTCACCCGCATCTCGTCATCGATCGGTGAAGTCCGCTTGAACGTCCACCGCGCGACGAACGGCCTCGCCCACGACAAGTCGGCGGCGCATGGCGGCGCCCGCAACGCTGCGAAAAAGGACACGATCTGGGCTTCGTCCGGTTCCGGAAATGATACGGCCTCGGCAAGCAACGGTCAGGGCAACGCGGCGAGCAGTGCCGGCGCCGCATCTGGCGCAAGCAGCGCCGCTTCGGGCGTGAGCAGCACGGTTGCAGCCGTCAGCGGCTCAGGCGGCGGCGGAAACGGTAATGGCAATGGAAACGGCAACGGCAACACGGGGCCAACGGCAATGGTCGTGGCAACGGAAACGGCCATGCCAATAACGGCAACGGAAACGGCAATGGCAATGGCAATGGCAACGGCAACGGCCGCGGCAGGAACTAGTTTGCGACGTCAATTACGGAGCTAACAGCCATCAGGCGCAGCGACACGGCATTCCAACCACCAGAATGGTGACAACGTGAAACGATATCGGCCGCATCTCTTCGTCGCGATTGCGCTTGCAATCGTCCTGGCGGGCGGCTGGCACAGCTCGCTTCGCCACGCATTGGCCGACCTGCGGTTCGCCTGGCAATCGCGACAGGCCTCCGGCGATACTGTGGTGATCGCGATCGACGCATCGTCGATCGACAGGATCGGCGTCTGGCCGTGGCCGCGCCTGCTCTACGCCGAACTGATCCGGCAGCTTCAGAAGGCGGAGGTCCAGGACATCGCGCTCGATGTCGACTTCTCCACGCCTTCCGACGCATCGTCGGACCGAAGCTTTGCCGAAGCCCTCCAGAGCGCCGGCGGATCGATCGTGCTGCCCTCCTTCCAGCAGCCCCGCACCGACAGGACGACGCTTCACGTCAATCGCCCGCTGCCGCAATTCGCCGAACATTCCTGGCCGGCGCTCGTCAATGTCGAGGTCGGACCCGACGGCCTTGTCCGCCGTTATCCGTTCGGTGAGAAGCTGGATGGCAAATTCGTGCCCGCTATGGCTGCCGTCCTCGCCGGCCAATACGCCGAAAAGCGCACGCCCTTTCTGATCGACTTCAGCATCCGAACGGCGGGAATCCCCAAAGTGTCCTTTGCCGACGTCCTGCACGGCGACCCGGCGACACTGCAAAAGCTGCAGGGCAAGAAGGTCATCATCGGCGGCACGGCGCTCGAACTCGGCGACCGCTTCAGCGTCCCGAACGGCGTCATCCTGTCCGGACCCGTGCTGCAGACACTGGCCGCGGAATTGCTGCTGCAGAACCGCGCGCTGCAATGGACTTCGCACGTCGTCACGCTGACCGGCCTTGCCTTGCTCGCCTTGCTCATGCTGTTCTCATGGCGCCGCCTTTCCGCCGGCAAGCGAGTAGCGCTGCTCGCCGCAACGGCTGTCGCGGTCGAGGCAGGCGCGTTTGCCCTGCAGGCCGCGTTCCCGCTCATTCTCGACACCGCGCTGTTTCAGATCGCCATCATCGTCTACATCGCAGCCATCGCGCTCGACGAAATCGACATCAGGGATCTGCTCGGCAGGGTCGCCGAGAGCCGCTTTCAGCGCGTGGCGATGTCGCTCGGCGACGGCCTGATCTGCACCGATTCCAATTACCTGATCACGGTCTGGAATCCCGGCGCGACCGCGATCTTCGGCTATCTGCCCGAGGAGATGATCGGCCGCCCGTTCGACGAGATTTGCGCACGTGACGGAGCCGTTGCCACGTCCTCATTCTCCATCAGAGACGCCGCGAGTCTCGCCGCCGGATCGGTGGTCGAGTTCGACGGACGCCGCAGCAATGGCGAGGTGTTTCCGGTCGAGGCCAGCTTCTCCGGCTGGCAGGGCACCGACGGCTTTCAATTCGGCGCGATCCTGCGCGACATTTCGGTGCGCAAGCGCGAAGCCGAGAGAATTCGATACCTCGCCGAACACGACACGCTGACGGGTCTCATCAACCGCTACACACTTCACGCCCAACTCGAGGCGAAAATTTCCGCGGCCGAGATAAACGCCCGCAACGTGGCACTGCTTGTGATCGGCATCGACGGCTTTCAGCAGATCAACGACATGCTCGGCAACACCTGTGGCGATCTCGTGCTTCGCGCCATTTCGCAGCGATTAACGGCGGCTGTTCCGCCGGCCGGTCTGGTCGCTCGTTTGAGCGGAGACGAATTCGCGATCGCAGTTCCGGCGAGCGACATCGGCGAAAACCTCAGCCGCTTCGCCGAACAGATCGGTGACGGCTTCGACGCACCTCTGCTGGCCGGAAACCGCCATCTCCGCGTCAAGGTCAGCATTGGAGCCGCCATTTGCCCGGGCGATGGACGAACGGCGGACGAACTTCTCAGCAACGCCCATCTGGCGCTGAGCCGCGCCAAGGCGACCAACCGCGGCGGCCACGTGCTGTTCGAAGATTCGATCCGCCGCGAACTGGAGACGCGCCTGACGCTGGAAGCGGAGCTGGCGCTGGCGGCGGAACGCAATGAGTTCGAACTGTTCTACCAGCCGCAATTGCATCTGGCCGACGGCCGATTGATCGGCGCCGAAGCCCTGATCCGCTGGCGTCATCCCGTGCGAGGTCTGGTTTCGCCGGCGGAATTCATGCCGGTCGTCAACACCTCTCCGATTTCCGAGCGGATCGCCGAATGGGTTCTCCAAACCGCTTGCGCCAAGGGCGCCGCCTGGGAACGCGCGGGACACAAGCTCCGCATCGGCGTCAATCTTTCGCCATCCCAGCTCGAGTCCGGCGACCTCGCACTCTCGGTAGCACAGGTGCTCGCCAGCACCGGTTTGAACCCAACCAGCCTCGAGCTCGAAGTCACCGAAGACATCCTGCTTCACGACGAGCAGGGCGCGTTGAAAACGTTCCTTGAGATTCAGGAGCTTGGCGTTCGCCTCGTCTTCGACGATTTCGGCACCGGATTTGCCAGCTTGAGCTATCTGAAGAAATTCCCGCTCGACGGGCTGAAGATCGACCGCTCTTTCGTACTGGGCTTGCTGACCGATGCCGACGACGCGGCGATCGTCAGTTCGACCATCGGCCTTTCCAAGCAACTGGGCCTGTCGGTCATCGCCGAAGGCATCGAGGACCGGGCCACGGCCGACTTCCTGGTCAGGATGGGCTGCCAAGAGGGACAAGGCTATTTCTTCGGACGGCCGATGCCGGCGAGCGAGTTCGAAGCCAAATTCCTCGCCGCCCCCGCCGCTGCCGAGGTGGCGTGACGGCTGAGCAGCCTGATCAGACTGAATGATCCGTTAACGCGACCGTTCAAATCCGAGCTTCGCTGCAACGCGATTTTCCACCTCTTCCCGCTAGCATTGCCCCGTGAACGCGATGGCCAGGCGGCGCCCTCAAGGTCGTCGGCCACATAAATCGCGAACGGGGATTCGGGGAAGTGGCTGATATTGCCGACACATCGACGGTTCGTCGTGCATCGAGCATGGATGCGAACGCACATGCGCCAGGCTCCGGCGGAGCGCTGACGCCGCTCGCCGGCGTTTCCGCGGCCCAATGGCGCGCGCTGTCCGAACGCGTCGCCGAGCCGAACGGCTATTATTTGCCCGAATGGGAATTGGCGGTGAACGCTTCGGCGCGGGGCCGCGTCGACACCGACGCGCTCGGCGCGTGGCGCGACGCATCCAGCTTGATCGGCCTGGTGCCTGTGATCTCGATGTGGCGCGCCTACAGGATCCCGCTGCCCGCTTTGGTCAGCGCCGATCCCTACGGCACGCTTTGCACGCCGCTGCTCGATCGCGACAACCCGGAGGACGCCGTCACCGGCATTCTGCAGCAGGCCCGGCGGTCCGGCGCGCATGCGCTGATCTTCCGCGCCACCTCGCTCGATGGCGCAGCGATGAAGGCCTTTACCGACGTACTGCATCGCAGCCGCATGCAGCCCGTGGTGCTGCAATCGCATGTCCGCGCCTGCCTTGACACCACCGGTGACGCCGACGAAGTGCTGCGCGAGGCGCTCGGCGCGAAGAAACTGAAAGAACTGCGCCGTCAGCGCAATCGCCTCGCCGAACACGGTGCTGTCCACTTCGACGTGGCGCGGACGCCTGCCGAAATGACCACCGCCGTCGAAACATTCCTGATGCTGGAGGCCAGCGGCTGGAAGGGCCAGCGCGGCACCGCGCTCAGCCAGGACGACGGCGATGCGGCCTTCGTCCGCCGCGCCACGTCGGCGCTGGCCGAGACCGGCCAGTGCGAGATCGTGACCCTGCGGGCCGGCGAAACGCCGGTGGCAGCCGCCATCGTGCTGCGCCATCAGGACCGCGCCTTCTACTTCAAGCTCGGCGTCGACGAGCGCTTTGCGAAGTTTTCGCCGGGCGTGCAGCTGACGCTGGAATTGACCCGGTATCTCTGCGCGGATCCGGCCATTCGCCTGGTCAATTCCACCGCCGCCCCCGACCATCCCATGATCAACCCGATCTGGCGCGGACGCCTTGCGATCGGCGACGTCTTGATCCCGCTGCGGCGGGGCGATCCGGTCGTATCGCTGATCCGCGCCGCGCTCGGCTTGCGCGGCGCGATCCGTGAGCCGGTACGCCGCATCGTTCATTTCGTCAGAGCACGGCAGGAGAAATCCTAGATGAATACGCTCACCGCCATCGCGCCCGTGATCACGGCCGATCATGACGCGCTTCGCCGCGACTTTCCGCTCAAGCCGTTCGCGATCCGCCACAGGCTCGCCGGCCATCCGCTGCTGACGCTGCCGCGCATCGCGCAGCTCGCCGCCGAATTGCCGCGAGACCTGATCGAGTACAATTCCGGCAAGGTTGCAATCAGCCAGGATCCGGACGCCATTCCCGCCGTCGACCTCGATCCGGTCGAAGTGGTGAAGAGCATCGAAACCGCCGGCGCCTGGATGGTGCTCAAGCGCGTGGAGAACTCGCCGGAATATCAGGCGTTGCTGGAAGATACCCTGCTGTCGGTCGCCCGCGCGCGCGGCTTCAACAGCCTGCTCGATGCCGGCTTCGAGCAAGTCGAGGGTTTCCTGTTCGTGTCCTCGCCGAACTCGACCACGCCGTTCCACCTCGACAGCGAGGACAACTTTTTCGTCCACATCCACGGCGAAAAATTCTTCACGATCTTCGACAATACCGACCGCACGATCGTCTGTGACGACGAGATCGAACGCTCGATGACCAAGCATCGCAACCTGAAATACGACGATAGCTTTGCGCCGCGCGGCCACGAATTCCATCTGTTCGCGGGCGACGGCTGCTATGTGCCGTATCAATGGCCGCACTGGGTACGCACCGCAGGCTCGTTCTCGATCTCGATGGCGATCACCTGGAAGACGCGCGAAGTGCGGCGGCTGAACGACCTGCACTTCTTCAATTCGATGCTGCGCGGCATCGGCCTGCCGCAGCAACCGCCGGGCAAGCAGCCCGTGCTCGATGCGCTCAAGCTCGCGTTCTATCGCACGGTAACGACCGCCATCAAGCCGCTGCGCGCCTCCATGGCGATGCGCCGCGTGCTGCGCCGGATCGCGCTCGGCAAGCGGGCGAATTATTATCTGAAGGGCGCGTAACCGCAGCAGCGTAACCCGGGGCCGATGCACCTAGATGCGATAACCCCGGATTGCGCTCCGCTCCAGGCAATCGAAATCCAGACAAGCACATCGGTTCATCAGCGGCCCCCGCCGGTGACCCATCTACCTGATCGGTCTGCACCACTCACGTATTGATCTACGTCAATCTCCTGTCGCTTCCTCCCGATGGAATGATTTCGCGTCCAGGAGCGGACGCTAGAAAGTGGACGGCTCCGGCGCAACCCAAATTCGCTTGCGAGGGAGGAGATCTCCATGGCTGATCACCCCACCATTTCGACTGAATCCGACCTGGCTTCGCCGGCCCTGCCGGCCACCGCGGTCACTCGCCGCTCGCTGCTCGGCGGGGCCGGCATTGCGGTTGGCGCCGCCGTGCTTGCGTCTCCGCCGAGCATGCCGGGAATCGCCCCGGCCGCGGCGCAGCCAGTGAGCGCGAACTCGCGACCGCTCGACGCGGCGTTCAAGCGCCGCGCCTTCGAAGTCCGAGGGGTCTGCGCGAGCAACAACGAGAAAATTCCCATCGCGCCCCACCCGACGAATGGCGATGAGGCGCGCTACACCAACAAGATCGGTTCCGATTCACGGGGCCTGCCGCACGACAAACGCGACGAAGTGGAACAAGCGGCATGGCAGGCCCTCCATACCGCTTGCCAGTCGGGCGATCCCACTGATTTCGAGAAAATCCCGCTCGGCGGCACTCGCAAACTGGTCAATCCCGTAGGCACACAGGCCGTCAGTCTCAGCGGTATAAACCCTACTCAGATTGCGATACCGCCGGCACCGGCCCTTGCAAGTGCGGAGCGCGGCGGCGAGGCGGTCGAGGTATATTGGCAATCCCTGCTTCGTGATGTTCCGCTTACCGAGTTGCGCGACGACACCTCCAATCGCGACGTGCTTGCCGCAACCGAGGAACTCAACAAGCTTGCTGATTTCCGGGGGCCGAAGTCTGGTGGGCGGGTCACACCCGGTACGCTGTTCCGTGCCAATGCGCTTTATTTCGACCCGGCTGACCCGAACGGCCGCTCCGTCACGCCTCCAGGCGTTTTGGACGGCCCGCTGATCTCGCAATTCCTGCTCCGGGACGTGCCCTACGCCTCACAGTGGATCAGTGCTCAAATTCGCACCGCGTTGCCCACGAGCGAATTCCTGACCGAATACGTGGAGTGGCTGGCGATCCAGAACGGCGCCGCACCGAAACGCCGGTTGCAGTTCGACGCGACACCGCGATACATAACGACAGGAAGAGATCTCGCGGAGTACATCCACAGTGGTCCTGCACTTGGGTGGGCGGCAGCACTGATCCTTGCGACCCCCGGTGGTGGGACGGACCAGCGCTATTCCGGGCTGTATCCACCGGCAGAGCCGGTGTCCTACCCATCGAACCCGTATCGGAAATCGAAAACCCAAAGCCCTGGAGGTGCCACCTTCGGGTTGCCCTATGTGCAAGCACTACTCGCCACGGGGATCAATAACTCCGTCCGCGCGTGCTACTGGCAGAAGTATTTCGTGCACCGGGCTGTGCGACCGGAAGCCTACGGCGGTCTGGCGCACCATCGCCTCGCCAATGGCGTGAGCGACTACCCGTTGCATGATAACTTCCTGAAATCGGAAGCCCTCGATCGCAGTAAAGCCAAATACGGCACCTATCTTTTGTCACAAACCTATCCGGAGGCCGCGCCCTTTCACTCCACCTATCCCGGCGGTGCCACGAGCGTTGGTGCCGTCGCGGCTACCATATTGAAGGCGTTTTTCGACGAGAGCCGCGTCATCGCCAACCCGGTACAGCCCGATCCGGCTGACCCGACGAGGCTCGTGCCCTATAGCGGCCCGCCGCTCACGGTTGGTGGAGAGTTGAACAAGCTCGCGGTGAATTACGGTTTCGGACGGAATTGGGCGGGCATCCACTGGCGTTCCGACGCTTCCGCCTCAATGGCGCTCGGCGAGGAAGTGGCTATCGGCATGCTGCGGGACGAGCGCACTACCCTGCGCGAACCCTTCGACGGCTTCTCCTTCACGCGCTTCGACGGCAGCCGCGTGACAATCTGACAGCAGCCGGCAACGCCCGTGCCGTGAGGCGCCGACGGCACGGTGCCGCGCTGGCGGCGCGACTTGAACAGGTGCAATTGCCGCGGGGCCATCTGCACCGCCCCATCCGGGCTACGCAGACGCCTCACTGCAGCGGCGAGTGCGGCGCCGGCAGCATGATGGTCGAGTGCATTTCCTCGAGGAAGCCCGGGCCCTTGCCGAGAAATTCCTGCCAGGCCGGATCCTTCATCGCGTTGCCGCGCGCTTCGGCGCGGGCGTTCAGGCTGGGATAGGCCCAGATGTGGCAGGCCTCGTTCGGTTGCCCCGCCTCGGTCGTCCAGAGGCCTACGATCTTTGAATATTTCTCACGCTCCGGCAGCACCGCGGTGAACGCATCGAGCCACTGCTTCAGGCCACCGGCAGGCTTGCCCCGATAGTTGCGGAGTTCGTAGACATTGCCCGTCGATGCCGGCGCAACCGGCGGCCTCACCGCGTTCATCAGGCGGACGTCCTGACGCACCAGCAGAGGGCCGGATCAGCGGCACATACTCGCCGGTCCAGCGCGGGTTCTTCGCCAGTTCGGCCCGCATCCGCGTGCGCTCGTCGAAACTGTTGTAGCTCCACATGTGCAGGACCTGATTGAGCGGCCCGATCTCGGTCGACCAGTAGCCTTCAAGCTTGCCGTAATCGTCCTTGCGAATGTCGCGCGAAACGGTGCTCGCGGCCTTGATCATGTCGCCGAGCGTACCGGGCTTTACGGTGTAGGTTCGCAGTTCGTAGATCATGACGTCTCCCCAGGTTTGTTGTTGGTTTGTAGGGACAACGCACATCAAACGCTACTGCGCTCGCGGAGAGAAGCCCCTCACCCCACCCTCTCCCCGCAAGAGCGGGGCGAGGGAGAAGAAAAGTTACTCCGCCGCCTGTGCGTTGATTTCGCCGGACACCTGACGAATGGCGCGGGCGAGTTGGTCGGCGGGCTGCGCGCCGGAGACGGCGTATTTCTGCGCGAACACGAATGTCGGCACGCCGGAGATCCCCTTCTCGGATGCCTCCTGCGCCTGGCCGGAGATCAGCGCGACATCCTCATCGGTGGCAAGCCGCCTGCGCACGTCGTCGGCATCGAGGCCGATATCGGCCGCGGCCTGCACCAGCACGTTGACGTCGGTCAGGTCGCCGCCGTCGCGGAAATACAATTCCATCAGGCGTTGCTTCATCTCGGCTGATTTGCCCTTGGCCTCGGCCCAATGAATCAGCCGGTGGCAATCTGTCGTGTTGGGCTGGCGCTTCACGAGCTCGGGGCGGTAGGTCAGCCCCTCTTCGCCGGCGGCAGTGACGACGCGCCCGGCAATGCTCTTATAGGCTTCGACCGAGCCGAACTTGGTGGTGAGATATTCGTCGCGGCTGATGCCCTCGCGCGGCACCCAGGAATTGAGGAAGAACGGCCGCCAGCGCACTTCGACGGGAACATCAGGCACCAGCGCCAAGGCATTCTCGATCCGGCGTTTGCCGATGTAGCACCACGGGCAGACCACGTCGGAGACAATGTCGATTGTCAGCGGTTTTAAGGTGCTCATCGGCGTCTCCTCGGGGCTCATCAGGGGCAAAAATGATGCCCGCAAAGTAAGCCGAATGGGCCGCCACACAAGTCCGCCAACCGCATGTCTCACATCACATAACCTCCGCGGTTATTGTGGCGGTGGCCGGGGCTGCCTAGAAATCCCGCATCGATTCAACCGCGGAGCCCTGCAATGACCGCCATTTTCAGGCCGGAAGGCCCCCTGTTTCGCGCCACGGAGCATGCCGGCGGACCATGGTCAGCGGAGATGCTGCAGGGCAGCGCGACCACCGCGCTGATGACGCGCGAGGTCGAACGGCTGGCTGACGCCTCCGGCTTTGCGGTGCGCCGCCTCACCTTCGACCTGTGGCGGCCGGCCGGCTTGCGTGCTTTCGGCCTTGCGACCGACATGCTGCGCGACGGCCGCAAGGCCAAGACCATGCAGGTTCGGCTGCTGGACGGCGACGTCGAGATCGGCCGTTGCACGGCGCTGCTCACGGCGCAAGGCGGCGAATCCCCGGCCGACCCCTTTTCGAAGCAAGCAGCAGATGACGCGCCACCGGAAACAGGCTCACCACCGCCGGCCTTCGCACAAAAGTGGAGCCGCTATTTCCAAAACGTGTCGGTGCGGCTGATCGAGGGCGCATTGGAAAAACCCGGCCCGGCGGCGGCATGGATGCGGCTCGACGTGCCGATGGTCGAGGGCGAGAGCAACACGCCGCTGTTGCAGGCGGTGCAGGCGGCGGACTTTGCCAGCGGCGTCGGCCAGATCGTCGACATGCGCGAATGGACCTTCATCAATCCCGAGATCAGCCTGTACTTCTTCCGCCCGCCGGAAGGCGAATGGATTTTGATCCGCTCGCGCACCCGCGCCGGCGCCAACGGCGCGGGGCTGACCATGGCGACCTTAAGCGATCGCAAGGGCGCATTTGCCGAGGTGTTGCAGGCCATGACGTTCGAGCGGCGCGCAGCCCAAGCTCAGGCGTCCTGACTGCGGGTAGATTCTCTTTTGACGCGTTTTCTTCACGCGAACCGGTATCCACTTCGCTCGAAAACGCTTCTAAGGCGCCAGATACTGCAAGAGCCTTGGATCGCTGCGAACCTCCTGCGCCGATCCCGTGAGCGCGACCCTTCCACGATCGAGCACAAAGGCCCGATCTGCGACGCGCAGCGCGAGATCGAGATGCTGCTCCACGATCACGACGGCGATCTCCCTGGCCAGCAGGATCAGACGTTCGGTGATTTCCTCGATCACGCCGATCCAGACGCCTTCGGTCGGCTCATCCAGCAACAATACCCGCGGGTTCGACAACAAGGCACGGCCGATCGCGAGCATCTTGCGTTCGCCGCCGGACAACGTGCCGGCAACCTGATCCATCCGCTGGCCGAGCTTTGGAAATATCTCCAGCACACGATTGACGGCCTGGCTGTCGCGGTTGGTCAGCGCGCCGACGGCAAGATTGTCGCGCACCGAAAGTCTTCCGAACACCGCGTGCTCTTGCGGGACGTATCCGAGGCCGAGGCGAATGCGCCGCTCGGTCGGTAGCTGCCCAACGCTGCGGGCATCGAGACTGACGGAGCCGCCGAGCAGCGGCAATTCGCCGACGATGGCCTTCATCAACGTGGTCTTGCCGGCGCCGTTGCGGCCAAGAATGGCGACGCCGCCGCGCCAGGGAACGCGCAGCGTGACACCGAACAGGACCTGGCTGCGGCCATAGCCCGCGTCAACATTCTGGATATCGAGATAGTTGTCCTCGTTAGGCACGGCGGAGATAGACCTCCTGAACCCGGGCGCTCGACTGAATATGCTGAACCGAACCGCAATCCAGTACGCTTCCCTGATCGAGCACGGTCAGCCGGTCGCAGATGTCACGAATGAAATCGAGATCATGCTCGACGATGACGAGGGAGCAGCGCTTCTTGATCGGTTGCAGCAGTTCGCCGGTAACCCGCCGTTCCTCGAGGCTCATGCCGCCGGTCGGTTCGTCCAGCAGCAGGAGCCTGGGCTCGGGCGCCAGCGCCATCGCGATTTCAAGCCATTGCTGCTGGCCATGGGAAAGCGCGGAGGCCGGATCCGCCGCACGGTCCACCAGACGGAATTGTTCGAGCATGGCCATGGCGCGGTCGTGCAGGATCCCGCGGGTGCGCGAGAACACCAGCCGGGGGAGCGACGTCTGAGCCTGCAACGCCAGCAGAATGTTGTCGTACAACGTCAATGCCGGCAGCACGCTGGTGATCTGGAACTTGAGGCTCATGCCGGCGCGCGCCCGCTCGGCAGGAGAGGCTTGCGAGATGTCGCGGCCGCCAAACGTCACCGTACCTGACGTCGGGATCTCCGCACCGGCGACACATTTCATCAGCGTGCTCTTGCCGGAGCCGTTGGGTCCGATCAAGCCGTGGAATTCGTTCTCCGCGACCGTAAGATCGGCACCGTTCAGGGCCGTCAGCTTGCCGAATATCTTGATCAGGCCTCGCGCTTCAAGAAGAGCCATGATCGCCCTTCCCCGGCGGCCGGCCGAAACTGCCGACGCGCTCGCGCTCGCTGAGGATCAGGCTGATCAGACCGGCAGGACGAAACAGGATAACCAGCAGCAACAATACGCCGAGGATGATCGGCCAGATGTCCTGATAGCTGTTCGACAGCCAGAAACTGACCGCCTCGATCGCAACCGTTCCGATCACAGCTCCGATCAGCGTCCCGGAGCCGCCGAACAACACGTAGAGGACCACCTGCGTCGATATCACCACGCCCAGCATGTTGGGCCAGACGAAACCTTCATGAAAGGCATAAAGGCTGCCTGCGAGCCCGGCGATGGCGCCGGCGAAGGAAAAGATGATCGCCTTGAGCCGTTGCACCTGATAGCCGAAGAAGGCGATCCGCTGCTCGTTCTCGCGCAGGCCGGCCAATGCAAGACCAAACTGCGACCGCACCAGAAAGCGGCACAGGAGATAAACGAGCACGAGAATGCCGAGCGTCAGATAATAATAGACCGGCCCCTCGGTGATATCGTAACTGCCGAGCGACATCGGCGGAATCGATGGAATGCCGTTCTGGCCTCCGAGGTAATACCACCCCCGCGCCACACGATCCGCCGCGTATGACCCGGTGAGCGTGCCCAGCGAAACAAAGATCACGCTGGACGGATGGCGGCCGAGCAGAAGAAAGCCCCCGAGCAGCAATGCGAATGCCAGCCCGATCAACAGGCCAGCCGGCAACACGAGCAGGATCGAGGTCACGCCGAGATCGCGGGCGAGCAGCGCAACGCCATATCCCGCGGTCCCGAAGAACACGGCCTGCCCAAAACTCATGATTCCGGCGTATCCCCACACCAGATCAAACGAGAGCGCGAACAGGCAGAGGATCAGGACCCGCGTCGCATAGACCGTCAGATAGTCCTTGAGGACGAGCGGCAGCAGCGCACCGATCACCAGCACCACGATTTCGATGATCGGCAGCACTTGTAATCGGCGCGAGCGGCTGGCACGAAGCGGAAGCCTCAGGGGCGTCGTCTGTGTCGTCTCTGTCATCAAGTTGCCGGTAAATCCGCTCCAGAGTTCGCAGCGGCGGGTTGCCGCCGCTGCAGGACGCTCAGCATTGCGCTAGCCTTGCACTAGCATTCCTTGGGATCGACGAGGCCGGCGCTGCGCGCAACGATCTCATAATTGCCGCCCTTGGCAACCGCCGTATACATCTTCATCTTGCAATGCCGCTTGCCGGGAACCATTTCCGCCGGCCCGCCGGGACCTTCGGCGATCTTCGCATGGTCCAGCGCAGCCGCAACCGCGTCGCGATCGACCTTGCCGGCCTCCTTCACGGCCGCTTCCCATAGTTTGAGGCCACGATAGGTCCCGGTCGCCGCACTTCCCGCGGCAAAAAGGAATGTGCCCGGGAACTGCTTGTCATAGGTCGCCTGAAGTTTGGCGCTGAACGGATCTTCGGGTGTGAGCGCCTTGAAATAATCGAGGCAACTCGCAAGTCCTTCGATCTCCGCGGCCTGGTTGATGTTGAGCGTGTTCTCGTCGTAATAGACGCACGACAGCCGGCCGCCGTTCTTCAGAAATCCAGCCTCGTAAAGCTGCTTGAAGAACGGTCCTACCCCCGGCGGGATCACGGTGTTGAACACCACGTCCACCTTGTTGGAAATGACCCGGTTCACGGTGGCGCTGAAGTCGATCTGGTCGAGCGGGTAGTACTCTTCAAAGATGACTTCGCCGCCATTGGCCTCGATCACCTTGCGTGCATAGACGTTCAGGGTGTGAGGCCAGACATAGTTGGCGCTCGGCAGCGCGAACCTTTTGCCGCCGTTCTTGATCAGCCAGGGAATGAATTCGTCGCACTGCTGCGCCGGCGTCGGACCGGTACAGAACAGATTGGGCGTGCATTCCTTGCCCTCGTACAGCTGCGGATAAATGTAGAGCGTCTTGCCGCGCGCGACGATTACGTCCTTGATGGCGTTGCGCATCGAACTGGTAATGCCTCCCAGCACGAGATCGACCTTGTCGCGCTGGATCAGCTTGCGAACGTTGCCGACGGCGACCAATTCATTCGACGCCGTGTCCTCGATGAACAGCTCCAGCGGCCGGCCAAGCAGTCCGCCGGCGTCGTTGATTTCCTTGACCACCATCTTTGCGACATTTGCGTCCGCATTGCCGGCATAGCCGATCGGGCCGGTCAAATCGGTTGCGATGCCGACCTTGATCGGGTCCGAAGCCGCATTTGCCCAGTCGGGACGGACGACCCAGCTGCCGACGCCCGTGGCGATGGCGGTACTGGCAAAGGCGAAATTGGAGAGAAATCGCCGGCGGTTGAGATTGCTGCGGTCGCTGAACATGGACTAGACCCCCTTTGCTGAAATCAGGCCTTGCGGCCGAAACTTGATGAAGATGATGGCGAGAACGAACACGAGGACGTCGGCGATCACAGGCGGAATGATCCATGGCAGTGCGGCGGCGAGCGTTCCGATCACGCCGGCGCCCGCCACCGGCCCGGCGAACGAGCCGACCCCGCCGACCATGACGGCGACGAACCCCTGAATCAGGAAGCGCAGGCCGAGATCGGCAAACAGCGAGAACACCGGCACGATCAACGCACCCGCAAGGCCTGCGAGTGCGGCGCCGAAAGCAAAGGTGGCGCCATAGATCGCATTGGTCGAAATGCCCGATGCGCGGGCGAGCGCGGGATTTTCCAGCGACGCCCGAATTCGTAACCCGAAGGCGGTGCGCGCCAGCAGCAGATAGCTGCCGATCATCACCAGCGCCGTAATGAGAATGATGACCAGCCGCCAGGAGGAAAAGTGCATGGTCCCGATATTGACCGAACCGCCGAGCGGCTCGGGGACCGACAGGTACAACCCGCCTATCAAACCGCGGACGATCTCGCGGATGATGAGCCCGAGTGCGTAGGTGCCGAGCATCGCCACGATCGGCGCTGCGTAAAATCGCCGGACGATGGTCCGCTCCAGCACGAATCCCAGCGCACCGACGACAAAGGGCGCAGCCAGCATTCCGAGCCAGACCGGCAGGCCCGCACTGTAGACGATATAGGTGACGTAGGCGCCAAGGAGAACGAATTCACCCTGGGCGAAGTTGAAGATGCCCATCATGCTGGCGATGATGCCGAGCCCCAGCACGACCAGAACGACGATCGCGCCGAAACTCAGGATCTCGAACAGTGCGACGAACAGATTATCCATGTGGCATCACCAGCACCCTTGCAGCCTTCGGCGTTCGGCTGCCTACATCTTCTTCCAGTCGCCGGCCTGCTCGAAGGCGTGCGCGGCACGATAGATGGTCATTTCATCGAAATGCCGGCCGACCAGCATCAGACCGATGGGAAGTCCGTCCACCATGCCGCAGGGCACCGACATTGCCGGGTGGTGCGTGATATCGAACGGCGCGGTATTGGTGATCATCTCGAACGCGCGCTGCCATACCTCCTCGCGGCTGGCGCCCGGCGCCGGCAACGGCGTCGCCTTCATCGGCGTGGTCGGCATCAAGAGCAGATCGTAGCTCGCCAGAACCTTGTCATAGGCCGCGGTCACGCGACGCGAGATATTCACGGCCTTGCCGTAGTAACGTGGACCGAAATTATTGTTGATGTAGACGCCGAGCATCAGAAACAGTTTTGTCGTTTCCGAGAGCGAATCCGCCTGCCCGCGCCAGCCGCGATGAAAATCCATCAGCGACGTCGAGTAGAGATCCGAACGGCTGAGACCATAGCCGTCGCCAAACATCATGGTCTGGGCGATACCCTCGGCTCCGATCGGCGTCCAGACTGCCGGTGCCACCATGTGCATCGGGATCGAGACTTCCTCGACGATAGCGCCGAGGCTCGCCAGGCGCTTTGCCGCCTCGCGCACGCTTTCGTTGACGGCGGCTTCGGCGCCGGCCTGTTCAAAACCTTCCTTGACGACGGCGATTTTCATGCCCTTGACGCCGCCGCCAAGCGCCTTGGTGTATTCCTGCACCTCTGGCGACTTGATCCGCGGATCATAGCCGTCGTCGCCGGCGAGCACTTCGAGCAGCAGGGCATTGTCGGCGACGTTCGCGGTCATCGGCCCGGTATGGTCGACGAAGATTTCGATCGGCATGACGCCGGTATAGGGTACCAGCCCCCAGGTCGGCTTCATGCCGTAAGTGCCGCTGAAGGATGACGGCATCCGGATCGATCCGCCCTGGTCGCCGCCGATCGCCATGTCGACCTCGCCGAGCGCGACAACGACCGCACTCCCCGAGGACGATCCGCCGGCGGAGTAATCCCATCTTGTGCGGATTATGGACTGGGCCGGTCGAATTGGTGTGGCTGCCGCCGGATATGCAAAACGACTCGCAATGCACCTTGCCGGCAATCTCGGCGCCGGCATCGAGCATGCGCGTGACGATGGTGGCGTCGAAATCCGGCACGTAGCCTTCGAGCGTCGCGGAGCCGTTCATCATCGGCACGCCGGCCAGCATGATGTTGTCCTTCAGCGCCACGACCTTGCCTTTCAGCTTGCCGCTCGCGGCGCCCTTGACGGTCGATTTGCGGTACCAGGCGTTGCGCGGATTTTCCTCCGGGCCAGGCCGATAGCCCGGCGTCCGCGGGTATTTGACGATCGGGACTTCGTCGGGCATCGCCCCGACGACGTTGTAGGCATCGACCGAGCCCTGCATCAGTCCGCGGAAGGAAGTGACGTCCTCATCGGTCAATGCCAGACCGCATTGGTCGGCAACCGCGCGCAGCTGATCGGGGGTGGGAAGCGCTACTGTCACGATGGTTTCTCCTGTTTCTTCAGACGGCTCGCGAGGAAAGTAGCCGGACCAAAGTCCGACCTCACTCACATCACTAGAAACGGAAATGTTTTCCTTTTCAAGTATTATTTAGCGGCCTTTCCTTTTGGCGAAGCGATGCGCCCGCCGTCAGAACTGTTTGATCAGCCGGAAGTCGAGCCCATTGGCCGCCGCAAGATAGATCGGCATGCGCGCGCTGCCGCGCCGGATGCCGATGGTGCCGCGCGCGCCCTGATAGTCCACATTCGCAGCCGCCGAGAGCAGCGGCTTCCCCGCCAGCGATCCCGCCCGCGCAGCGACCGTCTCGAGAAACCGCAATCCTTCGTAATTCGACTGCGCGATCGAGCCGAGCGGCGGCGCGTTGCGACCGAACGAAGATTCGTATTGGCTGCGGAAGACGTCGTTCTCGCGCGAGGCCCGGTCGACGAAATAGCCGGATGCGCAGAACAGGTTTTCGGTATTGTCGGCGCCGATCCCAAGCAGCACCGTTTCGTCCATCGCTCCGGCCAGACGGAGCATTCGACGCCGAGCCCCTGCTCGCCAAAGGTACGGTTGAAAACGACGCTGTCAGCGCCGATCAGCGAGATCAGAACCACGTCGGGTTTGGCGGCCCGGATCCGCTCGAGTTGGCTGCTGTGATTGTGCTCGCCGATCGGCACGAACTCTTCGCCGACGACACGCCCGCCGGCGTCCGCGATGTATTTCTTGGTCGCCTTGTGGGAGAGCCATGGCCAGACGTAGTCGCTGCCGATCAGATACCAGTTCGACGCCTGCCTGATGTTTGCGAGCCACTCGATGGCGGGGCGCCATTGAGCCCGCGGCGTTTCGCCGATCGCCATGACGCCCGGCGTCCGCTCTCCGCCCTCATATACCGGCGTGTAAAGATAGGGAATGTGTCCGGCGACGACCTTTCGTAACGCAACCCTGACCGCGCTGATATGCGAGCCCATCACGAGGTCTGCGTCTTCGGACGCGACCATGTCGGATGCCGTCCGCGTCACGTCGTTGATGTCGCCGCCGGTGTCATGGAACACGACCTCGATTTCGCGGCCCAGAATGCCTCCGCGGCGGTTGATCTCGGAAACGCGCCAGCAGCGTACTGTTGATGGAGGCCGGGCCCCAAATTCCCGACGGACCCGACAGTCCGACAAAGTTGGCGATCCGCAATTTCTTGCGGTCGCGGCGCTCACGAAACAGGCGCGGCGCGGGCCCGGAGCTTCCCCGACCGAACCCGGGCAATCCCTTCAACAGCCATTCCGGCGGCATCGACGGCCCGCCGGAACTTTCCAATTTGCATGGCGAGAGCAATTCGCTCTCCTTTCAGCTGCTTTAGTCCGGCGCGATCAGACTACCATCGACAAGGTGATCGGCAGACAAAAATATCCTAGTGGAAAATATTGAATATTCAACGATTCCCATGCATATAGAACAGGCAAGAGCGCTAAATATTCATCCAAAACCCCCAGTATAAAGTTCAAACCCTTGGCCAAATCGCCCAGCAAACCCATCACCGAGCATCTCGCCTATCTGCTTGCGCAGGCCAACCGGGAGATCAATCGTCAGCTCGACGCGCGGTTTCGCACGGAAGGCGTGCCGGTCGAACAATGGCGTATTCTGAAAGTCCTTTCCGATGGCAAGGGCCACTCGATGGGTGATCTCGCCGATGCCGTATTGCTCAATCATCCGACCCTGACCAAGATGGTCGACCGGATGGTGTCGGACGCCCTCGTCTACCGGGTCCAGGATGCCGACGACCGGCGCAAGGTTTTGATGTTCTGTTCCGATCGCGGAAAGGCA